>NZ_JBHWGS010000045.1:0-1014 GCF_042732975.1 Streptomyces sp. NPDC059743 | reverse complement strand
AGTCTCCCACCTATCCTACACAAGCCGAACCGAACACCAATATCAAACTGTAGTAAAGGTCCCGGGGTCTTTCCGTCCTGCTGCGCGAAACGAGCATCTTTACTCGTAATGCAATTTCACCGGGCCTATGGTTGAGACAGTCGAGAAGTCGTTACGCCATTCGTGCAGGTCGGAACTTACCCGACAAGGAATTTCGCTACCTTAGGATGGTTATAGTTACCACCGCCGTTTACTGGCGCTTAAGTTCTCAGCCTCGCCAACCCGAAGATTGACTAACCGGTCCCCTTAACGTTCCAGCACCGGGCAGGCGTCAGTCCGTATACATCGCCTTACGGCTTCGCACGGACCTGTGTTTTTAGTAAACAGTCGCTTCTCGCTGGTCTCTGCGGCCACCCCAAGCTCAAACAGCACGTGCCGTCACCTGGTGTGGCCCCCCTTCTCCCGAAGTTACGGGGGCATTTTGCCGAGTTCCTTAACCATAGTTCACCCGAACGCCTCGGTATTCTCTACCAGACCACCTGAGTCGGTTTAGGGTACGGGCCGCCATGAAACTCGCTAGAGGCTTTTCTCGACAGCATAGGATCATCCACTTCACCACAATCGGCTCGGCATCAGGTCTCAGACACATGTTGCACGGATTTACCTGCACAACGCCCTACACCCTTACCCCGGGACAACCACCGCCCGGGATGGACTACCTTCCTGCGTCACCCCATCACTTACCTACTACAGATCTGGTCCGACGGCTCCACCACTCCCCTTCGCCCGAAGGCTCCAGGACGGCTTCACGGCCTTAGCATCGTCTGATTCGATACTGGGCGTTCCAAAGCGGGTACCGGAATATCAACCGGTTGTCCATCGACTACGCCTGTCGGCCTCGCCTTAGGTCCCGACTTACCCTGGGCAGATCAGCTTGACCCAGGAACCCTTAGTCAATCGGCGCACACGTTTCCCACGTGTGTATCGCTACTCATGCCTGCATTCTCACTCGTGAACCGTCCACCACTCGCTTAC
>NZ_JBHWGS010000044.1:0-1053 GCF_042732975.1 Streptomyces sp. NPDC059743 | reverse complement strand
TGTATTGACCCGCAGGGTTGTTGACGCGGCTGATCGGGGGGTGGCCTCCGAGTGCGGTGTGGGTGCGGTGGTGGTTGTAGGTGTGGAGGAAGTCTGTCAGGGCTGCGGTCCGCTCGGTGTTGGTGGTGTAGGGCCGCAGGTAGGCCCATTCGTCGAGCAGGGTGCGGTTGAAGCGTTCGACTTTGCCGTTGGTCTGGGGGCGGTAGGCGCGGGTGAGTTTGCCGGTCGCGCCGAGGTCGGCCAGGGCTTGTTTCCACAGGGTGCTTTTGCGGTAGGACCAGGCGTTGTCGGTCAGGACGCGTTCGATCCGGGTGATTCCCAGGGTGGCGAAGTGGGCTGCTGCTCTGCGCAGGAAGGCGGCGCAGGTGGCGGCTTTCTCGTCGGAGTGGACTTCGCTGTAGGCCAGGCGGGTGTGGTCGTCGACGGCGGAGTGCACGCAGTCGTAGCCGACGCCCTGCCGGGTGGCCCTGGCTGCCTGGCGTCCGTGGACCCGCCAGCCGCCGCCGTCGGGGATCCGGCCGAGTTTCTTGACGTCGACGTGGATCAGTTCGCCGGGGCGGTCGCGTTCGTAGCGGCGGATCACGGTGCCGGTGGGCCGGTCCATGAAGGCCAGCCGGTTCAGTCCGTGGCGGGTCAGGACCCGGTGGACGGTCGAGGCGGGCATACCGAGGATGGGGCCGATCCGGGCCGGGCCGAGTTTGCGGGCCGTGCGCAGTTCACAGATCCGGGCCTCAAGGCCGGCCGCGGTGCGGTGCGGTGTTGACAGAGGCCGGCTGGGGCGGTCGTGCAGGCCTGCCTCACCTTCCCTGGCGTAGCGGCGGACCCACTTGTGGGCCGTGGTCCGCGAGATGCCCATCTCGGCGGCGACATGCGCGACCGGGCGGCCCGCGTGGACACGCTCGATGAGGATCCGTCTGCCGTGAACGGTCAGCCGGGCATTACGGTGGGACACGAAGACCTCCGTGCGGTGCAGTCCTAGACAGCTCCACCACACCGGAGGTCTTCGCCATGATCAAGCACCGGCACGTGTCAACAACGCTCGTGATCAATACA
>NZ_JBHWGS010000043.1:0-1104 GCF_042732975.1 Streptomyces sp. NPDC059743 | reverse complement strand
CTAGGCCGCGTATCGGGTCGTGATCAATCTGCGGGATTTGCCCTTGTGGTGGAGCCTGGACCGGTAGACCGTCTTGAGTGACGCGAGTGCAACTGAGCGATGCCGAGTGGGAGTTCATTGGTCCGTATCTGCCGATCGGCGAGTACGGCCCGTATCCCGAGCGGCTGCGGCTGCAGTTCGCGGGTGTGATCTGGCGGTTCAGGACGGGCGGGCAGTGGCGGGAGATGCCGGCGGAGTTCGGCGCCTGGTCGACCGTCCACAACCGCTTCCGCCAGTGGCGTGATGCGGGCGTCTTCGAGGCCCTGCTGGAGGGTCTGATCGCGGAGGCGGCGGAGCGGGGCGAGGTGGACTTGTCCCTGGTCAGCGTGGACTCCACCACTGCCCGCGCCCACCACGACGCCGCCGGGATGCACCTGGCACCCGAGGTTCTCGCCGCCCTGGAGAAGGCTGCAGCCGAGGAGGAAAAAGCCCGGTCAAAGGGGGCGGCCCGGAGGGACAAGACGGGCGCAACGGTGACAGCGACCCCGCCCGGGAAGAGCGACGCCGCATCCGGCGCCGACGCAGAATCCGGCTGAAGGCCGCCCTGCTTGGGCGATCGCGCGGCGGGCAGACCAGCAAGGTCCACCTCGCCGCCGACCGCAAGTGCCGCCCGCTCGCGCTCATCCTGACCGCCGGACAGGCCGCCGACAGCCCGCAGTTCATCCCCGTGCTCAAGAAGGTCCGGGTCCGCGGCCCAGTCGGGCGTCCTCGCACCCGGCCGGGCGCGGTCGCCGGCGACAAGGCGTACTCGTCCCGGACCAACCGCGCCTACCTGCGCAAACGCCAGATCAAGGCGGTCATCCCGGAGAAGAAGGACCAGGCTGCCAACCGGAAGAAGAAGGGCAGCAGGGGCGGCCGACCCACCAGCCACGACGCCGCCCTTCACAAGGAGAGAAACACCGTTGAGCGGCTGATCAACAAGCTGAAAGCCTGGCGAGGCATCGGCACCCGCTACGACAAAACCCCCGCCAGCTACCTCGCAGGCCTGCACCTCCGCGCCTCCACGATCTGGATCAAGGACCTCACGCGAACCGCAGGTTGATCACGACTCAATACCCGCCCTAG
>NZ_JBHWGS010000042.1:0-1408 GCF_042732975.1 Streptomyces sp. NPDC059743 | reverse complement strand
TTAGTACTCCAGCGGGATTTCGTGTCCTGGGCTGGTTCTTCGGTTGTAGTGGGATCGTTGTGCTGTGGCTTGGTGTTTTCTGCGCCAGTGTGACCAGTTCAGTGCGTGGGTCAGGAGATCGCGGGGTGGTCCCGGGGCGGGGAGGAGAGCTGCCAGAAGTCTTCGGATCTCTGCCACCGTGAGGGGGACGAGGCTGGTGGATTCGTTTCTGCGGCCCCTTTTGCGGGAGTGTCTGTGCGTGCGGCGAGTGCGGTGAGGAAGGCGTGGGCGAGCATGGCGAGGGTGATGTGCCGGTACCAGCCCGGATAGCGGCGGACTTCGTACTGGTCGAGGCCGCACTCGTTCTTCGCGGCCTGGAAACACTCCTCCACCGCCCATCGGGCGCCCGCGATCTGTACGAGTTTCGGCACGTCGGCAGTGGTGGGGGCATAGGCCGTGTAGTAGGCGACCTCGTTGGGGTCGGAGAGGCTGCGGCGGGCAAGGACCCACCGGTGGTGGGTGGGCGGATCGGGGTCGAAGACCAGGCTGACCGGGAGTTTCGCGGCGGCCCAGTCGTAGACGCGCGGCCCTTTGGCCCCGGGCCCGCAGGAGAGCCGTTGCCAGGCATCGGCCGGTGCCTCGTCGATGAGCTGGTCGATACGCCAGATCCCGGCGAGGGACTTGATCTGCTGGGACTTGGGGACGGCGAGCACGTAGCCCAGGCCGTGCTGTTCGAGGCGGCGGCGGAAGTTCCAGTCCTGGCCGTATGCCTCGTCCGCGGTGACCCAGGCGACCGGCGTGCCAGCAGCCATCGTACGGGCAATGATGGTTTTTGCCAGGTCGCCCTTGGTCGCGAACCCGCGCTCCTCGGGAATCTTCGCCGCCCGGCACCGTTCCCTGTCTCCCGTCCAGGACTTCGGGAGATACAGCTCCCGGTCCACCAGAGCCCTGCCCCGCCCGGTGGCGTAGGCGGCGAACACCCCGATCTGGCAGTTGTCGATCTTCCCCGACGTGCCGGTGTACTGCCGGCCCACTCCCGCCGACGTGGTGCCCTTCTTGACGAACCCCGTGTCATCGATGATCAGCACACCACCCTGCCCCAAGTGCTCGACCACATAGTCCCGCACCTCGTCACGCAGCCCCTCAGCGTCCCAGCGGGCCCCGTTCAAGAGGTGCTGGAACCCTTCAGGAGTACGGTGGCCTGCGTATTCAGCGAGCTGCCAGCCGTTCTTCCGGCCGACCGGGCCCAGCAGCCCGCGGACGTAATCCCGCATCCTCCACCGCAGATCAACTCGCCCGAACAGACCCGCCACCCTGCCCAGCAACGACTCCAACTCGGCTGCCCACACGTCTACTTCAACAGTCCCCGCCACACCCCGTACAACGAACGGTCCCAGCCCAGGACACGAAATCCCGCTGGAGTACTAAG
>NZ_JBHWGS010000041.1:0-1460 GCF_042732975.1 Streptomyces sp. NPDC059743 | reverse complement strand
GGCACTGACATCGAAGCTGATACTCAGGTTCCGGTGGTCGTGGCTCGGGCACTGACTGGCGCCCTGCTGGGCTGTCTTCCGATTGTTCTGTCCGGCCGCCGGGACCTGTTCTCATGGCTCCGGCCGGGCGGAACATGACCTGATAGGAGCTTGGCCAGAAGCCCCCTCGATGTCCTGTCTGCGCCACCCGGCCGGTGCCCACCTCCGGTTGGGAAGGCATCAACAGCATGACATCAGAAGCCGCAGCGGACACCGTGGACCAGGATGTGTTCGGCGGGGTCGACTCCCACGCCGACACCCTCCACGTCGCGGTCATCAGCGACAACGGCGGCCACCTCGCAGACGCCGAGTTCACCACCACCGCCGCCGGATACGCCGCGGCCCTGGCCTTCCTGACCGCCCACGGCAACGTGATCGCGATCGGCGTGGAAGGCACCTCCTCCTACGGAGCCGGCTTCACCCGCACCGCCCGCTCACACGGGCACCCGGTCATCGAGGTCAACCGCCCCGACCGGGCCGAACGCCGCCGCATCGGCAAGTCCGACCCCATCGACGCCTACGCAGCCGCCCGCGCCGCCCTGTCCGGACGGGCCTCCAGCGCCCCCAAGGACGACACCGTCGCCGGAATACGCGCCCTGCACAACGCCGCCCGCTCCGCCGTCAAAGCACGCACCGCAGCCCTGAACCAGATCACCCACATCCTCATCACCGCCCCCGAGAGCATCCGCACCGGATACGGGCAGCTCAAAGGAACGGACCGCACCGACGCCCTGGCCCGCCTGCGGCCGGCCGGAGACGCCGTCCACACCGCGGTCCTCACCGCGCTGAAGAGCCTCGCCCGACGCGTCAAAGAACTGACCGCCGAGCACGAGGCCCTGACCAAGGCCCTGGACAGCGAAGTCACCGTCCACAACCCCGGCCTGCGGGCCACCTACGGGGTCGGCCCCGACACAGCCGCCCAACTGCTGATCACAGCGGGAGGCAACCCCGAACGCATGCGGACCGAAGCCTCCTTCGCCGCCCTCTGCGGAGCCGCACCGGTCCCCGCCTCCAGCGGCAGAACCAACCGGCACCGCCTCTCACGCGGCGGAGACCGAGCGGCCAACGCCGCCCTCTACCGCATCGCACTGGTCCGCATGGCCGGAGACTCCCACACCCGCGCATACGTGGCACGGCAGACCGCCGCCGGCCGCACGAAGAAGGAGATCATCCGGCTCCTGAAGCGAGCCATCGCCCGGGAGATGTTCCGCTGCCTGACCACCACGGTCACCATTCCCGGCATCGCCGACCTGAGACCCCTGCGGCAGTCCAAGAACATCACCCTCACCACCGCCGCACACCACTTCGGGGTCTGGCCAGCCACCATCTCCACCCTGGAACGCGGAATCCGCCGAGACGACGACCTCGCCCACACCTACCGCAACTGGCTCCAAACCGCTTGACGAACAATAGGAGCATCA
>NZ_JBHWGS010000040.1:0-1793 GCF_042732975.1 Streptomyces sp. NPDC059743 | reverse complement strand
GGATGCTGTTGGTTAATTCGGGCTGAGCGTGACGTCGGCCTTCAAGACCTGGTTGAGGTCTTGAAGGCCGACGTTGTCGTAGGGGGTGGGTGCGGGTGTCGATGCAGCCGAAGGAGTCGGGGGAGATTCCGGCGGAGACGGTGCGGGTGGCGAGGGCTGCTTTCCCGAAGGGCAGTCTGGCGGTCCGGGTCCGGGACGAGCTGGGGGTGCTGTTCACCGACGAGCAGTTCACGGACTTGTTTCCGGCGCGGGGCAGGCCCGCTTGGTCGCCGGGGCGGCTGGCGCTGGTGCTGGTGTTGCAGTTCGTGGAAGGGCTCACCGACCGGCAGGCCGCGGAGGCGGTGCGGGCCAGGATCGACTTCAAGTACGCGCTCGGGCTGGAGCTGGGTGATCCGGGCTTCGACTTCTCGGTGCTGTCGGAGTTCAGGGACCGGCTGGTGGAAGCGGATGCCGGGCGCCGGGTCCTGGACGGCATTCTGATCGCGGCCCGGGAGAAGGGCCTGCTGGCCGGTGGCGGAAAGGCGCGCACTGACTCCACCCATGTCCTGTCCGCGGCACGGGAGCTGGCCTGGCTGGAGATGGTGGCGGAGACGTTGCGCGCCGCACTGAACGCACTGGCCCAAGCTGCCCCCGAGTGGCTGGACCATGTGGCCGAGCCCGACTGGTTCCGGCACTACGCCACCCGGGCCGAGGACTCGCGGTTCCCCAAGGCCCGCACCAAGCGGGAGGAGGTCGGCCGACGGATCGGTGCCGACGGCATGCGGTTACTCCAGGCTGTGACCGCTCCGGATGCACCCGGCCTGCTGAGGTCTCTGCCGCAGGTCGAGATCCTGCGCCAGATTTGGGTCCATCACTTCCACCTAGTCGAGGGCGAGGTGCAGCGCAGAAACCCAAAAGACCGCCCGCCGGGCGCAAAGCGCCTGGTCACTCCCTATGACACCGAGACTCGTACCGGCTCCAAACGAGACTTGGACTGGGACGGTTACAAGGTCCATCTGACCGAGACATGCGGCCCGGGGGACCTGCACCTGATCACGAACGTGGCCACCACCACAGCCGCGATCAACGACGACCGCATGGCTGCCGTGGTCCATGCCGGTCTGGCCCAGCGAGGGCTGCTGCCTGAAGAGCACTGGGTCGACACTGGCTATGCCAACAGCCCCGCCATGGTTGCCGCGCGCCGGGACTACGGCGTCGAATTGCACGGCCCTCTCCAGGCAGTCAACAGCATCCAGTCCTCGCGCGGTGACGGTACTTACGGCCAAGACGCCTTCACCATCGACTGGGACAACAAGCGCGTGACCTGCCCGAACGGCCATACCAGCAAATCGTGGGCCGTTCACAGCTCACAGCGGCGAATGCCCGTGCTCCGGGTCGCTTTCTCCGTCCTGGACTGCCGCCCCTGTCCACAGCGGCGTGACTGCCTCAGCACACCAACGACCCAGCGCCGACAGCTCACGCTCCGGCCCCGCGAGGAGTACGACACCCTCCAACAGACTCGCGCCCTCCAGCAGACCGACGAGTGGAAGGAGCGCTACCAAATCCGTGCCGGCGTCGAGGGCACCATCGCTCAAGGAGTCCAACGCTGCGGCATGCGCAGAGCCCGCTATCGCGGCCTGACCAAGACCTGCCTTCAGCACCAGCTCACGGGCGCTGCCATCAACCTCGCCCGCATCGACGCTCACCTCACCGACACGCCCCGAGCCCGCACCCGCATAAGCCACTTCGCAGCACTTCGCCCCGCCGCATCCGGCGGGGCGAAGTAGCCAGACCCCGAATTAACCAACAGCGTC
>NZ_JBHWGS010000039.1:0-5072 GCF_042732975.1 Streptomyces sp. NPDC059743 | reverse complement strand
GACAACACCTCCCCCACACCAAACTTGTCCGCCGCCACACCCAGACCAACCGGCGCCAAACCCAACACCCCCGACACCGGAAAACCCGGACCACGCAGGCCCACCTGGTCCCAGAGGCGCCATCGCCCGCTCAGCGAAACGGATTCCTCGGTCATCCGGATCTCCTCCTAGACCTGTTCGGCCGCGCGGTCCGCGAGATCCGCGGCGAGGACCTCTGCGAGTTCGGCCGGCGAGGGATAGGTGAAGATGAGCGCCACGGGCAGCTCGGTGTGGAGGGTGTCCTGGAGCCGGGCGATGATCTGGAAGGCAGCCAGGGAGTCGCCGCCCGTCTCGAAGAAGTCGCTCGTGGTGTCGAGAGTGGTGTCACCGAGAGTCTCCCGGTAGAAGCCCGCGATGAGTTCGGGAAGCTGGGAGGTGTCGACCGTGTGCTGTTCCGCCGTGGTCATGATGTTCTCCTTGAGTGGTATTCGTGGCATTCGTGATGTCAGTGATGTTGTCGAGAGTGGTGATGTGCGCCGTCGACACGGGCCTGCGGCCCGCGCTCAACAGCCCGTCAGAGAGCGGCCGTTCGGGCGGCCAGCGCCGCCGGATCGTTTCCGCCGGACACGATCACCGCGGCCGTGCCGTCGAAGCCTCGGTGCAGCGCTCCGGCCAGGGCGACGGCGCCACTGGGCTCCGCCGGGATGCCGGCCGCATGCAGCAGGCCCGTCGCCTGGACGATCGCCTCGTCGGTGACTCCGACCAGTTCGTCCACGCGCTGTCTGATCACAGGGAAGAGGATCTCGCCCGCGCGCTGGCCGCGCAGTCCGTCGGCGACGGTGTCACTGGGCGGCAGCTCGACCGGATGCCCGGCGGCCAGAGCGCGCGCGTAGCGCCGGGTGCCCGCGGGCTCCACACCGACGATCCGTACCGGCCGTGTCAGCCCTGCCGCGGCGAGACACACACCGCCGAGCAGACCGCCGCCACCGGTCGGGACGAAGACGGTGTCGGTGCCAGGCGCGTCCTCGAAGATCTCCAGGGCGACGGTGCCCTGTCCGGCCGCCACGAGTTCATGGTCCGACGAGGGCACCAGTACCGCTCCCGTACGCTCCGCGAAGTCCCGCGCGTACCGGTCCCGTTCGGCGACTCCGCCGCCGCTCCGGATGACCCGCGCGCCGAGGGCCGCGACGGCCCGCGCCTTCGCCTCGCTCGCTCCGGCCGCCATGACGACCGTGACGCGGACACCGAGCGGCCCGGCGAGAGCGGCCACCGCCAGACCGTGATTGCCCGAGGAACCGGTGACGATGTCATGGGCGCCCAGGGCCAGCAGCGCGTTCGCCGCTCCGCGCAGCTTGAACGAGCCGCTGTGCTGGAGGTGTTCGGCCTTGAGCAGAACGCCGGGCAGTGAGCCGGCCGTCAGCAGTGGCGTACGCCGTATGTACGGCGCGATCCGCTCGGCGGCGGCGAGAACGTCGGCGTGACCGAGCCGGACATCGGCAGGGCCGAGTCGCAGATCGGCGTGACCCAGCCCGGTGTCCGTGTGCCCGAGTCCGGTGTCCGCATGGACCAGCCGCGTGCCCGCCGCCGTCATGACACACGCTCCGCCACCGGCGCGACGGACACCGGCGCGGCAGACACCGGTGCAGCGGACATCGGCGCAGCGGACATCGGCGCGGCCGACCGGCCGAGTATGCCACGGTCGGTCTTGCCGCTGCGCGTCACCGGCAGCCGGTCGATACGGCTGAACCGCCTCGGCAGCATATGAGGCGGCAGCGTGCCGGCGAGGTGCGCGCGTACGGACGCGTCGCCGGTCCCGGAGGGCAGGCCGGTGACATGCGCGTACAGCCAGGTCCGTCCCTGGCCGTCGGTCTCGGCGGTGACCACGGCGCCGGTGATATGAGGATGCGTGAGCAGTGCGCCCTCGATCTCCGCCGGATCCACCCGATGGCCGCGGATCTTGATCTGCCGGTCGGACCGGCCGAGATACTCCAGCTCGCCGCCGGGCAGCCGCCGGGCCAGATCACCGGTGCGGTACATACGGGCGCCGGGCGGGCCCGAGGAATCGGGCAGGAAGCGCCCGGCCGTCAGGGCGGCCAGCCCGCGATAGCCCCGGGCGACGCCGACACCGCCGATGTACAGCTCTCCCACCGCGCCGTCGGGCACCGCGCGCAGATCGTCGTCCAGCACCTGGACGGTGACACCGTCGATGGGAGTGCCGATGACATCGACGGAGGTGTCGGGTACGGCGGGCACCTTGTACCGGGTGGAGGTCATCGTGCATTCGGTGGGACCGTACTGGTTCACCAGCAGACCGTCGACGAGCGCGCGCCCGCCGGCGGCGAGAAAGGGCCGCAGCGATTCGCCGCTGGAGACCACCGTGCGTACGCCGCCCAGCCGTTCGGCCGCGTCCGGTCCCTGTGCGAGGAAGGTGAGCAACGACGGTGTGGTGCTCAGTACGGTGTCCGCGCCGTACTCCCGGAGTGTGGCCGCGAAGGTGTCGGCGCGCAGCAGCCGGGCGCGGTCGACCAGGACGAGACGGCCGCCCGCGACGAGCGGCGCGAAGATATCCCTGATGGACGCGTCATAGCCGAGCGGCGCGAGCTGGACGGCCACTGTGTGCGGGCCGAGTCCGTAGTCGCGGACCACAAAGCGTATGTACGCGTCGAGACCGGCGCGTTCGATCATGACCGCGTGAGGCGCACCGGTGGATCCGGAGGTGTGGCTGATGTACGCGAGCGAACGCGGCCCGAGTGCGGCCGACGGCTCCAGAGGCGCGAGGAGTGTGTCCCGGGCCGGGTCCGGGTCCGGCGCCGGAAGCCGGTCGAGCAGCAGAGTCGGTCCGGTCACGGGCAGGACGAGCCGCTCGGCGAGAGCGGTGGTGGTGAGCAGAAACCGGGCCCGTCCACTCTCGGCCATGGACACCAGCCGTGGCAACGGCAGTTCGACATCGAGTGTGAGGAACGCGCCGCCGGCCCGTAGCACCGCCGCCATCGCGACAACGGCGTCGATACCGCGTTCGACGGCGATGGCGCAGACCTCCTCGGGGCCCACTCCCCGGACGGTGAGAGTCCGGGCCAACTGGTCGATCCTGCCCGCGAGTTCTCCGTACGAGAGCTCTGTGTCCGGCGTGACGACGGCGATGGCGCCCGGATCGCGCGTGGCGTGGGCGAGGATGTCGTCCACCGGGCTGCCCGCGCCGTCCGGCCGATGTGCGCCGGTCATCCTTCCTCTCCCATCTCCGTGGTGCGGTCGACGGCGACGAAGCGGAGTTCGGAGGTGTACTTGTTGCCTTCGTCGTCGGTCAGCCAGGCCTGCTCCGGCGTCGGCAGCATCTCGCTGACCGTCATACGCGCCGCCGGATCCTTCCGCGCCAGCCTGCGCGCCGCCTTCGCGAAGATATTCACGTACACCGGACTGTCGAAATCGACAAAGAACGGACGCGGCTCCGTCGGAGACACCACGAACACCCACCGCGGCAACTCCTGCGCCGACCGCCACTGACGCGCCCGCACAAACCGACGCGCCTCACTCTTCTCGCCCGCGAACTCCATCTCCGAGGCGACGAACTTCCAGGTCTCGCGGGCCACCACGGTCGAGTCGATGGTGATGCGCGGCGAACGGTCGGTGTCGGGCCGCAGGGTGAAGCGGTCCATGACCCGGTTGGTCATGGCGTGGCTGAACACATCGAGCAGATCGAAGACAGAACCGTCGGGCAGCAGCGCCTTCAACTGCCCGTCCCGCTCCTCCACCAGTACGTCACCGCAGCGGACCGTGCGCGGCCGGTTCGGGTCCGCGGTCTGGTCCACGATGGCGACGTAGTAGTCCTGCGGACGGTCCAGGGACGGTCTGCTGCGGGTGGACCACTTCAGCGGAAGTTCCTTGGGCAGCATGGGCATCAGCCGTGGCCCGGGGAAGTCGGTCGTGGTCTCGTCGATCAGCTCCTGCATCTCCGGGTGCTGATGGACGAAGAGCGAGGCGCCCAAGGTGTTCATGGCGACATGCAGTTCACCGAGGACGAGCTCGAACTCACCGCGCTCCACCGCGTCGAGATCATCGGCGATGACCATGACATCGGGACTGATGTAGCGGGCCAGGGACCAGCCGCGGCCCGGTTCGCCGAAGGCCTCCTGGACCTGGTCGGCGATATCGGCGGAGGAGAGCCGTACGCGCCGGGCTCCGGCCGGAGCGTTGATGATCCGCGCCCAGCGCTCGCGCAGTTCGGCCTGGATACGGTCGATGTCCGCGATCGACTCGCTGTGCGGCGCGGGCAGGCACTCGAACCAGAGGGAGCCGAGATCGACGCGGTCCTGCCGGGCGCGCAGCCGCTCGTACGCCTCCTTGATACGTCCGCCGACGGTTTCGGCGAACCGGTTGGTCATCCAGCGGGCGCCGGTCAGGCAGAGCTCCAGTGGAGTGAGCTGCTCCAGTACGGCGGTGCCCACCGTGGCGGTGGCCGATCTGCGGCAGTCGGAGTAGACCAGCGCGCGGTTGGGCGCGGTACGGGCGCCCTTCTCCCGCTGGGCGGAGGCTTCGGTCAGTTCGGCGAAGTCGGCTTCGAGCGCGGCGAGCGCCTCGCACAGTTCGTCGGCGTCGAAGCCGGCCGCCTGTACCCGGTCACGGCCTCGTTCGAGTATGTCCAGCTTGGCGAGGGCCGGTTCGCGCAGCTCCGCGTCGCCGATCGTCTCCACGAAGGAGCGCAGGGCGCGTTCCGGGAAGGTGCCCGCAGGGACGTCCAGTTTCCAGGCGACCCAGCGCTGGGCGACGAGCCACTCCAAGGTCTCGGTGATCTCGGCGGGCGATACCTCGTGGCCCTCGGCCCGGGAGACCTCGTCCACGATATCGGTGAACAGCCGTACTCCGTCGCAGAGTTCGAGGACGCGCAGCTCCCGCTCCGACACCGTACGCGCAGGTCGTCCCGGCACCCGTACGGTCCCGTCCACCACGCCTACGAACGGGACCCGGCGCGGCGCCACCCACTCCCGCACACCCGGAACCCCGCCGATCACCCGCGCCAGCGCATCCACCGACCAACTCGAAAAATACACCTCCGACCCCGACACCAAACCCACACCAGGATCCACCTTCACACCACG
>NZ_JBHWGS010000038.1:0-10221 GCF_042732975.1 Streptomyces sp. NPDC059743 | reverse complement strand
ACACCTACAACCACCACCGCACCCACACCGCACTCGGAGGCCACCCCCCGATCAGCCGCGTCAACAACCCTGCGGGTCAATACACCTAGGCACTGTCCGGCGGATCATGTGGCCGTGATGGCACCAAGTTAGTTCTCGCGGGCCGGACTGCGCCCGGGTGCGAGGCGTTTCTGCCCCTCGGGCATGGGCAGGACCGCCAGTGCGGTGTTTGCAATGTTCCGCAGCGTCTCCGGGTCCAGGCCGGCCTTGCCTACCGCCTCGATACCTCGGACCACCGTCAGCAGCAGTGCCGCCAACCGCTCCGGATCCGCAGCGCCATCGATGTCGCCGTGACGCTGGGCGGCGCTGATCTCCGTCCGCAGCAGGGTCAGCAGTGCCGTCATGGTCTCGGCCGACCGTCCGGCGACCGTCGGATCGTGCTGGGCCAGTTCCGCCGCGCCCTTGGCCAACAGGCACCCGCGGCGCTTGGTGTCGGAGGCGGTGTTCTCCGCCATCAGGTGCACGTATCCCGACAGCCGGGCCAAGGCCTCTGCGTCCGGGCCACCTGCCAGCCGCGCTTCGGCCACCTCAACGACTGCGGTGCACCAGTCGCCAAATACACGGTGGAACAGCTTGCCCTTGTCGCCGAATGCGCCGTACAGGCTGCCCTTGCCCAGGCCGGTCGCCTGGGCGATGTCGTCCATCCGGGTTCCTGCATAGCCCGTCGCCCAGAACTGTTCCCGGGCCCGCTCCAGGACTTGGCGTTCGTCGAATGCGCGTGGTCTCGGCATGGTCTCAGCCTATCCATTCTTGACTCGATCGTCCATTACTGCCTAACGTTATGGACGATCCATTCCACAACTGAAGGGGTTCCACATGCCAGGCGTGCTGCAGGAGAAGGTGGCCGTGATCACCGGAGGGACCAGCGGGATCGGGCTGGCCATCGCCCACCGCTTCATCCGGGAGGGCGCACGGGTCTTCGTGACCGGCCGGGACATCGACCGCCTCGAAGCGGCAGTCAAGGAGATGGGCCCTGCGGCCACCGGCGTACGATCCGACGTCTCGGTCCTGGCCGACCTGGACGCGCTCTACGCGCGAGTCCGCGAGGAGGCCGGACGCATCGACGTGCTGGTGGCCAACGCGGGAATCGTCGCGGACGCCGCGCTCGGCGCCCACACCGAGGCGAACGTCGACCTGACGCTCGCCGTCAACGTCAAGGGCCCACTATTCACCGTTCAGAAGGCGCTTCCGCTGCTGGCGGAGAACGCCTCCATCCTGGTCGTCGGCTCGAGCAACAGCATGCGGCCCAATGAGCAACTCGAGGTCTACAGCGCCTCGAAGGCGGCGGTGAGCAACCTCGTGCACAACTGGGCCCGGCAGTCGCGGGAGCGCCGATTCCGCGTCAACGTGCTCAGCCCGGGACCCACGCGGACCCCCGGCCTGCTGGGCGCCGCGGGGCCGGACGTCGACCGGTTCGCCGAGGCCGTCGTGCCACTGGGGCGGCTGGCCGACGCCGAGGAAATCGCCGAGGCCGCCCTCTTCCTGGCTTCGGACGCCTCGTCGTTCGTCACCGGCGCCGAACTCTTCGCCGACGGCGGCTACACCCGGGCCTGAACCACGGCCGGCGGTGCGCATCCGGTTCCCTCGAAGCGATGGGGCGCACTCCCGGCCGCGCGTGTGCGTCGTACGAGGCCCAGTGCGCCGGGAGCAACGAGATCGTGGCCTCGGCCTCTTTGGATGACGTCAGCCGCCACCCCGGCTGCCGCTCCGGCAACGCCAACCTCCGCTGGATGCTCATCCATCTCGCCGAGGAGACCAGACGGCACGCGGGGCATGCGGACATCGTGAGGGAGCTGCTTGACGGGGCGAAGGGGTACTACTAAGCGTTGTCCTGTAAGTGCTGGTCGTAGGTGAGATGATCTTGCTGTGGCTGGTGTGATCACGGCGTCGGAGCTCTCGTGGATAGCTCCGTTCCGCGGTTTGAGCCCGCGGCAGTTCAGCAAGCTCGTTGCCGCGCTGCGGCGGGAGGGTGCTGACCCGGTGGGCAAAGGTCGTCCCTGGTCTTTGCCGTTGGAGGACCGGGTACTGCTGGTGGCGGCCTGTTGGCGGACGAACCTGACCCTGCGGCAGCTCACGCCGCTGTTCGGTGTCCCGAAGTCGGCCGCCGGCCGCTTCGTCGGTCACCTCGGCCCGCTGCTCGCGCCCGAGCCCCGCAAGCGGTTCCGCAAGAACACCGTGCTGATCGTGGACGGCACCCTGGTTCCCACCCGCGACCACAGCGTCGCCGGGCAGTCGAAGAACTACCGGTACTCGACCAGCCACCAGGTGGTCATCGACGCCGACACCCGGCTTGTCGTGGCCGTCGGGCGGCCCCTGGCCGGCAACCGCAACGACTGCAGGGCCCGGGAGGAGTCCGGCGCGAAGGCCGCTGTCGGCCGCACCACGGTCATCGCCGACGGCGGCTACCGGGGAACGGGGCTGATCATCCCGCACCCCCGAAAAGCCGGCCAGACCGAACTCCCCGCCTGGAAAGAGGAACACAACACTTCGCACCGCAAGGTTCGAGCCCGCGTCGAGCACGCCTTCGCCCGCATGAAGACCTGGAAGATCCTCCGCGACTGCCGCCTCAAAGGCGATGGCGTCCACCACGCAATGCTCGGCGTAGCCCGTCTCCACAACCTCACCCTGGCCGGGTGACCTAAAACCGGGCAGGTCAGCCAGCATGCCGTAGATCATTTACGGGACAACGCTTAGACACAGCGGCAGCCCTAATGAGATCACCGCCAGCCAGAGCTGGCAGAAAGCGATCTGGGACAATAACCCGGCTCGGGTGTCGGCGACGCCGGCACTTCGAGGCGATGGTGTTCTGGGCTCTCGCCGAAGAACCGCGGACCGGCGACGTCGTTCCTTTGGGATCTCTGAGTACGGGTACTCATGCGTTGGCGTACGAGGCGCGGGACGGTGGGTTGAAGAGCGGACGTCGGGGGCGGGCAATGAGATCAGGCCGTGGGCTGGGCACTGGCGTGCTGGCCATGGGGTGCGCGTTGGTGATGGCCATGACGAGTGCGTGCTCGCGGTTGCCCAGCGACGGGGAGCTGCGGGCCATGGCTACCACGGACGACGCACGGCTGAAGCGAGACTTGGAGGAGGGGCGTATCCGGGCGCTGCCGGCGCGATTAGGCCACGTAAAAGGATTGCGGCACGGGTACACCGTGTACGAGGACGTGTGCACCGGACCCAGGACTGGGAACTTCTTGGAGCCGGCCTCCGGCCCTCTGATGGCCTGTTCGATGAGCATGAGCGCCGTATTCGGGGTCGAGGGTGAGGTCACCGAAGTGCTGCGACGAATCGAGGCCGCGGCCATCGTGCGATGGAAGTCCAATGTCAACGGCCCGGGGAGCGCGCCTGCGGGATCACTTGACTACGCGCTGGAGTATCACCGGCTGCGGGGTGTGTTCCCGGACGGGCTACTGATGCCCGCACCGTACCTGGAGTCGGAAAACGGAGCCGTGACCATTAGTTGGGACTACCCAGCCCTCCCCGGAAGCCCGCCTGCTGCGAGCCAAGTCGGGGGCAAGGAGGCGCCCGCCTGCCCGCCGGAATCTCCCATCTACTCCCTGTGCCACATCGACCCCCTGCGGCCCCAGGCTGTGCCAGAAATCCGCGCCCGGTACGGAACGGTTCTCAAGGTGGAGATCCGGCCGGCTATCGATGGCGGGACCTACCTCACCGTGCCCCGCCCTCGATAGCGGGACCGGCATGGTTCGGACCATTTCCGACAGGGGGCGCCGCAGAGTCCCGGGGAGAATCTTGATAGTCCGTCTTGATCAGGGGATTCCGTGGAGGGCGAGGGCGGTTTCGCGTTGGGTGTGGGCGCGTCTGCCGCTGGCGATGTTGGTCCAGCCGACGTGGTGGAGGGTGGCACGGGCCAGGTCGCGCAGGGTGCTTATGACGGTGGGGGTGTGGTGGCGGCGGACCTGGCTGTGGTCCTCGGCGAAGGTGACGTCCATTGGACTGTTCTCAATGATCCAGTGCCCGCGTGCCCAGGCGGCGATCTCCTTCGGCGTCCAGGAGCTGGGCGGACTCGGGGATCTCGTTGGTTTTGGCGCCGATCTCGCGTAGCGCGCCGGTCAGGGCGTCGTCGTGGCGTACGGCGGTGATGACGAAGACGCAGCTGCCGTCTTGCCGGACCGCTTCCCGCAGGCACTTGCCGTCCACGGCGTGAGCTGGGCATTTGACCGACTGTGAGCCTGGACATTTGCCCAGCCACCGGCCGGACGCGGTTGTCCTACCGCCGCGCGGAAGAGATCTCCGAGAAGAACACCCGGCTGCTTGCCAACCCCCTCGCCGGCCCCGAGGACTTCGACTACCTGGAGGGCTGGACGCTCCACCGGCTCCGCCGCAGCGCGCTCACGCATGACACGGAAGACGGCACGTCTACGCCGATGCTGTTGGCCCGCGCCCGCCCACGCCTCAGTACGGTCCCTGGAACGGTACGCACGGCCCGGCGTCGACGCGGTCGCCCAGCACGTCGACGAGCGTGCCCCAGCCGCCCACCGCCGTAGGTGAAACCGGGCACTCAAAGCTTCAAGATCATCCCATTGCCCCTTTGGCGCGTATCCGGGTCACACCCTGATGTGGCCGTCGAAGCCGGAGAACCGGGCGACCGCCTGGCTTCAGCTGGGCTCCGGTGACATGGCGGCTCTGTTTGAACTGCCGATGCCACCGCTTTCAGAGTGGCTGGAGCACACCTACGAGCTGGTTCCCGCCGGCCATGAGCTCTCCGGAGTCAACTGGGACGTCACCGCCGCGGACCTTCTCAGCAGCCCGATCGCGGACCGCGTACAACGCTCTGCGCCCGTTCCCGGCGAACCGGGGTTCGTCGGGAACGGGCGCAGTCGGACGGGGTCCGGCTCAGGAGCGGTAGTTGCGCAGGAAGAGTGAGGGTGCGGGGTCGGTCCTGGAGGCGTTGACGCCGTCTCCGTGGGTGTAGTCGAGGCCCTCGTTGCCGCCCCAGTCCAGGATGGGGCCGCCTGCGGTCCTCAGATGCCGGAAGGCGCTCGCGTTGTCGGTGGCGGAGCCGAACTGGTACACCCTGGATTTGTCCGCGTAGGGCTGGTAGGGCTGGTAGGGGCCTCCTGGAGTGGTCTGCTTGGTCAGGGTGTTGCGGAAGAAGACGTTCTGCGGGCCGCTCGATCCGGACCAGCCGATGCCCTTGGTGCCGGCGGCCCAGTAGATCGGCCACCAGGTGCCCTTGTCGCCGGCCCCGCCCTCACCTCCGCAGTTGGTGTCGCACTCGCTGGAGGAGTGGTTGTAGGGCACGTGCACGGTGTTGTTCTCGAACAGGTTGTGCTGTTCCCAGCCGCCGTGCAGGTTCAGATCGGAGTCGAAGTCGTTGCCGATGGCGACGTTGCCGGAAGAGGCCCACTGGAAGGTGAAGTGCCGCAGGTTGCGGCTGGTGTTGTAGGCGTAGACCGAGTCCCAGACGCGGGAGCCGCGCAGGTAGCCGTTGCCGCCCTTGCCCTTGTTCCAGGAACCGTCGAAGACGTTGTGCTCGACCTGGATGTTCTTGGCCACTTCGGTGACGACTGGATGCGAGCCGGCCATGTCGGCGCGGACGCCGCGCACCCAGGAGTTGGCGGCCCACTTGAAGACGATGCCGTGCATGGCGTAGTCGGGTGCCATGTTGCCGTAGTTGTGGGCTGCTTGGGACGGGCTGAACTGGTAGGCGCCGCCGGTGAGCTTGGGCAGGCCGTTGATGTCCTGGGTGAAGGAGAAGTTCTCAAAGCCCACGTCGGTGATCATCTTCAGTGCGGTGACCTTGCTGGCGTAGGGCTTGCCGGCCCCCACTCCCAGCGGCGGGGAGCCGTCGGAAGTGGAATCGACCGGGAGATCGAACTCCAGTGGCTTGTCGATCGTGACGGTGCGGCGGGAGGTGTCCACCGAGGCGATGGTGAAAACCTGCTGGCGCATGTGCAGGTTGTCCATGCGGGGGTCGTCCGTCCTCACCACGTCCACTCCCTGGGACTGGTAGAACTTGAGGCTGTTGGCCGCGCCGACCCACAGGTAGCCGCCCGGCTCGAAGGCGTCCATCTTCGCCTTCGCGTTCAGCTGGATGACCCGGTCGCCCTGGTGCGCGGCGTAGTTGGCGTCGGCTGCGGATCCGCCCACTTCGATACCCGACTCCCAGTGCTGGTTGATCGACCCCTCGAAGAGGTCGCGGCGGTTCTCCGGGATCTTGTCGGGGAAGCCGCATCTGTCGAGATACCTCTCGGCGGGCTCCCGGGTCTGGACCCGGAACAGCCCGCGTCCTGGCCAGATCCAGCCACCGGTGCCGACGAGGTTGGTCGTCGTGAATTCGCACTTGTGCTCCATGGATTCCTGAGACCAGCGCTCGCTCTTGGACGTCAGGGTGTCGTAGCGGGTGCTCTCGTCGGGGCGGAAGACGATCCGTGAGCCGTTCGCCGGATCCGACCCCTGTCCCCGGATCACCAGGTACGAGGCGTCCACGCCCAGCTGTTTGCTGACGTTGAGTACGCCCTTGGGTAGCTGGATCACCGACAGCCTGCCGGGCGCGGCGCTGGGTGTGCACCTCTTGCCGATCTGGTCGATGGCACCCTGCAGCCCCGCCGTGTCGTCGCGTCCGTCGTCGGATTTTACGTTGAACTGCTGTTCAAGAGTGGACGGGGTGATGTGGCAGGTGGGGTCGGAGTTGTAGGAAGCCGCATTGGGCAGCACCTCTCCGCCCCGGTATCCGGCCCGGCTCCAGTCCGGGAGCCCCGCCACGGGGGCACGGCGGTTGCTCCTGCTCAGTTCCGGCCCGGTGTCGTTGACAGTCCCGTCGACGGAACCGGGAGCGCTGGACGCCTTGCCGACACAGGCGGAGGCCGCCGGGGAGTCGTCGAGCTTTTCCAGGATCTTGGTCAAGCAGGCGGACAGGGCGAGCTGGCCGTAGTGGTTCGGGTGAATCGCCTCCTGCTGGTTCCCCTGGGCCTGCCACGGCAGGTCCTTGATGCCCTCGACCAGGTACGGGACCCATCGGACCCACTCGGCGCGGTCGGCACTGAGCGGGGCGGTGAGCGTGTGGGACGAGTTGGCCTGCTGCGTCGTCCTGCTGCACAGTTCGTGCCCGGCGAAGGCGTCCTGCAGATCCAGGAAGGACACCCCGGCCTCGTTCGCGGCACGGTGCAGCATGGAGCTGATCCGTGGCACCACGGAGGTGTGCGCCCAGTCGCTGTCCGCGTCCAGGAAGGGGCATCCGCCACTCAGATACCGGCTGTAGTTGGCCGGCGGGAGAGGCGCGTTCTCCGGGTCGCGGTAGTCGCGGCCCAGTGGCAGGGGGTTGGGGTAGGACTGCAGCACGATCTGGTAGCTGCCGTCCTCCTGGCCCGCCTCGCGCAGTACCTTACGGATCGCCTCGACCGTCCGCACGACCTTGGCCCGGGCCTGGTCGAGGCCCTCGGAGAACTCATTCTCCATGCTGCCCCGGCAGCCCTTGTTGAACAGGGACGGAAGGAAGTAAGCCTTGACGCAGTCCTGGAGGATGTCGGCGAACTTGAGGTCGTTGCCGCCGATCGACAGCACGACCGTCCGCACGTCGTTGTTCTGGGCGATGTCGCGCAGATCGTCGATCTGGGGCCGCTGGCCCTTGAAGCCGGTCGTGGTGACATTGTCCGTCGTCGCACCTGAGCAGGCGATGTTGAATCGCCGCTCCAGTGGCACGTCGGGGGTCTTCAAGCCCTTGATCTCGGCCGAGTCGGACCGGTCGCACGCGTTCGCGCCCTTGTCGTACCCGGTGTCGCCGTAGACCTTGGACGGTTCGTGGTCGCACACGGTCTCGTCACCGTTGCAGTTCACCGCGGCCCGGTCCGTGCCCCACACCGACCCGGCCGCAGAGGCGGCGGCGTTCCCGGCCCAGCGGCCACCCTCACCCGAGATGTAACTGTCCCCCATGGAGATGACCGCGGGCCGCGGACCGCACGCGTCCCCCGCCGCACGCGCGACGCCCTGAGCTTCCTCGCGGTTGTAGACGGTCAGATTGCCCCAGTCGGAGTTGCAGGTGCGGCTGCCCTCCTTGGCGAACCTCACGGGCCAGTGGTCGGAGCCACCGTTCTGGCCATTCCGCAACACAGCGAGGTTCTTGAGCTGATCACTGGCGACCATGAAGTCGAGTGGGAAGCCGGACAGCTGGGTCGGGACGGGCGAGCCGTCCACGGCACCGTTCTGCGTCGCGTAGAACGTGTTGGGGAATTTGCGGCGCGTGGGGGCGGCGGAGCTGTTGAAGTCGCCCAGGGCCCGCCACCGCTGGCCGACCATGGCCTGGGACAGCGTGTCGATCAGGGCGACCGCATGCGGATTGGGCGTGTCGCCGGAACGGATCGACGCGGCGTGGATGTTGAAGTACCAGGTGCCGTTGACCTCCACCCCGAACGCGGGGCGGGACCTGATCCAGCGCCCCCTGTCGTCCTGGGCGGGAAGAATCTTGACACGGGCCGCGAGGTCGCCGAGGTCCTCGGGTGCGTTCCGCAACCAGATCGCCATGGACTTCTGGGTGTTGCTCTGTGTGTCCGGGTCGTCGGTGTCGGTACCGGTCTCGGTGCCCCAGGCAGCCTTGTCCAGGATCTTCAGGTAGAGCAGGGCCCCCTCCGCCTGCCCCCGTCCTGGCTTGCCCCAACGCTGCACGTAGAGGCGGTACTTCAGGCTGGGAAGCCCGGACGGGGTCGCCGATGGGTCGCCGAGGTTGTCGGTGAGCTCACGCCCGGTGCCCTCGACTGGAGGCGTCGTGGTCTCCTGCAGGGCCACGACATCGGCGTCCTTGATCAGGACCGACCTGACGAAGTTCCACCGAGTGCCGCCCTGCGCGTTGAACGTGATGGCCGACTCGTTGACGTCGTCGAGGGCCAGTGCCGACGCGGGCGCGAACAGTGTGACGAGCGAGGCGAGCATCGCCACACACAGGGCTTGCGCGACAGCGCCCGCCCGCCAGGAGTTCGGTCTGTGCCGGGACTTGTGCCGCGGCGTACGTATGGACAACTGTCCGTCCCTCTTTCCTCCCCGCCGCGGTCCGCCACGAGTCCGGCTCGGTGCGGATCATTGCAACGGTCCATGACAGGAGGGGACTTGGCGGATCAGTCGTTGATGTGGATGGGGTGCGGTGTCGGGCGGGGGAACCGTGCACGCCGTTTGCTGCAACGTGGCCAGGCACCGCGTCAGCCCCGTGTGCGCACGCGCTGACGCGTCGGCGACTTGATCGGTAACCGGCGCCAACCGGAGCCTTGTAACCTTGCGGACCGGGCCCAACCGGGCACCGTCACACGGCCGTGACGTGCAATCTCACAAGATCACTCCGACTCTGAAAACAGCCCTGCCACTCAGAGAGTCGCAGCTCCGTTGCACATCGAGGACATGAAACATCATCGCACTCAACGGAGCTCCGTTGATCTCGGTAACAGGTCGCTGACCAGTACGGCTGCAAGACCACATGGCCTTACAACAGCCCTGGTTGCATATCTACGCCGGCATCATCCCGCCGGCGCCTTGAACACGGCTTATGGCCACCGCGTCAGGCAGGACCGGGCTGTCACCTGCAGTGGTAGTCAACCCCGCTGAGCCAGTCGTTGTGATTGGTGCCGGTCCAGTCGCCCCTGGCGCCGTAATTGTCGTGCGGCGTACGGTCAATCATCAAGGGGTACCCGGTCCATCCGGCGGGTGAGGGAGCCTGGTCGTAGAAGCGCACTTCGCAGTTCGTGTTGTTCAGCCAGGACGTGACCTGGTCATTGGCCCCTTTCCCGTTCAGGAAATGAGCCTTGGCAACCGAGAAAGTCGTTATCCTGCCGAATACGTCGGGAGTGATGATGACCTTCGAACCCCCTCCGTTCTCGTGCTCATAGAGGCAGATCGCCCACCCGGGGCAGCCGTCGTAGGGAGGGTTTGCGGCGGATGCCGGTGTCGCCGAGAAGAGCATCGCCACTCCGGCAACTGCCGTCATGGCCGCGACACTCGCACGCCTGAACGATCTCATTTTCACAGGATTCTCCTTTTTGAGCCGTACGAGGCTCGTTCCTCATAGAATTACAGGGAATTCGGACGACGGGCGGAAGTCTCATCGGCACCACAAACATTAATCACCGAAGACCGTCACTGACTTAGAGGTTGTCTCACGTGGCAAGTTTCGCGAGCTTCTTGTAGCAGGTCAGGGCGGCGGCCATGGCCAGGCCTCGGCTCTGTCAGTCGTTGCGGACC
>NZ_JBHWGS010000037.1:0-11465 GCF_042732975.1 Streptomyces sp. NPDC059743 | reverse complement strand
CAGTTGCACTCGCGTCACTCAAGACGGTCTACCGGTCCAGGCTCCACCACAAGGGCAAATCCCGCAGATTGATCACGACCCGATACGCGGCCTAGGGGCCCGCCCATACACGACGAACGCGGGCCTCTACCGCACCGGTCAGATCTGCAGGACCAGCGCTTCCACCTGCTCCAGCGTCGTCACGCTGGCCTGCGCGGCGGCCCGGGCTTTCGTCAGCTTCTCCATCCACTCGATCCGCTGCTCGGCTGACAGAGATTCTTCTCCGAGCTGGGCACGCAGGCGGCGCGCCTCCTCGAAGTCCGTCATGAGGGTGTGAGCGGCGTCCACGGCCTGCTGGTAGCTCCCCCCGACGAGCTCGACCCGGGCGGGCAGCTCCCGCCGCAGCGCTGCCAGCTGATCGCGCGGATCGGCCAGCGGCGCCCCGTGCGCCGTGGTGGCGAAACCGGGGCCTGTGAGGGTGCCGACGGCCATGGAGGAGCTGGTGCTGTTCCCGGCGGATGCCGGGTCCGGGCGGCCGAGGTTCACAGGGAACGTCTCGTCGAACCACGTTTTGTCCGCGACGTGATGGGTGGGCCGGCCCTCGGTGTCCGGAGCCACCACCATTCCCGCGGTGATCGCCGTCCGGTCCCCTTCCGCCAAGTGCTGCTCGCCATAGCAGACGAGGGGCTTGCCATCTTCCGCCTCGGGCGGCTGCGTCGCGTCCGGGTGCTCCAGCACGGCCTTCGCGAACGCGATGAGAAGGGCCCGGCTGACGCCCGGAGCGGTGTACGCCATCGTGAGGGCGGCGAGTGCGTTCCTGGGAGTGCGGCGCACACCCTTGCGACCGCCTCCCGCCTCGCTTCCCTGCCCAGGCGTGATGAACGGCTGCGGCGCGTGAATCAGCGCTGGAGCCATCCGCTGGACCAACGCGGCCCACGCAGTCGCGTCACCGGCCTCAGCTCCAAGGAGAAGCGCCGCCAGAGCCCGCGGGTCCTGCCCGGCACCCTTCGCGGTCTCCGCGGTGCCGAAGAAGCCGGCCGCGGAGAGGATGTTGCCCCGGTGCAGGAACAGCTGCGCGACGGCAGCGGACCACAGACGCGTGCGCGCCTCGGCCGTCTTCGACCGGATCTGGCTCCACGCCGACTCCTGTAGCGCCCCCCTGACGACCGGCCAGAACTGTCCGGTGTCGGTGCGCCCGCCCGTCTTCTGCGGGCCCTCGGGCGGGATCTCGGGGAACACGAGCGCGGTGATGGCCCGCACTGCGATGTCCCGCAGCACGAGCGGGGAGACTGCGTCGCCCGCGGGAACGAGCGGCTCGAGGGGGTCGAGCGGCCCGTTGGCGGTCAGCGCGTCGCGTACCCCGACCAGATCGAGCAGGTCCGCGCCGCGCGCGTCGGGGAAGGCCTCGGTGAGCGCGTCCGCGAGGAGGGACTCCCGGGTGTAGGAGTCGACGAGCGTCGCGAACAGGGCGATCAGGCGCGCGTCCTCGTCGTAGGGCTGGATGCCGCGCAGGTGATCGTTGACGTTCAGCGCCCGCAGAACGTGCTCCAGCGCTGCTGGCTTGGTGCAGCCGATCACGATCTCCGCGGACACCGTGGCGATCTTCCCAGCGCGGATCGACGGGTCGTCGGGACCCGTCTCCGGCTTGGCGCCTACTTCGTTGAGCCGGACGGAGAGCCGGTTCAGGATCTCCCGCATGCTCAGCAGCAGCAGTCCGGGATCGGCCTTGTCCTTCGGCATCGGCACGAGGGACTGGGGCATTCCCGTGACCAGGTGTTCCGGACGCACACGGAAGACGTTCAGACGGGCCAGCGCACGGTTGTTCCCGGTGACGGCGGCCAGCCGCCACAGCTTGGCCACTGTGCCGTCGGGATGGGCGATCTGCCACTGCTGCAGGACGTTCATACCCTTGGAGAGCTGACCCGCGTCCACGAGGGACTCGGCCAGGTCGTACCCCCTAGTTTTCCCGGCGCGCTCCAGGCAGTCAGCGGCATACCGCTGCAGGTGGACAGCCACCTCGTACGGCTGCTCAGCTAGGACGAGCGCCGCCTTCACCTCCCCGTCCTCCTGCACGGCACGGACCACCGGACGCGGCCGACGGTGGCCGAGGGCGCCGAGGAGCGTCCGACGCTGACCTTCGAGCTCCCTCACATGGCGGACGGCGTCCTGGTGCTTCTGCGTGGCCGCCGTCAGGGCCTGTGCGGCGTACGTGTCATCCCCGGCCGCGCGGCGCAGGTTCTCCCGCGCCTTGTCGGCCAGCTTTACGGTCTTCTCGGCCTCCTGGAGCGCCAGCTCGGTGGCGACCAAGTCCTCGACACGTTGGCTGGCCTCCGGGACGGGCTGGGACCAGGAGCTGACGGTACGGTCGTTGAGATCCCACGGGGCCACTGCGGCACCGTGGACGTCGCACATCAGCAGGAGCACCTTCTCGGCACCCGCCTGCACGATCCGGGAGGCGGAGGGCTTGAGGACCTTCCGGCCGCGCTGGGTCGTGATCAGGGCCTTGATCTCGGTGTCCGGGAGAGAGGCGGCCAGACCCTCGATGATCGCCTGCCGGGGCGGTGGTACGACCCTGTGCTCGGCGCACGTGTTCTCGATCGCGTCCGCGAGATTCCGGCCCCAGATGTCGGTGCCGATGCGCGGGTAGATGCCATCAGGTTGTTTCGCGACCACGATGTTGTCCTTCCACCCGGCCGTGCCGGGCGAGCACAGAAGCTCCCGCCTCTCGGGAGCGACTCACGCGCCCGAGCCCGAAGCCTCGTGCCGACAAGGAACAGGCCGACACCCGCGAAAGGGTGTGCGGCGGTTCCCGCCCCGTACGGTTCACCTGCCAACGTCCGAAGAACGATCAGCCCCAACAGCACCGGGTGGTGCCTGGACATCTCGCAGCTGGTTCCTGCTCCGCCGACGGCGGCACGAGGCGGACGCCGGTGACGAACCACCGACGTGCACCACGGAATCTGCCACCCCTGCCGACGCAGCGGCGAATCGTACTGGCAGGGTTCACCAGATCGGGTGAATAGGCCTCCAACCAGGCTGTTTCCAGGGCACATTGAGGTAAACGCGGCTACAGTCGGCAGAGGGAGCGTTGGCCTCCAGGCGCAGCTCAGCCGCGCGCTGCTCCTGGCTCGTCGACCTCTCCCACGTCGAGCTCGACGACCGTCTCCCCTCACCTTTCATCCGACTCGGCGAGAGGCCCATCGGTCCGGCCTGGTACGCGGCACCGAGGCCGCCGGCGATCTCACGGGCGCGCTGGTGGGTCACGCGGTCGCGGACGGCGGGCGCCGCGTGTCGGGGCATCTCGCGGACCAGAACCACCAGGCCGTGATCGTGGTGAGATGCCTCTTCGTACTGCTCGCAGTGTGGTTGACCTGGGCTGCAGCAAATTGGGTGAGAAGACCGCAAGTGCAGTGAGAATCCCATTACGGTGACGGAAGCGTCTTGCCGAGTCACGGCAGCAGCTGGGTCTTGTCGGGTCCAGGACCGCGGGATCCATCAGACGCGCACCGACCTTCCCATGTACACCCCATCCTGATCAGGGGCAGCAAGGCCCCGAGAAGGGGGTCAGCTCGAGGTGTCCGGCAACTCAGAGACCAACGTCCGCATCGCGCCCTGCGCCCTGGAAGCACTGAGCCGGATCACGGCCCGGCGGGGCACCTCCCGGGACGAGACGGTCCGTCAGCTGCTGGCCGACCACGTCGCTTCCCAGGGACACGAGTTGCCCGAGGACCGCCTGACTCACATCTCTACCGTCCTGCGCTACCCTCGCCCCCGCGCTGGCGGGGGGACCCCCGGACAGACGTGCCCCTGAGAGTGAGGGCCCCCGCCGGCCTGCTGGAGCGGGCCCGCGCCGTCTCCCTGCGGCTGCCGGGACAGCACCCCCGCGCCTATCGCGACTACCAGGGCCGCATGCTCACCGACGCGGTGACGACCGCCATCGCCCGCTCCGAAGCCTTCGACGACGACTTCCTCAACGGCCTGATGCCCCTGCTGCGCCACGGAGCTGCCCTTGGCCTGTGGCGGCTGGCGGCCGCCTCCACCAGCACCCGCCCGGAGAATGACTGGCTGCGGGCCGCGACAGCCATCCGCGAAGAACTCCACCTGACCGACGCCCCACTCGACTTCACCGACCAGCACATCCTGCGCGTCGCGGAAGCCCTGGAACGGGAGGAGTCATGGCATGCCTTGACGCGTTTCGAGAGCGCGACCTTCCTTGCCCGCCGCTACCTGACCGGCCCCCGAGCCGAGGAACGGGAGCAGGCCCTGCATGAGCAGGACAAGCCGTGGGAAAAGCTGTACCAAGGTCTCCTGCAGGGCGACGACAGGGAAGAACGACGCTGGCGCAGGCGGCGCGGGAGCACGAGCTATGACTGGACAGGCCGGGGCGGCACGGCGGTCTGGCGCGCGCGGCGCAGGGTGGACCTTGAGTACTTCGAGGACTGGCTTGTCGGGCGCACGCGTAACGACCCCGCCGCCGGCGTGATGGAGGAGCCCGTCTCCCCCGGCTGGCTGTTGCGTACCCCGCCCACATGGCTGGCTCACGCCCCAACCCCGGCCGTCTCCGGGCCGTACGTCACCTGGGCCGCGCAGGGCCGGCTCCTGGCTTTCCCTTACCGCAACCGGCAGGCCTACTGGCCGCTCCTGCCCCCAGAGGGCTCACCCGGGCACCGGCCCGTGCCGGGCTTCGAACCCATCGCCGCCGCGGCTGCCGGACTGCGCCCCGGGCAGGTTCTCGGCTTCATCGAGGCCGTCCTCATCGACTGGAACCACACCTTCGCCGAAGAGCCTTCCCTGCGCATCGCGCTGGAGGTACCCGCCGACCACGCGTACCGCTTCGGATTCATCACTGGCGAGGAGCAGCACCAACTCATGGCCGAGGCCCGCGCCGCGTTGCTTCAGATCATGGATGACTTCATCGCTTGGGCAGCAGCCGACGGGGCCGACGCGCGCTACCTTGACAAGCTGAGGGAGGCCCGCGGCCACGCCCGCACGTTCCAGCGCCTCACCTGCAGCTACGCCCCACACAAGAGGCCGAAATTCCTCGTCCCCCGCTCATCTTGGACCTGGCCTGGCTGGTCAGTCGCCGCCGAACTAGTCGCCGGATCGCCGCCCGACCTGCTCCAGTGGCTGGCCGGCGCGGCCCACCGGCGCAGCTCCCTGATCCTGGAGCAGTCCATGGAGGCGGCCTGGCGCCGCGCCTTCGATAAGTACGGATTCCGCATGTGACACCCACCGATACAACGCATACCCCTCTCGTCTGTGAATTGGACGCGCAGCCTGCGCACAATCCGGGCACGGCATTCGCACCCCGCACCGGGGTGTCCGTCTGAATGGGGGAGCCCTCGCCATGAATGCACGACCGCTGATCTCGTTGCTGGCCGCCGGCGTCACCGCCCTGGTGGTGGCACTGACCGGCGCCCCGTGGTGGATGGCCGCCACGGCGTTCGGCTGCCTCGTCCTCGGCCTGGGGTCGTAGCCCTGCAGTCGGTCTTCCCCCAGGAGTCCGCGCATCGACTTGCCTGGTGGCGCGACCGCCGCCGCCATCGGTAGCTCCTTGCAGCGTGCCCTCCGGACACGGCATCGGCGCACCGTCCACTGCGTGCCCGGTTACGACCCTTCGCAAGACGGGCACCCATCCGGGGCGGTCGCGGCGAGGAGGCATCCACCGGCCCCGCAGGTCCTGCGACTCGGGCATCGAGAAGGGGGCCGCCACGGGGCGGCCCCTGACCGTTCCGCCCGCCGCCAGCATGTACCAAGGCGGCGGCGTGCCGGCGGCTACCCCCAGCGGCCGCGGTCAGCCTCGGGCACCGGACGGTCCGCTCGCCGCCGCAGCGCCTCCCGGTCCAGCCCGGCCGCCTCCTCATCGGCCTCGCCCCGAAGCTCGGCCCATCCCGCAGGCGGTACGGGCTCGACTACCCGTTCCCCGTCCCCCAGACCGGCCCCGGCGTGTGCAGCGCACCGAGCCGCCCAGCCAGATCCCGCTCCAAGTCACTGGTCGCCCGCACGAGCTCCCGGGCCTCCTCACCCCGTTGGGCCCGGGGCGATGAGACGGTCTACGACCGCGCGTTGAAGGAGTGGCAGGACTTCCCGCACCAGAGCATCTGGATCGAGGCCGGCCCGGCCGGGCTGTGACCAGGCTCGGCGGGGAGTGCCCGCTGTACCTCGCGCATGACGGCGAACACCTGGCCGGGACGTGGCAGCTGATGGATCTGCGCGTCCATCAGGCTGAAGGAGGCCCGCAGCCCCGGGATGGAGACCGACGGCACGTGCTGGCCTAGCCTTGGCCCAGGTGCGCTCGCCGACCAGGCGCAGCGCCGGGGGAGGGCAAGGGCGCGTGTTCGACAAGTGGCTCAGGCCGCAGGACGTGGAGCAGCCGGACGGGCTGCTGGAGTACCAGCTGCTCGCCGACGACGGGCTGATCGAGGACGACGAGCTTGTCGAACGGCTGGGCCACGAGGTGATGCGCAACTACCTGGTCCCCGGCGAGCTCGCCAACGTCTTCGACGACCTGGGCGCCCCGGAGGTCGCGGGCTACCTGCGGAAGAACAAGTTCCCCGTGGACCGCAAGATCCGGCACGGGGACTTCGGGGAGATCGTCACCGGCGCCCTCTACCGTAGGGTGCGCCGGTGGTGCGTCCCGGTCCTGAAACTGCGCTACAAGCAGACCCCGGCCCAGGCCGTGCAGGGCACGGACGTGCTGGCGTTCCGCTTCCGGCAGGACCCTCCGGCGATCGCCGTGCCGGAGGTGAAAACCCGCGCCTCCCGGGACAACCGGGTCGGCAGCGAGGCGTACGACAGCCTGGAGAAGGTCCTGGACAGGCTGGACGAGAGCATCCACTTTCTCATGGCGCGCTGCGCTGACCGCGGGCAGGTGTTCCTCGCCCGCCGGCTCGGCGCGCTGCTGCGCGAGCCAGGGCGGCGCCGGGTGGAGCGGCACATGCTCTTCGTCCACGACGCGGCGTCATGGAAAGAGGACATCGTGGCCGGGCTCGGCGCGAAGGTGACCCAGCGCACCGAGCTGACCGTCGTCAAGATCGACGATCTCAAGGAGTTCGTCGGCCGCGTCTACGAGGCGGCAGAAACGGCCCCCGGCAGCACCACCAGCAGAGGCACGGACAACGGAACGGCGGCGGGAACAGCGTGAGGGACGACGACGGGACCGTACGGCGTCTCGGCGACGAGGCACTGTCCACGGGAGAGGCGTCCGCGTCCCTGCGCGGCCAGTTGCGCTCCCACGTCCTGGCCGAACAGATCAGCACCGAAGGGACAGCCGACTACACCTACGACCCCGATGCCCTGCGCCGCGGCCTTTCCCTCGCCCGGCTCGGGCAGCTGGCCCGCACCCCGCGCGAGCGCCGCGCGGCCCCAGGGCCCCTGCCGGACATAGCCCAGGCCTACGCCGACCTCGCCGCGCGGGCGGACGAGCCGGAGACACGGATCGAGCTGCTGGCGATCTCGGCGACGACGTGGAGCCTGGCCGGCTACCAGGCCAACGCCACCGCCATCGCCCGCACCTTCCAGCAGGAAGTCGGGGACCTGTTCTCCTACGGGGACATGCCCGACATCGACGCTCTGACCGCAGCCGCCCCGTACCGGATCGCCGAGGCCGCCGGCGCGGTGCTGCGCCGCGACATCGACACCGTCGCCCGGCTCGGCGCCGCCGCAGCAAGCGAACTGCCACGCCTCGGCCGCGCACTCACCGCCGCGCTCGCCGCAGGCCGGGCCGAGCAGTCGGACCTCGCTGTGCTGGCCGCCTACGGCCTGGTCGGCCGTTCGGCCCGCTCGCTGGCCTCGCTGTGGCGCACCGGCGACCGCACGGCCGGGCGCGCCGCGGTCAGTGACCTGGAGCAGGCCGCCTCCATCCTGCTCCAGGCCTCCGTCGTGGACACCTGGACCCTGGTCGACTCCCTCGCGCACGCTGTCGAGGACATCGTCGCGACCTCCCCGTGGCTCCTGCTGCGCCGCGCCTCCAGCTGGTCGATGACCTGGGAGCGCTACATCAAAGCCCTGATCGTCTCCGACCGCCCGCTCACCCAGGTTTGGCCCTCCCAACGCACCGCCCTGGACGCAGGCCTGCTCGACGCCCGGGCCCACAACCTCACGGTCACCATGCCCACCTCCGCGGGCAAGACCCACATCGCCGAATGGGCCATCCTCCACGCCCTCGCCGACACCAGCGAGGCCAACGACAACCCCCTCGGGCTACTCCTGCGCTTCATGGACCCGCCGCTGGCCGTCTACGTGGTGCCCACCCGCGCGCTCGCCGCCCAGGTCGAACGGCACCTCGCCGCCAGCCTCGAACTCGTCGGCCTGCGCGTCTCCTCCCTCTTCGGCGGCGCCGAACACGTCCGCTACGAGAACCAGCTCCTGGACCACACCGACGTCCTTGTCGTCACCACCGAGAAGCTCGACCTGCTGCTGCGCAACACCCCTGAGCTCGCCGACCGACTGCGCCTGGTCCTTGTCGACGAAGGACACTCCATCGACCACTCCGCCCGCGGCCTCCGTCTGGAGATGGTCCTCACCCGGATCCGCCGCACCACCCCGCAGGCGCGGATCGTCCTACTGTCCGCGGTCCTGCCCAACGGCGAAGACATCGCCCGCTGGCTGGAGCCCACCGCCGACGGCACCAACCACGCGAAGATCGACTGGTCGCCCTCCCAGCTACGCACCGGGGTGTTCTCCTGGCGGGGGCAAGAGAAGGACGGACAGACCGGCAGCATCCACTACGGCACCGCCCAGGGCGGAGACTTCTTCGTGCCCAAGGTGCTTACCCGCCACCTCACCCGCAGCCGGCTGTCCCCACGTGCCACCAAAGACGTCGCGGCCGCGCTGGCGCTGCACTTCGAACGCCTCGGCCCGGTACTGATCTCCACGACCCAACCCACCTACGCGCAGGCCGCCGCGCGCGCTCTGCAAACGGCACTGAAGAAGACCGACACCCCGGTGCTCGGCGTGCGAAACCAGCGAGACCAACGCCTGGCGCTCGCGGAGCGGATCGCCGAGCACCTCGGCGACGAGCACGAACTCACCGTGATGGTGGTCCAGGGGATCGCCTACCACCACGGCACGGTCCCGCAGGCCGTCCGGCACCTGCTGGAACGAGCCTACCGCGACGGCGCACTGCGCGTGCTGTGCGCCACCAGCACCCTCTCCCAGGGCATGAACCTGCCGGTCAAGACCGTGCTGGTGCACAGCACCTGGCGCAACCAGGAGCAGATCGGCGTCCGCGAGTTCTGGAACGCCGCCGGGCGCGCCGGCCGAGCCTTCCAGGAGACCGAGGGCCACGTCGTCCTCATCGCCAAGGACGCCCAGGACGCCCGAAAGCTTCGGCGCCGCTACCTCGACAAGGACAACATCGAACCGGTCCTGTCCACCATCGGCGCGCTCTACCGCCGCCTCGTCATCACGAGACTGGGCGCCCGCCCTGCCCCTGGACAGAACCTGACGGACATCGAACTGCCCGACCCAGAGGAGGAAGAACTCACCGACTGGGCGCAGGGTCTCGATCTCCAGCTCCTGACGATGCTCGCCGAAGAGGTCGTCGACACCCCCGACCAGCAGCTGCTGGAGGACGCAGCACACGACCTGCTCGCGCACACCCTGGGCGGCCACCAGATCGGCGCCCAGGAGTGGTCCCTCAAGCCGCTCGCCCGGTACACCGCCCGCCGCGTCGCCGCGCTCGCCCGCCAGCTCCCCGACCCGGCTGCCCGCGCGGCGATCCTGCGCACAGGACTGAGCCTGCAAGGCGGCCTCGACGCGATCACCGCCGCCGAGCAGGTCGCGAACACCCTCACCGAGCACCCAGGGCTCCTCGACCCCGCGACATGGCCGGCACTGCGCGACACCGTCCTGACCGCCGCCACCAAGATCCAGGAACTCCACCGGAGCGCCACGGCCAAGGACCGGCCGATCGGGGCGGTCGTCCCTCTCGCTGGCGACTGGATCGCCGGCTGGACGCTCCAGGAGATCCACAACCACTACGAGCTGCTCCTCGACGCCAAGGACATCACGGTCACGTCGGACTACATCGACAAGGTGATCGTCCAGGACCTGGCCTGGGCCGTCTCCTCGATCCTGCAGATCCTGGAGACCCGCTACGGCATCACGCCCGAAGGCCCGCTCGCCACTCTGCCCGCCATGCTCAAGTACGGCGTCGACACCGCCCCTGCCTGCTACGCCGCCAGCCTGGGCATCCACCAGCGCAGCGCGGCAATCGACCTGGCCGCACGCTGCCCTGTCCCCGAGCCGTCCTTCTCCGACTTCACCGGCTGGCTCGGCGACCTGACCACCGACGAGATCACCGCCATCACCACCCCCAGCATCGCGGCCCTGCTCATCCGCAGCATAGAGCGTCGCAGCCCCCGCAACGTCCAGAAGACCATCCTCAGCGGCCGGGGAACGTTCACCACCCCCCTGCGCGGCGTCCGGCACGCCTACAGCGACGGGTACATCGCCAACCTGGCCGCAGGAACCGTCCTCGACCTCGTCCGCGATCACGACAACCCGTCTGATCCAAACGCCATCCGGGTCGAGCACAACGGGCTCCCTCTCGGCTGGATCGCCAAGGCCGCTGCCCGGCCGCTTGCGCTGGCCCTTGACGATCGGCCCGCCCCCTTGGTCACCGCCGTCCTGCACACCGACCCCCGGTCCTTCGCCGACATCGGCCAGCTGGCCGGCCACGACCAGGTCGAGCTCACCATCACCATCAGCCCAGCACCAGGAGGCCGCGGAACGCGCACATCGCGGTGACCAGCCCCCTGCCCGGTTGTGGGAGCCCGAACGCGGCGGCGGCCAGCTCGGCCCGGGCGCGTGCTTGCTCGTTGACAGGTGTGTCGTCTCAGTTGGATTGCAGGCTAAAGGTCTTCGAGCAACCCTCTGACCTGCAATGCTTCACGATTTGAGGCAGCTCTGCATAGCCAGTGAGACGCCCTACTCCTCGGCCGCGATGCATCGACGATGACCGTCCTCACCATCGCCGGCACGGCCAACTCGTAGACCGGGACCACCTGAACTTCCGTTGACGAAGAGCCGGACCTGGATAGTTGCGCGTCGTTGACGATCTGGAGGAACTCGGCTGCCATCGGGGCTCCAAGGGCCTGCCCAACGAGGCCGGACGACATCACTCCCGAACCTCTCACCCACACTCCTCCAGAACCTCCACCTCCAGAGGCACTACCCCCGAATCCGGATTCCCCCAAAGTCCTTACCGAAGGAAGCACCCCGGCCCTCATCCTGATAGCCAGCCCCGCGAAGCGGGTTAGGGTCAAGGAGCGCAGCGGACGGGCCCTCAAGGTTCCGGGAACCGGAACCGCCTGAGGCTGCGTTAGCAGCCTCAGTTTCCTGGAGCAACGCGGAAGGAAACATCGGACTCGAAGCGCAGCGCAGAGTCCGAGAGCCCCCAGCGAAGCTGGGGGTGCCACTTCGTCAGACCTCGCGCAACGCGCGAGGTTCCCCTCGAAGACCTGCGAAGCAGTCTTATACCC
>NZ_JBHWGS010000036.1:0-18136 GCF_042732975.1 Streptomyces sp. NPDC059743 | reverse complement strand
CCGCACCCACCCCCTACGACAACGTCGGCCTTCAAGACCTCAACCAGGTCTTGAAGGCCGACGTCACGCTCAGCCCGAATTAACCAACAGCATCCTCATCGGCCGGGGCGTTGTCGTTGCCGCTCCCGTTCCCGCGCGGCGTACGGGCGCTCGTACGGGATCAGACGTACCGCTCCAGGATCGAGGACTCCGCGAGCCGCGACAGGCCCTCGCGGACGCTGCGCGCCCGCGCCTCGCCGACGCCGTCCACCGTCTGGAGATCGTCCACGCTCGCCGCCAGCAGCTTCTGGAGGCCGCCGAAGTGCTCGACCAGCCGCTCGATGATGGCGCCGGGCAGCCGCGGCACCTTGGCCAGCAGCCGGTAACCACGCGGCGAGACCGCGGAGTCGAGCGTCTCCGGCGCTCCGCTGTAGCCCAGCGCCCTTGCCACGGTGGGCAGTTCCAGCAGCTCCGAGTGGCTCAGCGAGTCCAGTTCGCCGAGTGCCTCGTCGACCGTACGGGCCCGCTTTGCGGTCGGCTCGGGCACATAGTCACGCGCGACCAGATCCCGCTCCGGCTCCACGCCCGCGATCAACTCGTCCAGCTGGAGGGAGAGAAGCCGGCCGTCGGTGCCCAGCTCCACCACATACTCGGCGATCTCCGTGGCGATCCGGCGCACCATCTCCAGCCGCTGTGCCACCGCCGTCACGTCCCGGACCGTCACCAGGTCCTCGATCTCCAGCGCGGAGAGCGTGCCCGCCACCTCGTCAAGACGGAGCTTGTACCGCTCCAGGGTGGCCAGCGCCTGGTTCGCCCGGGACAGGATCGCCGCGGACTCCTCCAGGACCCGGCGCTCGCCGTTCACATACAGCGCGATCAGCCGCATCGACTGGGATACGGAGACGACCGGGAAGCCGCACTGCTTGGACACCCGGTCCGCGGTGCGGTGCCGGGTGCCGGTCTCCTCCGTGGGGATGGAGGACTCGGGGACCAACTGGACGCCGGCCCGCAGAATCTTGGTGATGTCCTTGTCGAGGATGAGCGCGCCGTCGAGCTTGCACAGCTCGCGCAGCCGGGTCGCGGTGAACTCCACGTCCAGCACGAACCCGCCCGTACACATCGATTCGACGGTCTTGTCCATGCCCAGGACGATGAGACCGCCGGTGTTTCCGCGCAGGATCCGCTCCAGCCCGTCGCGCAGGGCCGTGCCCGGCGCGACCGCGCTCAGTGAGGCGCGCATCAGCGCTTCGTTGCCGGAGCCCGCGCCGGACTTTCCGGGTGCTGATGCCCGGTCGTTGGCTGCCACTGCACTCCTCCGGCTCGTACGGATGGGCGAGACCAGGGCAAAGTCTACCGGCGAGCGTTGTCCTCCCGTGAGGCCTCCGCACGACCCCGGCGCGGCAGCACCCTGAGAGCATCACCCATGTCGGCGACTTCTGTGACCTTCATACCGGCAGGGATCTTCCCTGGATCGGTCGGAACGAGGGCCTGGGTGAAGCCGAGCCGATGGGCCTCCGCCAGTCTGCGCTGGACGCCCGTGACCCGTCTGACCTCGCCCGCGAGGCCCACTTCGCCGATCGCGACCAGGTTCTTCGGCAGCGGGGTGTCGCTGGCCGCGGAGGCCAGCGCGAGAGCGATCGCCAGATCGGCGGCGGGCTCGGAGAGCTTCACGCCGCCGACCGTGGCGCTGTAGATGTCCCGCTTGCCGAGCGCGCTGATCCGGCCGCGCTGCTCCAGCACGGCGAGCATCATCGAGACCCGGGAGGTCTCCAGACCGGAGGTGGTGCGCCGGGGTGAAGGGATCTGCGAGTCGACCGTGAGCGCCTGCACCTCGGCGACGAGCGGACGGCGGCCTTCGAGCGTGACGGTGAGGCAGGTGCCCGGCACGGGCTCGTCACGCCGGGTGAGGAAGAGGCCCGACGGATCGGTGAGACCGGTGATCCCTTCGTCGTGCAGCTCGAAGCAGCCGACCTCGTCGGTGGCCCCGTAGCGGTTCTTGATACCGCGCACGAGCCGCAGCCGGGCGTGCCGGTCGCCCTCGAAGGACAGCACCACATCCACGAGGTGTTCGAGCAGCCTCGGCCCGGCGATCGCGCCGTCCTTGGTGACATGGCCCACGAGCAGAGTGGCCATACCGCGCTCCTTGGAGGCCCGGATGAGCGCGCCCGCGACCTCTCTGACCTGGGCCATCCCGCCGGGCGCGCCATCGATCTCGGGCGAGGCCACGGTCTGTACGGAGTCCAGGATCAGCAGGGACGGCTTGACCGCGTCGAGATGGCCGAGAACGGCGGAGAGATCGGTCTCGGCGGCGAGATAGAGATGGTCGTGGATGGCCTTGATCCGGTCCGCGCGCAGCCGGACCTGGCTGGCGGACTCCTCACCCGTCACATAGAGCGTGCGGTGATCTTCGCTGGCCGCCTTCGCCGCGACATCGAGCAGCAGCGTGGACTTGCCGACGCCCGGCTCGCCCGCGACCAGCACGACGGCGCCGGGGACGAGACCGCCGCCGAGCACGCGGTCCAGCTCGGCCACGCCCGTGGAGCGCGCGGTGGCGGTACGGACGTCCACCTGGCCGATGGGGAGCGCGGCGGTGGAGACCCGGCCGGCCGCGGTGGTCCGTACGGCGGGCGCGCCGTACTCCTCGACCGTGCCCCAGGCCTGGCATTCGGGGCAGCGGCCGAGCCACTTGGCGGTCGTCCAGCCGCACTCGGTACAGCGGTAGGACGGCCTGTCCTTTGCGGTTTTCGTACGGGCAGCCATGGCGTCACCGTATAGGGCCCTACTGACAACGCTGACCATGCTGCCAACGCTGCCGGCGCAGACCCGGCCCAGCGCTCCGGAACTCGTCGAAACGTGCTCCAGGTGTCCCCTTTTGAGCGATAAATTCACCCGTATGAGTTAAATGTGCTCAAGGGTTGTGAAAGGCGCGGGCCGCGCTGTCTACCGTCGCCAGGTGATGAGCAGCAGCCCCGAATCCGCCCCGCACACCACCGGCGCACACCGTGCGGCTCGTCGTGCGCCCCGTTCGGTGGCGCAGCACCCGCCCGTGCGCTACGAGCCGTACCTGGACGGCCTGTTCACGTACTGCCTCTCCGTCCTCTGCGACCACGACGACGCGACCGAGGTCCTCGGCGACGCCCTGTCGATCGCCGAGCGCCAGGGCGCCAAGTGCCCTTCGGACGCCGGGGAGCGCAAGGCGTGGTTGTACGCCCTCGCCCGCTGGGCCTGCCAGCGCAAGCTCACCGAACAGCGCCGCACCCGCCCGGGGGCGCACTCGGCGCAACGCGCGCCGGAGTCCGCACCGGCGGCCGAGGTCCCACCGGAGACCGCCGCGCTCCGCCGGCGTGAACTCGCACTGCTGGCCTGGCCCGAGGCCGCCGGTACGACACCGGAGCAGCGCGAGATCCTGGAGCTGGCCGTACGGCACCGGCTCGGCCCGCGCGAGGTCGCCGCCGTGCTCTCCATGCAGCTCCCGGCCGCCCGTGAGCTGCTCGCCTCCGCCGCCTGCGAGGTCGAGCGCACGCGCGCCGCGCTGGCGGTGGTGGACAGCGGTGACTGCCCGTCCGTCGCCCGGCTCACCGGTGACAGCCAGGTACTGCTGTCCGCCGCGCTCCGGCGTGAACTGGTCCGGCACGTCGACGACTGCCCGCGCTGCCGCCGTACCGCCGAGCGCGCCGAGGCCGCGGGCCCATGGCCGGGATCACGTACCGCGCCCGTCGCGCCCGGCGCAGGCGCCTCTCCGGGCGCAGCCGCTTCTCCCGTCACGGGCGCCTCCGTGCCCCCGCGTACGCCCGGCCCGACGGGCTCCGGCAGCGCCGACAGCTCCGCCGGTTCCGCGCCGGGCGCGGCCTCGCCCGCCGTCCTGCCGCTCGTCACGGCGCCCAGGACCGCCGCGTACGCCGCGATGACGCGCGTGCCACGGGCCCGTACGACGGCGCCGCGCTTCGGCCGCGACGGATTCCCGATGGATCCCAAGGACCGGGCCGCCCGCCGCGACCGGCTGCGGGCCCGCGCCGTGACGACCACGGTGGTGGCGACCGTCGTCGCCGCTCCCGTGCTCGCGCTCTGGGCCGCGTACCGAAGCGCGCCGCCGACCGGCGAGGGCCACGAAGGCTCCTCGGTCAGCGCGGGCGAGGCCGGTAAGGGCGAGGCCGACGGGCGGCCCGGCCGGGACGGGCGGCCGTACGACCACTACGAGAACACCGGAAGCGCCGCGAGCGGCTCCGACGCGGGCTTCGGCAGTGGCCGTACGCCGGACATCTTCGTGGAGGTCGTCAGCGACGGTACGGCCGTGCCGTCCTCGCGCCCGGGACAGCCCGCTCCCGGCCGTATCACCGTCGAGGCATGGCCGGCCGGCGGTACGACGACGATCACGCTCAGGGCGTCCGGCGGAGCGCCGGTCGCCTGGACCGCCGGGACGACCGCTCCCTGGCTCCGGCTGAGCAGCCACTACGGCATGCTCGCGCCCGGTGAGTCCTTCACGATCCGGGTCTTCGTGGACCACCGGCGCGAGCCGTCCGGGCCCTGGAGCGCGCGGATCGCGGTGTATCCGACAGGTTCGACGGTGAAGATCTACGGCTATGGCGCCAGGCCGCCGTCCTCGGGCCGTCCGTCGCGTCCCGGTCATGAGGGCCGTCCCGACCACCCGGGCCACCACGGCCCTCCAGGCCGTCCGGGCCGCCCTGAAGGTCCAGGACACCCGGGGCCTGGCAGGCCGCCGACATCTCCGGGCACCTCGGATCCCTCCGATCCCGGTCCGTCCCGGCCCACCGATCCCGCGCCCTCGGACCCGGACGATCCCGGCCCTTCCGACCCGGGACCCGGTCCCGGCCCCGGGGATCCAGGCCCGGTGCCCGGCGACGGCGACCCGGCGCCGTCCGACCCGGATCCCTCGGCGCCCGCGGACCCACCGCCGGGCAGCACATCGGACACACCCAGCACCGCGGGCTGACCGACGGCCGACGGCCGACGAGGACAGGCGGTCGGCGAAAACCGATGGCAGGCGACCGATGCCCGATACCCGATGCCCGGCCAGGCTCACGCCCTCGCAGGGTCAGCCGGATGCGGCGCCACCAGCGGAAGCTCGCTCGCCACACGCCGTTCGCACAGCTCGGCCAGCTCGTCGTACGCCGCCTTGCCCATCAGTTCCGTCAGCTCCGGCCGGTAGGTCTTGTACACCGGCTCGCCCGCGCCGTGCGCCGACGTGGCCGACGTGCACCACCAGTGCAGATCGTGGCCGCCGGGACCCCAGCCGCGCCGGTCGTACTCACCGATCGACACCCGCAGCACCCGCGTCTCGTCGGGCCGCTCGATCCAGTCGTACGTACGCCGCACCGGAAGCTGCCAGCAGACGTCCGGCTTCGTCTCCAGCGGTTCACGACCTTCGCGCAGCGCCAGGATGTGGAGCGAACAGCCCGCGCCACCGGCGAAGCCGGACCGGTTCTGGAAGATGCAGGAGCCCTTCCAGCGCCGCGTCTGGCGCTCGCCGTCCTCGTCGGTCTGTGTCCAGCCGGCCGTCGTGCCCTCCTTGTGGAACTGCCACAGCTCCGGAGTCAGACGCGCCACATGCCCGGCGACCCGCTTCTCGTCGTCCTCGTCGGAGAAGTGCGCGCCCAGCGTGCAGCATCCGTCGTCGGCGCGGCCCGCCTGGATGCCCTGGCAGCCGCTGCCGAAGATGCAGGACCACCGTGAGGTGAGCCAGGTCAGATCGCAGCGGAAGACCTGCTGCTCGTCGGCGGGATCGGGGAATTCGACCCAGGCGCGAGCGAAGTCGAGGCCCTTCTCGTCCGGGTCCTTCTCGTCAGGGTCCTTCACGTCCGGGCCCTTCGCATCGGCGACCGGAGCTGCGCTCCCGGCTTTTCCGGCATTTCTGGTATTCCGCTTGTTCCGTGTATCGCGGACTTCCCGGGCCTCCTCCGGTCGCTCCTGCTTGTTCGGTCCGTTGGCTTTGCCCGGCTTCGCCTTTTTCGTCTTTGGCACAGGTCCAGCGTATGCGCGCGCTCGCAGTAGCGTTCCGTTCATGAGACTCGGAGTCCTCGATGTCGGTTCGAACACCGTTCATCTGCTGGCTGTGGACGCCCACCGCGGCGCCCGCCCGCTGCCCGCGTATTCGCACAAGGCGGAGCTGCGGCTCGCCGAACTGCTCGACGCGGACGGTGCCATAGGGCCCGAGGGCGTCGACCGGCTCGTGGCGACCGTCGCGGACGCGCTCCAGACCGCCGAGGACAAGGGCTGTGAGGCCGTGCTGCCGTTCGCGACCTCCGCCGTACGGGAGGCCAGCAACGCCGATCAGGTGCTCGGGCGTGTCAAGAGCGAGACCGGCGTGGATCTCGAAGTGCTCACCGGTGAGGAGGAGGCCCGGCTGACCTTTCTCGCCGCCCGCCGCTGGTTCGGCTGGTCGGCCGGGAAACTGCTGGTCCTGGACATCGGAGGCGGCTCCCTGGAGATCGCGTACGGACTCGACGAGGAGCCCGACGCGGCCGTCTCCCTGCCGCTGGGCGCGGGCCGGCTGACGGCCTCCTGGCTGCCCGGCGATCCGCCCGATCCGGTCGATGTGAAGGCCCTGCGCCGTCATGTACGCGCCGAGATCGCCCGTACGGTCGGCGAATTCGCCCGGTTCGGCACACCGGACCATGTGGTGGCGACGTCCAAGACCTTCCGGCAGCTCGCCCGGCTCGCCGGCGCCGCGCGCTCCGCAGAGGGCCTGTACGTACAGCGCGAACTGAGTCGTACGTCACTGGAGGAGTGGGTCCCCAAGCTGGCCGCGATGACCTCGCTCCAGCGCGGCGGGCTCCCGGGCGTCTCGGAGGGACGGTCCTCCCAGCTGCTGGCGGGAGCGCTGGTCGCGGAGGGTGCGATGGACCTGTTCGGGATCGAGGTCGTGGAGATCTGTCCCTGGGCGCTGCGCGAGGGCATCATCCTGCGCCGGCTCGACCAGCTCCCGACGACATAGAGGCTGCCCTTACGCTGTCTCCGTGGCAGAACCAGTGGTGCGGGTCCCGGATGCGAAGGTCGCCCTGTCGACGGCCTCCGTCTATCCGGAGTCCACGGCGACGGCTTTCGAGATCGCCGCGCGCCTCGGGTACGACGGTGTCGAGATCATGGTCTGGACCGATCCCGTCAGCCAGGACATCGAGGCACTGCGCCGGCTCTCCGACTATCACCAGGTGCCGGTACTGGCCATACATGCGCCCTGTCTGCTGATCACACAGCGGGTGTGGTCGACCGATCCATGGGTGAAGCTCCAGCGGGCGCGGGCGGCGGCCGAGCGGCTCGGTGCCTCCACGGTGGTCGTCCATCCGCCGTTCCGCTGGCAGCGGCAGTACGCGCGCGATTTCGTCACCGGTATCTGGCGGATGGCGGGCGAGACGGACGTACGGTTCGCGGTCGAGAACATGTACCCGTGGCGGTACCGGGACCGCGAGATGCTCGCGTACGCGCCCGACTGGGATGTCACCAAGGACGACTACCGGCATTTCACGGTCGATCTCTCGCACACGGCGACCGCCCGTACCGATGCCATGGGCATGATCGACCGGATGGGCGACCGGCTCGGGCATGTCCATCTCGCGGACGGCAGGGGCTCGGCGAAGGACGAGCATCTCGTACCGGGACGCGGCACCCAGCCCTGCGCCGAGCTGCTGGAACGGCTGGCGGGCACCTCGTTCGACGGTCATGTGGTGATCGAGGTCAATACGCGCCGGGCGATGTCCTCGGCGGAACGCGAGGCGGATCTGGCGGAGGCGCTGGCCTTCACCAGGCTGCATCTCGCGCAGTCCGCGGCGCGGCTCGGCGCACGACCGGGAGTGCCGTCGGCGAGTCCGTCGGCAGCCGCCGCGGAGGGCTCGTCCTCCCCGACACCGACGGCAGCGTCTCAGGAGGCGTCCCAGGCGTCCTCCCCGGCCTCCTCCCAGGCTTCGTCCTCCGCTCCTTCCCCGGAGCCGTCCTCCACGTCGCCGTCCTCCCCGGAACCGTCCTCCGCTCCGTCTCCCGGGCCGCCCGCCTCGCGTGAGTCCCGAACCCCAGGCCGTACCCCAGGCTCCTCGGGAGTTCGCCCTTCATGATCGGCAAGGCCCCATGACCGATATGGCTCCACGCCGTCGCGGCCGTCCCGCCCGCAAGGACATGGACTCGGGCCCCAGCGCCCAGCAGAAGATCCTCGAATCGGCCCGCGCGGAGTTCGCCGAGCGCGGCTACGACAAGACCTCCATCCGCGGTATCGCCAAGGCCGCGGGCGTCGACCCGGCGCTCGTCCACCACTACTTCGGTACGAAGGACGAGGTCTTCGCGGCGGCCATCGAGGTCTCCTTCGAACCGGCCCTGATGCTGCCCGCGCTGCTGGCCGACGGCATGGACGGCATCGGCGAGCGGCTCGCCCGCTATTTCATCGGGATCTGGGAGAACCCGGTGACCCGTGCGCCGCTGCTGGCGATCATGCGCTCCGCCCTGACGCACGATGCGGCGGCGAAGGTGCTGCGTACGTTCGTCCTGCGCCGGCTGCTGGAGCGGATCGCGGAGGAGCTCGACGTACCGGATCCGACGTTCCGCGCCGAACTGGCCGCCTCCCACATGATCGGAATCGCGTTCCTCCGCTATGTGATCAAGGCGGATCCGCTGGCCTCCGCGGACTCCGAGCAGATCGTCAGAATGGTGGCGCCCACGCTCCAGCGGTATCTGACCGAAAGCTGAGCGGCCGTTCCGTATGCGTTCCGTACCGCAGAGCAGCCGTTCCGTATACCGGACAAGGCGTCCAGATCTTGGAGCGTGGGCGTAGGCTCTCAGACAGCCATTTCCGCCGAAGGATCCGTGACGTCCGCCGTCGACGGATCTGCTGAAGGAGCGAGCGACGATGCCCGAGCTGAGGTCCCGCACTGTCACCCACGGCCGCAATATGGCGGGCGCACGCGCCCTGATGCGGGCTTCGGGCGTAGCGAGCGCGGACATCGGCAAGCCGATCGTCGCGGTGGCCAACTCCTTCACCGAGTTCGTGCCGGGACACACACATCTCGCGCCGGTCGGCCGCATCGTCTCCGAGGCGATCAAGGCCGCGGGCGCGGTGCCGCGCGAGTTCAACACCATCGCCGTGGACGACGGCATCGCGATGGGCCACGGCGGGATGCTCTACTCCCTGCCGTCCCGCGATCTGATCGCCGACTCGGTCGAGTACATGGTCGAGGCGCACTGCGCGGACGCGCTGATCTGCATCTCCAACTGCGACAAGATCACTCCCGGCATGCTGATGGCCGCGATGCGCCTCAACATCCCCACGGTCTTCGTCTCCGGCGGCCCGATGGAGGCCGGCAAGGCGACGCTCGTGGACGGTACGGTCCGCAAGCTCGACCTGATCAACGCGATCTCGGACGCGGTCAACGAGAGCGTCTCGGACGAGGACATCCTCCGTATCGAGGAGAACGCCTGTCCCACCTGCGGCTCCTGCTCCGGCATGTTCACCGCCAACTCGATGAACTGTCTGACGGAGGCCATCGGCCTCTCGCTGCCCGGCAACGGCTCGGTGCTGGCCACGCACACCGCCCGTAAGGCGCTGTACGAGAACGCGGGCCGCACGGTCGTGGAGATCACCAAGCGCTACTACGAGCAGGACGACGAGTCGGTCCTGCCGCGCAGCATCGCCACCCGCGCCGCCTTCGACAACGCCATGGCGCTGGACATCGCCATGGGCGGCTCGACCAACACCATCCTCCATCTGCTCGCCGCCGCCCAGGAGGCCGAGCTGGAGTACGACCTCGCCGACATCGACGCCGTCTCGCGCCGTGTCCCGTGTCTGGCCAAGGTCGCGCCCAATGTCGCTCCGGGCGGTACGTACTACATGGAGGACATCCACCGGGCCGGCGGTATCCCGGCGATCCTCGGCGAGCTGTACCGCGGCGGTCTGCTCAACGAGCATGTGCACACCGTCCACTCGGCGAGCATCAAGGACTGGCTGGAGACCTGGGACGTGCGCGGCGGCTCACCGTCCGACGAGGCCGTCGAGCTGTGGCACGCCGCGCCCGGCTGTGTCCGCTCCGCCGAGGCCTTCTCCCAGTCCGAGCGCTGGGAAACGCTCGACACGGACGCCGCGAACGGCTGTGTGCGCGATGTCGCCCACGCCTACTCCAAGGACGGCGGTCTGGCGGTCCTCAAGGGCAATCTCGCCGAGGACGGCTGTGTCGTGAAGACGGCCGGTGTCGACGAGTCGATCTGGACCTTCGAGGGCCCGGCCGTCGTCTGCGAGTCGCAGGAGGAGGCCGTCGAGAAGATCCTCCGTAAGGAGATCACCGAGGGCGATGTGATCGTCATCCGGTACGAGGGCCCGCGTGGCGGTCCCGGGATGCAGGAGATGCTCTACCCGACCTCGTATCTGAAGGGCCGAGGCCTCGGCAAGTCCTGTGCGCTGGTGACCGACGGACGCTTCTCCGGCGGTACGTCGGGTCTGTCGATCGGCCACGCCTCGCCCGAGGCGGCCTCGGGCGGCACGATCGCGCTGGTCCACGACGGCGACCGGATCCGGATCGACATCCCGGACCGCTCGATCGAACTGCTCGTCGCCGAGGACGAGCTCGCGGCGCGCCGCGAGGCGCTGAACGGCACCTACGCACCGGCCGCCCGCGAACGCAAGGTCTCGGTGGCGCTGCGCGCGTACGCGGCGATGGCGACCAGCGCGGACAAGGGCGCGGTACGGGACGTGACCAGGCTGGGCTGAGCCGCGCGTAGCACTCGTACGTACCGTGCGCCCCGGATCCCGCTGAGGGACCGGGGCGCACGGCTGCGCTGTAAAGGGGTTCAGTTCACCAGCGCGCGGGATCCCGGCTGTCGACCGCGAACACGGATCCGTCGGGCGCGCTGGCAAGGACCTTCCCGGGAACGGTGACTGGCATGGGCAGCGCTCCGGACAGCGTGTCGCGTCCCTCGCCCATCCGCGGCTTCGTCTGTCCCATCAGCACACCACGCCGCGCGTCCACGGCGAGCAGCCGCCCGTCGCCCGCGCTCATGAAGAGCCAGGTGCCCGCGGCCGTGGGCCGGGACGCGCGCGTGACCGAGGTTTCGAGCCGCCAGCGCTGGCCGGGCCCGGCGCCTGCGCCGTCGCCCGTGTCGACGGCGAGCAGCGAGCCCGTGTAGCCGACGACATAGACCAGGTCACCGGCGACGGTGGCCTGGGCCTGGTCGACCGGCGAGGGCAGCGGGACACGCCGTACGGCAAGGCTCGACGCGTCAAGGCGTACGACGGCGTCGGTCATGTCGTTGGTGCCGCTGGAGAGCAGGAAGAGCGCGCCGTCCGACGCTCCGGCCGGAGTCAGCATGCCCGTCAGCCGCTTCTCCCAGAGCAGGGTCCCGTCCGCCGGATCGATGGCGCTCACCGCGGTGGCGGTGCCGTCGGGCGACGGTGTGGCGGCGAACAGCGGGCCGTCGGCGCCGTCGCCCGCCGTCCAGACGGAACCGGTCCCGCCGCGCCGCTCCTCCCAGCGCTCGGCGCCGGTCGCGCCGTCCAGCGACCGCACCAGCCCGTCGTACGAAACGAGCAGTACGGAGTCGGCCGCGTGCCGGACGGTGGCGTACGAGGAGATGTCGACGCTCCAGCGCTCGGCGCCCGAGCCGGGATCCAGCGCCTCCAGACGGCTGCCGCCGGGCGTGATGACATGCAGCAGCCCACCGGAGACGACCGGCGCCGCGCCCTCGTCCGCGTCCGTCATGACGTGGTCGTCCCGTACGGACCAGCCCATCTCGCCGTCGGCCGGGCTGATCCGGGCCGCCTTGACTCCCGGAGCCGTGCAGTAGACGGCGGTGCCGGCGCCGGTGCCGTCGGCCGAGCACACGGGCATACGGTTCGCGCCCTTGCCGCCGCCCAGCTCGATCTGCCAGGGACGGAACGTCTCGTCGGCCCGCCCGGCGCTCGGCGGAGCGGGAGCGGCATCGTCATCCGTCGCAGCGCGCACACCGGCGAAACCGGCCACGGCGAGCGCGACCACCGCCACACCGGCCGCGAGCCAACGGGCGCGCGGAAGACGGCGGCCGGGAGACGGGACGGTCCGGGCCCGCCCTGCCCTGAGCCGGGTCGTACGGAGCCGGTCGTCGGCCAACCGGTCGTCGGCCGGCGCACGGTCCGCAGAGCCGTCGCTCAGGGAGCGCCCGTCCTGCGCATCGGCGGCGCCCGCGTGACCGGAGTGACCGGACTGATCGGCGTGCCCTGAGTGATTGGTGGGAGTCGAGTCCGCGCTCCCGGCCGCCTCGGGCCAGCGACGCTGCGCCGGTATCAGCGACCTCGCTCCTTGCGCGCCCGTCGCTCCCTGCGCGCCACGCGTGGTCGGCAACTCCGGCGTTCCTTGCGCGGAGGTGCGCAGCGCGGCCATCAACTCGTCCGGCGTCGGCCGGTCTTCCGGCTCCTTCGACAGACACCGCGTGACCAGAGGCAGCAGGCTCTCGGGGACGCCAGCCAGGTCCGGCTCGTTGTGGACGACTTGGTACGCGACGATATAAGGGCTGTCGGAGTCGAAGGGCCCGCGCCCGGTCGCCGCGTGGACCAGCACCGCGCCCATCGCGAACACATCGGCGGCGGGACCGACTTCGCGCGGGCGCTGGAACTGCTCGGGCGCCATGAACGGCGGTGTCCCGATCAGCTTGCCCGTCTCCGTCCGCAGATCACTGTCCGCCGGGCGCGAGATGCCGAAGTCGATGACCTTGGGACCGTCCGACGCCAATAGGACATTGCTCGGCTTGAGATCGCGGTGCACCACACCGGCCCGGTGGATGTCGCGCAGTCCTTCGGCGAGTCCCGCGCCGAGCCTGGCCAATTCGCCTGCGTTCAGCGGACCGTTCCGCTTCACCCGCTCCGCGAGAGTGGGCCCGTCGATGAACAGCGTTGCCATCCACGGGCGTTCCGCCTCCGGGTCGGCGTCCACGACGGGCGCGGTGAAGGCTCCGCTCACCCGGCGCGCCGCCGCGACCTCCTGCCGGAACCGGGCTCTGAACTCCGGATCCGAGGCGTGGTTGACATGGATGACCTTGACGGCGAGCCGCAACCCGGAAGCGGAGGTGGCCAGATGGACCTCGCCCATACCGCCCGAGCCCAGGGCTGCTTCGAGCTGATAGCGACCGGCGTAATCCGGACGTTCCGCTTCCGGGGCCGACCCGGTGTTGCGCAGTGGTGGCACCGCCCACCCCCGTGTATTCGTGCGCGAGCGCGACTCACGGAGCCTAGTCGATGATGCGTGCGATCCAGCCATCGGTTGCTAGCCTGCGAAGCAGATCGTGCACCTTCAATGGGGGAGGACCGAATGGCAGTCGAAGAGGTTGAGAGCGCGGCGGAGGAAGTCGGAGAGACGGCGGTCGAGGCCGCGGTCGAGACGGCCGCGGCCACGCGCTATCCGATCGCGCCGGGCTATCGGGTGAACGTACGCAGCGGACCGGGTACGAACTACCGGCTCGTCCGGGTCCTCTCGTACGGAGCGACCGTGCCGATCAACTGTCAGAAGCCGGGAGAGTGGGTCACAGGCCCGTACGGCACCACCAATATCTGGGACAACATCGCCAACGGCCAGTACGTCTCCGACGCCTACGTACACACGGGCAGCGACGGCTATATCACCGTGCGCTGCACCTGATGCCCGGGGTGAACCGCGCACGGGGATAATCGTCCCGTGAGCGACCACCACCCGGAGCAGCACGAGCAGCCCGAAGCCACCACGACCGCGACCACGTCAGCGCCTGTGAACGGGGAGGCGGACGACACCAGTCGTGGCCGTGGTGGCCCGGAGCCCGAGGCCATCCGTTTCTTCGGTACGACCTGGGTCGGCCACGACGGCGGATACGCGGCACGGCGTGTCGCGGTCGCCGTCGGCTCGCTCGCCACCGCCTTCGCCGCCTGCTTCATCCTCCGCTTCGCCTACCAGGGCCTGGAGATCGCGGAAGTGGGCTCCTTCGTGGGCCTGCTCGTCGTCGTGATGTTCGCGGTGTGCAGCGCCGTCGCCTTCCGCGGGACCTGGGAGGGCTTCGGCAGCCGCCCGGCCGACCGCGGCCGCGAGGAGCCCCTGCGCGGTCTCCGCGCGATCGGCTTCATCGGCTCGCTGGCCGCCTACTTCCTGCGCTCCCTCACCGAGGCCCCGGGCGAAGGGCTGCGCCGCCGCGAGTACGAGGCCGCCCTCGTCCAGTACGAGCGCCGCCGCACCGCCCGCACGGGCAATCCGGCCGCCCGCCGCGCCGCCAAGGCCGGGAAACGCAAGCGCGCGTAGAGCCACCGCGCTAGAGCCATCGCGCCCTGGCCAGCAGGATGGGGCGTATGACTGAGCGAGCACTCTCCTTCGACGCCGTCGCCGACCAGTACGACACCTCCCGTCCCGGGTATCCGCCCGCGCTCTTCGACGCCGTCGAGGAACTGACCGGCCGTTCTCTCGGCGGCTCCCGAACCATCGACGTGGGCGCCGGCACCGGTATCGCCACCCGACTGCTGCGCGAGCGCGGTGCCCATGTCATCGCCGTCGAACCGGGACCCGGCATGGCCGGCCGGCTCCACCGCACGCTTCCCGAGGTCCCGCTCGTACGGGGCTACGGCGACGCCCTGCCCTTCGCCGACGGCAGCGCCGATCTCATCACCTACGCCCAGTCCTGGCACTGGACCGACCGGGACCGCTCCCTGCCCGAGGCACTGCGCGTCCTCAGGCCCGGTGGCGCGCTCGCCCTCTGGTGGAACGTCTCGGACGCCGACGTGCCCTGGATCGCCGCCCAGGACGCCCGTACCCGCCAGTGGGCCGACGACGGCGCCCATGGTGCCCACGGCACCGCCCGGGGCCATCGCCATCTGCCCGACGGGCTGCGCTTCGAGGAGCGCCGGGTGCCCTGGACCCGGCGCGTCACGCTCGACACCCATCTCGACAATCTCGCCACGCACTCCGTCTTCCGGATGCTCGGTGAGGAGAGCACGGCCCGCTTCCTCGCCCGGGAGCGCGCGGAGCTGCTCACCGTCTTCCCGGACGGGCTGGTCGAGGAGGCATACGCCGTCGAACTGACCGTCACCCACCGCCCGCCCGCTCCGTCCGCCGCCTGACACCTCGCCCGTACCGCCACCCGCCCGTACCGCCGCACACCTTGACGGCGCGGTCTCCGGCCCACACTATTCATCACATGATGAATTCCACTGAGGCTGCCGCCATCCATGCGCAAGGCCTCACCGTCCGACGAGGCGACCGCACCGTCCTGCGCGGCCTCGGCTTCTCCGTACCTCCCGGCCAGATCACCGGCCTGCTCGGCCCTTCCGGCTGCGGCAAGTCGACTCTGATGCGCGCCGTCGTCGGCACCCAGGCCAAGGTCACCGGCACTCTCGATGTCCTCGGCCGGCCCGCCGGCGACGCCGCGCTCCGCGCCCGGATCGGCTATGTCACCCAGGCGCCCTCCGTCTACGACGATCTGACGGTCCGGCAGAACCTGGACTACTTCGCCGCCGTGCTCGATCCGGGCCGCTCCCGCCGCACGGCCCGCCGCGAGACCGTCACCCGTGCCATCGAGGACGTCGACCTCACCTCCCACGCCGACTCACTGGCCGGCCGGCTCTCCGGCGGCCAGCGGGGCCGGGTCTCCCTCGCCGTCGCCCTGCTCGGCACTCCCGAACTCCTCGTCCTCGACGAACCGACCGTCGGCCTCGATCCCGTACTCCGCCGCGATCTGTGGGACCTCTTCCACCGCATCGCCGCCGAGCGCGCCGCGACGATCCTCGTCTCCTCCCATGTCATGGACGAAGCCGAACGCTGCCATCGGCTCCTCCTCATGCGCGAGGGCGAGATCCTCGCCGACGACACCCCGGACGCCCTGCGCACCCGTACGGACTCCGAGACCGTCGAAGCGGCCTTCCTCCATCTGGTCGACCAGGCCAACGCACTCCAGGAGAGCGCCCGATGAGCACCACGACTCCCTCCACGACGCCCACCAAGGCCAGCACCGGCACCGGGACCACAGACGGGACGGGCAGGACAGGCAGGACGGGCAGCACCACAGCGCCCGTCTCCGCCGCCCGCACCCTGGCCACCGCCGCCCGTGTGCTCCGTCAGCTACGGCACGATCCGCGCTCGATCGCGCTGATGATCCTCGTCCCGTGCGTGATGCTTTTCCTGCTCCGTCATGTCTTCGACGGCAGCCCGCGCACCTTCGACGCCATCGGCGCCTCGCTCCTCGGCATCTTCCCGCTCATCACGATGTTCCTGGTCACCTCGATCGCCACCCTGCGCGAACGCACCTCGGGCACCCTGGAACGCCTGCTCGCCATGCCGCTGGGCAAGGCCGACCTGATCACCGGCTACGCCCTCGCCTTCGGCCTCCTCGCCATCGTCCAGTCAGCCCTCGCCACCGGCCTCGCGGTCTGGGCCCTCGGGCTGGACGTCGTGGGATCCACCTGGCTCCTGCTTCTCGTCGCACTTCTCGACGCCCTGCTCGGCACGGCCCTCGGACTCTTCGTCTCCGCCTTCGCCTCCTCCGAGTTCCAGGCGGTCCAGTTCATGCCCGCGGTGATCTTTCCCCAGCTCCTCCTCTGCGGTCTCTTCACTCCGCGCCCGAACATGCAGCCCGTGCTCGAAGCGATCTCCAACGTCCTGCCCATGTCGTACGCCGTCGACGGTATGGACGAAGTCCTCCGCCACCCGGACATCACCGGCGACTTCGTACGTGACGTACTGATCGTCGCGGGCTGCGCCGTACTCGTCCTGGCCCTGGGCGCGGCCACACTCCGCCGCCGCACGGCATAGGAAACCGTCCACCGCCGGCCCGCCCGCCTCGGCCGGCGACGCCGTACCGGGTACGGCCACGCCGTACCGCCCATCGGACACCTCACGCCCGCCTCCGAGCCCGGTGCGAGGATGGGAAGCGGACAACAGCACCACCCATCCCCACCGGCGAGGTGACCCCGAAATGCCCCAGACAGTCGCAGTCCTCGGCACCGGCAAGATCGGCGAGGCCCTGCTCAGCGGCATGATCCGGGCCGGCTGGCGACCGGCCGACCTGCTGGCCACCGCCCGCCGTGACGACCGCGCGGAAGAGCTGCGTAACCGCTACGGCGTCGAGACCGTCACCAACGCCGACGCCGCCAAACGCGCCGACATCCTCATCCTCGCCGTCAAGCCCCAGGACATGGGCAAGCTCCTCGACGAACTCACTCCTCATGTCACCGCCGACCGCCTGATCATCAGCGCCGCCGCCGGTATCACCACCGCCTTCATCGAGGAACGCCTGGCCTCCGGCACTCCTGTCGTACGCGTCATGCCCAATACGCCGGTGCTGGTCGATGAGGGCATGTCCGTCATCTCCGCCGGCAGCCATGCCCTCGCCGTGCATCTCGCCCATGCCGAAGAGATCTTCGGCGGCGTCGGCAAGACACTCCGCGTCCCGGAGTCCCAGCAGGACGCCGCCACCGCCCTCTCCGGCTCGGGCCCGGCCTACTTCTACTTCCTGGTCGAGGCCATGACCGACGCCGGCATCCTCCTCGGCCTGCCCCGCGCCCAGGCTCATGACCTGATCGTGCAGTCCGCCCTGGGCGCCGCCGTCATGCTGCGCGACAGCGGCGAGCATCCGGTGAAGCTCCGCGAGGCCGTGACCTCGCCCGCCGGGACCACCATCAACGCCATCCGGGAGCTGGAGAACCACGGCGTACGCGCGGCCCTCATCGCCGCCATCGAGGCGGCCCGTGACCGCAGCCGCGCCCTGGCCTCCGGCACCGGCTGACCTTCGCTCCGGCGGGGACCGCTGGTGTCCCCGCCCACTCGAACGGCTCATGAGTGCATATGTATCTGTCGGCCGCCGTCAGACGGCCCACCACTGAAGAGGATGCGTATGCGTTGTCATGGCCCTAGAGCAGCGGCCGACTCACGAAGTTGACATGCCAAACACTGATCCGTAATGTTCTCCGGGCTGTCCGACGTGAGCACCGGCCCAGGTCGGTCCCCGGACGGTCATTCCGCAGGACTCATTACAAGCACGCGACGGCTCGTCGCATTGCTTTGCGTGTGCCTTCGCGAAATGAGGAATCCGCGTTCGAAGGAACGCGACACCCCGATTAGCGTCGGGGCCTGGGATTCCGCTAAAGTCTCACTCGTCGGAACGGCCGAAGGGCCGGGAAGGCAGCCCACTCCGACTGGGAATCAGGCCCGAAAGGATCTGATAGAGTCGGAAACGCAAGACAGCAAGA
>NZ_JBHWGS010000035.1:0-22218 GCF_042732975.1 Streptomyces sp. NPDC059743 | reverse complement strand
AGCTACCTCGCAGGCCTGCACCTCCGCGCCTCCACGATCTGGATCAAGGACCTCACGCGAACCGCAGGTTGATCACGACTCAATACCCGCCCTAGAAGGCTTTGAGAGGGGCCCGCCCTCTTGCTCCTCCCCAGAAGGCCCACCCGCCCTGGACGCCGGACGAAACAGGGCCGGAGGTGGAGCAGAGCGCTCCGCCGCGGCGGCACGAGGCCCTCCAGCACATCGGGCATCGGGCCGCTTCAGTGCCTCCGCAGGCGGCCCGGGGCGGTCGGGCCTGTTGGGTCTAACGGTCCTGACCGGCCTCCGCCTGGCCTTCTCCGTCCAGCGCTTCCGCCGGTAGGACGGGCCCGAACCGGGCCTCGGCTTCCTCGACGAGCCGGCCAGCCGGGGTGAGGTCTCCCAGCTCGATCGCGAGCACGGCGCGGACGAACGCGGCGAGCGGGATGCTGCCGGTGCGCACCTCGAAGCAGCGCATCACCCCGTCCGAGAACGCGGGACGGTGGCGGCACCCGGCATAGGCGCAGTAGCCCTCGGCGGCCAGGGCGAGCCGCCGGAAGGCGGCGTCCTTCTCTGGGGTGCACTGCGCGGGGCAACCGAGGTGGTCCAGCGTGATCCGCAGATGTGCAGAGTTCCTCTCGCTCTTGCGGATGGTCAGGCGTCCGCCTCCGGGCGTGACGTAACGCCCGGCCTCCACCGGGGCGTACGGATGGATCAGCGGCAGCTTCACCTCCGAACCGTGCAGGACGGGCAGCCCGTCGTACTCGATGTACGGGCCGGCGGCGCCGCGGTCCTCGATCATGTCGTCCTCGTCTCTCCCCCGTCGGTCAAGTTCGCGCGGCACAGTGCGGCGCAGGTCGTCCTGGCCCACGATCGCGAGGTTGCGGCCGAACGTCTTGCGCAGGCGAGCCGCGGGGGTCGATCAAGCGAGTGTCGTGGATCCCCACCGCGACTGGCGTACTCGGTGTCACGCCTCGTCGCTGGCCAGGCTCAGCTCGATCCGGGTTTCGTGGAAGTGGTCCCAGTCCATGATCAGGCGGAAGCGGTGGTGTGTCTCCAGGCGTTCGGCGTCGGCCGGCTCCTGGCCGCGCAGGACCTTGGCGTCGTCGGACTGGACGAGTTCCGCGAGAGCGAGGCGCAGGTCGTTGACGTCCTGGCCGGTGGCGTCTGCCAGGCGGTCCAGGGAGGTGAGGTTCTCCAGTGGTTCACCCAGATCGTCGACCAGATGATCGATGAGGGGTCCGGTGCGCATGATCCAGCGGATCTTGTCGAGTTGCTGGGTGAGTTCGGTGTCCAGGGGCAGCAGGTCGCCGGGGAGCGGCAGTGCGGCGGGCATCGACCACCGGGTTCCCTCAGGTGATTCCTTGCGGGCTGCCAGGCCCCATGTCAGGTAGAGCTCTGCGAGGTCCCGCACCGTTGTGGGCACCGGGAAGCCGGCAGCCGTGAGCATGGCGCCGAACTTCTCCCAGCGGTCCGCCTCGCACGCCTCCCGGCCCTCCGGGGCCTCCTCGTAGTCCCACTCCTCACCATGCCAGGTGAACGTGAGGGCGCCGTCGAGATCGCCGCCGATCATGTCCCAGCGGCCGCCGAAGATCTCCTGCAGCAGGTCGTCCAGGGAGCCGGTGAAACCGGGCTGGCTCGCGGTCCCCATCAGCATGGTCAGGGCGAGGGCCTGACGGGGCAGAACCTATTCCCAGCCCGAGACGAACCAGTCGTTGTGCATCGCCACATCCCAGCGCTGGCCGGGGACAGACGGGTTTTCCATCATCCGCATCTCTCTGTGGGAACGGCCGGACGCTCGCAGCGTACGCACCACAGCGCGGCAGAGCTGTCACCGACGGCCGACCCAGGCCTGATGGTTGGGGGCGACGTGCAGGTGCTCGCGCAGGCGGCCGCGCAGGACACCGACGCGTGTCCGGCCCTCCAGGACCTGCAGCCCGCCAGCGCCCGGGTCCAGGAAGCGCCGCTCAATCAGGAGCGGCGGTCGCAGCCACGTCCCGTACTCGTCCCAGTGCCGGGCGACCTGCCGGGGCCGGATGGCGACCCAGTGCACTGGGTTGGCGGCGTAACTCTCGACGCAGCCCGCGTTGGAGGCTCCGGCCGTGGAAGTCGGCGGCCGGGATGGTCTCCAGGCGCCAGGTGATGTCACGCAGGTCGATGGTGCCGTAGTCGTTGATGAAGGCGGTGTTGTCGCCGTGGTCGAAGAGGAACTGTTCCAGGACGTCGTCAGGCCACCGCAGGACGGTCAGCGCCGGGTCGGCGCGGAAACGGTCGAAGCTGAGAGCGCCGTCCCGGCGGTGGGCCGTCAGCGGGCCCAGGTCGGTGAGCTTCATGCCACCGGTCTACAGGAGTTGGTTCCCCGTCGGGGCCGGGGCGTACTCAGGGCTGGTTGCCCAGCGCCTGCGCGAACAGTGCTTCCGAGCCCAGGGAGCGGAGCAGCGGGCCAAGGAGCCGGCGGGTGACTGTGCCCCGTGTGTCGCGGAGTTCGGCCAGGGTGGTGCCGGTGGTCTCCTCGTAGGGTCGTCGCTGTAGCGGTCGTTGGTGGGAAAACGCGACTGCCCGGCATGCCGTCTGCGGCCGTGGAGACGGTTGGCGCCGGCCCCGACGGCCCAGTTGCCGTGGTAGCCGACCTCTTCGGAGACCAGCCGCATCAGCTCCAGCATGCACCACGTGAAGAGCACGGCGGCCGACACCCGCTCGGGTCGCCGCCCTGCGGGCCCGGCGCACCGTTGTCCGTCACGGCGACCAGCCCAACCGACAACTGGACGCCGTCGCCCCGCTTCCTGCTGAGCGTCACCTGGACAACGACACCGGGATGTCTCCGGGCGCTGCGCCCCCGACCGGGAGGGAGCAGGCCGCCGCGCGCAGGAAGCGGAACTCGCATCGGACGTACTCAACGCTGGCAGGATGGGCCGGGACGGGGCGCACCGAGCCCTGTCCCGGGGGAGGACAAAGGCATGTTGAGAGCCGGAACGACCTGCACCGACGCAATCAATTTCCTGGATAACGATCTCGTGGCCGGGAGCCTCAACGACGTCTCTATCCGGATCCCTCACATGATGAAAACGGGCGCGGAAGCCGAGGCCGAGATGCGGGCCGTGCGCAAGCGGTACGACGAGTGGACCTGGAAAGCCGCCGAGGAGCTCAACCGGCGGTTCAGCGACCGGGAGATCGCGGGGCAGCTCCGCGCTGGCCGCTACCGGGCGATCCTCACCGCGCCGTTGGACGAGGCCCGGCTGATGATGTATGTGGAAATCGCCGAGCTCCAGGGCTACTTCAGATCCGTGGCCAATCGGGTGCGTGCCATGCGGGAGCGGTACGGGCGCGCCGGTGCCGTCCGGTACGCGGTGCTGGACACGAACACCACGCTGCACTTCACGCGGTTCGACAAGGTCCCCTGGCAGAGGGTGCTCGGGAAGGGCACTGCGGTCATGGTGCCGCACGTCGTGGTCGACGAGATCGACGCCAAGAGCTACCAGACCGGGGACAGGAAGATCTCCCGGACGAAATGGCGGCCGCAACCGCTACGCGGTTCCGCCATTACCCCAGGGAAGCCACCGCTTGCGGCCGACCGCCGGGATCTCGCGCCCTCCGGCAGGGGGCTCGTCCCGTTCTCCTCCTGAGTGGGCCTGGCCGAGCGCGGCGGCCTGCACGGCCGACCAGTCCTGCGTGCGCCACCAGCGGAACAGGTCGCCGGAGGCGATCACGGGAAACGGGAGTGCGTCGACGACCCTGCGCTGATACACCTCGGCAGGGCGCTCGGCGGAGTTGAGGCGATGCTGGTGGTTGACGATCAAGGCAGCGCAGGTGACAGGCTGGCCGGGCCGCAGCTGTGGCCATTTCTCCAGATGGCGTTGAAGCTGCGAGATCAGTTTCTCCCCCGCTGCCCCTGCGGCGGCCTTCACTTCGACCAGGCAGGTAGACCCGTTCAGCACGGCAAGCAGGTCCGCCGACAGGGTGCCGCCCAATTCCTCGTCTAGATCGGTGACGGCGAAGCCGGCGGCACGCAGCACCACGGCCACCGCGTCTTCCAGCTCGCTGCCGCTGCCGTACAGCAGACCGGCCCGCACGGGTTCGGCCTCCTGCCGCGCCCGCTGCAGTTCGCCTTCCAGGCGGGCCTTGTCCTCCAGGTAGCGGCGCTCCAACTCTTCCAGGGCTCTGCGTGCTTGCGTCTCCGCGAGGGTCTCCAGGGCGGAATCGACATGGTGGCGTGAGCGGACGCGGCGCAGTGCGGCCGGTACGTGCTCGCGAAGGGCACGCTGGACGAGCCAGTCGACCACCTGATTCCAGTCGACCCCGTCAGGGATCACGTACCAGATCTGCTGGCCGTCGCCGGACGTCCAGCGTGCGACGACTGGCTCGCCCAGGCTGTCGACGAGGATTGGCACCAGCTCGCCCTCGGGCTCGTGAACCGCTGTTCCGCGCGGGCTCTCCAAGGCGCTCGCCTGCAAGGTCATCGCCCACCAGGGGGCATCGGCAGGGCGGTTGAGTAGTCTCAGTCCGAGGTCGCGGTCGGCCGCGTCCAGACCGGGACACAGGGAGACCTCCGCCCCCGCAAGCAGCCGCTCGCCGACAATCGCGCCGGTGAAGTGACGGAAGTCCACGCGGCCGCCGGGTCGGCCGAAGACCGACCGCACGCGGTCATTGTCATCGTCCGCCGTGCCCATCGTCGCAATGATGAGCGCGGGCTCGCCGCGCAAGGCCGCGCCGGGCAGGAACCTGTCAAACTCGTCGGCGCCGTGACCAGAGAAGTGGCTCGGGTTGATGGCGGCGGCGCAGGTGCTGGTGTCCATGTCGAGCCAGCGCGGTTCGGCTCCCTGCTCGGTCCAGGAGATGCCCGCGTACTTGGCCGAGGCCGCGAAGAGGTCGCGTACGTAGTCGTTGGCCTCTGGATCGGGCTCATCCATCTGGGCGGAGTCCTGGACAGCGATGTGTACGGGGACGAGTCCGTTGGGACCCGTGGTGTGCGCGGACATGGCCGAACCGTAGCGGGCCGGTGTGACACCGCCACCAGGAAGGCAACGGACTGAGCCTGCCAGACATCGCCGCCGATGCCTGCAATCTGATCATCATCGGGCGGGAGGACGACACCAAGGACTCCGCACAGGTGCGCCGGCGCCTGTTCACCGACTGCAGGGTCATGATCCGGTGTCTGGTGGCGGTGCGGCGTGGGTCGCAAAGGGCAACAGGGGCCGGAGATCGGACGCGCGACGCAGAGCAAGGCGTGGTGGTCCCGGCCGGCCCTGGTGTCGGCCGGACCGCTTGCCTCTCGGGATCCGTCCAGGGGGGTACGGCTTCCCCACCGTCGAGGCGGTCCGCACCTCTGCCCGAGCGGGCGTCAGGCCAGGACGGCGGGGACGGTGCTCTCGTTGGTCCAGTCGCCGTTGAAGAGCGCGGAGACCAAGCGGACGTGGTCGTCGGGGAGCTGGCCTGAGCGGTGCTTGGTGCGGGCCTTGGCGAGCCAGGCGCCGATCTTGACGGTGTCTCCGTCGACGCGGATGGTTTCGCGGGCTGTGGGGGCGCGGCCTTCGCGGTGGAGGAAGAGTTCCAGGAGCTGGACGGTCTGTTCGAAGGTGCGGCGGCGGGTGCGGCGGGCGGGGGTGAGCGGGTTGCTGTCGGGGGTGAGGCCGAGGGCGGTCATCATCTGCTGCTGGCCGGGGGTGAGGCTGTGCCAGGTGGTGAGCTGGCGGTACAGCCAGGAGCCGGTCTTCACCCCGGCCAGGACGGTGTCGCGGGTGAGCGTGGCCGGGTCGGCGCCGGCGGCGAGGTGGGCACGCAGCAGGTGGTACTTGCGGTGCCAGTCCGCGCCGTGCGGGAGGCGCCAGTCGGGGGCGAGGGCGGTCAGTGCGTCGACGCGGGGCCGGGCGAGCTGGTCGTGGGCTGCGAAGTGGCGTTGTTCGGCGAGCCAGGCACCGACGGAGGTGGTGGCGGGGGCGGCGGGGTGGCCGTGGGTGCGCAGGTAGTCGGCGGCCGCGGCCAGGCGGGCGCGCCAGGCGGCTTCGTGCTTGTCCCAGATCATGCCCAGCGCGTCGAGTTCGGCGGTCCAGTCGGCTTCGAGGCGGCCGGCTTTCGCGGCGTCGCGCATGGTGGTGATGAAGGTGCCCAGGGTGTAGCCGGTGGGGTCGGTGTAGTCGGCGGGGACGTCGAGGTGGCCGTACTGGTCGCGGTAGGACTGGGCGGCGGCGAGCCCGAGGCGGCGGGAGCGGGAGACGGCCGGGTCGCGGGGGTCGAAGGCGGTCAGGTCCATGGCGCGGGCGATGCGCTCGGGGTGGACGGTGAAGTCGAAGTGCCAGCGGCGTTCGATGACGTCGCTGGTCTCCCTGGGGAGGCGGTTGGCCTTGTCGGGCAGGCGTTCCAGGATGCGGTGGTCGTGGCTGGCGAGTGCGCAGGCGATCGCCCAGACGGGTTCGTAGGCGGTGCCGAGGATGTTCTCGCTGTCGGCGCCGGGCGGGATGTAGACGGGGACGATCAGTGAGGCGGTCTTGCCGGAGACGTCCAGGCGCAGGGCGCGGCCGAGGGCCTGGACGCAGCGGATGACGCTGCGGGTGGGGTCGGCGAAGACGATGGCGTCGACGCTGGGGATGTCGACGCCTTCGGCGATCAGGCGGGAGTTGGCCAGGATCGCGCAGTCGGCGGCGGCGAAGTCGGCGAAGACGTCGGCGCGTTGGGCTGGGGTGTGCTCGCCGTGGGCGAAGAACAGCTGCGGGGTGATGTCAGGGCACAGGCCGGGGTCGGTCCTGGCCAGCAGGCGCAGGGTGTGCGGGAGTTCACGGGCGAAGCGGCGGGCGTCGGAGACAAGGTTGAAGTAGACCAGCACCCTCTTCAGGCCGTGCTCGGTCATCGCGCGCAGGACGGCCAGATGCAGGGCCGTGGTGCGCAGCGCACTGTCCCCCTCCCCACCGCCGCTGCCGCTGCCCGGGGTGGCGGCGGATGCGGTCAGGTTCAGGCGGCGGCGCAGGTCGGCGTCGGTGAGGGTGGGCACCACGATGCGGTAGTCCGCAGCCCGGCCGTCCTCAACCGCCTGCGCGAGCGGGTACTCGACGATCTTCTTGCCGTACACCTGCTCGTTGTCCATGGAGTTGGCGAACGTCTCTGCGTCCGCGCCTGGCCCGGCGGGGCGCCGGCGGAGCGGGCGGGTGGTGTCGGCGGACTCAGCCAGCTCGGGGGCGGCGAAGATGCGGGGGGTGGCGGTCATGTAGAGGCGGCGGTCAGCGTGGATACGCTTCGCGTCGTTGACGACGGCCCACTTCTTGTCGGCGCGGCCCGCGATCCGGTGCGCCTCGTCCATGACCGCCAGGTCGAACGGCGGCACCGTATACCCCGTGCTCCGGGTTTCCTCGATCTTGCCCAGGGAGTCGTAGGTGCAGATCACCGTCAGCGCGGGGATCTGGTCCTCCTCCTCGCCCACCACGGACATCAGCCCGGCCAGGGAGACGGGATCGGTGGTCGACATGACCCGGGCGTCCACCAGGTCGTCACGGCCCGCGGCGTCCAGGGAGGAGACGATCACCATGTGCTCGTGGTGACCGTCCCGGCGCCAGGCCAGTGCGGTCTGGGCCGCGAGATCCAGGGTGGGGACGACGAAGAGCACCAGCCGCGCGCCGAGTTCGTCCGCCGCCCGGATCGACACCAGCGTCTTACCGGTCCCCGTCGCCGACACGAACAGGCCCCGCGTCCCGGCGCGCCGCAGATGCCGTGCCAGCCGCTTGACGGCCTCCGCCTGGTCGGGAAAGAGCCCCGGGCGCTCGCGGCGGCCAGGGCGAGGGAGTTCCACCACGGTCATGACTCTTCCTCGATCCGAAGCGGGCGGCGGTACGGGCCGGATGGCGAGGCCATCGGAAAAGGGCACCTCCGATCAAGCACTCTACCACCCGAGAACGCTGTAAGTACGTGAAATGCACGCCATCCGTACGTGATGAGTACGGTTCATGAGGTAGGGTGGGGGGCGGAGGTATCCCATGTCCGAGTTGTTCGACGCGGTGGACGCGCTGGTCGCGTCCCGGTCCTCGCTACCGCCTCCGGCGGAGCGCAAGCGCCTGCGCCAGGCTCACGCCCTCACCCTGGACGAGGTGGCCGCAGCCCTGGACGTGCGGCGGGCGACCGTCAGCGGCTGGGAGTCAGGCAGGAGTGAGCCGCGGCCGCCGGAGCGGGAGGCGTATGCGCGCCTGCTGGAACAGCTCGCGCAGCTCTACCCCGCCCCTGAGAGCACCGGCGCCCCGCGCGAGAACACCCCGGTACCGGAGACGTTCAGCGGCCCGCCCAAGGCGCAGGCTGTGCCCACGGGCGGGGTGCCCGAGGCTGCGGCCGGGGCCGTGCCCGAGGAGTCCCCGTCCACTCCCCCCGCCGCCGTCGGCGCACCGGCCGCCGCGTCGCGTCCGGCGCGGGCCGCCCGGCCGTCGCAGGCATCGCGCCGCCCGGGCGCGAAGAAGGCCGCCCCGGCCCGTACTCCCGCTCCCGGCGGCGCGTATGCGCACGGCCCGCTGCTCGTCCTCGACGCCGGCGCCGAGAAGCAGGTGACCGGCTACGGCACCGGCGGCCTGATCGTGGACGTGCCCGCCAAGTCGCTGCCCGCCCTGGTGGAGTGGACGCTCACCGAGGCCCGGCTGGGGGCGGAGAAACTGCACGGCTCGGGAAAGGACGGCGACCCGCTGCTGGTGCTCACCGCAGCGGCGTGCGAGCGCTACGGCCTCCCTATGGAGCTGTCCGAGGCCGAGCGACTCGCCGGTCGGCTCCCGGAGGGACACAAGGTCATCAAGCAACTCGCCAAGGCCGGCTGGCAGCTCACCAAGCGCGGATTCGGGCCGTGGGCGCGGATCTACCGCCCTGCCCAGGGCAGCCGCCGCCAGTGCGTGCAGCTGTGCATCCCCTCCTGGCGCGCCCTGGACGACCGCGCCTGGGGCCATGCCGCGCAGCTGGAGCCGGCCGAACTCGCGCGGGTGCTGGGCGTGTACGCGGCCCGGGTGATGACGCCGGTCGGCTCCGCCGCCGTGACGGGGCTGGAGCTGATGACCGCGCTCAACCCGCCGACCCGCGCCAGCGAGCCGGACGCCGACGGCAGCCGGCACTCCGAGCACCGGCCCGGCTCGCTGGGGAGGGAGGCGGTGGCCCCGGCGCCGTGCGAGGCGACCGACGGACACCCGGTTCTCGCCGACCTGCCCCGCTTCCATGTGCGCGGCCCGGGCGAGCGGCTGTTCGAGGAGGCCTACGACTGGGCGCGAGATCTGACCGACGCCGAGTGCATGCAGCACCACCTGGTCGGCATCGACGTCAACCTCGCCTTCGGGGCAGCCGCCAACGGCGCGGTCGTCGGCCTGGCATCGCAGCCCGTGCACGTCACCCACCCGGTCTTCGACGCGGCGCTGCCCGGCTCCTGGCTGGTCGACCTCTCCCACGTCGACCTCTCCAGCGTGAAGGTCGGCAAGCAGTGGCGCGAACTCGACGGCGACCTGCTGCCGAGCCCGTTCACGCCGACCGGTGAACGCCCCGAAGGCCCGGCCTGGTACGCCACGCCGACCGTGGCGTACGCCGTGGAGCTGGGCTACGACGTCGCCCCGACCGAGGCCTGGGTGCGGCGTGAGAGCGGCCGGTTCCTGGACGGCTGGTACAGGCGGCTGCGCGACGCCTACGTCGACACCATGGCGGATCTCGGTGTGGGCGAGAAACTGTCCCCGGCCGAGTTCCTTCAGGCGATGGACGGCTACAGGCAGCGTGATCCTGAGCTGGGGATCGTCGTGGACGCGGTCAAGATGACCGTCAAGGGCGGTATCGGCAAGCTGCAGGAGAAGGCGCGCGGCGGCGGCTGGAAGCCGGGGCAGGCCTGGCCCGCGCTCGCCCGGCCGACCTGGCGGCCGGACATCCGCGCAACCGTCATCTCCCGGGCCCGCATCAACATGCACCGCAAGATGGTCGCGCTCGCTGCGGCCACCGGGCAGTACCCGGTCGCGGTCCTGTCCGACTGCGCCGTCTACGCCGCCGACGGGCCCAGCCCCCTGGACGTCCTGCTCTACGGCGCCGACGGCAAGACCGTGCCGGGCAGCTTCCGGCTGGGCGTGTCGCCCGGGATGGTCAAGCACGAGGGCACCCAGAGCGTGCTGTGGGGCGCGGACGTGCTCGAACAGCTCGGAGCCGACGGCAAGGTGGCCAACCTCGCCCGCTATATCAAGACCGGCGAGATCACCGCCAAGGACACCGGAGAATAGGGGGACACAGGGCTGATGGTCACGGTCGCAGAAGAACTCGACAAGGCGGTGCAGAGCGCGTTCACGCGTCCCGTCCCCAAGTCCGCCGGGGCGCAGATGCGCTACCTCGTCAAAAGGCACGGCGGCCGGACGAAGCCGGTCGCCGAGCTGCTCGGCATCAGTCAGCGCACCGTAGAGCGGTACGTGGGCAAGCAGATCAAAACCCCCCGCCCACAGCTCGCCGACCGCCTCGAACACGAGGTCCGCACACGCTGGCAGCCGCACATCAGAGCCAGGGCCAAGCAGGCCGCCGCCTCCACGAGCGGCATCATGATCGATGTCCAGGCCCGGTTCGGCTACACCGCCGCCCCCGGCAGCACCGACCAGGCCCGCGTGCGCCACCTCACCCTCGCCCTGCCGCCCCGTCACGCCGCCCGACTCCTCGAAGCCCAGGAGGCCGGCATGGACGAGGACGACCTCCGCCAGGTCACCGCCGAGGCCCTGGGCGAGGTCTACTTCCGCGACAACGGCCGCCGCGCCCACGGCCTGGAAGTCGAACTCACCGACCTCGTCGACCTCCAGTTCGAGCTGTAAGTGCGCCCCCGCTGCAAGGGCGCACGAGATCCCCCAGGCGGCGACGACGGTCCAGTGGCGAGCCGGGAGGCCGGGGGCGGCGGAAGCAGCCCCTTTAGCGGCGGATCATGCTGCCTTGTTCCTTGTGGCTGGCGTGGTCGGTGGTTGGCTTTATCGAGCAGTAGTGGTTCTGGCTCAACTTCCGTGAAGCGACACGGTGAGTGACGAATGACGCTGTCTCCGCCCTCCGGAATGTTGCCCGAAAATGATCAGTGGTGATCTTGGCGTGGCCGACAGTTCAGTGCCGTGGAGGAGACGACGCTCCGACTGGAGGAGCTGTTGTTCCCGTCGATCGCGGAGGTTGCAGTGCTGTCGGTGGACGTGAACAACGAGGTGATACGCATCGGAGCCCGCCGAACCTCGGCCGGCTCCACCTGTCCGGACTGTGCTGCCTGGTCGAGTCGGGTGCACAGCTCCTACCTGCGGTTTCCGGCTGACGTGCCCACTGCGGGACGGCGGGTGGTGCTGAGCTTGCTCGTCCGCCGGTTCTTCTGTCCGAGTGCTTCGTGCGGGCGGCGGACGTTCGTCGAGCAGGTGCCGGGATTGACACGGCGGCACAGCCGGTGGAGCGAGCGTCTGCGCTCGACGCTGGCTGCGGTCGGACTCGCGCTGGCCGGCCGAGCTGGCGCACGGATGGCCCGGGTTGCCGGGGTGTCCGTCAGCCGCAGCACCGTACTGCGGCTGGTCGACGCACTTCCCGAGCCGCAGCCGCCGGCTCTGCGGGTGGTCGGCGTCGACGAGTACGCCACGCGCAAGGGCCGCGTCTACGGCACGGTGCTGGTCGACGCCGAGTCCCGCCGACCAGTGGACCTCCTGCCCGATCGCGAGGCGTCGACTCTGGCCGGGTGGCTTGCCCAGCGATCCGGGATCGAGGTCGTCTGCCGGGACCGGGCGCCGTTCTTCGCGGAAGGCGCCACGGCCGGGGCACCGCAAGCCGTCCAGGTCGCTGACCGGTGGCACTTGCGGAACAACCTCGGTGAGGCCGCCGAGCGTGCCGTCGCCCGCCACCGCCAGTGTCTGGGCGTCCTACTTCCCGAATCGGTCGACAAGGAGGAGGCGGACGAACCCGTGCTGTCCGAGGAGACCCCGGCCTCGCCCTGGAAGAGTGACCTGTTCGCCAACCGCATCCGGGCCAGACACGCCACCGTTCACGCGATGCTCGAAGCAGGCCACAGCCGCCGTTCCATCGGCCGCCAGCTCCATATGACACACCGAACCGTCAAGAGCCTGGCTGACGCCGCGAGGCCGGAAAACTTCTTCACTGGCCAGTACCAGTTCAACCGAGCCACGGCCGTTGACGAGTACAAGCCCTACCTCGACAAACGATGGGACGAGGGCTGCACGAACGCCGGCTCCGCAGTATCCCCGATCGGCCTCGCGTTCGCTATGCTCCATGACGTGAATGCACGGTCGAGGAACTAGTACGGCGCGGGAGCCTCATCGACGCCAACCTCGGATGAGAGCTGCGCTCCGACAGCCTCCCGCTGCGAGCCTGTACGGGCCTACCGCCCTTAATGGCGACGCTCGCTGTGTCCCAGACCTTCGGCCATTCCGGCGTTGCTCTTGTCACGGGGAAGGTGGCCGAGGCGGCGATCGGCCCGCGCTGACGCCATACCGGGGCGGACCCGCCGTCCGGGCGGTAGTCGCAGGGTATGCATGCTGTACCGATGCCCCGCCCATGTCCGATCCGCCCCGGAGGCATTGCCCCATGGCCGCCCGCCTGTACGTCCGTTCCGGCCTCGATCCCGACGCGCCGCACACGGTGTTCGCCGTCCTCGTCGTTGATCCCGACGGCACGCCCGCAGAGCGTGCCGTCGCCGAACTCGGCGCATACTGCTACGAGGGCGACGGGGCGGTCCATCTCGTCCGCACGGACGGCTGGGCCGAACGGTCGCTCGACGCAGGGCTGCTGACCGTCGGCATCGCCGTCCACCCCGTCCCGTTGCGGCAGGTGGGCGTGGACCCCGCCGGCTTCCCCAACCGGTCGGCGGTCGACCCGCAGGCCGTGATGGTCCTGTCCGCCCGGACAGCGGCCGACCCCACCCTGTCCGCGCTCCTGGCCGAACCGACCGCCGTCTTCACCGCCGGCCCCGACGTCTCGCTCGACGACCTGCTCAACTCCGAGGAATGGCCCATGGTGCTCGCGCCTCCGCCTGCGCGTACCTGACCCGACCCGCCGAGACGAGCCGTCAGGTCCCGGCCGCATGCGGGGCCAGCCCGGCGACCGCCTCGCCTGTGTGGACCAGGAAAGTCAGCGTGCACCGCCTTCCACGATCACCTCCCGCCCGGCAGCGGCGGGACGCCCGGCGTGTGCCTGCGCGGGCTGGTCAAGCAGATGCCGGCGTGGCCGGCACCGACGAGGACGTACGCAAAGACACCTGGCCGCGGCCCGAGTCGGCAGCAGCCGAGAGAGCGGCCAGGACTCGATCGGACGTCGGCGCTGCCGGACTGAAAGGTCTGCGCCGGCGATGTGAGGTGGATGCGGGAAACTCCGCGCGCCCCTCAGCAGACAGCACGACTTCGACAGCACGAAGACCCCGAGTGCTGACTCTCGCTTTACTGTGCTGAGCATTCTCACGAGGCATCCGTCATCGTCTCGTCCACATGCCGAGGAAGGATCGCTCAGGACCCGTTTCCGCAGGCACCACGATGAGAAGCCGCTCAGGCGGTCCTCCGTTGGTGGTGGGTCGAACGAGCCGTCGTAAGGTCCAGTGGCCCAGAGACACCGGGTATGGCTTTCAGGCGGTTGCCCTCGATGGTCCCCTTCACCTGGCCGCCCGGTGTCTCACGACGACTCGGCCGCTGACCAGGAGCTGCGAGCCCCTCGGGTGCATCGCTGAGTAGGACCACACTGGCGAGGTCGTTCGGGAGAACAGCGCACACCGACGAACCGGAGGAACCCCGTGCCCCAGATCCGGGCGGGCGTGGACATCGGCAAGACCCATCACCACTGCGTGGTCCTGGATGCCGAAGGCAAGCGGCTGCTGTCGCGCCGCGTGCTGAACGACGAGCCGGAACTGCTGGACCTGCTCGCCGGCGTGCTGGCCATCGACGAAGACGCCGTGTGGGCCGTCGACGTCGCCGACGGCATGGCCACCCTGCTGATCAGCGTGCTGCTCAACCACGGCCAGCAGCTGCTCTGCATACCCGGCCTCGCGGTCAACCGTGCATCGGCCGACTACCGGGGCGTGGGCAAAACCGACGCCAAGGACGCCACCGTCATCACCGACCAGGCCCGGATGCGCCGTGACCTGACGATCCTGCGGCCGGACGACGAGCAGGCCGTCGAGCTCCGGATCCTCACGGACCGCCGCGCCGACCTCAACGCAGATCACACCCGCCGGATCAATCGCCTGCGCGGCCAACTCACCAGCATCTTCCCCGCATTGGAGCGCGGCCGCTCCTGCCGCTCCTGCTCCAGTTCCAGGTCCCGGAGTTCGTCTTTGGTTTCGGCAGCCGCCGCGGCTTCGGCGGCGAGTTCGTCCTGGACGACGGCGTCGGCCTCCGGGTCGTACGTCCCGCCGGTGGTGGCGAGCAGCTGCGCGATGCGTTCCCACTCCGCGACTTCGGCGGGGCCGCGTTCGTCGTCGGCCAGGTCCTCACGGTCGCGGTCGAGATGCCGGTGCAGCCGGGCTTCCTCAAGCGCCACCGCGGCCTCGGTAGCGGTCATACCGGTGGCGCGCCGGCGGACCGAGCAGCGGCCGACCTTCGCCCAGTCGACCGGCTGGCGGGGCGCAGCCGCAGTGAGGAACGCGGCTTGTCACAAATGCTTATTCGGCAGCCTTTCTGTCACCAGTAACGAAGGTCGAGAGCCTGCCGCGTCGAGCTGGCACCCTGTCTCCCGCACATCGCGCAGAACCCCGAACTCCCCGCAGTCCGGAGCCAGCAGAAGCACAGCATCTTCCACTGGCTCAAGACGCCCGCCGATCACCCCACCTACCCAGCGCTCAAGCCGCTGCTCGACGCCCACGCCAAACAGCTGGCCACAGCGATCGATGACGGCCAAGGACTTCGCCAGTGACTGTGGTCGGGCGGCCAGTCCGGCCGGTTTGATGCTCAGGAGGTGTTTGAATCCTCGACAGCCGCGCGGCCGGCTGAACCCGAACCCCACCCAGAGCTGTTGCGGTGAGTGCGGCCTCGCGGAAGAAACTCAGCGACCGCTCACTGGATCAGGTCGGTGTGCGGATGCTCCGGAGATGCCGGGCAGACATAGAGCTGCAGCAGTGCTGCCGACTTCGACCGCGGTCGGCTGCGCGGGGTCCTGACCGGCGACATGACCGGCGGCAAACGCGGCGGCCTCATCCTCGTACGGCGCCCAGCCGCGCGTACTACCGTCCCATTCGAAGGAGGCGATGGTCAGCAGTGGAACCATCTGAGCGTCGCAGACAGCGCAGAATCGGCGATACGGGTCGGTGTGGCCCCACGGGGGCCAGCCGCCGACCTTCCAGCCGGGAGCGTCAGCGAGCTCACAGTCATAGAACTCCGCCGGATAGTCCGCGTACGAGCTGTCCACGCCGACGCCAGCTGCCTGCCATCTGCTCCAGTCCCCCAGCATCTGCCGCACCTCCGCGCTCAGATCGAGGCTGTTGGGGTACTCGGTGATCTGCTCCGGCGCGAGCAGGCACGGCTCCGGCACGTAGCCGTCGTAGTCCGCCTCATGCGGTTCCGGCGGTGTGGCGAGGACGTCGACGACCGCGGCAGCGGATCGCCAGAACAGTGCGGTCGACGGCTTGTAATGCGGTTCGTGGTCGTAGGGGCACCAGAGAACCTGGAGCAGATCGGCCTGGCCGGGCGGCCGCAACAGGGATATGTCACGCAGATACAGCTGGGCCACAGGCAGCATGGGGACCGGGCTCTCCGCAGGCCACGGGGGGCCGGCGTCGAGGCGCTCCATGAACACCGCGTCGTTCCGCTCCTTGATCGCCTCCTCCTCGGACGTGTACTGTGAGGGCCGTGGGGGTCACGGTGCAGTCTGGCCCGCCTGCGCCGCTCCAGCCTTACTTCTGCAGGTGACCTGGACACGCCGCTGCCCGGGTGCGAGCCCTCGCAGTGCGGCCACGGCTCATCAGCGGGCCACAGCAATGGACCCCCCACTGAACTCTCGAACACCGAAGGCGACCCGGCACGAGGATGCAACCGAATCGCCGCCCGCGCCAACGGAGCCAACTCGGGAAAGACCGCGGCGACGTCGACCGGCCGCGGCGGAGTGGTACGAACAAAACTCATACCAGCGATCCTGCCACCAGCCACCGACAGCCCTCGGCCGCCTCAACCAGCGTCAGCGCTCAACTGGCCAAGCTGAGCTGGTCGGCGTAGGCGTCGAGCCGGTGTTCAGCGGTCGCATTGGTGCCGGTACGCGAATCGCCCGGGGAGCGGCACCGCCCCGGGCTGTTCCCTCTGCTGGCGACAGGACGGATGCACTGGATACGGTCCCACTCAGCAATCCGGGGTAAAGGTGTCACGGGTCTGCAGGACGTCCTGGACTGCCTTGGTGAGGAATCCTTGCGGGCACCTTCTGTCCGCGATCAGCAACCTCAGTAAGTGACGCATCCGTCGAAGCGCCAGCCCCCGTCCTCCCAGATCCACGGCACGTACTTCGGATCGCGACTCCCGGCTCCGATCGGGTACGACGCGACTGCGGTGCCCCCCGACAGTTTTTCCAGCGTGAACGACAGCACGGAACGGGGTCGTAGGAGGTGCCGTCGCGGAGCATCGCGAAGAGCACGCTGGTGCGGTGGCGGGCGAGGCGCACGCTGGTGCGGTGGCGGGCGAGGCGGAGGAGGGCTTGGGCGTGGGTCTTTCCGCGGGCCCGGCAGCGGTCGTAGTCGGTGCGGGAGGCGGGATCGTGTCCGCAACGAGAGGCCGACCGTCTCGCCCGTCCCGGTAGGGCTCGGCCACCGAGAACTCGGCGATCGGAGCGAGGGCTACGACACCACCCAGCGCGGGCAGCAAGTAAACAGCGAGACTCGGCCGGTATCCTGCCCGGCCAACGCTCAACCAGCCAACTCAAATGCTCAGTCACAACCAGTGTGACTGAGCGCTTCAGTTGGCCGGTTCGGCGAAGTACCGCGCTCAGGACGGCCCGGGTGCCGCCGACAAGTCGTCGATGCCGAAATCCACGAGCCATTCGGTCATGGCCCAGGCAGGATGCCCTCTGTGAACCGTGTCCTGTGCGGCCTCGCCGCCAATGTGGCTCTGCCGTCCGAGCTGGTCGACCGGCTGATCGCGGTCGCGGACGCGGACGCGGACGTCGCCATGGAACTTGCTGGTCGCGCGGATCTCAGCCATGCGCAGGCGGTCGCGTTGGCCTCACGCGTTGAGGAGAGCGCTGTACGGCTCGTGTACGAGGGCCGGCTGACCGCCGCCGACGTTGATCCCGCAGCACAGCCCCATGCCGCCCTCGCCTTGCTCGGCGAGCGTTCCGGCAGAGCGGAATGGGCGTTCCTGTTCGCGCGGGATCCGGTCTCCGAGCGCCGGGAGAAGCTGGCCGCCTGCCCGGGCCTCCCGTCCGATGTGGTGGAGACGCTTGCCGCGGACCCGGACGTACAGGTCGTCGCGGAGCTCGCGTTGTGGACCACGCCGGAAGTCGCCACGGGGCTTGCGGGGCATCCGCATGCCGAGGTCCGCCGCGCGGTGGCGGCCAACGAGTCGACGCCTCCGGCCGTACTGACGGCGCTGATCAGCGGCGAGGGGCTGCCTCCAGCGCGGCGGTGCCTGGTCTGCGACCGCGACCGCGACCGCGACCGCCGGCAGACGCCGTCCACGTGTGATCGGCACTGCCGCAGGCACGACTTCGGTCTGCCGCCGGGAGCCTCGTGCGACGGCTCACACGAGTCCACCGTGCACGACATACAGCAAGCGGCACTGCGGAACCCGGCCACACCCACCGAAGCCGTCGTCGGCTTCGCCGGCCATTCCTCCATGCTGCTGCGGCGGGCGCTCGCCGCCCGTCCCGACCTGCCCCCGGAGGCGTGCCGACGGCTCGCCCCAGATACCGTTCCCGGTGTCCGCGCCGATCTCGCCGAGAATCCCGCGATCGACGAACCGCTGATCCGCGCGCTGGCCGACGACACCGACCACAACGTGCGGCGCGGGCTCGCGCACAACCCCAACGTGCCGCTCGACGTGCTTGTCCATCTGGCCGTCGCCACCAGGATCGGCGCCACACTGCTGCCGCGAATCGCCGCCGCCTCTCCCGCCGAGGCCGAGGAACTGGCCCAGTCGCCGAACCCGGCCGCGCGGATGCTCCTGGCCCAACGACGCGATCTGCCTGCCGAAATCCGAGACATACTGGCCACCGACCCCGATGCGAAAGTGGCCAAGTCCATCGCCCCGCACCCAGGCCTCTCGGAAGCACAGCTGCGCGCCATGGTGGACCGGCACGGAGTCCGGGTCGTCGCCAAGGCGGCGGCCAACCCGGACGCGACTCCGACGCTGCTGGAGGACCTGGCCCGGCACGAGCCCCCAGTACAGAAAGCGTTCCGCGAGATCGCCCGGCATCGCAGCGCGACCGCCCCGGCACTGCTCGCCTGCCTGGCGGACAAACAGGCGAGGCCCATAGCCGCCGGCCATCCGGCACTCCCACCGCCGGTCATCGTGGAGCTACTCATGGACGCCGACAGACAGGTGGTGGAAGCGGCTGCCGCCAATCCCTCGCTGCCGCGTGCCGTGATGCCGGATCTGGTGCCCTGGCTGACTTGCCCGGCCGCCAACTGAAACGCTCAGCCCCGCCACCTCAAGCGCTAACCCGCCAACTGAAGCGCTCAGTCACACCTCCTGGTGCTCGGATTGGTTCGCACCCCAGCTACCAAGAGGCCCTGCCGTCATGCACAGATCCCCACGCGATCACCCGCTCAGGGACCCTGTTCGACCAGGTCCGCCCCATCATCGATAAGCGGATGGCTTCTGATTCTTTGGGGTCAGTCAAACGCGACGACCAGGCGCACGCCAGCATCGCCGAAGCGGGTTGCCATGGCTTCCATGACAGCGAAAACATGCGGCCAGTGGGAGTCGGCGCCCAGTACCGTGCCGACGGTCAACGGCTCGAACGCGCAGGTCAGTTCTTCTGTCGTCCATTTCAGGCATCCAGCGGCGTCGAGCTGGTCGGCTGGGGGCGGGCCCACCACGGTAAGAACTTCCGCGGGCCAATCGGCGGGGACGAGCTGCTGGTGCCGGGTGGAAGGGAGTGATTTTTCCCACCAGGTCAGTCGGCCGACGAAGCGGTCGGGCGTTGCGGCGGGGTCGAGGGCAGCGAGTTCCGCCCAGCTCACCCAGCTGGCGCGGGTCAGATCGCCGGTGGCAACCGAAGATTCCAACTGTGTACGCATTCCGCTCGACAGGTCGGGTGGGAGACCCCGGCCGGGTGCCAAGGGCCGAAAACCCGCGTAATTGCGTACTCCGAATAGGCAGCCGAAAGCCGCGTAGTCGGTCTGGTCGTACAACGGCCACAGATCCATGGCGGCCACCCACGACTCGCCGTCGTAGTAGTCGGTCCCGACACCGGGATGACGAAACTCGATGCCGCCATGAATGTCCGTACCCACAGCGCCGCACACTATCGACATCTCTCACACCGTGAACATCGGCCGTCACCATTGCCAACGACGATCCGTTCAACGCGCTTGATCGGCACCTCGCCGGTGTCTTTCGCGCTCGTAGAACTGGGTCGCGGCGGCGAAGTTGAGCATCCACTTGTCGGCTTGCTACGGCGAGGGTGCGGCTTGCCCAGGGCCCGGGCCGCCGGTCAGGCCCGGGGTGCGCACCTTGTCGATGGTGTGGGTGATGGCACTCTTTGAATATCTCCACCCCGTGCTCAATGGATGGACGGACCTGCTCGCTTCAGTTCCCCCAAGGCTTGTCCCGCAATGATCACTTGGTCGAGGCGGACAAGGTCGGTGCTGCGCGTTCGGTCTATCGGGCGAGGGCCAGGTTATGCAGGTGGGCGATGTCGAGTATGGCATGGTGAACGCCGTCACCTTTCAGGCGGCAATCTCGGAGGATCTTCCAGCCCTTCATGCGGGCGAAGACGTGCTCAACGCGAGCCCGGACTTGCCGATGCGAGCGATTGTGTTCTTCTTTCCAGTCCGGGAGATCGGATTGGCCTCGTTCGCGGTGATGCGGGATGACCAGGCCGGTGCCCCGGTAGCCGCCGTCGGCGATTACCGGGGCATTGCCGACGGCGGCCTTCGCGCCGGACAGCTCCCCTGCCTTGCAGTCGTTGCGGTTGCCGGGCACCGGTCGGCCGACGGCGACGACAAGCCGGGAATTGGCGTCGATGACCACCTCGCGGTTGGTGGAGTACTGATAGTTCTTCGACTGCTCGGCCACCGAATGGTCGCGAGCAGGCGCCAGGGTGCCGTCCACGATAAGCACGGTGTCTCTCCGGAACCGTTTGCGGGTCCGCAGCGCGAGGAGCGGTCCCAGACGATCGTTGATCCTGTCGGCCGCGGACTTCGAGACACCGAACGATGGGGTCGGCTGCTGCGGCGTCAGGTTGGTACGCCAGTACGCCGCCACCAGCAGGACCCGGTCATCCAGCGACAGGCTCCACGGCTAGCCTCGCCGCACGGCATCCGCCCCTTCCCGGCGAAGCACCGTCACCAGCTTGCTGAAGCTGCGCGGGCCAAGCCCGGTGAACGGGCCTATCCAGGACAGCTCCGAAGCCGTGATCACACGAGACATGCCGAGATCACGGCACCGGCCTTCAACCGGGTCGCCGGTCGCAGAAATGGGCGCGCCAAGCTGGTGCCCTTCGTGTCAGCATGCAACTCCATCCTGCAGAAGAACAGAGACCCCATGGCACACGAAATGGTCACAGTCTGCCTGCGGCCAGACGCCCACCACGACCTCCATGCCGCGATCGAAACAGCCATGGCCCCCTTCGACATGAACGGCGACCACCAGCCCTACCAGGGCGAATGGGACCAGTGGTGGCTTGGCCGGCCGGGCGAGGAGTTCGACGTGCTCCCCGGCCACGAAGGCGACCCCCGCCTTGTCCGAGCGCCGCTGGACTCCCACGGGGACCCCCGTCACTGGGCTCTCGGACAGTGCGACGGAGGCCCGCGCAGCCTGCTCGACTTCAATGGCATGCGCACCCGCGCCGCACAACTGGCCGCAGCTCTCGACCACTATCGCGCCAGTCAGACTCCGTATCGGAAGAGACAACCCGAGTGGGCGATTCCCACGGAACACCTGCTCACCCTGGACGGAGCGTGGACCTACGTCACCCACATGCCTGGGTCCGGGAACAGCCACCTTGACTTCGCCAACGCATACCTGAACGGTCTGGCGCCAGACATCGTGGTCGTCCGCTTGCGCATCCATTGCTGACGGCCAGTCATTACTCGGCACCTCAGCCCGATAGCCGTTTGCGGGACAAGCCTTGGGCAGCTCCTCACCTGCGGCGAAGGCCACTTCGGACGCGGGCAGCACCCGGATGCTCCGCCCGGGAAAGTCGATGTGCCTGAAGATCTCATTGTGGTGCGCGATCGACTGCCCCGGCGAGGCGTACTCGCCACTGTCGGGCCGGACGGACGTGGTGTGCCCGTCGGCGACCAGCACCAGGTCATACCCGTGGCTCGGCGCCTGCCGCGCCGTGGTGTCCACGCAGATCTCCGTCGCGAACCCGGTAACGACCACCTCGGTGATTCCCAGTACCTTCAGGACCTTGTCGAGATCGGTGTCCAGGAAGCTGTCCGGGCTGTTCTTGTGGACGACAGTCTCGTCGGCAGCGGGCGCGAGTTCGGGCACGACCCGCCGGCCCTCGGTCCCAGCTTCCATCCCGGCACCCTGGTCCTGGATCGTTACTACTGATACGCCAGCGGCTTTGGCACGTTCGCGCAATCCGGCGATCACAGCGACGGTCTCGGCGGCCCGGTAGGCGATAGCCACCGGGCCGTTCTGCATGTCGATGACGAGGAGCGCAAAAGCGTGTGACATGGGCTCACGTTGACTTCCGCTCCCTGCCCTAAAGGGCGGGGATTCCTGCCACGGTCGGTTGACCGTCTCGGTGGGTTCCTGCTTCGCCGCGCTGGGCCGGTACGAGTACCGGTCTTACCTGCGCTCGACAGGCTGACACCGCCAGTCCGGCGGCCTTGGCGACGTTGACCGCCGCGTTGATGTCCCGGTCGAGGACGGCCCCGCATGCCCTGCACTCCCAGACGCGGATGTGCAGGGGCTTGGGGCCGTCCTTGACGCCGCACTGAGAGCAGACCTGAGAGGTCGGCTCGAACCGGCCGATGCGTACGAAGGTGCGCCCGTACCGGGCGGCCTTGTACTCCAGCATCCCCACGAACGCCGACCATCCGGCGTCGTGGACGGACTTGGCCAGGCGCGTACGGGCGAGTCCCCTGACCGCCAGGTCCTCAACGGCAAGTCGGGTAGCCGGGACGCATTGCTGCGTCCCGGCCCC
>NZ_JBHWGS010000034.1:0-27224 GCF_042732975.1 Streptomyces sp. NPDC059743 | reverse complement strand
TCTCCACCCTGGAACGCGGAATCCGCCGAGACGACGACCTCGCCCACACCTACCGCAACTGGCTCCAAACCGCTTGACGAACAATAGGAGCATCAGTCGGTGCGATGAGACGAAAGTAGGCCCCGATAGTGATCAACCATCACCATCGGGGCCTACTAGGGAACTTGGGGTCAATCAGAGGTGACAGACCGAGCAGCCGGCCTCGTCGTCATCCGAATCCAAGGCGTCGGACAGGACCTCCAGCAGCGGCCGGTTCGGCTTCACGCGCTTCGCAGCACGATCGAGCGCATCCTGATGCTTCGCCTCGATGTCTTCCCGACGCTCTATCAGCTGGTGCAGTGACTCTCCCTGTGACCAGGTGTAGTCGCGCCCCTGCATGGCGGTCCCTTGGTGCCGGATTTTCTCCTCGTACGCCACGGCCTTGTCGAACAGCTCGGGGTGACGATCTTTCAGCCCGACCCACTCGTGCTTGCGCTGGAAGAAGCAGAAGTAGCAGCCGGAGCGGGTGCGCCACTCGTAGTAGCCCGGCAGTCCGGTGCCGGCCTCGTCGAGGATGCGACCGACGCCTTCGCGGTCGATGCCGTCCTCGCGGAACGGGAAGACTGCGGTGATGTTGGGCTTGGTACTGACGTAGCCGAGCCTGTTCTCGTCCGCGCGGATGGCGACGTAGGAGATCACCTCGTCCTCGCCGACCCATTCTTCCAGCGGCTTGATCTTCAGATTCTTGGTGCACCAGCGCATCTGGGGGCTCGGCAGCGTGCCTTGGTAGACCTCCAGCCAGTGGTCGAAGTCCCGGTCCGTGTTCAGCCTTGTGATGGGCTTGCCGACCGCTGCCTCAAGCTTGTTGAGGTACTCGTAGGTCTCCGGCAGTTCGGCCCCGGTGTCGCAGAAGAAGTACTCCATCTCCGGCACTCGGTCACGCATGTAGATCGCCAATGCGGAGGAGTCTTTGCCGCCGGACAGGCCTAGGACGTGCCGGACCCTCTTCTTGGGAGTGGTGTCATCGGTCATGGTCACTCCGTCCTCTCGACTGCGGTGTTGGTAGCGGGCTCGGTTACGCGCTGGGCGAGGGCGGCGAGCAGAATGCGGGCGCCGTCCGGACCGAGCATGTTCCTAGCTTGCTCCAGGACACTGACAGCGAGGCTTTCGGCCTCCTGCCGGGACTGCTCCGGGACGTAGATCAGCGTCCGCTGTTCGACGCCGTCGTTGTCCGTCAGAGTGAGAAGCCGTGCCTGGAGGTTCTCGGTCTGGTCGGTGTTCTGTTCGCGGTTCTCGTAGAGGTGGCTGACCCGGTCGAGTGCGGCAGCCATCTCCTTGACGCGTCGGGAGAAGACGGCCGCGTCGTTGTCGGACCAGTCGCCGAGGGCTGAGTTCGACAGCCGGACGATCAGTGGATCGAGCCAGTCATCGTCCGACAGGTACTCGTTGAGCGCGATGGAGACGAAGCCCCGCAATTCCAGGCTCAGGGAGATGCCGGCGAAGCCCTTGAGCCGTGCGGCAAGCTCACGGCGGAGCTTCGGCAGCGAGGAGGGGACACGGAACTCGCGGCTGATGGTCTCGACGACCTCAGCACGCAGTGCCCTCTCCGCCCCGGAGAGTTCCTCCGCTGCGGCAGCGAGCCGTTCTGCGTAACCCTTGTTGCCGCTGCTGCTGATCCGAGCCTCGGGGCTGATCGGGTCGAGCGCCAAGGCCTGCGGCAGCGTGTGGAAGAGCAAGTCGTCCGGGTCCTGAGCTGTGAGCAGGGCGGTTCGGACAGCGATGGCGTCCTGGCTGATGCGTTTGGTGCGGCGGGCGTAGGGGGTCAGGACCATCACGCGCTCCAGCAGCGCTCGGGTCACCGCGAGCAATGCTGGATTGCGGAGAGTCTGAGAGCGTGGAGAGTCCACCTTCAGCGCAAGTGACAGGTTCTTTACGACGCTCTGGCGCAGGCCGTCTCCGAGCGGCGTGGACTTCACGGAGAAGCGCTTTGGCGCCTTAAGCATGCGCTCGACGATGTCGGGCGTAAGACGGGGCAGGTATGTGCCCTCCTCGAACAGCGCGACATCCTGGCTGCGCAGGATCAGTGCAGTGACCACCAACAGCGGCACGGCGCCGGCCTTGACGCCATAAGGCGGCACCATCAGGGCGCGGAAGATCTCGTCGAGATTGGTGCGCTTGCTCGCTGCGGTGAGGTACGCCTCCAGGGCCTCCCAGACCGCGAGGGTGTGCGGGTGGGAGTCGCCAGGACGGGAGAAGCCGTAAGGGAACAAGGAGGTGGAGGAGTCGTCGGCGGGGGTGCCCGTGTTCTCCCGGTGCAAGCCCATGTATTCCAGGGCCCCGCTGTACATGGCACGCTCGGCTGGGTGCTTGGCGATACCGAGATATCGCTCGCCAGACTTCAGCAGCATCGCGGTGAGCAGTTCGCGGCGGGCCTTCGCGCCCTGGCTGGTGAGTTCGTGGCGGCCGAGCATTTCATTGCGGATGTGCGGGGTAGCTGAGAAGACCCGGTCGCAGGCGATCGAGGCCAGGCCGCTGAGGCTGCGGCCCTCGATCACTTCACCTTCGTTGTCGTCGGCGGAGATCCCCGAGCGCCACAGCCGCCAGGTCGCACGCTGGGTCTGCGGATAGAAGGCTGCGTCGAGGAGTTCCAATAGCTCGCGTTTGGCCCCTGTCGTGCGTTCCCTGATCTCACGCAGGGCCACTGGGTCCAAGGACTTGTCGAGCAGTAGCTCCTGGAGGGCTACGAGGTAGGTCGCAGCGCTTACGACAAGTTCTGGTTCCTTGGTGACACCGAGGACCACCGGCAGCGAGGACTTGACCACGGGTCGGTTCTCGGTCGTGCCGAGGTGGAAGACGAGTAGCCCGTCAGCGTGGTCATTGAGCTCGTCAGGGCCCTTGACGTTTTTGGTCTCGGGACCGGTGACGCGTGTGAACAGGGCGCGCATCATCCCGGTGACCTGGCTGTGGCGGCCGGCGGTGAGCGCCTGCGGAAGGTACTCGCCGAGCCTTTGGATGACATACGTGCTGTCGAGATGGTTGGTGATGTCCTTCAGACGGCCGTCGATGTCGACGTCCGTGCCGAGCCATGCCCTGTACTCGCCGTTGAACTTACGGTGCACCAGGAAGCCCCGGTCGACCAGGCTTTGCAACTGCTCCTCAAGGGCGGCGAAAGCCTTTGCGTCCGCCCCGTCGGACGGCTCGTGCAGCGCAAAGTAGATCATCGCGGAAGTCGCTCGCAGAGCACCGTCCGAGTCGATCAGATTCAGCATGCCGATGGTGCGCAGCAGGTTCTGATCGGCCGTGGACAGTCCGTTGGCCTCGGTGACCCTGGCTTCGATTTCGATCCAGCGTCCTGCGTTGGTGGAGGCCAAGAGGGAAGTACGGCCGGAGTCGAGGAAGAAGTCGTACAGCTGCGGCAGCTGGATGGTGCTGGCCCGCCGCGGTTCGGCGAGGGAGAACAGGTCCAGCGAGCGGCGGACCGTGTTGGGCTCGTCGCTGTTGAGGAAGTTCGTCAGGCTGCGGTCGTGCTGGCCGATCTGAGCTGCGAGGAGAGGGGCCGCGACTGCGGTCAGCGGGTGCAGCGGGTACAGGTCCGCAAAGTCCCGTGCCTTGAGGTCAACGACGGTGTTGAGGCCGTGCCCCTTCCAGGCCTCCTCGGCAGCCTCTGCCTGGGCCCGAATCAGCTTCTGACTGGCCTCGGGAGCAGCGGACTGGTCGAGCCGGCGGCGCATCAGCTGGACGGCGTCGCCGATGTGCGGGGTGAAGGTGATGTCCTCGAACCGGCCCTGGATCTTCGCCCACTCGCGGGTCTGCAGCTCGCTGGAGCGGGCGGCGTAGTCCATGAACGACATGTGCTGCAGCGTCATCATGAACAGCGGCAGACCCTGGTCGCCGGCGCTTTTCTCAGCGAGTTCCTGCAGCAGGAACAGGTCGTCCTTGGTGCTGGCGAACTCGCTGTGTCCGGCAAGGTGCTCAAGGGTCTTGCCGAACTCGTCGATGACCAGCAGCAGCGGCTGCAGCGCGCACAAGGCCTCGACGGCGGTCAGGATGTCCTGCGGCGACGTGGTTGCGGGGTCTGTGCAGGCGGCAAGAGCCGCAGCGACTGCCTTGGGCGGGCGGGTCTTCCAGCGGCGTTGAGCAGCGGTGTAAAGAGCCCGCGACAGCGTCGCGACGAGCGGCTCGCGGCGGGCTGTGGCGACGGCACCGAGAAAGCCAGCCGGGGCGAGCCGCTCCCGGCCAGCGGGCAGACGCTTGGCGAGGCTGGGGCTGGTGGCGCCGAGCAGGGACTCCGCTTCGGTACGGCGGACCTTGTCATGGCCGAGGAGCGCATCGATGAGGTTGGTCAGGGTGGACTTGCCGGAGCCGTACGGCCCGGTGAACGACCAGGACCGGGGGCGGCGCAAATTGCCGAGGGAACTCGTGACGCGTTCGAGTACATCGACGGCCCGCGTGCCCATGTAGAGAGAGTGCAGCTCGGTTTGGACGTCGCGCTCAAGATTGGTCGAGCGCATCTGAGAGCCGACCAAGGCGATGCCGGTGGGGAACTGCGGGCCACCGGGGTTCTTACCGGCGGCGCTGCGCCGTGTGGGGGTCACGGTGGTCACACGTTCTCCTCGGTCAGGGCGAGCTGCGGCTCGACGGCGTCCTGGCTCTTCAGCTCGCGCTTTTCGGCGTCCGCGAGCTTGGGGTACTCGCGTGCCCACTCTTCGCGGGTGGGGAACCTCGGCCGTGAGCGGACCTTGTCGTACTGATCGTCCAGGACGTCCCAGGCCAGCTCGAACGGATCAGAGGAGAACGCGAGGCTGCGCTGTCCGATTGCCTCGACGATCTGAAGGCCCGGATGGTCACCGGAGACTCTCTCCAGGGCGGCGGAGATATCCGGTTCGCGGATACGGAACGCCCGGCCGGGACCCCCGTGTTCGTTGGCGAGGCGGGCGAGCGAGATGGAGCCGGCGCCGCGGGTCGTCCGGGCCGCGTAGTCCAGGCAGGCGTACGCCACGATCCGGGCCGGCAAGGACGTGCGAACGCCGGTGGTGAACTGCCATTCCATCTTGCCCCGCTGCCCAACTTGCTCCAGCAACCCGAGTTCACGGAAGGGACAGGCGAGCAGGTCCTCAAGCGCGCCTGGCGCACCGATTTTCCCTCGGGGTGCGGGGGCGTACATCTTGGTGATGCAGTCGACGTCCTTGGAGATGGAGGCCTCCACCGGCCCTTCGCGGAAGGACAGATTGACGTGACGCACGATCAGCTGTGTCAGATCCTCCGCTGTGAACCGAGAGAACGGCGCGATGTGGAAAGCGACATACCAGGCCGGAGCCCAGCTCTTGGCACCCGGTCGGGAGCAGAGAAGCCACCAGTGCAGCAACCACAGACTGCCGGGCTCTTCCAGATAAGGGTCGGCTCCGTCCTCGTCGAGCAGCCACCGTGCCTCCCACGTCGGGTACGACAACATGGCACGCGAATTGGTGTCGTCGCCGTAGTACTCACGGGTGAGCTTGAACGCCCGGGACCAGTAGCGCATCGAATAGACCATGTTCTTGCCGACGCCGAGCTGCACCGGAGCGTCATCCGCGAGGAACGTCTCCGGGTTGTCCTTCACCTGCATGTACGCCTTGTGGAGCCACCCAAAGCGCGGCGCGAACGTCTCATGGCGCGCGAAGGAGGAGTGAGCGGCTTCCGCGAGCCGAGTATCTGACATGCGGGGTTTCTCCGTGTCCGTTCAGGTTTTATTGAGTTTCAAGGCTGTTGCGTGAAATCAGATCGGGACCGACAGGAGTCTTCGCACCTTCCGAACGGCCCGGACGATGGAGGGAACAGCCCGCTCGACATCACGCTCCGTGGTGGCGTACCCAAGGGAGAACCGGACTGTGGAGTCTGCCTCTTCCCGGCTACGCCCCATCGCCAGGAGCACATGGCTCGGGCTCGGTGCCCCAGAGGAGCACGCACTCCCCTCGGAGGCAGCCACATCTGGCATCGCGGTGAGGACCGCATCGGCAGGGGCCCCGTGGAATGTGACGCTGGTAACGCCGGGGAGTCGGCATTCGAGCGCACCATTGATCCGGCAATCGCCGAGTTGCTCAACGAGGGCACTCTCCAGCAAGTCACGGAGGCGCGTGACCCGGGCGCTCTCTTCGGAAACACCGCGGTGGGCCGCTGCTGCCGCTGCTCCCGCACCCGCGATGCCGGCGACGTTGAGCGTCCCGGCCCGCCAACCGCGTTCCTGCCCTCCGCCGAAGAACAGCGGGTGGTAAGGAAGAGAGGTGCCGCGGCGGACAAAGAGAGCGCCCACTCCTTGCGGGCCGCCGAACTTGTGAGCTGACAGAGACAGCAAGTCCACATCGACCTCGGCGAGGTCGATCGGCAGTCGTCCCACCAACTGTGTGGCGTCGGTGTGGAAAAGAGCCCCCGCCGCATGTGCCGCTTCCGCGAGGGGCGCGAGGTCGGTCAAGACGCCCGTCTCGTTGTTCGCGGCCATCAGTGAAACGATCGCTACGTCACCCGCCGACAGGGCGGCATGGAGGCCGTCTAGATCCACCAGGCCGTCCGCATTCACCGCCAACAGCCTGAGTGCATTGGGCGCGTTCGCCGTAAGGTTCTTGGCGGTCTCCAGCACTGCGGGGTGCTCGACCGTGCTCGAAATCACAGTCCCGCCGGCGCTGTACGCAGCTCGCAGCGCAAGATTGTTGGCTTCAGTGGCTCCAGAGGTGAAGACGATCTCGCCAGGAGAGCAGTTCAACAGATCAGCGACTTGGCGGCGGGCCTCGTCGACCCGCTGTGCGGCGTCGCGGCCGGAACGGTGCGTACTTGACGCGTTACCCACTGTCTGCATCGCGGCGAGAGTGGCCTCTCGTGCTTCGGGTCGCATGGGTGCCGTGGCGTTGTAATCGAGATAGGCCAGACCTGAACTGAGTGACTGTTCTGTCACAATCCACCCCGCTTCTCTCTGGTCCGCCTGCCCTACTGGTGGCTGCTCGCGACGGTGCGGCAGCTTCCACCAGTTGTCAACGGCGATCCTAGCTGTCGACGGATGCGGGTGGGATGCAGGCACGGCTTTCGCTCGTTTGGTGAGCGCAAGTGACTGGTGCTGATTGAACATATGTTCGCATCATGGTCGCTTCGTGGCCACCTGTAAGAGCCATAAGGGGCAGGGGAGTTGAGTCAGAAAGCTCCGACCGGTCTGGCGGCGTCGACCGCCGTCCACTGGAATGCGCCGAGCTGGGCTCTTTTGTCAGTGGTCGGGACTAGGGTTGATCACGCGCTGGAGCCCCGCTGAACGGGGGCGCAGATGAGGCAGATGATCTGGCAAGGGGATGGGGTTGCGGACGGTAGGGGTACGCGGAGCCGATGAGGCGCGGACGAACTGGGGGTCACTGTGATCGGATCCCCGGGTATCGCGTTTCAGGCCGTCCTTGATGCGGCGCCGTTGGCCTACGTACGGCGTCTGCTCGGCGAGCACGCCTGCGAACTCCTCGAATTGCTGCAGGAGGGGTCCGATGAGAGGGCCATCCGGAAGGTGGCAGCGGCTGCTGTCTCTCCAGAGCAGTTGATCGGCGACGCTGAGGAGCGCGCGCAGCTGCTGGAGTTGCTTCCGGAGGACAAGAAGGCCGAACTGGCAGAGCGTCTTGGCTGGAACGGGCCCTCTTCGCCCAGAGCATTCCTATCCGCTCTGCTTTGGTCGCTTGAAGAGCGCCGCGCACTTCTTGGTTTCCTGGGGCTCGTCGTTGACCGAGCGCCTGAGGCTCCCGTGTCCTCGCGTAGACCTGCTGAGCCGAACTACAGTCTGTTCCCGCATCAGCGGCGTGCGGCCGGCAAAGTGCGGCGACTGCTCTACTCCAGTGAACGACGCACGGTACTGCACCTGCCGACCGGGGTCGGCAAGACCCGCACCGGCATGGACCTGATCTGTGACCATCTTCGACGGAATGACCCCACACTGGTCGTGTGGCTGGCCAGAGGTCGCGAGCTCCTCGAGCAGGCAGCGCTGGAGTTCGAGCGTGCGTGGGCCTCCCTGGGTAATCGAGAGGTCACCGTGGCGCGCATGTGGGGCGATGCTCCCATCGATTTTGATGACATCACCGACGGCATCGTCGTACTCGGACTGGAGAAGGCCGGTGCTGCGGCAAAGAGCGTGCCGGGCTTTCTCGACCAACTTGCGCTCCGTACCACACTCACAGTCTTCGACGAGGCCCATCAGGCCATCGCACCCACGTATCGCCGGGTAGTCGAAGCCCTCACTCTCCGCAGCGATTCCAGCCTCCTGGGGCTGACCGCCACGCCAGGAAGGACGTGGGCTGACATCTCCGAAGACGAGAAGCTCGCAGACTTCTTCGCACGCCAGAAGGTGATGCTGGAGATCGATGGCTACGACAACCCTGTCACCGCTCTCATCGAGCAGGGATACCTCGCCCGCCCGGACTTTCGTACGGTTGCGGCTGACTCCGGGATGAAGCTCAGCGCCCGGGACAAGCGAGCTCTCGCTGCGTCCTTCGATGTCCCCGACGAATTGATCGGGCGGCTCGCGGACAACGTGCAGTGGAATCTCCAGGTTGTTCGCACTGTGCTCGACCTCAGCGAACAGCACAGGCGCATTCTGCTGTTCGCCGCTTCGGTCGAGCACAGCCGCCTGATCGTCGCGATCTTGACCATGTTCGGAATCGACGCCGAGCAGGTCACGGGTGAATCCTCAACACGGCATCGCGATCGAGTCATCAACCGCTTCAAGGGTCCTGGAACCCGGCCAATGGTCCTGTCGAACTACGGCGTCCTCACCACGGGCTTCGATGCCCCTGCGGCGAGCGCCGCCGTCATTGCCCGCCCTACTCGCTCACTCGTGCTGTACAGCCAGATGGTGGGCCGCGTGATCCGCGGGCCCAAGGCCGGCGGCACCTCGACTTGCGACGTCGTAACCGTCGTCGACCCCGCGCTCCCGGGCTTCGGAGACGTGGCAGCCGCATTCACCAACTGGGAAGACGTATGGAAGGCTCGATGACATCCAAGTACTCGATCGTCACATCCGACCTGACGGTCAAAGCCCTGCAGGACAGCGGATACAAGTCGACGGCCCACGCCATCGCCGAGCTGATCGACAACGGCATCGAAGCCGGAGCCGACCTAGTAGAGCTGTTCGTCGTCGAGTCGACCGACCGTCCTTCGCAGCGATCACGGCACCGGGTCGAGAAGATCGCCGTACTCGACAACGGCAGCGGCATGGACCCCGAGACGCTCCGGCAGTCGCTCCGCTTCGGCGCGGGAACACGGCAACACCGCAAGGGAATAGGACGCTTCGGTGTCGGTCTGCCGAACTCCAGCATCTCTCAGTGTGACCGCGTCGACGTCTGGTCCTGGACCAATGGACCCGACAACGCACTGCACACGCACCTTGACCTCACAGAGGTGCGTGGCGGACTCGAAGAGGTCCCCGAGCCCAAGCTCGACGGCGTCCCGGACGAATGGCAGGCGCTCGCCGAAGGGTTGGGCACCAGCGGCACCCTCGTACAGTGGACGCAGCTGGAGAGGGTCCAGTGGCGTGGCGCGGAGGCAACTCTGGCAAATACCGAGAGCCTGATCGGCCGCATCTACCGTCGGCTGATCGCCGAAGGAACGCGCATCAAATTGGTCCCTGCCCGCGGGTGGGCTCCCTTGCCGGGCGTTCGTCCTGCACGCCCTAACGATCCGCTTTTCCTGATGTCCCCAAGCGCGACTCCACCTCCGTTCGACAGCAAGCCGATGTTCCGCCCCTTTGGCGCCGGCAACGTCGGCGAGATCGGCGTCGAGCAGTTCATGATCCAAGGAGCCGACGGCAACGAGTACCCCGTCCTCGTCCGTTCCTCGATCGCTGTCGACGCGGCGCGGCGTCCGGACATCGCAGGTGAGGAATGGCCCAAAGCGTATTCTCCGAGTCTCGCCCCAGGCGAGACTCCGTGGGGCAAGCACGCCCACAAGAACCTCGGTATCTCTCTGATCCGTGCCAACCGCGAACTCGACCTGGATACGAACTGGACAAATTCCTACGATCCGGTTGAACGCTGGTGGGGTGTGGAAATCGACTTCCCACCTGCGCTAGACGAAGTCTTCGGGGTCACGAACAACAAGCAAGCCGCAACGATCTTCTCCGATCTCGCCCACTTCAACTGGCGGGAAGAAGCCGCCGGCCTTACCTGGGACGAGTTCCGGGAACAGCTCCGCGAGGAGGGGGACCGACGACTCCCTCTTATCGAGATCGTCTATCACATCCGTGAGAAGCTGCTCGGCAAGCTGCGCTCCGACCTTGCCGACCAGACCCGGGGCACGCGTGCCAACCGGAAGCGGCACGAGGACGTGGAGACGCAGGCCGAGGAAGCTGTAAAGCGGCGCCGCGTGGAGACAAAGCCGAGCTTCACCGACACGCTCGCCGAGCAGGTCACCGAGGAAGAGAGCAAGGAGATCCAGCTCGAAAACCTCGTGGAGACCCACAAGTACACGCCTGCTGACGCACAGCGGATCATCGAGGAGTCGATCCAGCAGGGCAAGCACGTCCGCCTGTTGACAAGCCGCAACCCGGACTCGCCAGCCTTCTTCAACATCGACTACATCCCCAACCTGCTGCAAGTCACCCTCAACCAGGACCACCCGGTCTACGGCGACCTCATCGCCGTGCTCGACGGCGATATCGACGGCGCGAGCAAGGAAGAACTCGCAGAGCGGCTGCGAGGCGCGGCTGGAGCCTTCAAGCTCCTCCTCATGTCCTGGGCAAGGTTTGAGGACGAGCTGCCGGACAAGCCCCGGGAGCGGGCGAAGAAGATGCGCCAGGACTGGGGACGCATCGCCAGTGACTTCCTCGGCGCGGACGAGGCCGACGACGAGGACGATGAGTGACCCGAGACCACGTCTGGCGACAGATTGAGCAGCTCCTCCTCGGCGCAACTCGCGAAGTGCTCTTGGTGGCCCCCTTCATCAAGAAGGAAACCTTCCAGGCGGCCCTCGCAGCCGTGCCGGCCAGTGTGGAACGCGTTCAGTGCGTCACACGCTGGTCCGTCGCTGAGGTCGCGGCGGGCGTGTCCGACCCGGAAATCGCGGAACTCGCTGAAGCCGACGGGCGGGTGGACATCTCGCTCTGCCACAACCTCCACGCCAAGCTGTACGCCGCTGACGACCGTTGCCTTGTCGGTTCTGCCAACCTCACGGGCAAGGCAACCGGGCGGGTCCCGGCTCCGAACGTTGAGCTGCTCATCGAAGCCGAACTCGCACACCCCGAAGTGCGCCGAATACTCGACGACATCGACTTGGCGGCCGTGCCCGGAACGGTGGAGCTCGCGCGCCAGGTCCGTGAACAGGCTGACCTCGTGCGCGCCGATGAGGACGCCCCACAGATTCTTGTGATCGGCGAGAGCGAGACACAGGCGCGCTGGTTGCCGGAAACACGGAACCCGGAGCGCCTCTACCGGGTGTACAACGGTCGGCACCGGAACATCGCCAGCGACGTCCTAGCCGGAGTGCTGCGTGACCTCGTCCATATGGACATCCCCCCAGGGCTGTCCGAGCAAGACTTCGGGGCGGAGGTTCTTGACCGACTGCGCTCCTTGCCCGAAGTCCGCACGCTCGCAGAAAACGGGGCCTTGAACCTCGATGACGCGAAGAGGACGTTGATCGACGGAGGTCTCCACACACCGGATCAGGCGCAACGGGCGGTGGAAACGATCGCCAAATGGCTGAGCTACTTCGACGAGGTGTATCTCGTACCGGTTGGCCCGTGGGAGATCCGGCAAGGCAGAGAGATCAGGTGACGCGGTCGGCGGGCCGGCGGGCGTGTCCAACGGTCACCGGGTCACCGGCGCGCAGCGCGACCGCCGGTAGGGCACCGGGATTCAGCCGGGCTTGATGCATGAGCGATACCTTTAGCAGACTTCGTACTCTTCCTCGGGGCCTTCGCCTGTCACGATGATCGAAAAGGTGCTGATGGTGGCGGTACGCAAGCCGTATCTCCTTGGACACACCGAGATCGCTGCTCTGTACGGAGTGGAACGCCAGACCTCACAAAAGTGGAGAGCCGACGGGACGCTGGCAGAGCCCGACCTGGTGATCTCGGGGAATCCCTACTGGTTGTTGTCCACGGTGCTTCAGCTTGGCCACGACCACACTCAGGAAGCCACAGAGCAACGGTTGGCTGAGTACGAAGCCAGTATCCCTGGTGGGTATCGCGCCGACTTCTTGGAGCAACTCCCGGTCATCGTAGGGATCATGGAAGTGGCCAAGATCCTCGGCCGTGACAAGCAAGCGATCTCCCGATGGCGCCACCGCAAGCAGATCGCGGCATCTGACTTCGAGTTGTCAGGATCACCCCTGTGGCTCATCGACACCATCCTGACGGATGCGACTGCCCGTGGCCGTGCGGTGGTGCAAGCAGAAGTTGAGCGCCTTCGCACGGGAGCGCGTGGTTCTCAGAAGCCCCGGGGGCGCCGGATTGTGCCCCTGGCAACTCATCCTCGTCAGACGCCGCTGCCCGCCGCTCGGACGTTCACGAGTGACCAGGGCGACGAAGCCGCGAGCTTCCTAGCCGCGGCCTTTGCCCAGGGCCACTCCGTCGTGATCCGGCCCAAGCGCCAGAAGTCGTAGTAGAGCGGCCAGCAGCCCATGCGTCATCCAGTGCAGTACGACAGGGGCAATTTGCATCTCGGGGTGGAATGAACACTTGATCCCGTGGTTGACGTCTATAGAAACTTCCAGAGCTTCAGTGACCTCAACTGATCGGGAGCCCCCCATGTCGGACAGCTGCCTACGTGCCCTGCAACACAAGATCGAGGACGTTCCTTGCCACCGGGTCGCCGCATGAAGGTCATCTCGTTCGGTGGCGGAGTCCAGTCGACCGCCCTGTTGGTTCTCGCAGCCCGGGGAGAAATCGACTATCCAACCTTCCTGTTCGCGAACGTGGGTGACGACAGCGAACACCCTTCGACCTTGGCGTACGTTCGCGAAGTAGCCCTGCCGTACGCCACCCGCGCCGGGCTCGAGCTGCAACAGTTGGAGCGTCGCCGTCGAGACGGTTCCACCGAGACGCTGATGCAGAGGCTGAACAGGCCGGGCATCCGGTCGATCCCGATTCCCATTCGTATGGCCAACGGAGCCCCAGGCCGCCGATCCTGCACCGCCGACTTCAAGATCAAGGTCGTGGGCCGCTGGCTGCGCGAGCACGGTGCCACGGCGCTCACCCCGGCCACTGTGGGCATCGGTATATCCCTCGATGAAATCCACAGGGCTAACCGCCGACGCTGCGAGGCGCACGAGCGGATCGAGTACCCCCTCCTCGACCTTCACCTACGTAGAAGCGACTGCGAGCGCATCATCGAGGATGCGGGACTTCCGGTCCCGCCGAAGAGTGCTTGCTTCTTCTGTCCCTTTCGCACTGTTGATGCCTGGCGTCGCCAGCGGAGGGACGAGCCAGAACTATTCAGTGCGGCGGTTCGGCTGGAAGAGACGATCAACGAGCGACGAGCAGCAATTGGGCGAGACTCCGCGTACCTGACGCGGTATGGCCGCCCTCTTGCTGAGGCCGTACCGGCGCCCGGTGTTGAGGACGAGGAAGCTGAGGAAACTGGAGATGGTGGTTGCGACTCCGGATGGTGCATGACCTGATCCGGTGAGAGTGCGCGGAGGTGCTGGAGGTCGGGCGGTTCGTCCTCCAGCACCTCGGAAGACGGCGTACGGGTGCTGCGCAGCGCCGAAGCCTCCGTGGTGACGGCTAAGCCAGTTCCGTTCGCTGAGCTGGTCAACTCTCAGCGCGAAGGATCAACCGGTGTCCCCGCAGCGATCGGCCGGTGCGCGCGAGTTCCCGTTCCCAGCCCTCCTCATTACCGATGAGGTGCGGATGCTCGTACAGGCCGGCGCGTACCTCGGCCTCGGTCAACCGCTGGTATTTGGGGACATCTGGATCGTCCGGAGCAAGGAACTCGTGCTTTCGGTGAAGCAGGGGCCGGTTGGTCGAGGCGGCGTACGACAGGAAGGAAGCCTTCAGGGTCTTCAAGTCAACCGCGTAAGAGGTGGAGAGCCGGGGATGTGGATCCGAGTCGAACTCGGGGTAATCGAGCCAACTCACTCCACGGCCCTGGTGGCGGAGCTTGACGACGGACCACGCGGGAGGACGGCCAGCGGCAATGCTCGCGCACTGTTCATACAGACGCAGGATGGTCGGGATCCGGGGCATCGCCCGGCGGTGCACATACAGTGCGGTGGCCGTGAACTTGCCAGCCACTGACCCGTTCATAGCGCGACGTACATACGCGTCGTCGCGGAGCTTGAAGAGGAGCCGGTCCGCCCGCTTGCATGCCTCTGCGTAGGATGAGAAGAAGGCCTGGATGTCCAATTGAACAGGGATTGGAAGGCTGCTCGCCGGACCGCGACCATGGAAGAGTTCAACCGCAAGGAAGAGCAGGGTGTCGAGAGCTGAGCGCTCCGCGCCAGTCTCGACTTTCAAAGGATCGGCGGCCTGCTCGACGAGCCTCTTGAGTTCCTGCGGTCGCATGTGGCGAAGAAGCCCCATGACGGGGGATGGCATCTCCTCCAGTTGGGGAACCCGCCCACGTTGCTCCAGGTGATCCACGACGGCAGCGATCGCGGAGGCCGTGTCCTCGGACGCCAGCCAGGCGGCATCAGGCGTGATCTGACGCGCGAGATACGCGAGGCGCGTTTCGTCACTTCTGAAGGCGTAAACGATGCCGGGAGCCGCTGAGAGGCAGCGGACTCCTGTCACGTCCTGGACGAAGTCCCGAAGCTCGCTCGCAGCGAAGAGGTGCTGGAAGGTATTGCGACTGGTGATGATGCCGTCGCCATACTCTGTGCCCTTGACCTGGTTCCGTTCCCAACGCAGCCGGGCGGAAACGACGAGAGCGGCCTTCGTGTGCTCCCATGCCTTTGCGAGAGTTGCGCGCCGTTCATCAGGTTTCTCGATGACGTTGAGGACATACGTGAGCAGCACGACGTCGGAGGGCTTGAGATTCCCGTCAGGACGGTGCACTGGGTCCCAGCCAGAGACGTCGAGACCGAGGTGCTCAAGAGCGCGAACATCACCACCGCGGCCACAACCGTAGTCAAGGATCTCAGCGCCGTCGGTCATCTGCAGGTCCATCACGGCCTGACGGGCGGGGGCGGAGAGTCCCACCCTTCCGATGGCAGTCCGATGCCTATGGCTACTCCAAGGCTGCAGTGTCATCGGCGCTTCCCGTGAGTCGAGGGACAGATCGACGTACAGCAGCATTGAACCGTATGCCTTGCCGCTCGGCGGAGATCCAACCGACGAGGGCCGAGACCTTGGATGCCTCGCACGCCGCCAGCTCGTCGCCGTGCCGTGGAAGGCGCTCGATCGGCACCCACGGTTCTCGGCCCACTCTGGACAGCCAAACAGCCGTGTGCCACGTGTCAAACCGTACCGAGCGACGTCGACCCCGGTGAACCCGTGTCAGACCGCTGCCTGAAACTTGCTTGAGAAGTTGTTGCCGTTCGGATCTTTAGGGTGTGCGTCGAACGGGAGTCTCGATCGGGTGATCGCAGCTGGCCGCGGGCATGGAACAGGGCCTTTTGGTAGCTCGGGGTTGCGAAGCCAACCGGGACCCGGGAGACCTTGTTGCCGCAGTTGTACGTGCTCGCGCCGGTGGAGTTCATGCGCCGGAGGCTGGTGCGGGCGGTGGCGAGGTCGTCCTCAAGCTCAGTGACTCGCTCCTGGCCAGGGACATCGTGCGGATCCTCGTCATGGCTTCGGCCACAGCTCAGGGGCAGATTCGGTGGTAGGGGACTCCGTCGGGGACGTAGCGGCGCCATTCCCGTTCGGTCAGGGACCGGCCCGCGATCGTGCAGGCCTTGTCGGTGAGGGTGGCGAGGTCGTTGAAGGCGTCGGTGTCCCACAGCCGTACGGTCCCGTCGTCGCTGCTGGTGGTGAGGGTGTTCCCGTCCGGGGCGAAGAGAGCCGAGCGCAGGACGCCGGTGTGGCCGGTGAGTAGGGCCAGTTGTTGGTGGGTCTGGAGGTCCCACAGGCGTACCGTCCGGTCGTCGCCGGTAGTTGCCAGGGTCTTGCCGTCCGGGCTGACGACGGCCGACCAGACGATGCCGGTGTGGCCGCTGAGGGTGGCGAGGCGGCGGTGGGTGCGTACGTCCCACAGTCTCGCCGCGGCGTCCCGACCGCTGCTGGCGAGGGTTTTTCCGTCCGGGGTGAAGGTCACCGACTGCGCAGAGTCGGTGTGACCCGCGAGTGTTGCCGTGAGGCGGCGGCGCTGCACGTCCCACAGCCGCAGTTTGCCGTCCCAGCCAGTCGTTGCCAGGGTGCTCCCGTCCGGGCTGAAGGCTACGGAGCTGACCATTTTGGTGACCGCGTCGAGGATGCCGAGACGGCGGTGGGTCCGTGCGTCCCACAACTGTACGGACGAGGACTGGAAACCGCCGGTCACGAAGATCCTGCCGTCCGGGCTGAAGGTCATCCAGCCGACTCCGCCAGCGAACGACGCCAACTGCCGATGGGCCCGCACACTCCACAGGCGGGTCGTCCCGTCGATGTAACTGCTTGTGGCGAGGGTTTGGCCGTCAGGGCTGAAGCGGACGGACTGCACGGGGCTGCGGTGGCCGTCGAAGGAGGCGAGGCGGCGGTGGGCGCGTGCGTCCCACAGCAGGACCGCCGGATCGTCATTGCTGCTCGCGGCGATGAACCGGCCATCCGGGCTGAACCGTACCGTGTTCACCTCGCCGGTGTGCCCGGTCAGGCGGCCCAGCGTGCGCTGCGTGCGGGCGTCGCGCAGGCGCACGGTCCCGTTGCCGTCACCGGTCGCGACCACTTTCCCGTTCGGGCTGTAGGCCGCCGGGCTTGCCGAACCGCGTGGCCCGGCGAAGGTGGCGCGCGGCCGCCCGGCCCGCATGTCCCACAGCCGGACCGTGGCATCCCCGGACCCGCTGGCCAGCGTCGCGCCGTCAGAGCTGAACGCGAGTGCATCCACATACCCAGTATGGCTGCTCAGCGCGGTCACGGCCGTGCGCTCCTGCACGTCCCACAGCCATACGGAGCGGTCCTGGCCGCTCGCCAGGGTCCGGCCGTCCGGGCTGAAGGCCAGGGCGGACACGGTGCCGCTGTGGCCGGTGAACGTGGCCAGTGAGCGGTGCCTGCGCACGTCCCACAGGCGCGTCGTGGCGTCGCTCGCCCCCGTGGCCAGCGTGCCGCCGTCCGGGCTGAACGCCAGCGACTGGACCCAACCCGTGTGGCCCTTCAGCGTGGCGGTGCGGCGCTTCTCCCGTACGTCCCAGAGCTGCACCGCAGACTTGTTGCTGTCGCTGGTGCTGTAGCCGGTGACGGCAAGGGTGCTGCCGTCGGGGCTGAATTCGAGGAGGGAGGGCCGGGCGGCGTCGTCGTCGGGGTGGGCCTGGAGTTCGTCGATCTTCTGATGGGTACGGGCGTCCCAGAGCAGGACCTTGCCCTTCTGGCCGCCGGTGGCGATCGTGCCTCCTTCCGGGCTGAAGAGCGCCGGGCTCCCCGCGCCGGTCAAGACAGCGGTCTGCTTTCGCGTGTGGGCGTCCCACAGCCGTACCTTCCAGCCGTTATGGCTGGTGACGAGAGTCCTGCCGTCGGGGCTGAACACCGCCGTGTGTGCCTGGCTGCTGTGGCCGTCAAGTGAAGCCAGCTGCCGGCGCCTTGCGATGTCCCACAGTCGTGCCGTGCCGTCGTTTCCGCTGGTCGAGGATCTTGCCGTCCGGGCTGAAGGCGGCCGAATTCACCTTTCCCGTGTGTCCCGTGAGTGTGGCCCGTAGGGGTGAGGAGACCGTGGACAGGAGCTGGGCGCGGGTCTCCGGAGTCGGGGAGATGCGCTGAGCTGCAAGGGCGAGCCGAGCCGCCAGGGCCGGGTCGGCGTTGGCGTGCTGCTGGCTCTGCCCCGTTAGGTTCCGAGTGGCGGCGAGGGCCCGCTGCTCGTTGCTGCTGCGGGCGTTGAGGGTGGCCAGGCCGGCCGCGACGAGGACGAGCGCGGTGAGCACGGCGAAGCCCGCGAGGGCAAGGCGGCGCCGACGGGCGAGACGCTGCTGGACCTGGGCGCTGGCCTCGACGAACTCAGCCTCCTCGGCGGGTATTTCGGCGACGCGTTCGCCGATCCACCGCCGCGCCTCCGCGATCTGCTCCCTGCCCAGGGCCAGTTCGCGCGGGCGGCCCTGCTCCTGCCAGGCCCGCAGGGAACGGCGCAGCGCCTCCTGCCAGCTGCGGAACTCCCGGTTCCCCTCGACCCAGCGTCGCAGCCGAGGCCATTTCTCCACCAGTGCCTGGTGCGCGAGTTCAGCGGTGTCCCGCCCTGTCGGGCGGCGGGTCACTACCACCAGCCGCGTGCTGGCCAGCCGGTGGATCAACGCCCAGTCGCCTGCGGAGAACTCGGTGCGGGCGGCGACCCGGCGGGTGTCCGGACCGCGCTCCCCGGCGTCCAGATGCTCGCCGGGACGGACGAGCTGGATGAAGATCCGCTCCAGCGCCTGTTGCTCGGCCTTGTCTGCCCAGTCCCACAGACTGTGCTCCGCTTCTCCCGCCAGGGCCCCCTCCACGCCACCGAGCTCCTGGTACGCGGTGGTGGTCAACCACCCGCGTTCCTGTCGCTCCCACAGTCGGCTCAGGGCGTACTCCAGCATCGGCAGCGCGGCTGGGCCTGGTGGGGTGTCCCGCAGTAGCTGCTCGACCAGGCCGTCGGCGAACCGGACCCCCGCGTGCCCCTCCAGCGGACAGGTGATGGCCTCTCGCAGCTGCGTCCGCGTCATCGGCTGTACCACCACGGAGGTGGCGTCCCACGCCGTACGGAGGTGGGGGAGCTGCTCGATCTGCTGGAGGAAGTCGATCCGGGTGACGACTACGGCCTGGGCGGGACGGCTGCCGTCCGTGCGGCGGGCCGTCAGAACCCCCAACATGGCATCCAGTCGGCGGGCGGTGTCGGGCGCGTCCGCGAGTAGCGTTTCGAACTAGTCGGCCACCAGCACCAGCCGGGGCCGTCCGCCGTGGCGGGCCAGTATCTGCTCCACGGCAGTACGGATGCCCTGCTCGTCAGTGAGCTGCCGGGCCAGCGCCAACCAGCGGTCGTGCCAGCCTGCCTGCATGGTGTCCGCGTCTCCCGCCGAGGCCAGGGCCCAGGCCAGCAGTTCCTCGGCGGTGAGGCGCAGCCCGTGGGGCAAGTGGGCGATCAGGTACCGGTCGCTGTCGAGGTGCCCGAGCAGGCCGGCGCCGACCAGCGAGGACTTGCCGACGCCGGAGGGTCCGAGCACAGGCAGGATGGGTACCTGCTGCTCGAGGAGTTCGATCAGCTGCTGCGTCTCGTTCGTACGGCCGTGGAAGACGGCGCGGTCGTGCTCGGTGAACGGCAGCAGTTCGCGGTATGGGCTGTCCGCCAGCAGCCTTCTGCGCAGCTCGGGCCACTCCCGGGTGAGGGACTCCACGGTGAGGGCGTAGCCGGTCCGGCGCCGCTGGTCCCCCTCGACGGCGACGACGATGCCGATGACACCGCCGTATTCCCCGTCCCACACCGGCGCCCCGCTAAAGCCGCCTGCCAGCAGGTACGGTGCCTCTTCGTCGCAGGTCAGCTGCCACCAGCCGGTACCCTCGCGGCCCTCGACGGTGCCGCGGGTCCAGATCCCGGCGTCCTTGCTGCCGCCTCGTCCCGGGTACTTCGGGAAGCCGAAAGCCCGCCAGCGGTGCCCAGCCAGGTCCTCCGCCTCCACGATCCGCAGGGGTACGGCACCCGGCGGGGGCTCGCCGCTCAGCTGCAGGACGGCGACATCGCCGCTGCTGTCACCGGCCACGGGAACGCTGAAGTGCACGGAGGCCATGGCCTCGGGACGCCCTGGCAGCAGCGGGAAGTCGAGGGTGACCGGAAGGAGGTCCGGCAGCGGTTCGTCGTCCGGGAGGCCTGCGGTGGAAGCGACGACATGGGCGCACGTAAGCAGCAGCCGGTCGGGGATCAGGAACGCCACCCCGACCGGACGGCCGTCGTGGAGCACCCGGGCCGTCCCGCGCTCCCACGCGGAGTCCGGCCCGCCTGCCGGCGTCACCTGCCGCCCTCGGGGCGGCCCCACTCCAGCTCCAGCTTGATGTGCGCGTCCCCGGATCCCTTCGCCACGACCAGGCCCGCCTCCGCTGTCACCCGCAGTCCGAACTCCGCACGGACGTGATCAGGACTGCGCGGCAGATCCGCCAGCCGCTCCAGCATCGTCGCGGCCACCCGCTGCACCCGGGCCATGCCCGACTCGAACGTGTCGGCGGACGTCTCGAAGAGCTCGTCGCCGCGACTCGCCCGGATCACCCCGGAACCCTGCTCGTCGGACAACTCGACAACGAAGACCTCACCGTCCTCGAAGGGGACACTCAGGTACACGCGACGACCTCTCTGCTGCTCCATCAAGTCACTTGCGAATCAAGGAAGTTGAGCTGATCTTCTCGGCCTGCCATGGTAGCTGCGATCTCCGGCAGCGGCCCCTTTCCCGGCGTTCCTGAGTTATGTGTGACGAATCTCTGTGGGCTCGTGCATCGTGAAGTTGCTGGTCGTGGGGGTGTGTGATCGGTTGGGAACGAGACCGCGTTCATCGCGGCTGTCCAGGGTCGGCATGGTGTGCTCCTTCAGGTGTGCCATGCGTTGCCACCCCCGCGCCCCACCATCGGCCCCTCCAGCTCAGAGGCGGTTCTTTTTCCGAACCTCGGGTGAGGTCTTCGTTGGGCAGGTGTGAAGTAGCTGCTGCCGCGGGAGCCTGGGCTTGTTGCCGGGCGAGAGGTCGTGGGGGTGCGGATGCCGTCGATGCGGGCGGTTCTGGAAACGCGGCAGAAGGCTGCAGCCGCGCAGGTGAAGCAACTGGAAGCCGAGCTGGAACGTGTGCGGGCGGCTCTGGCGGACGCCGAGGAGGTGCACCGGCGCCGGGTGATCGGCCTGGAGCAGTACTTGGAGGCGCTGGCCGAGGGGGATGCACCCTCCGATGTGTCCGGTGAGGTGTCGCGGGGAAAGCCGGTCGGACCGCGCCGGGCGGTGCCTCACCGGCGGCACGCGAGTGAGGTGAAGGAGCTGTCGCCGGACTATCAGACGTTGATGGCCGCCGCGGTCGATGCGGGAGACGGCGGGCTGGGTGCCCGGCGGGCGGCGGTGGTGCTGGGCTGGGACAGTGGGTCCGCCTCTCGCGTCGAAGGCGTGAGGGCACGGCTGAAGCGGCTGGTGGAACGGGGCTGGCTGGTCGAGGCGAAGCCGGGCAGGTTCACGCTGCCTCTGCCAGTCTCGGAGCAGGACGCTGCTGGTGCCGGGCGGCCGGGCGGCGGCTCATGAGCATGGTCATCGACCACAGGACGACGGCTTCGCTGGTGTCGGTGCGCCGTTCGTAGTCCCTGACCAGGCGCCGGCTGCGCAGGCACCAGGCGAAAGATCGTTCCACGACCCAGCGGCGGGGCAGGACCTGGAACCCTCGGGTGTCGTCGCTGCGGCGGACGATGTCGAGGACGACTCCGAGCTGCGTTGCGCTCCAGTCGACGAGGTGGCCGGTGTAGCCGCCGTCGGCCCAGACCCGTGCCGGCCGCCCGAAGCGGTCCGCCGCCGTCGACAGCAGGATGCGGGCGGCGTCCCGGTCGGTGGTCGACGCCGGGGTGACCAGCACGGCCAGCAGCAGACCGAGCGTGTCGGTGAGCAGGTGCCGCTTGCGTCCGTTGACTTTCTTCCCGGCGTCGAAGCCCCGCGAAGTGAGGGCGACGGTGGCGTCCGCCTTCACCGACTGCAAGTCGATGACCGCCGCACTCGGCTCCTGTTCACGCCCCTCGGCCCGGCGGACGGCCTTGCGCAGCCGGTCGTGCAGTTCGGCCACGAGTCCCGCGTCCCGCCAGCGGGCGAAGAAGGCATACACGCCTGGCCAGGGCGGAAAGTCGGACGGCATCGCCCGCCACTTGATGCCGTTGTCGACGAGGTAGCGCACCGCGTCGATCATCTGCCGGTGGCAGTAGCCCTCCGGACGCCCGCCCCGGCCTGCCAGCCATCCCGGCACCGGCAGCAGATCCCGCACCAGAGCCCACTCGGCATCGCTCATGTCCGAGCCGTACCGGGGCCGGCGTCCCGGCGGGTCGGCCGCGTTCCCGAACCTGTGGGCGAGACAGTCACACCCAGGAGTGGACGGACTGGACCCGGCAACCGTGACCGCGCGACACTTCGACAACAGGGCCTCTTGCTCCTCGCTGGACTCGACATCCGCGAGCTACCAAGAGGCCCTTCTTCCATGCCTCCACACCGAACAACTCACCCGGACCACGCCAATGTTCGAACCCCACCGACCACCCGAACGGATAGAGAACAGCCAGTTAGTCAAGGCCGCTTGAGGTCGGAGCGTCCGCAAGAAGGTTTGTGGAGGGCCGACAACCGCTGTGATCTGGCTCCCTGTCACCCGCGAGTCCGCCTTGGTGGCCATCCGGTGGCCGGATGCCTTTGGACGGTCCGGCACGAGGCGGCATGTGGCAACCCGGTGGACCTCTTCTGACCAGCAAGAACATCACTCGACAGCATGGCCCGGCACCACGCAACATGAACGCTCACGGTCTCGTAATGCGTAGGTCTCGGGTTCGAATCCCGAAGGCGGCTCCGTGAAAGCCCAGCTCAGATCCTGTCTGAGCTGGGCTTTTTCGTTCAGCGGATGCGACGGCGACGCCGGGCGCGCGCCGCGCGGGTGTACGCGGTCTCAGTCTTGGTCTCAGAAGCGGGTTCGGCGGTTGGGAAGAACGTGTCTCCCCTGCGCTGCATGGTGTCCTTGGAGAGGGTCGACCGGCCTTTGACGTATCGGCGGGTCTGACTGATCTGGGTGTGCCGCAAGATCTCCATGATGGTCATCAGGTCCACTCCCAGCTCATTCAGAATCGTGCCTGCGGTGTGGCGGCTTCTGTCGTACAGACGTCGATCGCTGATGCCCGCCTCGGCAAGGAGTTCCTTGAGTTCCTCCCAGTCGGCGCGGGGATCGAGCGGCCGGCCGGTCGTGTGAACACCACATCGCACTCCTGCCAGGCATCGCCCGCCGTGGCCTTTGCTTCCTCCTGACGTGCCCGGTGCTCGCGCAGAGGCGGAACGAACGGTGGTGGGATGGGGACGGGGTTCTGGCTCTTCTTGGTCTTGGGGCGGGTGAAGGCGAGTCCGCCGTCCTTTCTCTGTGGGCAGGTGCTCGCATGGCGGGTACATGTCTTCGGGCACGGCTCGGGACACTCGCGCTTGTAGCCCTTGTGCGTCGTGCAGTCCGGCGGGCACGGTTCGAAGCGGTGACGGGGGGGTGCCCCTATGGGTTTCGTCAAGCTGATGGGGCGGGCTGTGGGTCGTAGAAGGTGCCGTCGCGGAGCATCGCGAAGAGCACGTCGGCTCGTCGTCTTGCGAGGCAGAGGAGGGCTTGGGTGTGGTGTTTGCCCTGGCTGATCTTCTTGTCGTAGTAGGTCCGGGAGACCGGGTCGGCCAGAGCCGCGAACGCGGACAGGAAGAAGGCCCGTTTGAGCTGCTTGTTTCCACGGCGGGAGGGTTGTTCTCCGCGGATCGAGGAGCCGGAACTGCGGGTTGTGGGGGCGAGGCCGGCGTAGGCGGCGAGGTGGGCGGCGGTCGGGAACGAACTAGCGTCGTCGACGTCGATGAGGATGCGGGCTCCGGTCCTGACGCCGATCCCCGGCATGGACGTCAGGACCTTCGAAAGAGGGTGGTTGTCGAGCAGTTCCTCGATCCGAGTGGCCAAGAGTTTCCGCTGGTCAAGCACCGCTCGGAGCGAGCTGGCGAGGCTGGGGACGATAAGAGCGGCCGCGTCGGTGCCCGGGACGACGACGGTCTGTTCGTCCAGGGCGGTGAAGATGTCCTCGACGAGCCGCTCGGCCATCCGCGGTGCCTTCGGACGTATCAGCGCAATGAGCCGTCGGCGTCCGGCTTTGCGGATCTGGGCCGGGGAGCCGAACTGGTCGAGGAGTTTGAGCACGGCCGGGTGCTGGACGCGTGGGCCCAGGACCCGTTCCAGCGACGGGTGGATCTGCGTCAGCAGGCCTCGCAGGCGGTTGCTGATACGGGTCGCTTCGCCGGCCAGGTCGTCGTCGAAGCCGACGATCATCTCCAGCTCGGCGATGGTCTCGTCCTGGAGGTCGACCGAGCGGAGTGTGTGAGGCATGACGCGGGCCGCGTCGGCGATGACGAAGGCGTCGCGGGCATCGGTCTTGGCCTCGCCGGGATAGAGGTCGGCGATCCGCCGCATGGCCAGGCCGGGCAGATAGGCGACCTGGCAGCCCATGTCCCGGGCCACCGCCAGAGGCAGAGCCCCGATCGAGGCCGGCTGGTCGACCACCACGAGCACGGTCCCGTGCTTGGCCTGCAGCTTGCCGAACACTTCCCGGAGCCTGGGCTCGCTGTTGGGCAGCCGCTTGTCGAAGGCTTTCTTCCCGGCCGGGGTGACGGCGGCGGCGTGGTGTTCGCCCTTGCCGACGTCCAGGCCGAGGAAGGCGCCGATGTCACTGACGTCGATCACGTGTGTCCTTCGGTCGTCCTCGCCCGGCCGCCCCACGGCACCGATCGCCACATCCACATTACGAAGAGCCTCCCGACCTGCGAAGAAGCCGGTGGTCATGCCCCTAATCAGCGGTCTGTCGATGCCTCCGGAGCCGGTGACACCACCCCCCAAGACATGCGATCGACAGGGGGAGAAAGTCATGCCAACTCCGAAGGCCGGGCGCCCCATTGCGGGGCTACCAAGAAGGTAATGGGGGGAGCCGCAGGCGTGCGGGTCAGTGCAGCCGTGACGCCATGTGAGGCGTTGGAGCTGCCAACGCGGGTGGAACAGTTCGGCGTCGAGGTCAACGTACGTCCAGCGCAGGCCCAATGTTTCTCCCTGCCGGAAGCCCATGCCTACTCCGACGATCCACCGCATGAATGTGGGCCGCTTGGCTGCCGCGACGAGGAACGCCTTCGCCTCTTCTTGTGTGAGGCTCGCAATCGTGGTGAGGTGCGTCTTCATCCACCCCTCCACGGTCCGGGCTCCCGTCGTTCTTCACGCTCATGGTGACGCGGCCGTGCCACCACCCGTCACCGCCCAGGTAGACGGACGACTCCATGTTCGGCTTGCGGGGGGCTCATGTGTTCCTCCATGCGAGAGGCGGCCCCGGATGCCACCAGGACCGCCTCGGTGGTTCTTGGATCAGATGGACTGCGGCTGGAGCTGGGCCACGAAGGCGTCGATGTCCGCGCGGCGGATGCGCCGGGAGTGGCCCAGCTTGACGAAGGACAGGGCGTCGGCGGTCATCAGTCCATAGACGGTTGAGCGCCCACACGACAGCAGCTCGGCGGTGGCTTCCACGGTGTAGAGAACCCGGTCGGTGGGCTTGGCGACGGTGGACATTGCGCTTGCCTCCTCGGCGATCGGGCGAGAGCTTCCCCAGCACGCCTCTCAGAAGTCCGCTACATCCGCTATGCCGCTACGTGCCTGGTCAGGTGCGTGATCGGCGTAGCGGATGGCGTGGATGTAGCGGCTACGGCAGCTTTGGGCCCCTGTTTCGCTTGGGTGCGGGTTGGCTGTCGTAGCCGCTACATCGTGGGTTGTCCGCTACGTGGAAAGGGCCTCTGAGCTGCTGTGCAGCGGTAGCAGCGCATGTAGCGGATTCTGCGGAGCGGGTTACGGGGGGCGGGGGCAGTAGCGCTGCCAGGCGTCGTGCAGGTCCTCGCTGTAGTAGCCCTTGAGGCCCCCGGACGCGCGGATGTTGCGTGAGGCGATGGGGGTGTTGTCCGCCGTCATGTACTCGTGCAGCATCCGGGAGAGACGTCGGGAGCCGAGGGGCTTGCCGCTCATGTCGGCCCACGGGGCGCCATCAAGGGCGTTGAGCCGGTCGATGATGGCGATGTGGGCAGCCGGTCAACGCCGACCATGATGTGGTCGCGCAGATCGGTCAGCAGCCGGATGCCAAGGCTGCCCTTGTCGTCGTTCTGCAGGAGCTCAAGGTCTTTGACTCTGCCTTCGGTACTGGTTTACTGCGCCGCCAGATCGCGGCGACCTACGACTACCTCGCTCCACTCTCGGTTACGGGACACCTTGAAGTGCGTGGCTACAGCGTTCCCCACATCGGCCGGGTTGTCGCAACCGAACGGGTCCTCTACCTGACTCCGTACACGGCGGACCAACATGGCAGGGAGTCGCCTGTGATCAAGTACCGCCGTGGAGAGACATACGACGTCCTGATGCGTCTGATGGACAAGCTGTGGGCGGCGTCCGGACCTGCGTGACCGCTCTGGGCCGGTCGAGTCTCTCTCGCTCCGGATCGCGCTGCAGCCCCGACCTCGGCCGCCAGGTTCCCAGCTGGAGGCGGCGTGATCAGAGGTCCGCCGGGAGCGCTGTTCGTGTGGCGGTCTGGCGACGGCCACAGGCGCTCCCGGCAGCCTGGCGGTCGGAGCATGGTGCCCGGACAGCCGACGCGTGGCGCCGGGGGTGTGCATGCGGTGCGGCCGGTGCGAGTCGATGCCCGCATCATCGCGGTGGCCGCACAAGTGGCGGGTCGCCCGGTGATGGCCGCCGCCCAAGTCGGCAAGTACGCTAAACGGCGATGGCCGCACAAGGCCGCTGTCCGTGCCGTCCACCAGTCCGGCAAAGTGACGACCACCGCAGCCGCGGCCGTCGTCGCCGAGACACAGCGCCGCCCCTCACCCTGCGCATCGGCACGGTCAACACCACAGCCGCACCGGTCACCCTCTCCTGGAAGGTCACCGACAGCGCCGCCCTCAAGGAAGTGCGGCTGACCGCCCCGCTGGTCAAGACCTACGGTCCGACCGTCACCAGCACTGCACACACCGCCAAACCCGGGTCGCAACCACTTGGTCGATGACCGGCTACGACCATGGGGGCAACACCGCGGCCATTTCCGTCTTCGCGACACCGACCATCCTCCAGGAGACCTCGACCACCAGGACCGGCGCTTGGACAAGCAAGTCGTTCACCAGCTATCGGGGCGGTAAGTCCCACTCGAGCTCCACCAAGAACGTGTCCTTGACCTGGACCTTCATTGGCCGGTCCGCCGCGCAACTATGTCGACGGCGTCACGACGGCCGGTGTCGACCTGAAGTCGTCCACCACCCTGTTCCGGACGCGATCGTGAAGATCGTGGTCGCCGGAACCGATCCCGCACGCCGTACACACAGCTCTGCCCCGCCACTTCGGGTGATGCTGTTGGTTAATTCGGGCTGAGCGTGACGTCGGCCTTCAAGACCTGGTTGAGGTCTTGGGGGCGGGCGGTGTGGGGGGGGGTGGGGGGGGGGGGCGGTGGA
>NZ_JBHWGS010000033.1:0-42798 GCF_042732975.1 Streptomyces sp. NPDC059743 | reverse complement strand
CACCCGGGGAACCCGGGGACCGGGCCACCCCCCACACCCCCACCCCACCGACCCCGGCCCGGGGCACCCCCCACCCCGGGCCGGACCCCCACCCATGCTCAACGTTGCATAACTCTATATTTAGATGTACTGTAGTTACAGCAGGTCGGGCGACACCACGGGCCGGCTTTTCTGCCACCCCGAAACGCCCGGTGTCGTAGCTCAGCTGGACAGAGCGCGCCCCTGCGAAGGGCGAGGCCACGGGTTCGAAACCCGTCGACACCACCACCCCGACCACGCCAACTCATCGAGTCTCACGGGAGATCGCTATGGGCAAGTCCGTCATGCGCCGTACGGCCATCGTCACCCTCGCCACCGTCGCCGGTGCCGTCATCCTGACGGGATGCGGCGACAAGTACCAGGAGCCTTTCAAGGACGCGCCGCGCGGCACCACCAACAACGAGCGGGCCGACCTCATCACCATGCCCGACGGATTCTCCAACGCTTCCACGAAGTGCGACCACGGAAACCGCGTGTACACCCTGTACCACGGTGACGAGAAGTACGGATCGATCGCGGTTGTCCCGCAGGACCCCACCTGCCGCTAGGTGGGCGCGGAGGGGCGGCGTGGGCCGCCCCTCCGTCCGACATCTCTCCCGCCGTGGGGGAGCAGCCGCACCCGCCAGGGAGCGGCATTCCCGCCCGCACCTTGCGGCCGGGGAAACGCGGCTCCGTCCATGTCGTCCACGCCCGTCCAACGGGCTCCGGGCGCGTGCGGGTGGCATGGGCGGGCCGCTGATGCGCCGTAGCTCAGTTGGTAGAGCGCGCCCCTTATAAGGGCGATGTCGCGGGTTCGAGTCCCGTCGGCGCAACTGCGTTGCATATCTCGATAATTTCATGTACTGTAGTTCTTGTGGGGCAGGGGAAACCGCCGGCCTCAATCAACCCTTCGCTGCGCCCTTGGGGGAAATCGCATGTCCACAGCCGCTCCGTCCACCGCGTCCGGCCTGATCACCTCGGAAGTGGCCACGCCGCACCTCACCCGTCCGCACCTCATCCGAGTCTGCGACCTGGATGCCAACGGCGATCAGCGCGGCGGAACGTGCGTCGAGTGCGGGACGCATGGCGAACTCGCCGCGCTGCGGAAGCTCGCACCGAGCGCGTACGGCTGCCAGCCGGGCCGTGAGCCGTTCGCCAGTCCGGCCCCGCTTTGGTGGTAATCACCGGCTCCACCGGGCGGGCGACCACGGTGCGCCCGCCCTCCCTCTCCCCGCTCTGCACCGAAAGGCTTTCCCATGACGCACTCCCCCGCCTTCGCCGTGGCCTGGTACCAGTGGAAGGGGTCGACGGGCGGACGCGGCATCAGCAAAGCGCCCGTCGTCCAGGCTCAGGCCAAGCACAACCCGACCGAGCGGCACGCGGACGGGTCGCTCACGATCACGTACGAGCGGACAGGCCGAACCAGCCACTACCGGCCCGCCACAGCAGCGGACGTGAAGGAAATCATGGCGGAGAACCGCGCCAGAATCGACGGCAACGAGCGGCTCGGAAAGGCCGTGGCGGAGGTACTCCGGGCCGCTGATGTCCAGATGGCCCGGTGGATGCAGCCGATGGGGAGCGGCGTCTACGTCCACACTGCCGGTAGCGAGGTGAGCGTGTGGTGGTGGTACTCCACCGAAGCGGAGCGAGAGGCTTCTTCCACCCCGTGGGAAGAGGGGGGCGTGCGGGCGCAGGTTGTCGCCGCCCTGGAGGTGGCCGGGCTTCGCCTCTCGTCCTCGGGAACGGATTTGGTACTGACCACCGAGGGCAACCCGCAGATCTGAACCCCCGCCCGCAGAAGGGACATGCTGTGAACACCGATCCACTTGTGGCTCTGCTCGCCCGCGCGGCGAAAGGGGACGCGGCAGCAGCCGCCGAATTCCGGAGGGTCCGGGCCGCACGCATCCACGCCCGGGAGCACTTGAGCGCGAGCAGCCGGGCCGCCGCGTTGCGGATGATCCGGCGTGCCGAGTAGGACCGCCGCCCGCCCCCTCTGCCCCGCTCAGCCTCTCGCTGAGCGGGGCCGCCCGCTTTATCGAGTTATGCAGCGCCCCCGTGCCGGGTCGCTCCCGCCCCGGCGCGGGAGGCTGGCCCCGGGCCTTCGCCGCTTCGCCTCGGTGACCGCTCCGTGTATGCGTCGCCGCGCTGCGCCCGGCTTTCCGATCCGCATCCGTCCTCGGCACCTCTGCTTGTTCCCCGCCTACGTGCTGTTCTGTTCGCTCGGTCCTTCTGTTGTTCGGCTCTTCTTCCTCTCCTCTGCTCTTCCTCCGCTCGTCTGCTCTTCCTCTCACCGCACTTGCCGTTACCGATCTCCGCCCGACTCCTGCCCGTCTCTTCCTTCCCTCATCTCCTCACCCGTTGCTCTTCGCTGATGTCCTCACTTCCCTTGGGGGTCTCGTAGAGAAGTAGTCGGCGTGCTGGGCGCCCCTTGTCCGCGCCTTTGACGTGCTGGTTCTCCGACCCCGTCGGGGCGGGTGAGGCAAGTTGTAGAGCAAGTTGATAGGCCAGTTGAACAGCAGGTTGAACGGCAAGTTGTAGGGCAAGTTGTAGGGCAAGTAGCTCCCGGGGTGGGGGGAGAGATTTCTCCCCTCACCCCGGGGCAGTTCGGGGGTAGGGGAGAAATCTCCGTACCTCAGGGGGCCGGACTCCGGAGACTCCGGGGGAGAGATTTCTCCCCACCCCAAGGGGGAGAAATCTCCCCATCGGGAGCCGGTTTGGCTGCGCGAACGGGTAGAAGGGAGATTTCTCCTCCGGAAGGCTCCGGGGGGAGAAATCTCCCTCTCGCCGGCGGATTGACGGAGCCTGGCGGCGGCCTCGCCGCGCAGGCCGGGGCATCCGAACACGGGGCCGCCGGCGCGTCGCTTGGGCCGCGGCCTCTGCGGCTGACGCGCCCTGCAGGTGCGGCCCAACTGCGCGGCTCAGGATCTGGCGGCCCGCGGTGGCTTTCGGCTGGGCCCACAAAGAAGGGCGGATCACTCCCGAGCGACGGGTCGACGCGGTGCGGAATCTCGGTGCTCGATGGGTGGGAGCGAGTCACACCGGTTCGACCTCGGGCACGGACAGCTCGGGTTCGGTCAGTTGGCGTGGGTACGTCCGGGAGGCGGACGTCCAGGCACAGGTCGCGCTGGTAGGTGTACTCGTGCCCGCCGCAGGTGGAGCAGTCCGGGGCGCGCTCGGATTCGGCGGAACTAAGGCATCCGGCCGGCTCCTGGTGGACCGGAACGTAGATACCGCCACTGTGTGATTCCCCGGTGAGGACACTCAGCACTTCGCCGTCGCCGACGCATCCCCTGGGCGGTCCGCAGGGCGGGGGCCGTCGGTCTCGTCGTCCTGGTCGTCCTGGTCGTCCTGGTCGTCCAGGTCGTCCAGGTCGTCCAGGTCGTCCAGGTCGTCCAGGTCGTCCAGGTCACGATAGGGGTCCGGGAGGTAGGCGCGGGCGCGGACGTCCTTGAGGGCGGGCCGTTCGTCAAGTCGGCGCAGGGCGTGGCCGGCGGAAGCAGCTGCGCCGGGTCCGGGGACGAGTTGGCTGTCGGGGCAGTGCTCCGGTGCGACGAGAAGCTGGTAACTGGCCCGTGTGGCTTGGAGGATCAGCTGGCCAATGAAAGGGCGTTCGATCCGGTAGGCGGTGATGCCGTGTTCAGGCTGGGTGGCCAAGGGGCTGGGCTTTGCGGGTGGTGGGGAGCCGCAGGTGCGTGCGGCTCGCCGGCTGGGTTCTGGCCGCCGAGGAGTCGCGTCGGCTTCGCTGTCGCGTGGTGTGCCGGCCTGGGCCCCCTGCGGGCAGCGATGGAGGTTCCTCGGGAGAGGGGAGAGGCCGCGCTCAGGGGTGAGCGCGGCCTCAAGTCCGGTTCTTCGTTGTGGGTGTTCGGGGTGGAGTAACTGGTCCCTGGGTAGCGGGTCGCCGGCATGTCGGGGGTAGCGTGCTGGGGCGCGGTTCAACGGAGCTCCTGTGGCGTCAGACCAGGTCGAGGGTGGGGAGCAGTCCCCACCCTTCGTGCGGGATGAAGTAGTTCGTCTGTCCTTGGTCCCAGTTCCAGCGGTCGGCCAGGTCTCGGCGTTCGGGGGCGATCTCAACTCGCATGTGGGTGCGCCATCCCTTGAGCGGACAGCGCGTGGCGTCGGCGTCGAGCACGGTCATCTGTACGCCGTTGGTGGTGACGAGTCGGTCGCCGTTGTTCACCTGCTCCAGGAGGGCGGCCTCAACGTAGATACGGGCATAGAGGAACTGCTCCCAGAAAGCGGAGCGGCGCGCGATGGCGCGATGAGTCCGTGGTGTGGCCTTCCCTTCGCCGACGAGCCCGTGAAGGTCGAGCAGGCGCCGGTAGTTGCGGAGGTAGGCCGTGCGACGGGCGGCGGGACGCTGGGGCGTGGAGAGCATGTCGGTGGGTTCCAGCCGGAGTGCCTTGTAGTGCTCTTCGAGGCACAGTGCGACGTCTGCGCCGAAAGGGGTTCGGTAGACGCGCTGAACGACGTACCGGGTGCGATGGGGACCGTGGACGGTCTGGCCGATCCACGGTGATTCCGGGTCGGGGTCGAGCTGGGCCTTGGTGATGTACTCGTAGGGGTTGGTGGTCTGGTGGTCCACGGTCTGGGTCCCTTCGTGATTCAGGTGCCGGACTCAGATGTGGTCGTGGAGGTCGACCGTGAGGTACTTGGTGTGTGTGACCTCGATCCAGCCCGTGCGGTCGCCGTCGCGGAGCTTGAGCTCCCACTTGCCGGACTGCCACCGCTGGCCGGTCTTCTTCCGGCCCACGAGCTTCTTGTCGCAGCGCGTCGACGAGTGGGATCCGCCCGAAGTAGTGCCGGACGTACCCGGGTTCGCTCCGCCGGTCGAGCCACCGGAGGTCAGGGACTTCCCGCCGGTCGAGCCACCGGAGGTGGGCGCCTTGCCTGTGCTGCCGGATGAGGTGGACGACGTGCCGGACCTTCCGCCGGACGTGAGCGACTTGCCGCCGCTGGTCCCACTTGTGGTGCGGGAGAGCGACATGGTGAAGGCGCTGGTTGTGATGGTGCGGCAGTTCGTCTCGCGGTAGATGTCCTTGTAGACCGGCACCCACCCCTCGGGGTGTTCGTGCTTGCTGATGACCTCGCCGTGCTTGACAGGCTGGTCAGCGCAGCCGGTGAGAAGGAGAGCGGCCGTCGCGGCGGCGGTGGCGATCAGCATGGTGCGGGCGTGGGACACAGCGGGGCTCCTGAGATGTGTGGGTGCGCTCGTCTGCTACAGGTGCGCTGCGCGAGCTGCGTGTGACAGGGACCTCGGAATTTCTTCCGGCGATCCTCACAGTACAAGTATTTATCGAGTTAGGCAACGCTTAGGGTCCGTCGGATCCGGCCGGCGCGTCGTTCGCGGACGCCCGGTCCAGCAGGTAGGAGCAGTAGGTAGGCAGTAGGTAGTAGGCAACCGTCGGCCTCGCGGGCCGGGGGAGGGGAGGGGTCTCGCCACTCCCCTGCATCCGGCCGGCGCCGACCGCCCGATCAGGACCGGCACGGGGCCCCGGGGCCGGGCCGAACGCGGGGTGTCAGCGGGTGGCGGGCGGTGCGTTGCGAGGGGCCGGCTGCGGGGTGATGTCGGGGACCAGGTGGGCAGGGAGGCGGGGTCGGTGACCGAGGTTGTCGGCGAGGTCATCGATGTGCACACCGGGGTGGTTCTTCTGGCGGCCGGCGAGACGGAACTTCATCTGCTCCCGCACGGTGATGCCGGCGCCCTCCAGGAAGGTGATCGCCGCTTTCCTGTCCCACCCTGCGCTGGCGAGGCCTTCGCCCTGCAGGCCGAGCAGGAGGTCGTCGACGCGTGCGCCCCTGCCTTTGGCGTCGGCGAAGCCGGCGGCGCCGGCCGCGACGGCTCCCTCGACGTAGTCGCGGACCACTTCCCACGGCGTGCTGGGCACGGGGGACTCCTCCCCCGCCGACATTTCATGATCGTTTTCGGTGGTAGCCTCGCCGCTCTCTTCGGCAGAGGTTCTTGCGCTTGCGCCCTGCGGTGCGGCGATGGCGGACGCGATGCACCAGGCGGCCGCCAGGATGAAGCCGATGCCCCATCGGTAAGGGGCGAGGAGGCGGCCGAGGTAACCGAGCAGCATCCCGAGGAAGGTGACTGCGAGGGCCAGGCACAGGAAGCCGATGATGACGGCCTCGGCGAGGTCCGCCACGCTGCCTTCCTCAGCAGCGGTCGGGCCGGAGCCGGGGGCCGCGGGGGTCTGCTTGCCCCTTGTCCAGGGCCGGTTGGCCGGCCCCTGCGGGACTTGCCGCTGCACGCCGTCCTCCTTGGCTCGCTCCTGTGGGACCGGGTCTGCGGGTTCCGTACTCGGCGGGGATGCCGGAGCGGGCGCCGTGATGCCCGTTCCGCGGAGAGCGCGGAGGGCATTTCGAAGGCCCGCTCGAAGGCCGCGGGTGATGTGTCGGAGCAGGACCGGACTGCCGCGGCGGATATCGCGCGGCAGTCCCCGGAAGGGAGTCAGCACCTCGTCGCGGATGCTCATGTCAGGTGCCCTTGGTGACGACGACGGCCAGGAGCATCCGGATGATGTTCGCGACGACACCCCACAGGCCCCCGGCTTCGGCCATGAGCACGCCGGTGGACAGGCCGAACATCGCAGGCCACACCATGCGCTTCCACTTGGGTGCCCAGGCGCAGGCGACGAGGATCAAGCCGACGCCTCCCAGGCCGGGTGCAGAGCCCCAGAGTTCGGAGCCGCCGAGGACACCTTTGCTGACGTCGCCGAGCCCGTTGGCGACGTCAGCGAGCGTGCCGCCGGCGGCGACCCACAGATTGCCGACGACGATGCCCCACCACATCGCCTTCTTCTTGTTGTCGATCTTGATGGTGTCGCTGCCGCGGAGGCCGGCGATGAAGCAGATGGTGGCCGGGGCAGCGATGCCGACGACGTAGATGGTGCCGAGGATCTTGCCGCGGTCGATGCCGGGGACGGCAGCGGGAACGGCGGCCAGGAGCGCGTGCACAACGGGGCCTTTCAGGTGGTGTAGAGGGCGCAGGCCAGCAGGGCGGAGGCGAGGGGGACGCGCAGGAGCCAGCGGGCGGTCCAGTGCCACCGGCGGGTGCGACGGTCGATGAACCACCACAGGCCGCCGCAGATGCCAAGCGCGGTCAGGACGAGGGAGACGGCGTTGGCACCGAGGCCGTGGTCGGCTCCTTTGCTGTTCAGCCAGTTGACCGGCAGGGGTGCCAGGCGGCGGCCGAGCTCGGCAAGGCCGGCGGTGCCGCTCAGGCGGACGAAGGGCGTGGTGTCGCCGAACACCTTCTTCACGGCCGGGTAGCCAGTGGCACGCCAGCCGATCCCCGCGCCGGCCGCAGCGAGCAGCAGGGCGAAGACTCCGCGGGCTGCCTGGTCGGCGTACGGCAGGAACCGGCCGAAGACCTCGACGAGGGGCGTGAGGTATCCGACCGCTGCCGCGGTGCCGTTGAAGGCAAGGATCCGCAGGTTGGGGTCGTCTGCAGCGTTGAGCGCGCGTTGGGCCGGGGACTTGCGTACGCGGGCAGACTCCGTCGGCCCGGTCGTCGCGGCGGGGGCGCTCCCTCTCTGCGAACGCTCCTCTGACCGGTAGTCCTCAACCAGGCTGTCGGGGTCGGCGGCGCGAGGGCCGGCCGTGGCCGCGGTCTTGTCCTCGGTTTCGGGAGCCGGCGCCGTGCTGCCAGCCTCGTCGCGGTCTCCGGTGAGCACGATGGTGCGGCCTGGTGGGGGCAGGCGGCCGGCGCCGGTGGCTGAGATTTGCCGACGGGTGCTGGTGGGCGGCCAGTCGGGGGCTGGCGCAACGGGGCGTGGCTGCCGGGTGGGTGGGGCCGCGGGGGGAGGCGGGCCGACGTCGGCGGGGGGCTCGGCGTGTCCGACCGGACGGGCGCCGACCTTGTCGAGCATCCGTCGGATCAGCTTCTCGTCCGGCCCCACCGCTCGGGTCTTTTCCTGTCCTTTTGCGGCGGCCCGTCGTGTGCGCCCGGCCAAGCCGCGGTGGTGGCCGCGCGCGGAGCGGGAGTTGCTCATCGCCGTTCTCCGCCCTGGAGGGCGGGCCGACGGACCAGGGTCAGGTGGGGCCTCCCTCCCTGCCGGGTGCGGGCCGGCTGCGGCCGGCGGCGGGCTTCGCCTCGGGCCGGGGCGATGAGGGCGAGGGCTTCGTTGACGTGCTCGTCGAAGGTCGCGGGCATGGGTGTAGTCCTCACGATCGTGCTCGCGGGCTGCCTGGGGCGCCCTGCGCAGCGGGGCGTCAGGTCAGGGAGTGCTGCTCGGCGCCGGCGGTGGCCGGGACCAGAAGGCCGCTGCCGCGTTGTGCGTAGCCGTCACCCATGCCCGGGTCGAGGAGGATGTCGTCGAGGGGCGGCTGGGCGGCCGGCGGGAGTTCGGCGGGCAGGAGCGGGGAGCGTGCCGGGGCCGGCGGGGAGCCGTTGGCTACGGCGAGGGCCTCGTCGTAGTGGTCGGGGAGGTTCTCTTCGTGGCCGGCCTGGGCCTTGAGGGCGCTGGGAAGCCAGTCGTGCTGGGTGTTGAGGAACCGTCGCGCCCGGTTGTTGCCGATCCCGATGGCCTCGGCGCACCGGTTGATGCCCCAGTCGAAGGTGCCGTCATCCCGGCGCGGCACGATCTTCAGGAAGTCGGCCATGACCTGTTGGTCGGTCTTGCGGGTGGTGTTGCCGTGGCCATCCTGTTCGGTCTCGGCGCCCGGGTCGGAGGAGGGCGAGCCTTGGTCCTGGGAGGTTTCCGGCTTCCTGTCCCCGGGCCCCATCCCGGCTTCAGCCTGCGCGTTTTCGGTCTGCTGTAGTGGGGATGCGGGCGCGGGATGGGGTGGCTCGGACTGTGGCGTGATGGTCGGGATGACGCCGATCAGGGTGCCGCGCATCTGCTCGAACGCGGTGGCCGTGCGGAGGTTCATCCCGGCCCAGTCCGCTTGGCGCACCCGCAGCTGCAGTCGGGCGACGACCTGTTCCAGAACACGGGTGTCGACACATCCCGCGCGCTCACTGGCATCCTGGGCCCGCGCGTCGGCATGCATCTCGGCCAGGCGGCATGCCCAGCGTGTCCTGCGGCCGGCCGTCTTGACCGCGTCCTGGGCGCGGCGCAGCCGGTACCAGCGGTATGCAGCTCTGGAGATGCGGACCTCGGCGGTGGCTTCTTCCTGGGTGAGGTCCTGGCGGGCGGCGAGGAGCAGCGCGACGCGGAAGAGTTCCACGGGATGGAACAGACGCACCAGGGCGATGCGGCGGTCCGGACGTCCGCCCGTACTGCGGGCTGCGCGGCGTTCCTCGAGGGAGCCGATCTCCCACAGGACGGCCGCGAGGACCGGCCATACCGCGCGGACTGCGGAGCCGAGCAGCGAGTCCGCCTCAGCGGCGGAGAAGACGGAGCTGATGCCGGCGAGCACCCAGAACAGGGCGCCGGACAGACCGGGGCCGTCCCCCGAGCGGGCTCGGCGGCGCGCTCGGCGGCCGCAGACCATGGCGGCGACGTCGAGGGCGACGAACGGCAGGAGGTCGAAGGGATCCTGCAGGCCCATCTGGTAGTGGCCGACGCGGCGCAGGCCGGTTGCCGACAGGGCGGCGGCGGCCGCGGCGATGACGACCGTGAGCAGGTCCTCGATCCGACGGCCGCGGGAGTCGGCTGCAGCCGTCCGCTCGGCGTCGGTCAGCGCGACCAGGGCGAGGCGGCGCCGGTGGAGGGCGATCGCGGGTCCGAGGGTGAGGACCAGGGCGCCCGCGACGAACTGCCAGCTGCCGAGCAGTTCGAGAGCGGCTGAGCCGCGGGGGACGAGGTCGAGCGTCACGGAGAATCCCTCCTGGCGACGAAGCCGGCCGCCTCGGCGGCGGCGGCGCGCAGCTGCTGATCGGTGGGCGGTACCGGATCTGCGGTGACCCAGGCCCGGTAGGCGTCGCGCTCGGCGGTGACCTGGCAGAGTCGGGCCAAGAGCAGCACGGTGAGCGGATGGGTGGGTGGGAGGTTCCCGTCGGCCCGGACGAGGACGGGCAGTAAGACGGCCTCGTCGCGACGCGCGAGATGGCTGATCAGGGCACGGTTGAGGCCGCGGGCGCGGGCGGCGTGATGCTGGCCGGCAGCGTCCTGATGCCCGGGGGCATCTGCGGCTGCGGAACGTCGCAGTGTCCGGGCCAGGAGCGCGGCGAGGGTGCGAAAGCTCATGCCGCCTCCGTCCAGCCGGCGGCGAGGCGGTGCTCGGCGACCAGCCGGTCGCGGCGACGCACTGCCTCCCCGATCGCCTCGCGGTTCTTCTCTCGCTTGTCGGCTCGTACCGATCCGGCGAGGTACTGGCGCGCGAGCCGCTGTACCTCTGCGGCCGCCTCGATGCGCTTCTGCCGTCGCAGTGCGGCGCTCTGGTCGCGGGTGCGGGCCTGCTCCAGGCGCGGTGCCTCCTTCAGCAGTCGGCGCTGGAGCTTCTCGGGTGCCAGGCCGCCGCGGACGCCCTGGGTGTCCCCGTCGCGGAGGGCGAGTTCCGCGCACGCGGCGCGGACCGGGCACACGGAGCAGTGGCTGCGGACCGTCCTGGTCCGGCGCCGGCGCCAGTCGGCCGCCGGCTCGCCGTCCCCCTGGTAGAAGTCGTCGACGTCCGGCTGGGTCGCGTTGCAGACCGAGTGCATGAGGGCGCGCCGCAGTTGCGGGGCGCGCAGCTCGCGGGCGATGAGGTGCCCGTCGCGGCGGACGAGGTAGCCGCCGGCGGCGAGTGCGTCGATCGTTTCGGCGCTGGCGACGTACTGCGCGATGTCGGTTTCACCCTGGTCAGGGAGCTGGTCCCGGGCCGGTGGGTGAGCTGTCATCATGGCGTTCATGCGTTCTGTCCTCCTGTGACGGATGGGATGGGGCGCTGCGGTCTCCGGGGGAACCAGCCCTGGAGGCCGCTTGCATTTACACGCCCCATCTGACTTAACTGACTTGCGTCAGTTGAGTCAGATAATGCATGCCGGAACGGATCACGTCAAGGAAGAGGTGGATCATCTTGGGCGGAGAGCTCTGGCTGGTGCGGCAAGATGTGGGCATGACGTCCCATCACCCGCACGAACAGGCTGCGGCGGCACTGCGCGCCGACATCCTGAACGGCACCTTCGCCGCCGGGGAGAGGCTGCCGGGGCAGCGGGAGTTGGCGGAGAAGTACGACGTCGCACAGAACACGATGGGCCAGGCCCTGAAGGTGCTCGAGTCCGAAGGGCTCGTCGAGATGGCGCCGCGGCGGCGAGCCCGGGTCTTGCAGCCGGCACCGCTCATGGAAGCCCGGCTGACGGGTGACGGCCTCCTCGCGCCCGAACAGGCGGAGGACTCGGCCTACGAATTCCTTAAGGTCGGGGGCCGCAGGGTCGACCGCCGGGCTTCCGAGGCACTCAGCCTCGCACCGCACACCTCCCTCTTCGCCCGCGAGGCGGTGCTGCTGCACGCGGGCGCACCGTGGGCGCTGCAGACGCTGCTCACCGCGAAGCCGACCACGGCGCCTAGTGGCCAGGGCGTCGCCGGAGCCCCGTTCCCCGCGGGCGCCGAGGCGCAGGAGACGGGGCACACCAGCCAGTGGTCCGCGCGGTCGGCGAGCCCCGAGGAGGGCGAACTCCTCCGCGCCGGGCGCAACGCAACAGTCCTCGAAGTCCGAAGAGTCGGATTCATGGAAGAGCGACCGAACTCGTATCTTGTGACAGTAGTTCGGGCGGATAGGGTGACAATCCTTACGCAGAGCACTGTTTGATTCGACTAGTGCTCAACTGGCCCATTTTATGGCGGTTGTTCAGGCTGTCACAGAAGGCCTCGCGACAGCTCGCACAATGCGTGTGCACCGCCCTATCCAAGGGATAGGGTGGCATCCGCTTGATCCACTACGCCTCACCCTCGGGACCTCAGCCGACAGCGGCGGGCCAGGACCCGATGAACCGAGAAGGCGGTTCTCCCATGATGTGCACCCGCTTGCCGCGGCCGACGCCGAGCCGTCTCCGCGCGGCGTGCGCGGCCCTGTCGTGGGTGCTGCCCCAGCACATGCCCGGGGGGCCGGTCTGCCCCCGGAGGGGGGACTCGATCATGTCGTAGAAATCCCGGGCGGGCGCCTCTAGCAAAGGTCGCTCCTCGCCCTCCCCACCGGCTTCGGAGTTAGCAGCTCCTCTGCCGGCCGTCACCGCTCCGACGAGATAGCAACTCGTCCGAGCGAAGGCCAGACCAGTTGGTCCGGCGATCACTGCCCTCCAGCAGCAATCCCCCCCATCGGGGGTTCGTCGTTTCCCGAGGCAACCCGGGAGAACGGGGTCCATCTTGCAGTACACCCATGCCCTTTGTCAGCTCGGACGCCCCCTCAACCCGGTGTTCCCGGCCATCTTTCGCTCGTACGTGATCTTCCCGCCACTGCGTGTGGGCTTCTGCATGCCCGGCCACAGCGGCTGGAGGCAAGGCGGGCCACGGCCCGCGCAGGGCGCGGTGCCCCCACCCACCGCCGCGGTGATCCGCAGACCGGTGAGGCGGACACGTCCGCTCGAGGTCAAGGGGTCTGTCCGGGCGCCCGCCGCCCCCTTGACCTGCTGGTCACAGACTCGTCGGCGATTTCCCCGGCTCAACTGTCACACCGCCGGGATTTTCGACACCCGTAGGAACCGAAGGACCTGATCCTCCGCTTCCGTCCGAGGCCACCGGCCAGTCAGACCCCAGACTCGGCCCCCGTACCCGGGGCGCCGCCGAGACCCAGCGCACCGTGACCCCGCCCAGCGGCGTCGGTGCGCCAGGAGCAGCGTGCCCAGCACATCAGCCGTACCCCGATCCACCGAACCGCCGCCGACGGACGCGGCCGCGCGCCCTCCCCGGCGCCAGCGGGTGAAGGTGCCCTTGCGCCTGATCACCACACGGCAGTACGCCGACGTCGCGGTGAGCGTGTACGTCAAGATCGGCGCCTTGGCCTCCCGCCCGCAGGGCTGCACGGCCGCCACCGCGACGATCGCGGACTACCTGGGCCTGTCCAAGGCCTCTGTCGAACGCGGCATGACCCAGCTGACCCGGCCCGGTCCCGACGGCGTCGTCGAACTCTCCTCGGTGCGCCGCTCCCTGCCCGGCGGATGCGGGACATCAGCAGTGCGCCGTACCCGGCCCGTCACCGCGACAGAGGGCTTCGTCTGGATCCCGGTGGCTGCCGCCGAGGACCTCACCCCTCGGCAACTGCGGGTCTACGCACTGATCGCGTACGCCCAGGCCCAGGGAATCCCGCTGACCGAATCGGAGATCGCGGGAGCAGTGCACCACCACAGCGGGCGCAAGGCCGGCCAGCCGCTGACGACCGCGGCCGCCGGAGAGATCGTCGACGCTCTGGAAGCCGCACGATGGATCACCGTTGACCGCAGGGCGGGCACCCGCGGACGCCACCACTTCACCGCCCACGACATCCTTCCGGACGTCCGGCCAGCCTCCGGTGGACAGCACGACCAGGACCAGACGACCCCTGGTGCTGGTGAGGGATCGGGTTCCGCAGCTGATGCGGGATCGCTCGCGTACAAGGAAGAACCTAAGACTGACCGACCTGATGACGAACGCGCGCTCTTCTCACCCGCCGTAGGCGAAGTACAGGTAGGTGAAGCTGTGGAAAACGCCGTCGAACAGCCTCCGGAGCCCCGAGCGCCAGGGCGGCTCGCGCTTCGCGCGGATGAAAATCCCCCCTCCTCCCACCGACACCGGACGTACTCCGGACCACCGCTCACCATCAGCGCTCGGGTGCACGCGGTGCTCGAGCCGGTGCGCTGGCTCTACCAGCGCGCCAACGTCTACATGCAGCGGCGCATCGCCCGCGAGGTCGGTCGCCAGCTGCGTACCGGCATCGCCGACGACCGCCTGCGCCAACGCCTCATCGACCGCTACGCCCGCACCATGACCGATGACGTCCTCGACCCCGGCCGGTGGCTGTTGGGGGTCGCCCTTCCCTCCTGGGGCTGCGGAATCTTCGACTGCGAAGCCGGCGTGCTGTGGAGCAGCGGGCGCCGCTGCTCGGTGTGCGAAGAGATCGTTCAGGACCGCCGTCGCGACGGCGCACCGGACCAGTCCCGGCGTGCCGAGCCGCTCGTCGAGCCACCGCGGTCACCGGTCGCTCCGCCGGTTCCTCGCAGCGACTGCCGCAGGTGCGGATGCCGCATCCTGCACGTGAAGCGGGCGCTCGATGACGGGTTGTGCCCGCTGTGCCGGACCGAGGATGCCGGTGTGCTCGCGCTCATCCAGACCGCACCGGACCACGTCGAAACGTGCGCCGGATGGGACGGAGCCGGGTGTTCGCGCCCGGCACTCGGAGCAGCCGGCCTGTGCGTAAGGTGCCGGACCCGCCGGTTGCAGTGCGTCGCATCGTGAGGCGCGGTCTGGTATCGCCGATACGGACTCGGTGTTCGCAGGGCTCATCCCCGCGCATCGTGCGCGATGCCTCGCACCTCCGATCCTGTGGCGGGCGCTCGTCTCCGACGGGTTCCTCGGCTGAGCCGCACCGAGCCTTTCCCTCACCCCGGGGCTTTCTCCGGACGCTTCTCCCGCGAACCCCTTGACCAGTTCCCGGGACAGAGCCGCTCCCCCTGGGCCAGGTGCCGCTCCCGCAGATTCCCCTGGGTTCGGCCTTGACTGGGTTCTCGGTTACAGCCACGGGCGCCGGCTGGGCGCTGGTCGCCGTTTGCTGGAGGCCGCTCCGACTCACGCTGCGCCGGACCGCTCACCCGCTCATCCCCGTCCTGCGGCCAGTGAGCGAAGTACATCGAGCGGGGAGTGAACTACATCGAGTTCCCCGGTGATCGCCTCAGCCGATTCACTCGATGCGGATTCACGATGGGAGCCAACGAGATCGGTGCACGGCAGTCCGATGAACTTCATCGCTCAACGCTGCACTGCATCGCAGTGAACCGCATCCGCGCACCAGTGCGATGAACGGCTCCGCGAACGCGTCGTCCTGTGCTCCCCCGATGAACGGAAGCGATGAGGTGCACTGCGGGGCGGTGCGCGACCGGGGCAATGCGGCTCATCGCGCGGGCCGCCGAGCGCCTTCTGCGGTCGGGGGCCTTGCGAGTGTCTCCCCGTTCGGACCCGTTTCTGCCCGGCGACGCTGGCGTGGCCACCGATCGCGCCTACCCCTTGACCAAGGGCCCCTGCCCGGGCTCGCACCCCTGGTCCACCCTCGGCGCCTACCCCTTGACCAGGGCGCGAGAGCAGTGCGTTTCCCCTGGACCGCGCCCGTGGTCCAGGGGAAACGCTGCCGGCACGGAGAGGGCGGGCGCCGGATGGGCGGCCGGCTTCGCCCCAGACTCCAGCCCGAACGGAGCGACGACTGAAGCCGGCCGGGCGGCCCCAGCCGGTCCCCCGGAATCCAAGTGGGGTCCGCCCTCCGCAGGGAGCCGAGGTTCACCAGCATGCTCTCGCGCACCCCGGTCAGATCCCGATGAAGGAGACCGGCGACGGCCGCACACCGGTGTGCGTCCGCCGGGTCGGATTCACCCGCGGACGCACGGGACGTCGCGACCCGATGCGATGAATCCACGGTCCGCCCCTCCGCTGTCGGCCCGGTGTACCCGGTTCATGCGATGCAGCCGGCCCCGCGCCCCCGAGGTTCATCGCATCGGGTGACGCAGCCGATGAGCGTCACCGGCCGGCGATGACATTCATCGGCACGGCCCCCTTGTCCGGGCTCTTGTCCGCCTCCCTCACCCCTTGACCTCCGACCCCTTGTCCGCGCTGGCGGACGGCCGGTGCGCAGCGGTTTCCCCTGGACCGCCGGCCGTGGCCATCGCCGACAGACCGCGGACAAGGGGGGTGTCAGGAGTGTGAGCGCCATCCAGACCGGATGACGCGAAAGGACGGACACGGACGTGGCCACCACTCAGATCACCCCGGTGCTCGACTCCTCCGAGTCCGTGCTCCGCTACACCACGATCAGCTCGATGAACCGCGACTGGGACGTGCTCTGCGCGGACCTGCGCGCCGCCGACCGCGTCGGGCAGTGGGCGGAGCAGCACCCGGAACTCGCCGGCGCCGCCTGCCCGCAGGATGTGGTCGCCACCATCGCCGACCACCACCGCCGTGGTGACACCGACAGCCACGACGGCGTGATGCGCCTGCTCGTCGAGCGCGCGGCCTCCGGTGGCTTCGACGGGGACCTCGCATGGCGGATAGCCGTCCGGATCCTCCTGCCCAAGGCGATCTTGATGGCCAAGACCCAGAGGCGGACCGGGCTGCCGTGGGACGACGTGTGCGCGGCGGTGTTCGGCGCCGCCTTCGAGGTAGTGCGGACCTACCCCCTGGACCGGCGCCCGCACCGCATCTTCAACAACATGGCGCTGGACACCCTCGCTCTGGCCCGTCGCACCCTCGCCGCCTACATCGACCCGGTGGAAGAGGTGCAGGAGCTGGCAGCCGGCGTCGCGCCGCTCGCCGAAGCCGAGGAGTACACCCGCTTCGCCCACGTGGTGGCGAGCGAGGACCCGGAGACCCCGCACGACACGGTTGAGCTCGCCGACCTGCTCCTGCGGGCAGCGCAGCTGGAGCTCGTCGATGCCGACGAACCCGCCCTGGCCCGCCACGAGGCCCGCACCGAGGTGCTCGAACTCCTGCTGTGGGCGGTGGAGATCGGGGCATTGAAGGCCGTCGAAGCCCAGCGCATCGCCCGCTATTACCTCTCCGCCTCCGCCCGCCCCGACCAGGAGCACATGACCACGCGGGCCATGGGTCCCCAAGGCGCACTGCTGCGGCAGCACGCCAGCCGCGCCGTCCGGACTCTTCGCACCAGCACCGATCTCGCTCAGTACCTCGCCGCGGCCTGAGCTCCCGCCCGGCATCCGGGCGCAGATGAGCCGCTCGAAAAAACCTGCGCCGAAGTGTCACACCGCGACGCACCTCGACACCTGTAGCAACCGAGAACCCAGCAGACCCACCGCAGACCCCCAATCTCCGATCTCGATCCCGGGAGAACCGACGTGACCACGACTTCGTCCCCAGCCGACACCGGCCGGCAGTTCCTCGACGCCGACGAGGCGCGGGTGGCGCGTGCCTCGCTCCACCTGACCCAGATCGCCGCCTCTTTGGTGAGCCGGCCCATGGACCGCGAGCTGCACGCCCGGATGCGGACCTTCCTCGACAGGGAGTCGGAGGCCGCCCTCGCGTCGTGGGACGTCCTGCTGGCGCGTACGCCCGACGAGCTCAAGGAGCGGATCTCGACGGTGCTGACGGCCCAGGCCGTTCGGAGGGCTTCGTGAAGCGCGGGCGCCGCCAGCGCAAGGCGGACAAGCAGCAGCTCGTCGAGGCGGACGAGTGGGCCGAGGACGTCCAGGCTCCGCAGGAGGTCCCGCCTACTGAGCCTGACGAAACCGGCTGGAAGACGAGCACCGCGCAGATGTCGGGAGTCGCACGCCTGACCCGCGTCGGTGTGTGGGCGCTGATCGTCTCGGGCCCCGTCTTCGGTGCCGTGGCCCTTCTCGGTTCCTCATCTCCGGCGCAGGGGGTCGCGAAGCCGGCCGCCGCCTCGATGCCGGCGTCGGCGACCGGCCCGGCCGGTTTCGCGAGCCTGTTCGTCGCCGCCTACCTGGAGGCCGGACAGGGCACCGAGCGGGACCTGGCGCCGTACTACTCGGGTTCGATCGTGCTGTCGGTCAAGCCCGGTTCACGGGAAGCGACCCGGTCCACGGTGATCGCCTCCCGCGAGATCCAGCCCGGCTACTGGTCGATCACCGTGGCTGCCGACGTCACCGCGAAGGACGTGAACGGCAAGGCCCGCTCGCTGGGGGTGCAGTACTTCCGCGTCGGCGTCCAGGCCGCAGGTCCCGCGGCCGCCGGCGGCGCCTCGAAGTCCGCGGCGGCGCCGGCTGGTTATGCGGCGACGTCCTTGCCGGCGCAGGTGGCCGCTCCGGCATCGCTCAAGCCGGGCGCCTTGGTGTACGAGTCCGACCGCGGGACGAGCAGCGCCGATCCAGCGGTCGAGACGGCGGAGGGATTCCTGTCCGCCTACCTCACCGGGGCGGTCGAGCTCGATCGGTACACCTCCCCCGGCGTGCGTCTGCAGGCCATCAGCCCCGCCCCGTACTCGGCGGTCAAGCTCACCGGCGTTCAGGACGACTCCACCAGCGCCGAGCAGCAGAAGGTTCCCGCTGACGGGACGGAGCTCCACCAGCTGGTGGACGTCGACGCCACGGACCAAGCGGGCAACACCGCCTCGCTGAGCTACGCGCTCACCCTCAAGTCCCGCGCCGGCCGGTGGGAGGTCGCCTCCGTCGACGACGCCCCGGCCATCAGCGCGAGCAGCGCGCCCTCTGCGGCGCCTCACACCACCGCTGATCCCGATGCCGCGGCGGACACGCCCACGGCTTCGAGCTCCTAAGAAAGAGGAATCGTTCATGCACACGCTCTCCAACCCGGACCACGTCGTCCTCGCCGGCGACCTCATGGACTGGGCCAACCTCAAGCTGGGACAGGTCCGCACCCTGGTGCTCACCGCGGCAGGCGTCATGGCGATCATCGCCGTGCTGACCGCGTGGTGGAAGACCCGGTCCTGGGTCGGCACCCTCGTCGCCTTCGTCCTGGCCGCTCTCGTGCTGTGGGGCATCAGCAACCTCGCGATCCTCAAGACCAAGGTCGGATCCGAGATCGACGACAGTGCGGCCTCGGTCTCCGTGGTGCAGGTCGCGAGCGACTCCCCCGCGCTGACGGGTGAGGGCTGGCGGCTGTCGTGAGCGCCTCGGAGGAAGAGCTGATTGGGCACTCATACACGCGGGCCCGCCGGCATCCGCTGGTCATCGGCAAGCTCCCGGGAGCCGGCCGGCTCCCGGGAGGGCCGTACACGATCACCCAGGTCATGACGATGGTGCTGACCTTCGGTCTCCTCGTGATGACCAAGGACCTGTGGGCGCACTTCGGCGTCATGAACTTCCTGCTGATGGTCCTGCTGCCCTGGGGGCTGGCCTGGGTGCTGCGCTACGCGCGGCTTGACGGACGCGATCCGGCCCGGGCGGTCCGGAGCCTGTTCATCTACTCCTCCACCCCGGCGCAGGGGCGGCTCGCCGGCAAGCCGATGCGGGTCGTCCGCCCCCGGCTCGCCTCCGCCACCTGCACGGTCCGCATCCGCAGCAGCGCCCGGCCCGCCATCGAGACTGCGCCAGCGCCGGAAGCGAAGCGGCTCCCGGCGAAGCGGGCCCGGTCGGTCGCCCCAGCGCCGGTCACGACTCCGCCCGTTCCCCAGGCCGGTCGTGCGCAGCAGCCGAAGACCGGCCTCCAGGCCCTCCTCGCGTCACTCGACGAGCACTGATCGCCGCTCCATCGCACCAGCACAGAAAGCAGAAACGACATGCGTCTGCCCGTCCGGCACATCAGCGGCCACCTGATCTGGACCACCGCCGCCAGCGTGTGGGCGGTCTGGCGCGTCGACACCGAGAACTACACGCACGCCAGCAAGTCGACGAAGCGGGAACGCCTTGACTCGCTGGAGGCGCTGTTCAAGTCGCTGCGAGGTGAGGCGCTCCTGCTGAGCCTGTGCCCGAGCGTCGACGCCGCGTCGGTCGTGACCCGCATGACCGCCGGCGTCGACCTCGACCAGTCCCCCGAGTACGTCGACCTGTCGCTGAAGATCCTCGACCAGCTCCAGGACCTCGAGCTGACCGGTCGTGTGGACTTCCTGGCCGTCCCCCTGGCCCACCTCGACTTCAAGCAGAGCGCCCGCGCGGTCGCCACCTCCCTGCAGGCCGAGGTGATGGGGACGCTGGGCCTGCCGGTCGGACCGATATCCGTGGCGGAGGAGCGCCAGCGGCTGGAGCAGGCCACCCGACTGGCCGCCGGCTGGCCCTCCGGCATCAAGATGCGGCCGGCCACCGAGGCCGAGATCCTGTGGATCTACGGGCACAGCGCCCGCCGTGGCCTGAGCGAACCCCTGCTCCCCGAGGACGGCGCCCCGCGAGCGCTGCGCGGCCGCGGCCACACCGTGACCGCCCACACCCAGGTCATTCTCGACGAAGGCGGCCGCGGCAACCGTCCCTCCAAGGGCCCGACCAATCCCTTCAAGCGCCGGTACCTGCGCGCCACCTCCGAGTTCGGCGACAGCTACCAGGCCTTCTGCGTACTGTCCGAGATGCCGGAGGCCTTCCGGTTCCCGGGCAGTGAGTACCTCGCCGCGCTCGACGACTTCAACTTCCCCGTCGACTGGGCTGTCCGCCTGCACGTGGAGTCCGGTTCCAAGGCCGAACCCAAGAGCCGGCGCCAGCAGCGCGAGCTCGCCCATCAAAGAGGCGAGTACGACGGCGAGACCTCCGGCGTGCCAGCCTCCCTCGACAAGGCGAGCTTCGCCCTGGACGAGTACCGGGACCGTCTCACCGCTTCCTCGACCGAGGTAGAGATCCGGGCAACCGTCGCCACCTGTGTATGGGGCACCACCGCCGAGGAGGCCGACGAGAAGGCCACCTCCCTGGCCAACCACTTCGGCGGCAACGACTACACCCTGGTGCGGCCCACCGGCGATCAGGTCGCGCTCTTCCACGGCATGCTCCCGGGCACCAAGACGCCCAAGCCGATGCTCGACTACACGCAGTTCCTCCTGGCCAGAGACTTCGCGATGAGCATGCCCTTCTGCGGCGCCGGTCTCGGTGACGACGCCGGCAGCCTCTTCGGCCTCCAGCTCAACGGCGGCGGCGTCCGCCCCGTTCTCGTCGACTTCTCCCACGGACCGCGCGTCAACGCCAGCGCGAGCGCCGCGTTCGTCGGCGAGCTCGGTTCCGGCAAGTCGGTGGCGATGAAGTGCGCGATGTACTCCATCCTCACCACCGGTCACCGGACCGGACAGAGGAACTCCCGCGGCCGCGCCCTGGTCATCGACCGGACCCCGCAGCAGGAGTGGTCGCGGTTCGCGAGCGCCTGCCCGGGCACCACGCAGATCATCAACGTCGACGAGAACGCCGGCGTCAGCCTGGACCCCCTGCGCGTCTTCCGCGGCCCGCGCGCCGCCCGCTACACCGAGTCCTTCCTCACCCCGCTCCTCGACATCGGCTCCATGAGCGTCGAGGGCATCACGCTCGCCGAAGCGATCGAGGGGACCCGCCTGGGGCCCAAGCCCAGCATGACCTCACTCATCAGCACCCTCGCCGAGCGGGCCCAGACCCCGGATCCCGACGAGCCGAACGATGCCGCAGTGCGGGCCGCCGCCTCCGAACTCGTCCGCAAGCTGCGCTCGCTGGCGAAGAAGGACCTCGGCCGCGTCATCTTCGACGCCTCGCTACCCGTCGTACGGATCACGGCGGCCGACTCCATCGTCTTCGCCGTCGACCGGCTGGGCCTGCCCACCAAGGAGGAGCTGTCCGAACACCGGCTCGGCTCGCTGGAGGTGGAGAAGCGGTTCGGCTGGCGGCTGATGTACCTGATGACGGCCCTCTGCAGGGAGATAGCGTTCGCCGATCCGAGCGAGTTCGCCGGCGTCTTCCTCGACGAGTGCTGGTGGCTCACCTCGTCAGCCGAGGGCTCCAGCCTCCTGCTGGAGATGATCGCCGACGGCCGCAAGCACAACGCCGGAGCTTTCGCGGGCAGCCACGACCCGTACGACATCGGCCCGAAGAACGAACTCGGGGACAAGATCCGGGCGTTGCTGTCCCACATCTTCGTCTTCCGGCACCGGGGCAAGGCACTCGCGGCCCGCTGCCTGGAGTTCTTGGACCTCGACCCCGCCGACAGCGAAATGCTCAAGGTCATCACCGAGAACCTCAGCCCGCTCAACGTCAGCGACGCCGAGCGCGGCCTGCGGGCCGGCGAGTGCCTCTACCGAGATCTCCGCAAGCGGATCGCCGGTCTCAAGGTCCTCGTGCCGGCGGACGAGGACGTAGCCGCGGCGATCTACACCACCCCCGGCCAGAGCGACGACGAAGTCGACGAGGTGGCAGAACTCGCCGCATCCGCGGACGGAGCGCTGATATGAGCCACGCCCGCCGGCGGCCGACCGCCCGCCGCCTCGGCCTGGTCGCCCTGCTGCTGATCCTGTTCACCGCCGTGCTGGCCCCGGCCGCCGTCGCCGACCCATCTCCCGCCCCTACCTCCGGGTCGTCGGCGTCCCCTACACCGGGCCAGCCCGCCGACGGCACCGGTAACTCGAAGGCAGACGACCTGCTCAAGAAGAAGGACGCCAGTGACGGCATCCTCCAGCCCTTCAACGTCACCGACAAAGACGGCGTGCCGATCTCCGCCTACACCGTCAAAACGGACACAGGTGGATGGAAGGACATCGACCTCAAGATCTGGAACATCATCGCGCAGCTGCTGTTCGGCGTCGCGAAGTGGGTCATCGGCTTCACATGCTGGCTGATCAAGTGGGCGTTGAACTTCGGGCTGGCCGACGTCCTCATCGGACCGGTCGACCACATCTCCACCACCATCAAGAACCAGGTCATCGACCGGATGGGCCTGCCCGGTCTCTTCCTGCTGTTCGCCGGCTTGTACGCCGGCTGGCAGATCCTCTTTCGGGCGCGCGCACGGGGGTTCGCCGAGATCGGGGTCTCCCTCGTCGTCGCCGCGGTGGCCACGACCGTGCTGGTCTCGCCCGCCCAGGTGCTGCTCGGCCAGCACGACCAGCCCCAACCGCAGGGCTCGACGATGCTGCTCTCCAACGACGGTCTGCTGGGGAAAGCGAAAGACTTCACGCTCGAAGTCGCGAGCATCGTGCTGTCCGAGGACCCTGAGCACGCCCAGGGCAGCTCTGACCCTAACAACGTCGCCAAGCCCATCACCGACGCCCTGGTGGATGCGTTCGTCGTCAAGCCCAACGAGCTGATGGTCTACGGGAACACCTTCGACGGCGCCTGCGACAAGGCGTTCCGCGAGTTCAAGCTGGCCGAGTACGACCTGGACCAGAGCGGCATGAACTACTGGGACGCCGCGATGATGGACTCGATCTACGACACGAACTTCATCAAGGGGCTCAACGACGCTTCGAAGAAGTTCGAGGGACAGTGCGGCGATCAGAAGCCCAAGGCCAAGCGTGCCTCCGCAGACCTCGCCTTCAGCGCGCTGTTCGTCGCGATCGCGGCCATCATCGTCGCCGTCCTCATGGTCCTGGTCACCGGCGGATTCCTCACGGCGCAGGGCTGGCTGGCGTTTGAGGCGATCCGCGGTCACTGGGCCCTGTGCGCCGGCATCCTGCCGGGCGGGGGCCGGGCCACGCTCTGGCGGTGGTTCTCCGCGATCACCAAGGCGGTTCTCGGAATCGTCCTGGCGATCCTCTTCCTGGCCATTTTCATCCTGATCGTCCTGGCCCTCATTGACGCGGACACCGGCGACGTCCTGGCCGTGAAGTTCATCGTCATCGACGTCACGGCCGTGGCCGGGCTGGCTGGACACAAGCGGATCAAGCAGACAGCGCAGAGCATTGCGGTCAATCTGAACCGCAAGCTGGTCAACGCCCGGGTCGGCGGCTCGCGACGGTCGGTGTTCAACAGCCCGGGCCGTTACGCCGAGACGGCTCCCGGTCTCAAGCAGATGTGGGGCGAGGCCCGCGGCGAGGCCCGCCGGGTGAGCCAGCCGATGAGCAAGGGGCTGAAATCCGCCCGCAGCGCCTGGGTCGGATCGCCGCAGGCCAACCGCAAGGCCAGCCGCCTTCGGACAGCCGCCCGGCTGGCCACCAACGCGGCCGCGGCCGTCGGCACCGGCGGAGCCAGCGCTGCGACGAAGGTCGCAGCCCAGCAGGCGGCGAAGGCCACCCTGAAGAAGCGCCTGGCCACGGCGGCCGCCAACAAGATGTCCCAGACACGAGGCGGCCGGGCCACCATGGCCACCGGCAAGGCCGCCGCCGCCACCGCGAAGTACGGCGCTAAGGCAGGGAAGTTCGCCTTCATGGCCACGGTCGGCGCGCCGGTGGGCGTCCCGCGCGGCGTCGCCGCGACCAAGCGGGGCGCAGCCGCGGCCAAGGCGCGGGCCGACCAGGTGCGCGGCCAGCTCACCGCGGTCAAGGCACGCACGGTCGACAAGAAGGTCCAGGAGGCCAAGGACTTCAGCGCCGAGTACAAGCGCAACGTCGCCGCGGCCGGCAAGTTCGTCGCCCAGACCGGCACCAAGGCCCAGGTGAATCTGGGGCTCGCCCCGATCCAGCCGAACGCCAAGTCGTCGGGCCCGCCCGGACCCCGGGCCGGGGCGATCGCGCCAGCGGTGCCCGGCGCCGCGACGCCGAGCGTGTCCAAGCCCCCATCTGCGCCGCCGACTTCGGTGCCGATGATGCCGACCCCGCCCACCCCTGCACCGCCGGCGCCGCCCGCCGCGAAGAGCACGGCCAAATCCGCGGGAACGCCTCGGGCCATCCGGCGTGCCACCCGCCCCGCCGGGCCACCGAAGCCGCGGCCGTAATCGCGAGCGGCCGGGGCCTTCAGCACCGGCCGCCCAGACCTGGACAGCTGACCCACCCGACGGGGGACTCCCATGCCTGAAACCGATGACAAGCGCGCCCGGCGCGGCACCATAGCCCTGTTCACCGCGGCTGCCGCCCTGGCGGCCCTGGGGCTGGGACTGCTCTTCACCGGCCATGGCGGCGCCGAGCACGCCGGGCCACGTACAGCTGCCGGCTCCGCTGCGCAGGACGCCGGCACCTCCTCACCCGCCTCTCCCACGCCGCCCAGCACACGCACCGCACACACCGCCGAGACCACCGAGGCGTCCCCGGCGTCAGCCTCCCTGCCGGCCCCGATGCAGAAGGCCGCACGAGACTTCACGATCGCCTGGGCCAGCCACGATGCGCGCCCCGGCCGCGACACTTCCTACGACGACGCGTCCCGGCGCGCCGCCGCCTACGCCGCGAGTGACCTCGCCGCCGACCTCCGCACCCACAAGAGCGGCACCGCCGCGGAACAGCAGTGGCTGCGATGGACAGCCCAGCGCGTCCAGGTGACCGCCTCCGTGACGGGCGTATCACTACCCGACGGAGCGCCCGCACCCACATCCAGCGCGGGACTCGCCAGGGTCGCCTACCGCGTCACGGAAAGGCCAGCGAGCGGTCCGTCTTCCGTGTCGGTCCAGCACGTCGCGCTCAAGCTCCACCGCGCCGACGACGGGCGCTGGCACGTGACGGGGCTGCCCGATGCCTGAGCAGCAGGAACAGTCGAAGGTCGGCAGGCGCCTGGTGATGGCTCTCCTCGGTCTGCCGCTCCTCGGCTTCGGCCTGATCCTCGCCGCGGTCCTGGCCCTCACCTCCGCCATCGGCGATGACAACACCAGCAACTCCATGGAGAACGCCGGCTTCGGCGGCGGCCTCGCCGTCACCGACGAGATCCCCGACTGGGTGCGCCCGATCATCATTAAGGCCGTCGAGACATACGGCTGCCCCGAGACCACGGAGTCGCTGATCGCCGCGCAACTGTTTCAGGAGTCCGGGTTCCGAAAGAACCCGCCGGACGGAGGCGCCGGCGCCCTGGGCATCGCGCAGTTCATCCCCGGCACCTGGCAGGTGCACGGAATCGACGGCAATGGCGACGGCAAGCGGGACCCTCTGAACCCCGAGGACGCCATCCCCTCACAGGTCAAATACGACTGCGAACTCGCTGACGACGTCCGCAAAGTGCCCGGCGACGACACCGACAACATGCTCGCCGCGTACAACGCCGGCGCCTACAACGTGGAGAAGTACAACGGCATCCCCCCGTACAAGGAGACCCAGGACTACGTCCACGCCATCCGGGCCCTGGCCGAGAAGTGGACCGCGCCCGTGGAAGGCAGCGGGTCCGTCAACGGCAAGGTCGGCAAGGTCATCGAGGCCGCGGAGAGCGCACTCAACACGCCGTACCTGTGGGGTGGCAACTGCCGGCCGCCCTTCGAAGGGGCCAACCGGTGCGACTGCTCGAGCCTGGTCAAGTATGCCTGGAGCACGGTAGGGGTGAATCTTCCGCGCACCACCTACGACCAGGTCAACGTCGGAACAGAAGTGAAGTCGGTGAAAGACCTGAAGCCGGGGGACTTGATCTTTGCCGTCGGCAGCGCAGCCAGTCCGGAGCACGTGACTATGTACATCGGCAACGACCAGGTCATCGACGCGCCGCGGACGGGCCTGAACGTGCGGATCAAGCCTCTGTCCTACTGGGAGCCGCAGATTCTGCGGATGAGGCGGGTTGGCTGAGCCGGCCCCTGCGCCCTTCGCGCGCCGCCACCCTGCCGGCGGCTCGTGTTCAGGGCGCTGCGACGGGCTGGCAGGGTGCGGTCCACTCGGAGCCGGCGACCTGAGTCCAGCCGCAGTCGGTCCGCGCCTCGTCGCGGGCGGCGCCGGCAACCACGAAGCCGTGCTCTGCCAGCATCCGAACAGCCTCGTCCCGAGGAAGGACCGGCACCCGGCCAGTCATCGCGATCAGATAGCGACCTGGATCGTCGGGGTGTGCCTCGGTGAATGTCTTCACGGGGCCCAGGTCGAGGTTCGGACCCGCGGCCACGCCCTGCTCAGGGCGGATGACGGACATCGTCCACCGGTCGCGGAACACTCCAACCTCGGCCAGGTAGAGCGACGGCAGCCCACTGTGAGCGGGGTGAGCGTCGGGCACCTGTCCTCCTCGTTGTCGACGCCGGTCCGTACCAGGCGCGGCACGACGACCCTAGCGAATCGGCCATCACCGGAGCTGCGCTGTAGCCCGCACCCGATCCAGGCGGGGAAGCAGACGGAGGAAATTCTCGGCTGGGTGTCACACCGTGCTCGGATTCGACACCTGTAGCAGACGAATGACCCGTCTGCTTTTTGGAGGTGCCGCCGTGCTCCCGCAGTTCCCCCTCACCGTCGCCGCGACAAGGCGACAGTCCCGTCGCCCGGTACCGGACGGTGGCCGATGACCACGAACGACCTCATCGACGGAGCCATCGGCGTGCTGCAGGATCTTCCCGCGCATGCCGATCGGCTCGCGCAGTGGACGCTGAGCAACGCCTGGTGGATCGCCCTGCTTGTGCTCGCCGTGTTCGGCGCGGTCGGCGCAGGCCGGCTCCTCGCTGCCAGGCGTCCGCTGGCCGACCGGGGCGCGCTGGAGCTGCTGCCCACGACGGGCTTCGACCCCAAGGTGGAGGAAGTCATCCGCTTCGCTCACCAGCTCACGCGTGCCCACAAGAGCGTCTCCCGCTGGAACCTCACCCCTGCCCGAGGCACCGCGATCCGTATCCGCTTCAACTGCTCGGGAGGGCCGTTGACGATGCGGGTGGAGGGCCCGTCGAAGGCGCTGTCCGTGCTGCGCCACCAGGGCTACGCCCAGTGCGAGATGCGGCTCGTAGAGGACGGCCTCCCCGTTTGTGAGCGCCCGCAGATCCAGCTTGGCGCCCAGTCCCAGGCAAGCCCGCGGCCCGCGGCCGCGTGACGACGCAGAACAGGAACGGAACCTCATGAGCTCCGCACCCGAACGGGACGCCGATGCCCCCGTCAACCTGACCAAGGACGAGCCGGCCGGCAACAAGGGCTCCGGTCCACGGATGCATTACGCCCGGACCGAGCTCGCCCTGGCCCTGCCCGACCACCTCGCCCTGCGCGAAGTCCCTCTCGCTCCCGACCCGCTCGAGGCGCTGGCGACGGCGGTCGCCGACGTCCGTGAGGACCTCGGGGAAAGCGCCGACGTCGTCCTCGACCTCGTCCCCGTCGCGCCGTCGCGCGTCGGCAGCCGGCGTAGGCGCCTCCTCGCGCAGGCGCGCCGCAACCCGGCGGACGCGCCGGCCATACCCGGCATGCCTCAGCACAACAGCCGCTTCGGCTTCGATCTGTCGTCGGTGCTGTCGGAGGTCGCCTCTGAGATGAAGGGCAACCAGGGGCGGAGCCAGCGACCGCAACGTCCCGGCCCGCACCGGATGCACCGCATGACCGACATGAAGGCTGCCCTCGGCAAGCTCGCTCCCGGCGCCGAGCCGGTCTTCTCCCTGCAGATGATGGTCCGCACCTGCGCTCCTGACTCCGCGCGGGCCCGGATGCTGCTCGACCAGGTCCTGGCCGCCCTGGAGCCGTGGTCGGGTGACAACCACTTGCGGCCCGTCGGACTGAATCTCGGCATCACCCGCGTCCGCGCCGACTCTTGGCTCTACCGGCGCGCCTTCGACCGCCGTTTCGAGACGGGCGCCTTCAAGCAGCGGCGGAACAACTGGGTCACGGCTCAGGAGATAGCCGGGCTGCTCAAGCCCCCGACGAAGAACAACGGCGCGGCCAACCTCAGTCGCTCGGGCGGCGTCGTCCCGCCCCCGCCGGCCGCGTTGCCGTCCTGGAACGGGCAGCGGGGCCTGTTGCCACTCGGATGGGTCGCGAAGCCCGGCGGCGGTGAACGCCTCGCCGGACTTCCGCTGAAGTACCTGCTGTTCGCGCTGTTCCTCGGCAAGGCCGGCTACGGCAAGACGGAGATGTCCCTGGTCCAGGCGATCGCCCTGGCACACAACGGCCACGGGCTGCTCTTCCTCGATCCGCACGGCGACGGCTGGGCGCGGGCGCGGCCCTACCTCGCCCACCGCGAGCTCGCGGACAGGATCTGGGAGATCGACCTGACCTCCCCCGAGCTGGACAAGATGGTCGGCTCCTGGAACCCGCTGTCGATGGAGCGACGTCGCGAGTCAGAGATCCCCGACATCGTCCAGTACATCGTCACCGGGTTCTCCGCCGCGCTGAACTGGAGCGACTCCGCCGGCCGCGCCAAGACCATCCTCACCAGGGCGGTCGAGTCCCTGGTGTACCTCTCCTGGCAGGTCTGCCGCGCCGGTAGGCCTGAGCTGGCGCCCACGATCTTCCAGATCCGCACGATCCTCACCGACGCGGTCTGGCGGACCACGGTTCTGAAGTACCTGCCCAAGGACGTTCGGGACTTCTGGGAGAACGTCTTCCCCTCGTACTCCAAGGAGGCCGTCCCGGTCGTCACGAACATCATCGAGCGGCTCTCATCGTCCAACGCGATCAAGGCGTTTCTGGGTTCGAGCCGCAGTACGTACGACATCCGGCACGCCATGGACTCTGGCAAGATCGTCTTCGTCTGCCCGGCCGGAACCGGCGACGTCGACCGCATCATCAGCAGCCTGCTGATCTACGACCTGTTCCGGGCCGGCCTCTCCCGCAGGGACACCCCCGTCGCGAAGCGCCGCGACTTCTTCTCGTTCATCGACGAGCTGACGAGCGTGGACGGCGCGTCGAAGGGCACGCTGGCGCAGATCGCGGAGCAGTTGCGCAAGTTCAACGTACGGCTGCTGGCGATGACGCAGATGGCGCAGCGGCTCAGCGCCACCACGCGGCAGGGACTGCTGCAGAACATCTCCGTCCTGTCCACGACGGCGTCCGACGTCGACGAGGCCACGCTGGTGACGCGCCGCTGGGGCAAGAAGGTCTCCCCGGACACGATCACCCAGCTCAACCGGTACCACTACGTGATGTCGGTGACCCTGGACGGCGGTCAGTCCGACCCGTTTCGTGTCCGCGGCGCTTCGGTCGAGGACCTCTACGCCGAGTACTACCGGCCCCAGAACGAGGACCGCCTCAGCCGGGCGATCGACGAGAACCTCGCCCGCCGCCCCGTCCGCGACATCCTCACCGACCTGCGCCGACTCGACATGAGGCTGCGCCGGTTCATCGTCACCCTTGAGGTGCCGCCGGACGATGACGACGATCCCGAGGCCTCCGCTCCTCCCCCGGACGAGCCGACGCCGGACGGCAACGGCGCCGGCGCGAAGGGCTCTTCTGACGGCCGGTCTGGCGTCAAGACGCGTGTCCACGACAGCGAGGGCACCGTCATCGGGGGCGAACAACCCGACGCTGCGGCCGAGGCTCCCAGCAATGTCCTCCCGCTCAACCCCAACCAGTCGAGGCTCGGATGATGACCCTGCACACCGAGGAACCGCCGCTCATCACGCCGCACAGCGGCCGCAGCTTCCATGCGCTGGGACGCCGTGCCTTGGAACTGCTGTACCAGCACCGGGTGCTGTCCACGCAGCAGCTGCACGTCCTTCTCACCGAGCCGGAGAGCCGGCCGGAGCGTCCCGTCTACCTGCGCCAGCAGCTCGGTGAGCTCCGGCAGTCGGGGCTGGTGAGTCGGGTGCGGGCTCATGGAAGTGGCGGCCCAGGGCGGGTCCGGAACCTTCCCTACCTGTGGTTCCTCACGGAGGCCGGCGCCGAGTCCGTCGAAGAGGCGGGCGAGCTGCCTGTCCGCCCCTACCGGGTGACGCCGGACTCGGTGGCCGGTGCCCGGCAGGCGCACACGCTCGCGGTCAGCGACGTGGGTGCCGCCTTCGTGGAGCATGCCCGCCGCCTGGGGCACGAGTGCGGCCCTCTGGACTGGACACCGGAAGTCGCCAACCGCATCAGGGACGGTCAGCGGCGTTTCGAGGACGACCACGTCATCAGCGACGCCGTCCTGAACTACGTACACATCGATCGGGGCCAGCGCACCATGCTGAGTTTCTTCATCGAGGTCGACCGGGCCACGATGACGTCCGCACGGCTGGCGGCGAAGCTGGCCACGTACGGGCGGCTGTACGAGTACGTCCCCCAGAGCCCGGACCGAGCCCGCCGGATGCCGAACGCCACACGGCCGGCCTGGATGTACAGCTACCCGGTCTTCCCCCGTGTGCTGGTGATCCTCGACGCGGCGCCGCCCCGGGCCGGCCAGTCCGACCGGCGGCCGCAGCGGCTCGCGGCGCGCGCGGAGGATCTCTACACCCGGACCGCTGCGGACATCCGACTCAGCCGGCTCAAGAGCGACATGGCGATCGGGGTGACGACCCTCCGGCAGCTCCAGGAGCAGGGCCCCTGCGCACCGATCTTCACTCCCCTGCTGCGCGGGTCCCCCTCAGCGCGGCCGTCACCCACCGACCTCTACCTCTCCACGAAGTAGCCGGCCGTCCGACCGGCCGAGAAGGAAGCAGCGCGATGACCAGTACCTCAGTCGAGGCTCCGGCCGAGAGCGGGAGCATGATCCGGCTCACCGAGATCCTGCACCGCAGTACCAAGCTGCGGCAGCGACGATTCGAGATGCTGCCGCTGCGCGGACCGGGCGCCCCCTTCACCGAGGCCCAGGCACGGAACCCGTCCGACTCCCTCCCGCCGTCCGAACTCGCCGACCTCATTTCCTCAATGTCCGTCGTTGGACTGCTGGAGCCGGTGCTGGCCGAGGAGATCGTCGTCGGTGGAAAGGCGCCGACGATCCGGCTGGTCACCGGAGAACGCCGTCTGCGCGCGATGCGTTGGGGAGCTACAAACCGGCCGGACAACCCGCACTTCGCGGCTCTGCCCGCCGTGGTCTGCCCCGGGCCGCTGTCCGACGAGGAACGTCACATGTGGCGTTTCGTGGAGAATTTCGCCAGAGAGCCTCTCAAGCCGGGCGAGCAGGCTGCTGCCCTTCTGTACCAGCGATGCGCGATCCTCGTCGGCAAGCTGCTCAAGGCCGGCAAGCCCGTGTCGCAGGAGGTCTACGCGATCCCCGACCCGGCGCAGCGCTTCCAGGCCCTGGAGAAGATCCGCGGCACCGACCACAGCTGTGCCGCGCCGTGGAGCGAGGTACTGAGTCGGCTCGGGCTCCAGCTCAACGAGCGCAAGGCCGGTGAGCTGGTACGTGCCTTCCGCGCGCTGCCGCGCGACCTCACGGAGGAGATGGACGAGGCAGCAATCCGGCTGAACACCAGGATCCGCTATGCCGAGTTGCGCAACGGGCGCGCGGAAGCGGCGGCGGGCATCTGGGCAGCGCTCAAGACGTCGAAGCGGCTCCACCTGCTGCCCACTGCCGTGAATGTCGGGCTCGAGGAGCCCGGGCTCGGGCCGGAGGAGATCATCGCCGAGGCGGAGGAACGGCAGGACGCGGCCAACGCCGACCGTCGTGCGAAGCTCACCCGCGTTCCCACCCAGGCGGAAGTCGAACTCGACGACAACGACGGCTTCGCCGCCGGGGCGGACCCCGTGGAGGGCACCGACCCCTCGGCGCCGGACGACTCCGCGCTCCCACCGGAGACCGCGGAGTCTGAGCCTCCCGGGCCGCCGAGACCGGCCGTGCAGACGGACGTCATCCGGAATGCGCTGGACGGGGTCCGGAGCCTGCTGGTCGAGGTCCGGGCAGGCAAGGAGATCTCCCGTTACGACCGCGGCTCCCTGCGGATCGCGCTGCGCGAGCTGGGCGCCCACCTCGAAGACGAAGCCGCACCCGCCCCGTCAGGGCGCGGCACCCATGATGAAGGGACCGAAGCAGCATGACCAGTGTTTCCCTGCCCATTCCGACCGTCGGCGTTCCCCTCCCCGGCCGGGGCTGCGACTGCAACGCCTGCGCGTTCTACGCTGGGCCCGATGGCCGTGGTGGCCCCGCCACCGTCGAGCCGCTGTGCTCGGGCACGAACTCCGACTGCCGGTTCTGCGGCTGCGCTGCGACGGAAGCGGACGCCCCCGCGAACGCCTGCGTCACCAGGAAGTGCCCGATCCGCTGCGGCAGCCGGACCGACATCGCCCAGTGGATGGCCGACGTAGGCGGCACGCTGGGCTTCGATGACATCAGCATCGACGGCACCCTGCCCGACGGCCTGCCGGCCCTGATCCCCATGACCGACGGTTCCGCCGTCACCAAGCTCGACGCCAGCCTGAACTGGCCGGCCTACGGAGTCGGCCTCAGGCGCGTCTTCTCCCCTGACACCCACACCCTCTACCCCCGATTCACGGAACAGTCGGCCCGCGAAGCCCTCGCCCTCAAGCCGCACCAGAAGGCCGTACTCGTCGGCTACGGCGAGGACCCGCTCGTGGAGGCGTTCTGGACGAGGCGCCAGCGGGACAATCTCGTGGAGCGGATCGCGGAGCAGCAGTGGGACCTGGTACTCCCCTGCAATTTCTCGATCTACGGGGACTGGCCGAGGACCGAGCACCTGCTCAACATGCGACGGTGCCTGCTCTTGGCGCAGGAGTTCGCCGAGGCCGGCGTGCCCGTCGTTCCGAATGTCTACTGGTTCCGGCTGGAGGATCTGGAGCGCTACCTGGCCTGGATCGAGGACGCGCCTCCGCCGGCGATCGCCATCAACGTGCAGACCGTCCGTGATAACTCGACCTGGGACACCTGGGAGCGGCCGGGCCTGCACCTGCTGGCCGCGAACCTCCCGGAGGACATGCCCGTCATCCTCACCGGCTTGTCCCGGACCAACCGGATCGCGGAGATGGTCGAGCTGTTCGGCTCCCGGCTGACCCTGATCTCCCAGAACCCGCACCAGTACGCCTTGCACGGCGCCGTCATGACCGCGAACGGTCGCGAGGACGTCCACGCCCGCCCCGAGGACGCCTTCGCCGCGACAGTCCAGTACATGGCGTCGCTTCTGCCGTCCCGCTGAAAGTTCTTCGCCCGCACTGTCACACCGGCGGCTCCTCCCACACCTGTAGCAGGTGAAACCCCTGATGGGAGGAGCCTCCATGACGACCGACCCCGACAAGCCCGACGCGACGGCCGACGCGTCCACGACGTCGCCGGACACTTCCGCCTGGCGGCTGTGGATCTTGCTTGTCTGGCACCCGGCCCTGGGCCTCCCCGTCGACCCTGTCGCCGTGCTGGCCCTCGACACCGGTCATCAGCCGGCAGATCGCGTTGTTCGCTGGGTGCCGCTGGTCTACGACCCCGCCGACCCCTGGCGTGAGCGCCTGGGCGAGAACACCCGGCCCGAGGACGTCGAGCTCTGGGTCGCGCAGTCCGGGACCTGCGCTCTCGAACCCGCCACCATTCCTGAGGGCGCGCTCGACCTGTCCCACGCGGCCGACCTCGTTCTCGACGAACTGCTTGCCGAGGTCATCCCCGCTCTCCCAGCGCGGGGGGATGCCTGATGGGTACGGGCAGCAAGTCCAGCCACGCCTCCTACGCGGTGGGGCCGACAGCCACGTCAGAGGGCACGGAGGAACCGGTCGCCGAGGCACCGGCACAACCCATGTCCGACGAGGAGATCCAGGCCAAGGCCGACCTGCTGGTGGCCACGAACCTCATGGAGGAGATCGCCGATCCGCCGTTCGCGATCGACCCCGAGGACGCGGTCCCCGCTGACCCGGTCGAGCGTTACGACCTGTTCGTCGGCCAGGTCAAGGATGCCCAGGCGGCCATCGAGAAGTTGAAGGAAGCCGGGGCCTCCGAGGAGGAGATCGAGGCCCACACCAAAGCACTGAAGGCCCAGACGGTCGCCTTCCTCAATTCCCTGGACGAGGAAGAGCTGCGTGAGATCGCCGAAGCCAAGGGATTCGAGCATCCCGCACTGGTCGGCCTGTCGGGCAAGGGCCAGCACCCCTTGGTGCACTGGCTCGACCCGGCCTACCCCGGTGACATCCCGTCCAAGCAGAAGATCCAGGCGGCCGCGCTCGACCGGTACAACGAGCTGCTCGCCGGCGGGACGGTCGGCGGGATGACACTTGCCGACCTGCACCAACTCGAAGGCACGGAGCCGCCCGTCAGCGACGGCTCGTGGACGGCCACGCCCGGGGAGGTCAACCAGTCGGCACAGGCGGTCACCGAATCGGTCGACGCCTGGATCGCGGTGAAGAAGACCTACGGGCCTCAGTCTGAAAAGGCCGAGGCCTTGCAGGCGATGCTCGCGGCCGAGCAGAAGCTGGCCTCGGCCAACTGCCCTGAGATCGGCGAGGATCTCGATAAGGCCAAGGCTCAGGCCAAGGAGGCCGTCGACCAGGCGCTCAACTCCACCTACCTCAATCCGAAGGACGTCGGGCCTCTGGTGCAGGAGGGGCTTGCCTCGGGTCAGCTGACCGAGACCGAGGCGATGCACCTCAGCAGCCGCCAGGTCGTGACGTTGATGCGGCCGACCACACCCGAGAGCGAAGCGGAGTCCCTGAAGGCTCTGGCGGGCAAGCGGCAGGAGCAGTTGGCGAACCTCGACGCCGGCTATGCCGCGCACATAGCGATGGCTCCCGGCGCCGGGCAGCCGCTCAACCTCCCCCCTGCCGGCGACCCGGGGGCGGAGCAGGTCATCGCAGCGTGGGCGAAGAACGCCGGCGAAGTGCGGGACATGCAGACGAGCGTGAACGGCTGGTACTCCACCACCCAGCACCTGCTCGGCGAAAACATGTACGCCGAGCACCCGGCCCTCGGGCCGGGGAAGTACATCCATCCCGGCGACCTCACGAGCGACTTCAAGGCGTGGGCCAAGGAGCAGAAGCTCGCTGACCTGCGCACCGTCGCCGCCGAGCTGGGGATGGACACCAACGCCAAGGCAACACGGGCTCAGGTCCAGAACTACATCGCCGCGAGCTTCAACAAGAAGTACGACCAGCAGACCATCAAGGACAAGGTCACCTCGGACGTCGCGAAGAAGGAGGCTGCCAAGGCGGCGGCCGCCGCGGCGCCTGCGGCGAAGCCAGACGACGGCTTGGCCTCCGACGAGGCGGTCCAGGCCCTGGCGAGCAAGCTGCATGCGAACGGAGCGAGCTCCGCGGCCAAGCCGGCCACGCCTGGCGCTCCGAAGCCGGCGAAGGTACCGAAGCCGGGATCGTTCAACGCGAACATCCAGGCGTTGATGGCCGAGGTGCAGCACGCGAAGGCGACCAGCCAGGACGTGCCGGCACGCGTCGACGCCACGGAAGTCGCCGGCTGGACCTTCGGCCCCGGCACCACGGCGTCGAACTTGGGCGGGACGTACGCCAAGACCGTCCACGCTGCTCCGGACGGTTCCCAGTGGCTGTTCAAGGCCGACCACAACCACGGCGGAGCCCTCGGGCACACCGAAGCGGCTGCCTCGCACATCCTGGCGCTGGGCGGAGTCCCGTCGGTGCCCGTCTACCACCACAAGCAGCCCGACGGGACAGCCGGCTCCATCCAGCCCATGCTCAAGGGCGCGCAGCAGTTCGGGTCCAGCCCGAGCCAGTGGACGCAGTCCCAGGTTGACGCGGTCGTCCGGTCCCACGTCGGCTCGTGGTTCATCGGCGAACACGACGGTCACAAGAACAACTGGCTGCAGACCCCCTCCGGAGGTCTGGTTCAAATCGACCGCGGCCAGGCGTTCAAGCACTTCGGCGCCGACAAGCTCTCGATCGACTACGCCCCCAGTGGCGGGGGCGGGTTCACCCCCGTCCACCAGAGCCTCTACCAGGCCGCGCTCGGCGGGAGCCTCGCCAAGGGCGTGAAACTCAATCCGGCCGCCGCCCATCCGGTGATCAAGAAGCTCGAGTCGATCCCGGACGCACAGCTGCGCTCCGTTCTGCACTCCACCGCCCACGAGGGAGCCAAGGCGGGCGTGGCGTGGGTGCCCCAGATGCGCAGCCGGGCCGCCAAGGCCCTGAAGATCCCCCAGTCCCAGGTCACGCACGAGCAGATCGCCAACGCGTTCCTGGACCACGCAGTCGAGAGGAAGAACTCCTTGCGTCAGAACTTCGCCGACTTCTTCGTCAAGCAACTCAAGCTGCCCTCCGGCGCTTCCCTCAAGCACGGGGGTAGCTGATGGGCACCGGATCGAAGTCCAGTCACCAGAGCTACGCCGTCAGCCCGACCGCGCTCGCGGAGAGCCCGGCCGCCCCGGTGGAGCTCGGCGGTGCGCCGGCCGCGAGCGAAGGTGTCGATCTGGCGGGTGCAGCAGGGGGCTCGGTAGCCGAGATCCCGGAGGTCGCGGAGCTCCTTCCAGAGCCGGACGCCCCTGCGGAGCCGGCCAACGCCGGCGACGTCGTCGCGGACCCGGTAGCGGACGAACTCACCGAGGAGGCCGTGCCCGGCCAAGGACTCGAATCCGGCGCACCACCTGATGACGAGGAAGTCCAGACCGCACCCGATGAGGATGAACCGGAGAGCTCCGCACCCGATGTCGACGAGCAGACCGGAGACGAGCCAGCCGCCGGCGACGGAGATCTGCTGCTCGCCGAGGAGGACGAGACCGAGGCCGAAGAGGAGACGGACCCTCCGCTGACGCCGGTGCCGGCAGCTCCCCCGGTCGGACAGCCCACGGGCACGCCGATCCTGGTCGGCGGGGACGACTTCATCAACTCCGAGGCCGCCCTGGTGGCGTACGACTCGGCGGACGGTCCGCGGGAGGTCCTCCTTACCCACGTCTCGGAGGAAGCAGAGGAGAAGCTGCTCGACGCTCTGAGCATCCCGGGCACGCACATGGAAGAGGTCGAGGTCGAGGAGAAGGTCAAGGGCCGCCTCGGCCTCGACAAGGACAAGAAGTTGGGCGAGCTGACCTCAACGGCGGTCAGCTCGGTGCAGCACAAGCTGAAGCACGACCTGCCGATGTCGGACGCGTCGATCGCCAAGCACCAGGCGGCCGTCGACGCCGTCTCTGATGTGCTCCACGATCCGTCGATCAGCGACGACGAGAAGACCATGGCCTTGCACTACCTTCACCAGTTGAACCTGGTGAAAGACAAGATCGACAACGGCGGGTCCCCGCTGCCCTGGATGGCCCCGTACGAGGTTACCCAGACCAAGACGGTCACCAAGCAGGTCCCGGTACCGGACGGCGAGCCGGAGCCGGGAACCCTCCCGGCGACCGTGCGCAAAGCCAGCCGGATCAAGGCGAGTTTGGACACCGAGACCGGTCAGAGCTCCTGGGACGGGACCACTCGCAGCACCGCGAACGGCACCGAGTACGAGATCGACATGGGGGACGGCTGGAAGGCGGTCTACCGGCCGTACAAGGACAACGATCCGGCCTCCACGGAGTACTCGCTGCGCGGACAGCTGGAGGTCCACGCACCGGCCGGTGCCGGCCATGGGAAGGAACTCGTGGAGCGGCTGGAGCAGCTGCACCTGATGAACAAACCCATGACAGCCGCCGAGGGCGAGTGGACGTACCTGTCGAACAACGTCAAAGCCCAGGGGCTGGGCAACGCGGCCGGCATGAAGGCTGCCATGGAAACGGCCCAGGGACTCCAGGACCTCCAGGTCCAGGAGATCGTGCACCAGCGGATGGAGACGCTGATGGGGCTCGACACCGAGGCCCTGCAGACCCAGATGAAGCGGATCCACCTGGAGGCCGCCCACAAAGTGCTGCCGATGAAGGTGGAGGTGGTGCGGGATGCCGTGGCCAAGGCCTCCGGGTTCGCCAGCGGCGCCGAGCTGGCAGCGAGCCCCGGGTACGAGCCGACACCTGCGACGACCGGGAAGTGGCTGTCGTGGTCCCGTTTCGACGTCACCGGCAAGCAGGAGGAGATCAAATCCGCCTTCGAGGGGAGGTCGCTGATGCACAAGATCCACAGCGGGAACCTCGCCAGCCTGTTGGGCACCGGTGTGCTGGCCAGCACCGAGAAGCGAGCCGTCATGGGCATCGGCAGCGGCGTGGGCATGAGCGAGGAAAGCGACAAGATGACCGGCGGCGCCAACAGCGTGTTCCTGCGGGTCCAGCACAGCGGCTCTCACCTGGGAGGGGGCACGCTGATCTGGGACGACCCCAGCGTTCTGATGCGTCGGAGCGACTACTACGGCTACAACGGCGACCACTACGGCGCCATCAACCCTGAGCACCACAACTACAGCAAGAACGCGATCACCCGGAACCCGATGAAGATCGCCAATTTCAGCAGCGACGGCAACGAGGTGATGTTCGGGAACGGGATTGATCTGCTCGGGGCTGAGGCACCCAGCCGGATCGTGTGCGCGTCCGCCGGCGAGCGCCAGACGATCCTGGCCTCGTTCGCTTCCCGGGGCATCACCGAACTCGGCGGCAAGCCGGTCGAGGATGTCCTGTGCCTGGACGACTACTACAGCTGATACGAGGAGCTGAACGATGACAACGGACAAACAGTGGCGGCAGCGGTTCTCAGATCTCCTCGCCGGCAATCACAGCACCACGGGTGACGCCGTCGACGCCGGCGCGCGCCTGATCGTCTTCGACCCCGACGGCAGCGAAGTCTTCCGGGCCGCCCTCGCCCGACACCACCGCTTCGTCGACGACGAGCAGATCGTGTGGATCAGGCCCCTGGTCGGCGGCCAGGACACCGCTGACGGATACCTGTTCAACCTCGGCATGACACGGCGGCGCTCCCTGCAGTGGGAGTGCGCCCGCCTCGTCGACGGGGTAGTCGAGATAGACCTCGCCACCGGGCAGCGGGCCCACGTCGAACCGGCGGACGAGACGGACATGGCAGAGCTGACCCGGTGGGAGGACTTCACCGACCGGCTCACCCCAGAGGAGGATGCGGCGCTGCGGCGCCTGGACGCGGACTCCTGGCAGGGCCGCTATGCCTGACGGGCCGGCGCCCGGGGCGTCGGCAGGCGTATTGGCATGATGGTCTCCCGGCCCCGCAGATCGCGAGGCGGCGTCCGGCCTGTGGGCCGGCGCAGCGCTGAAGGTGAAGGGAGGTGAGCAGCGTGGCAGCGCGACGTCGCGGCGTTCGCGGCTTTGACGGAGCCGTGCTCCGGGCCGTCCGCACGCGCCGGCGCATGTCCGAGGAGGACCTTGGACGTGCCACGGCGATCGCCCCCTCCCTCATCTGCGCCTACGAGGACGGCCGGCGGACCCCGGAGTGGAGAACCCTCCTCGTGCTCGCAGCCGGCCTCTCGAGCACGGTCGACGAACTGCGCCCCGGGCATGCAACCACGATGGAGGACCTTCGGTGCGGCGCCGGCCAGAACCAGGCCGGCGCCGCCGCGACGGCGGGGCTTACGCGCAGCGGGTACGCCATGCTCGAGAACGGCCACACCCGCAGCCTGAAGTCCGGGGTGGCGTCCAGGCTGGCGGCTTCGTGGGAAGTTGACACCGACGTCGTCGTCCGGGCTCACACGGTGGCCGTCCAAGCGGCCGGCGAACCGGCGCCCGTTCTTGAAGGAGCCGTGCTGGACGGTCTCGCTGCCCACTTCGGCGTGGCTTCTGAGGCTCTGCTTGACCTGGCCCGCGAGATCCAGAACCGGAGCGAGAGGAGGAACTCATGACCGTGCACCGGGGACACCCGCTGACGAACGCCCGGCACGCAGCTCTGCGTTGCCCGCTGCCCGAGCACGAGCGCGCCCTCCCCGTCGACCTGGCCTGGCTACGCCGGCGCGCCAAGATGTTCGCGCACGTCTCCCAGCGGCCTTTTCACCTGGTCGTAGACCTCAAGGCGTACGCCTCGGTCACCGGGATGGACTTCTACCCGCACTACGCCGCCCAGGTCTACCGGGGCCCGGAGACGGCCCGGTTGAGCGTGCCGCTGATGGCGGTGAACCTCGCCCTCGTGGCGAGCCGCGAGGAAGCCGACCGCGCTCTGGCACACGAGACGATGCACCTGGTCGTCCCCTCGTACGGTCACAAGCAGGCGGCCTTCGAGCGCGCCCAGCTCCTTCTCGACCAGGTCGGGCAACTGGCTGTCAGCGCGTAGGGCCGGCCTCCACCGCAGACTCCCGGCGCCCCGCGCGTCGCACACTCCACGGTGTGCCGCGCGGGGGCGGTTCCCTCCAGCCGAGTTGTTGCATAACTCGATAATGACGGGTACTGTAGTCGCATGCGGACGGGGGGTGAATCCTCCAGAACCGCACACGGGCCGTCCCCGTACGGCCTTCGAGGCCGGCACAGGTGGTGCCGGCCAGGACCAACCACCGGCACCGCCGCCCCACCGACCTTCGGAGATGACATGCCGCGCTCCAGTACCACGCCGCCCTTGTCCCCTATCGAGTCGGCCGCCGTCGATGCGGCCATCAACCGCGCACGCACCAGGCAGGCGGTCCACCTGGCACCCGAACCATCCGTCCACACCGCGCCGGACGAGCAGACCGGCCTGGCGCGGCTGCTTCGCCACCGCCTCGGCCTGGCGAACCACCCGGCAGTGATCAGCGGCCACAGCGACAAGCGCCACATGCTCCTGCCGGGGGGCATCCACTACCCCGCCGTGGCTCTGCTCCTGTCCCACCAGGGGTGGTCCCTCCGATTCCTGGCCACGTACAACGACCGGCGCCGTCTCGTCTTCGACGTCGTGGACACGTGCCCGTACTGCCACGAGCCGGTGCCCACCGAAGAGATCGGTCGCGCTGAGGACCTGGGCGACTACCTCCTCAGGTCCCGCGACGCTCTCGGCGGCTCCCCCAGGTTCCGTCTCTCCCCCGCACACGCCGTCGGCTGCCGCGCACGCGGCGACTGATCCGACTCCACACCCTCACTGGCGCCCCCGGCTCACCCGAGCCGGGGGCGCCCTGCATGAAAGGGCCCCTTCCGTGACCGCAACCGTCCACCAGACCGACGAATCCGACGAGTTCACCGAGATCAGGGTGCGCGTCGCCTTCTCCGAACTGGTCACCTACCAAGTCGATCGCGACTTCGAGATACCGGTCGAGATAGCCCACAGCCCGAGAGCCATCCGGCAGTACCTCGCCGACGAGCTGGACCCCGACGATCTCGCCGACGACTGCCTTTACGAGAACACCACCAGTTGCGAGGACCGCAGCGTTCACGAGGTCCACGTCCTCCAGACCACGGCCGACCACTGGCGCTCCGACGGCGTCCGGCAGATCGCCATCAACCGCTACATGCGCTCCGTCCGGGGGCCGATGACGGTCTGGCTCGCCCCCGACCGCAAACGGCCCACCGGACGGTGCTCGCACTGCGGCCATCTCACCCTCTTGCGGATCGGCGCCCTGGCCGCACTGCACCGTGTCCCGCCGGCCATCGAGCCGTGCCCGGGCGCCGGCCACCTGGTCGCCCATCGCGACAGCGCGCAGCCCCCGGCGCCTGCCTCCACCTCCTGACCGACCGGGTGAGCCGGCTTCCACCGGCGCGCCCATCAGCAGAGAGACGTTTCCGTGCCTTCTCCCTCTCAACGATCAGCTCCCGACTCTCACGGCCCGCTCGGGCTGGTGGTCCGCGACCCCGAGAGCAACACCTCCGTCCCGGAGCTCTGGACGGACTGGTTGCAGTTCATGGTCCCCCTCTGCCTGGCCGAGATGTGGAACCTGTCCGACGCGGAAATCGACCGCATCCGCTCCGAATGCTGCGACGCGATCGCCAGCCACGGCGACGACGCCCAGTTCGGCGGCCGCCACCAGGGCACGGCGCGGACCGCGATCGCCAAGGGCCTTGCAGTTCTCGCGATGGCCGACGGGGGCGTGACCGCGCTCGGCATCCACGCGTGCACCCGCTCCCACGCCGGCTGCCCCGGCCTCCCCTCGACCCCCGACCTCACGAAGGCGAAGAAATGAACAACGTTGACGGCGATGTGACCAGCCCGACGAAGCGGAGCCCGCGAAAATGGCTTCTCACTCAGAACTCGCAATTGCGGAAGGAGGGCATTTTCAACTGGACTCTTCCGGCTTTCGCGGTAAAACTTCCGGACGGCTCGAATTTCAATGTATGCCCTCAGGCCGGGGCTTGCGCCGACCTTTGCTACGCGCGAGTAGGGGCTTATCGGTTCAAGAATGTGCGCGCGGCGCATATTCGGAATCTTCTGCTGTGCCGGGACTCCCCGGAAGAGTGGGAGAAGCGCATGACGGAGGAACTCGGCCACAAGCGGTACGTCGGCAAATGGATTCGCTTGCACGACTCCGGTGATTTCTATTCCGATGCGTATCTGCTCGCCTGGATGCGTATCATGAAGGCGTCCCCGGAGGTGCGATTCTACTGCTACACCAAGGAGATCAGCCGCTTCAAGAAGCTCGTGGAAAAGGACGCCCCAGACAATTTCCTGTGGTGCTACAGCCTCGGCGGGCGCGAAGACCACCTGATCGATCTCGCGCACGAAAGGCACGCCGACGTCTTCCCTGACATCGAAGCCCTCATCGCCGCCGGATACTCCGACCAGACTGAATCCGACCTTCTCGCAGTCCTCAGCGAGTCTCCTCTCGTCGGCATTCCAGCCAATCGGATCCCCCATCTCATCAAGCGGCAAGGGAGCGAGACATTCGGCAGTTTGCAGCGCGCTCGGGACGAGAAGCTCGCGGCGAAGAAGATGCGTTCCGAGAAGGTACTTGAGACAGTCCACTGACTGGATCTTCGGGTAACCGTGTGGGGCCGGACGTGATGCGTCCGGCCC
>NZ_JBHWGS010000032.1:8218-43798 GCF_042732975.1 Streptomyces sp. NPDC059743 | reverse complement strand
TCCCGGCGGGGGGGGGGGGCGGCCCCCGGTTTGGGGGCGGGGGGGGGGGGGGCCACCCCCCCGCCGCCGGCGCTCCCGGGGCTCCGCCCCGGACCCCGGTCCTCAATCGCCGGACGGGCTGGGTTTGGCAGGCGCCCCGCGGCTACAGCCAGCCCGCGAATTCCAGCAGGAGCTCCGCGGTCTGGCGGCGGCCCGCCGTCAGCGCCCTGACGCCCGACTCCACCGCACGGAACAGCGTCCAGCCCCGCAGCCGCCCGCCGTCCATGTCCAGCGAGTCCGCCAGGCGGCTCACCCGGCGCCGCGCCGAAGAGGGGCCCGAGGAGGCCGCCACCAGGTCCTCGACCCGGTCGCGGGCCAGTCGCGCCAGGTCATAGGCGGGCTCACCGACCAGCGGCTCAGGACCGACCGTGAGCCAGGGCGCCCGCTCGCCCGCCAGCACCTTGCCCTGGCCGAACGCGCCGTGCAGCAGCCGAGTCTCCGCCGAGGAGGCGCAGAGCTCGTCACGCGCCGCCAGCGCGGCCGAGACCAGCGGCGCGAGGCTGCCGTCGCCGTCGTCCGTCGCGCGCAGCGCCGCCGACTCCCGCGCCGTCCGCTCGGCCACCGTCTCGAAGCCATGGCCCACGGGCGGATCGACCCAGAGCCTGCGTACCGTACCCGCCGCTTCCAGCAGGGCCTTCGCCTCGGGCAGGGAGCGCAGCGAGATCTCCGGCTGGAGACGTTCCAGCAGCAGCGTGCAGTCGGTGGTGCTGGAGGCGGTGGTGGAGACGGCGTCGGCGGTATCGGCGGCGTCGAGCAGCTCCACCGCGCCCCAGCCCTTCCAGTGCGCCAGCGCCGCCCGCTCCAGCGACGGCGCCGCGAGGGACGGAGCGATCTTGAGCGTCGCGGGAGAGCCGTCGGGCCGCCGTACGAGCACCACCAGACCGCTCCTGCCGCCCGGCGCGACCACCCGCTCGACATCCAGCCCTCGCGCGGAGACGGCCTCTCCGGCGAGGGCCGGGAGCCGGCTCAGCCACTCGGCGGCGGCCGGCTCGCCGTACTGCCGGCCGAGCGCGCGCACCAGACGCTGCGGTGGTTCGAAACCCATACGTGCGCCGTTCCCCTTCGAGACTCCAGGGCTCACGCGCGCTCGGCGAGCCCAGGAAAGGCTACGCCCGTGCCGCGCCAGCGCACCGCGCGCACCGCGGCCTCCCGCAGCGCGCCCGCAGCTTCCCGGCGCAGTGGCCCTTCGGCGGCCCGTACGAGATCGGAGTAGACGCCCGCGATCCGGTCCTCCAGCTCGGCGGCGAGCCGTACGGCCGCGGCGGCGTCCGGCACCGCGAACGGCAGGGCGTACGCGGGCGCCGCCACGGCAGGCTTGCCGCCGAGGTCGCGTACGGTCCGGGCGAGCGCGTCACGCCGGGCGCGGTGCGCGGTGTACGCGGCGTCGGCCTCGCCACGGCGGTCGCCGTCGACCCGGCCGCCGACGACTCCGTACCCGTACACAGCGGCGTGCTCCGCCGCGAGTGCGGCCTGCGCGGCGGCCAGCGCACCGGTGCTCACGAGCGGGATCCTTCCGTCAGCAGATAGGCGTGCGCGGCGCCCGCCGCCGCGAGGGAGGCCAGCAGTCTGGCCAGCTCCGGAGGCGCGTCCATGAGCGTGGCGGTGTGCGCGTCGGCGGTCCGGCGCTCGGCCGTGGCCAGCGCCTTGAGGGCCTGCGCCGGATCGTCGGCGACGGCGGGAAGGACCGGCGGCCTCGGTCCGGGCGAGGCATCCGGAGACTCGGAGCCGGACTCGGACCCGGGCGAGGAAGGAGCGGCGGAGGGCGACGGGCTCGTGGGCTTGCGTGCCGTCGGCGCCAGCGCATCCACCTGCCGCGCGACCGCCGTCCGCAGCGGCGTCAGCAGTTCGCCCTCGTCCGGGTGGAGCGCCAGCACCGCGTCGTACTGTCCGAGCAGTGCCCGGCTGGTGGCGGCGGACCGCTGCCGCAGCGTGCTTTCGGCCCGCGCGCCCGTCCCGCTCCCGGACTTCCGTCCGCCGGCGGAATCGGAGGTGCAGCCGGTCAGCAGCCCCGCCGCCGTGGCTCCCGTGGCGCCCGCGGCCATGAGCAGGCGCCTCCGTGTCGTCCCCGTGCGCCCCACGCGTCTCTCCTCGGGCCTCGCGATGATCACCGCAGGCGAGCGTACCCGCGGGTCATCCACGGGTGGACGGCAACACCCCTTCGGACCGGATACCCTTTGATCTGACACACGACGATCCCACAACAGCACACGCGGCCGAGGAGTCACCCGGATGAGCACCACCCAGAGCGAAAGGCTGCGCGGACTGCTGGAACCGCTCGTCAGCGCGAAGGACCTGGATCTGGAGGAGATCGAGGTGTCCCGGGCAGGCAGGCGTCGTGTGCTGAGAGTCGTGGTCGATTCGGACGAGGGCGTGGACCTCGACGAGTGTGCCGAGCTGAGCCGCTCCATCTCCGAGAAGCTCGACGAGACCGACGCGATGGGCGAGGACGAGTACCAGCTCGAAGTGACCTCGCCCGGCGCCGAGCGCCCTTTGACCGAGCACCGTCACTATCTGCGCGCCGTCGGCCGGCTGGCCAGATTCCAGCTCCACGAGGACGGCGAGCTGGTGGCCCGCATCCTCATCGTGGACGACGAGGGCCTCGGCCTCGAAGTGCCGGGCGTGAAGGGGCGCAAGCCCACCGCCCGCCGCGTCGAGTTCGCGCGGATCGCCAAGGCGCGCGTGGAGATCGAGTTCAGCCGCAAGGACAAGAAGGAAGAGGAGGCGTAGCCGTGGACATCGATGTGAAGCTCCTGAAGGGCTTGGCACAAGAGAAGGAGATCCCCTTCGATCTGCTGGTCGAGGCGATCGAATCCGCCCTCCTCATCGCCTACCACCGTACGGAGGGCAGCCGCCGGCACGCGCGGGCCGTGCTGAGCCGGGACAACGGCCATGTCACGGTCTGGGCCAAGGAGGATCCCGCGGAGCTGGAGGAGGGCCAGGAGCCCAAGGAGTTCGACGACACTCCGTCGGACTTCGGCCGGATCGCCGCGACCACCGCGCGCCAGGTCATCCAGCAGCGGCTGCGGGACGCCGAGAACGATGTCACCTTCGGCGAGTACGCGCGCCGGGAGGGCGATGTCGTCGCCGGTCTGGTCCAGCAGGGCAAGGACCCCAAGAACGTCCTCGTCAAGCTGGACGACAAGCTGGAGGCCATCCTTCCGGTGCAGGAGCAGGTGCCGGGCGAGGAGTACACGCACGGTCTGCGGCTGCGTACGTATGTGGTGCGGGTGGCCAAGGGCGTGCGCGGCCCTTCGGTGACGCTCTCCCGTACCCACCCCAATCTGGTGAAGAAGCTCTTCGCGCTGGAGGTCCCGGAGATCGCGGACGGCTCGGTCGAGATCGCCGCGATCGCCCGCGAGGCCGGCCACCGTACGAAGATCGCCGTACGGTCGACCCGTTCCGGCCTCAACGCCAAGGGCGCCTGCATCGGACCGATGGGCGGCCGGGTCCGCAATGTCATGGCCGAGCTGCTCGGTGAGAAGATCGACATCGTCGACTGGTCGGACGATCCGGCCGAGATGGTGGCCAACGCGCTGTCGCCGGCCCGGGTCAGCAAGGTCGAGGTGGTCGATCTCGCCGCGCGCTCGGCGCGGGTGACCGTGCCGGACTACCAGCTCTCGCTGGCGATCGGCAAGGAAGGGCAGAACGCCCGGCTCGCCGCCCGGCTCACCGGCTGGCGGATCGACATCCGCCCGGACACGGAGCAGACGGACGACGACGACCGTGACCGCGGAGGCGACCGCGAGCGTGGCGGTGACCGCGGAGGCGACCGTGACAGGGACCGCGGTGGTGACCGCGAGCGCGAGCGCGGCTGACCGCCGGCCGGCCGGTCGGCGGGAATGATCTCGGGAAGGTCCCGTCGCGCCCTGCGACGGTCCAGTGCCGGCCGGCCGACGCCGGCCGGGCACGAGCCGACACGATCTTCCGAGCTGTCACGCGTTCGAGTCTTGCCCCAAAGGGGTGAGGTCGGCGCGGGGAGGTAGACTTGAGGATGTCTGGCCGGACGAGCGCCCGAGCCTGCCCTGAGCGAACGTGCGTGGGCTGCCGGGAACGAGCGGCCAAGGACGATCTGCTGCGCATCGTGGTGGTCGGGACACAGTGTGTCCCCGATCGACGCGGTACGCTGCCCGGCCGGGGTGCGTATACGCACCTCTCCTTGAACTGTCTCGATCTGGCGGTCCGCCGCCGGGCGTTCCCCAGGGCCTTCCGGGTCCAGGGCCCGCTCGACAGCGCGGAGCTGCGCCGGGCCGTCGAGACAGTCGCGGTGCAGGCGTCACTGTAAGAAGAAGTACGGCACGGAACCCCGTGCGGTTCAGGTACCTCGCGAGTTGGAAGTAGGTCGAGATTGCGATGAGCACTCGATGAGTACGCGATGAGTACGCCCATGAAGTAGCGACGGTCCGGCGGTAACCCGGACCTAAAAGGAGCGAAGTGGCTAAGGTCCGGGTATACGAACTCGCCAAGGAGTTCGGCGTCGAGAGCAAGGTCGTCATGGCCAAGCTCCAAGAACTCGGTGAATTCGTCCGTTCGGCGTCGTCGACGATCGAGGCGCCGGTTGTACGTAAGTTGACTGACGCTTTGCAGGGGCCCGGCGGCAACGCCGGCAAGACCACTGCCAAGCCCGGGGCGCCGCGCAAGGCGACCCCCGCGAGGCCGGCAGCTCCCGCTGCCCCGGCCGCGTCCGCTGTCCCGTCGGCCGGAGCGCCCGCACAGCCGGCGCGTCCCGCCGCACCCAAGCCCGGTGTCCCGGCTCCCAAGCCGGCCGTCGCCGAGGCGCCCAGAAGCACTCCCACCGCGCCGAGTCCCGGACCGCGTCCGGCGCCGGCTCCCAGGCCCGCCCCGGCCACGCCGAAGCCGGCTCCCGCCGCTCCGGCCGCGCCGGAGTTCACCGCGCCTCCGTCGGCCTCGGCCGCCGCCCGGCCCGGTGCCACGCCTGGACCGCGTCCGTCCGCCCGTCCCGGCAGCGACCAGCGTGACCAGCGCCAGGGCGGCGACCGTGACCAGCGTCAGGGCGATCGCGACCAGCGCCAGGGTGGCCGCTCCGGCGGCGCGCGTCCCGGCCAGGCCCCGCGTCCCGGTGCCCGTCCGGCAGGACCGCGTCCCGGCAACAATCCCTTCACCTCAGGCGGCTCCACCGGTATGGCGCGCCCGCAGGCGCCCCGTCCGGGCGGCGCCCCGCGTCCCGGTGGCCCGGGTGCTCCGGGCGGTCCGCGCCCGCAGGGCTCCGGCCAGGGCGGTCCCCGTCCGCAGGGCGGTCCCGGTGGACAGACCGGACGTCCGACTCCCGGTGGTATGCCGCGTCCGCAGGCCCCCCGCTCCGCGGGCGGTCCGGGCGGTGGCCCCGGTGGTAACCGTCCGAACCCGGGCATGATGCCTCAGCGTCCCGCGGCCGGTCCGCGTCCCGGCGGTGGCCCCGGCGGTGGCCGTGGTCCCGGTGGCGGTGGCGGTGCTCGTCCCGGCGGTGGCGGTGGCGGCGGTCGTCCCGGTGGCGGCGGCGGCTTCGCGGGTCGTCCCGGCGGCGGTGGCGGCGGCGGTGGCTTCGCCGGTCGTCCCGGTGGCGGCGGCGGTGGCGGCGCTCCGGGCCGTCCCGGTGGCGGTGGCTTCGGAGGCGGTGGCGGCGGTGGCCGTCCCGGCTTCGGCGGTCGTCCGGGTGGTCCCGGTGGCCGTGGTGGCACACAGGGCGCGTTCGGCCGTCCCGGCGGGCCCGCCCGTCGTGGCCGTAAGTCGAAGCGGCAGAGGCGCCAGGAGTACGAGGCCATGCAGGCCCCGTCGGTCGGCGGTGTGATGCTGCCTCGTGGCAACGGACAGACCGTCCGGCTGTCGCGCGGTGCGTCGCTCACCGACTTCGCGGAGAAGATCAACGCCAACCCGGCGTCGCTCGTCGCCGTGATGATGAACCTCGGCGAGATGGTCACGGCCACACAGTCCGTCTCCGACGAGACCCTCCAGCTCCTCGCCGACGAGATGAACTACGTCGTCGAGATCGTCAGCCCGGAGGAGGAGGACCGCGAGCTGCTCGAGTCCTTCGACATCGAGTTCGGCGAGGACGAGGGCGGCGAGGAACTGCTCGTGTCCCGGCCGCCGGTCGTGACCGTCATGGGCCACGTCGACCACGGTAAGACCAGGCTGCTGGACGCGATCCGCAAGACGAACGTCGTCGCGGGCGAGGCCGGCGGTATCACGCAGCACATCGGCGCGTACCAGGTCGCCACCGACGTCAACGGTGAAGAGCGCAGGATCACCTTCATCGACACCCCGGGCCACGAGGCGTTCACCGCCATGCGTGCCCGTGGTGCGAAGTCCACCGACATCGCGATCCTGGTGGTCGCGGCCAACGACGGTGTGATGCCGCAGACGATCGAGGCGCTGAACCACGCCAAGGCGGCCGATGTGCCGATCGTGGTCGCGGTCAACAAGATCGATGTCGAGGGCGCCGACCCGACCAAGGTGCGCGGTCAGCTCACCGAGTTCGGGCTGGTGGCCGAGGAGTACGGCGGCGACACCATGTTCGTCGACATCTCCGCCAAGCAGGGCCTGAACATCGACAGCCTGCTGGAGGCCGTGGTCCTGACCGCGGACGCCTCGCTCGACCTGCGGGCCAACCCGGAGCAGGACGCGCAGGGCATCGCGATCGAGGCCCATCTCGACCGTGGCCGCGGCGCCGTCGCCACCGTGCTCGTCCAGCGCGGCACGCTGCGCGTCGGTGACACGATGGTCGCCGGTGACGCGTACGGCCGTGTGCGGGCCATGCTCGACGACAACGGCAACAACGTCGACGTGGCGACGCCTTCGACGCCCGTCCTGGTCCTGGGTCTCACCAATGTGCCCGGTGCCGGTGACAACTTCCTGGTCGTCGACGAGGACCGTACGGCCCGGCAGATCGCCGAGAAGCGTGCCGCCCGTGAGCGGAACGCGGCCTTCGCCCGCAGGGGCGTCCGGTTCTCCCTGGAGAATCTGGACGAGGCCCTCAAGGCCGGTCTGGTGCAGGAACTCAACCTCATCATCAAGGGCGACGCGTCCGGTTCGGTGGAGGCCCTCGAGTCCTCGCTGCTCCAGCTCGACGTCGGCGAAGAGGTGGACATCCGGGTGCTGCACCGCGGTGTCGGTGCGGTCACCGAGTCGGACATCGACCTGGCCATGGGCTCCGACGCCATCGTGATCGGCTTCAACGTGCGCGCCGCGGGGCGTGCCGCGCAGATGGCCGAGCGCGAAGGCGTGGACGTCCGGTACTACTCGGTCATCTACCAGGCGATCGAGGAGATCGAGTCCGCCCTCAAGGGCATGCTCAAGCCGGAGTACGAAGAGGTCGAGCTCGGTACGGCGGAGATCCGCGAGGTCTTCCGCTCGTCCAAGCTGGGCAATATCGCGGGTGTTCTCATCCGCTCCGGCGAGGTCAGGCGGAACACCAAGGCCCGGCTCGTCCGCGACGGCAAGGTCATCGCGGAGGACCTCAACATCCAGGGCCTGCGCCGCTTCAAGGACGATGTCACCGAGATCCGCGAGGGCTTCGAGGGCGGTATCAACCTCGGAAACTTCAACGACATCAAGATCGACGACGTCATCGCCACCTACGAGATGCGCGAGAAGCCGCGCGGCTGACGCACGCGCTGACCGCTCAGGTCGGGGCCGGTCGACGGGACGAATATCCGTCGATCGGCCCCGGCCGTTGCGTGTACGGTTCTTGTGCCCCTGCCAAGCACTGGCAGGGCACCGAACCCGTACCGGCGGGACATCCGGACATGCATGTATGTGGGGACGCTGTCCTTCGATCTGCTCCTCGGCGACGTACGGTCGTTGAAGGAGAAACGCTCCGTCGTCCGGCCGATCGTCGCCGAGCTCCAGCGGAAATTCGCGGTCAGCGCCGCGGAGACCGGCAGCCAGGACCTCCTTCGCAGGGCCGAGATCGGTCTGGCGGTGGTGTCCGGCGACTGGGCCCATCTCACCGAGGTGCTCGACCGGTGCGAACGCATGGTCGCCGGGCATCCCGAGGTGGAGCTGCTGTCGGTACGGCGGCGGCTGCACGGCGACGAAGACTGACCGGACGAAGACTGACCAGTGGACAAGAAAACCCAGAAGGAAGAGTGACGGACCGGTGACCGACAACGCGCGGGCCCGCAAGCTGGCCGATCGCATCCAGGTCGTGGTCGCGGAGACCCTGGACCGGCGTATCAAGGACCCGCGACTGGGGTTCGTGACCATCACGGACGCCCGTGTCACCGGCGACCTGCGGGAGGCCACGGTCTTCTACACGGTCTACGGCGACGACGAGGAGCGCGCGGCCTCCGCGGCGGCCCTGGAGAGCGCCAAGGGCGTCCTCCGCTCCGAGGTGGGCCGCCAGACCGGCGTGCGCTTCACCCCGACGCTGGCGTTCGTCCCGGACGCCCTGCCGGACAACGCGCGCACCATCGAGGACCTCCTCGACCGGGCGCGTGCCAAGGACGCCGAGGTACGGGAGGTGTCCACCGGCAAGACCTACGCGGCCGGGGCCGACCCGTACCGCAAGGCCGACTCCGACGACGCCGCCGACGGTGCGGACGGCGCGGAGGCGGACGGGGACAGCACGGACGGTGCCGCCGCGGAATGACTCAGCAGAACAGGACGCCCGACGGCCTTGTCATCGTGGACAAGCCGTCGGGCTTCACTTCGCACGACGTCGTCGCCAAGATGCGCGGGATCGCCGGAACACGGCGCGTCGGCCATGCCGGCACCCTCGATCCCATGGCGACGGGCGTCCTCGTCCTCGGTGTGGAGCGGGCCACGAAACTGCTCGGGCATCTCGCGCTGACCGAGAAGGAGTACCTCGGCACGATCCGGCTCGGACAGAACACCGTGACCGACGACGCGGAGGGCGAGATCATCTCGTCCGCGGACGCGTCGCTGGTCGCGCGCGATGCCATCGACAGCGGGATCGCGGCGCTGACCGGCGCGATCATGCAGGTGCCCTCCAAGGTGAGCGCCATCAAGATCGACGGCAAGCGGTCCTACGCACGGGTGCGCGGCGGCGAGGAGTTCGAGATCCCGGCCCGGCCGGTGACCGTCTCCTCGTTCCGGCTCTACGACGTGCGCGAGGCCGTCGCCGAGGACGGCACTCCGGTCCTCGACCTGGTCGTCTCCGTCGTCTGCTCGTCCGGCACGTATATCCGCGCCCTCGCCCGTGATCTCGGCGCCGGGCTCGGCGTCGGCGGCCATCTCACCGCGCTGCGCAGGACCCGGGTGGGCCCTTACGCGCTGGACTCGGCGAGAACGCTGGAGCAGCTCCAGCAGGAGCTGACCGTCATGCCGGTCGCCGAGGCCGCCGCCGCCGCGTTCCCGCGCTGGGACGTGGACGAGAAGCGGGCCGGGCTGCTGCTCAACGGCGTACGGCTGGACATGCCGGCGTTCGACTCGGCGCCGGTCGCCGCGTTCGGCCCCGAAGGGCGCTTCCTGGCGCTCGTCGAGGAACAGCGCGGCAAGGCCAAGAGCCTCGCGGTCTTCGGCTGAGACCGGAGCGGTCGGCCTTACCGCCACAGCGACCGGATCGCACCGTGGAGCCCGGCCGGCACCCCGGCCCGGCGGCACGGCCCCCCTCCGAAAAGGGTCCTGTCCATCCCGGGCCCGTCACTCACCCGTGGGAGCGGGCGCTTGGAGGCGCTTGGAGGGGAGAGACGGTGCACTGGGGGGCGCGTTCGCACTTGAGCCGTTTCCGGAGCCCGGTGACAGAGCCCGGTGGCCGATGCGTGCCACAGGTGCGGGGCATGGCAGTCTTAGCATTGCGTGACTGGAAATGACGTACATGGGTTCGGGCGAGGAGCGGTCTCAGTGCAGCGCTGGCGTGGCTTGGAGGACATCCCCCAGGACTGGGGGCGCAGCGTCGTCACCATCGGCTCCTACGACGGGGTGCACCGCGGACACCAGCTCATCATCGGCCGCGCGGTGGAGCGGGCGCGGGAGCTGGGAGTGCCGTCGGTCGTCGTGACCTTCGATCCGCACCCGAGCGAGGTCGTACGGCCCGGCAGCCATCCGCCGCTGCTCGCGCCGCACCACCGGCGCGCCGAGCTGATGGCGGAGCTGGGCGTGGACGCGCTGCTGATCCTGCCGTTCACCGTCGAGTTCTCCAGGCTGTCGCCGGGCGACTTCATCGTGAAGGTCCTGGTCGACAAGTTGCACGCCCGCGCCGTGATAGAGGGCCCCAACTTCCGCTTCGGTCACAAGGCCGCCGGGAACGTCGCCGTACTGGCCGATCTGGGAGCCACCTACGACTACGAGGTCGAGGTCATCGATCTGCGGGTGACCGGCGAGGCGGGCGGCGGCGAGCCCTTCTCGTCCACGCTCACCCGCCGTCTGGTCGCCGAGGGCGATGTCGCGGGCGCGGCGGAGATTCTCGGCAGGCCGCACCGGGTCGAGGGCGTGGTGGTGCGCGGTGCGCAGCGCGGACGTGAACTCGGCTATCCCACGGCCAATGTGGAGACGCTGCCGCACACCGCGATCCCGGCCGACGGGGTGTACGCGGGCTGGCTCACGGCGGACGGCGAGCGGATGCCGGCGGCGATCTCGGTCGGTACGAACCCGCAGTTCGAAGGGACGGAGCGGACGGTCGAGGCGTATGCGATCGACCGGGTCGGGCTGGATCTGTACGGGCTCCATGTGACCGTCGACTTCCTCTCGTACGTTCGCGGCCAGCGGAAGTTCGAGTCGATCGAGGCGCTGCTGGAGGCGATCGCCGACGATGTCAAGCGCTCACGGGCGCTGACGGAGGAGTACGACGCCAGGTAGGCGGCCCGTAGCTCAAGGCGGCCCGTGGGCCCTGTCCGGCCCAGCTCATTTCGCCGTCGCCCAGTGGCACGCGACCTGTGTGGCCGGGCCGCCCGTCAGCACCGGCGGTGACTCCGTACGGCACCGCTCCTCGACGCCCGCCCGCGCCGCCTCGCCCGAGGCGAGCACCTGGCACCGGGCGTGGAAGCGGCAGCCGCCCGGGATACGGGACGGGTCCGGCGGCTCGCCCATGAGGACGACCGGTGTCTGTCCCGACTCCGGCAGTACGGACAACAGGGCCCGCGTGTAAGGATGCTGAGGAGCCGTCAGAACATCCTCCACCGGGCCTGTCTCCACGATCCGCCCGAGATACATCACCGCCACCCGGTCCGCGATGTTCCACGCCAGCCCCAGATCGTGTGTCACCACCAGTGCGGACAGCCCGAGTTCATCGCGCAGCGACAGCAGCAGCGCGAGGATCTCACCTCGTACGGACGCGTCCAGGGACGCCACCGGCTCGTCGGCGACGATGAGTTCGGGTTCGAGGACGAGCGCGCCCGCGATGACGACCCGCTGCCGCTGGCCACCGGACAGCTCGTGCGGATAGCGCAGGAAGAACCGCTCGGGCGGCCGGAGACCGGCCCGGGACAGCGCCTCGGCGACGGCCGCACGCTCATCGCCCTGGTGGCCATGGATCCGAAGGCCCTCGGCCACCGCGTCGTACACCGTATGGCGCGGATTGAGCGATCCGCTCGGATCCTGGAGGACGAGCTGTACGCGCTTGCGGTACGCCTTCAGCGAGCGGGCGCCGTATCCCAGCGGCTCCCCGGCGAAGGTCACCCGGCCCCGGCTGGGCGGCACCAGACCGAGCAGCGTCCGGGCCAGTGTGGTCTTGCCGCAGCCGGACTCGCCGACCAGGGCGACGATCTCTCCGGCGCCGATGTCGAGATCGACGCCGTCGACGGCCCGGGACGGCGGTGCACCGCGTCGCCCGGGGAAGGTGACATTCAGCTCGGCGGCCGACAGCAGCGGGACCGGCGAGGCGGTGGTGGTCGTCGTCATGGGTGGCTCCTGGAGGCCGGCCGGGCTTTACGAGGCTTTACGGGCTTTACGGAAGAGGGCATACGGCGTGGCCCTCATAGCGGCTGCTCCTGGGCGGGCACCGCGGAGCCGATCCGTACACAGGCCGCGCTCCGGCCCGGACCGGCCGGCCGCAGCGCCTGGTCCTCCCGTGCGCAGATGTCCAGCGCGACCGGGCAGCGCGGATGGAACGTACAGCCGGACGGCAGCGCCGAAGGATCCGGCGGATCACCGGGCAGTCCGCGCGGAGCGCGCCGGGACGCGAGGTCCCCGACGCGCGGGAAGGCGGCGGAGAGCGCCTGGCCGTAGGGATGCTCCGCCGCGTCGTAGACCTCGCGCGCCGGCCCCTCCTCCACGATCCGGCCCGCGTACATCACGGCGAGCCGGTCACAGGTGTCCGAGAGCACCGCCAGATCATGGCTGATCATCAGCAGACCGATGTCCTGCTCCGCGACCGACCGCTCGATCAGCCGCAGGATCTGCGCCTGGATCATCACATCGAGCGCGGTGGTCGGCTCGTCCGCGACGATCAGCCGTGGATCGCAGGCGAGCGCCATCGCGATCATCACGCGCTGACGCTGGCCGCCGGAGAGTTCATGCGGATACGCGTCGGCGCGCGCGGCGGGCAGCCCGACCTGTTCCAGCAGCTCGGCGGCGCGCGAGCGGCCGGCCGCCTGTGTGGCGCGCCGGTGCAGCAGGACCGGCTCGGCGATCTGGTCGCCGATCCGGTGCACCGCGTTGAGCGAGTGCATGGCGCCCTGGAAGACGATCGACGCGCCGGCCCACCGTACGGCGCGCAGCCGGCCCCATTTCATGGTGCGGACATCCTCGCCGTCGAGCAGGATCTCGCCGGTCAGCTTCGCCGTCGGCGGCAGCAGTCTGAGCAGCGCGAGCGCCAGTGTGGACTTGCCGCAGCCCGACTCCCCGGCGACACCGAGCTTCTGGCCCGGCCCGATGGTCAGATCGACGCCTCGTACGGCAGGCACGGCCGAGGCGCCCGAACCGTACGTCACGGACAGATTCCTGATCTCCAGCAGATTCGACGCGCCGTCGGTCAACGGGGCACTCCCAGCTTCGGGTTGAGCACGGACTCGATCGCACGGCCGCAGAGCGTGAACGCCAGCGCGACGAACGCGATCGCGAGTCCGGGAGGTGCCAGATACCACCAGTGCCCGGAGGAGACCGCGCCCGCCTCCCGCGCGTCCTGGAGCATGCCGCCCCACGAGACGATCGTCGGATCGCCGAGGCCGAGGAAGGCGAGCGTCGCCTCCGTCAGGATCGCGCTGGAGATACCGAGCGTGGTCTGCGCGAGCACCAGCGGCATCACATTGGGCAGCACATGGCGGCTCATGACGTGGCCGTGCCCGCCGCCCAGCGCCCGCGCGCGCTCGATGTACGGACGTGACTCGACGGCGATCGTCTGCGCCCGCACCAGCCGCGCCGTCGTCGGCCAGCTCGTGACACCGATGGCCACGATCACCGTCCAGATGGACCGCGACATGACCGTGGCCAGCACGATCGCCAGTACGAGCGTGGGCATCACCAGGAACCAGTCGGTGATGCGCATGGTCACCGTCGCCGCCCAGCCGCCGTAGTGCCCGGCGAGGATACCGACGAGCGTACCGATGGCCACCGACAGCGCCGCGGCCAGCAGTCCCACGGTCAGCGAGATCCGGGCGCCCCAGACCAGCAGTCCCAGCAGTGGCCGCCCGAACTGGTCCGTACCGAGCGGGAACCGGCCGCTCGGCGCCTCCAGCGCCGTGCCCGGCGCCCGCGTCACGCTCTGCACATCACCGCCGACGAGCAGCGGCGCGGCCAGGGCGATCAGCGCGACGAGCGCGAGCCCGGCGAGACCGAAGAGCCCGGCGCGGTGCGTACGGTAGCGCTGCCAGAAGCGGACCACCGACGCGCGTCTGCGGGCCCACGCGAACGAGGAAGCGGACACGGAGGTGGCGGCGGCGGAGGCGGCGGGTGGCTCTTCCGGCACCGGCGACGGATTCGGCGGCTTCGTGAAGGTCATCGGCCCACCCGGGGATCGAGCAGCGGATAGAGCAGATCGGCGAGCAGGTTCATCACGATCATCGCGCCGGCGAAGACCAGGAACAGCCCCTGGACCAGCGGCAGATCGGGCACGCTCAGCCCTTGGTAGAACAGCCCGCCGAGCCCGGGCCAGGAGAACACCGTCTCCACCAGGATCGAACCGCCCGCCACATGGCCCAGATTGATGAAGACCATGGTGACGGTGGGAAGCAGCGCGTTGGGCACCGCGTGCCGCCGCCGTACGGACGCGTCCCGCAGCCCCTTCGCCCGCGCCGTCGTCAGATAGTCGCCGCCCATCTCGTCCAGCAGCGAGGAGCGCATCACCAGCAGCGTCTGCGCGTATCCCACCGCCACGAGTGTGAGCACCGGCAGGACCATATGGTGCGCCACATCGAGGATCCGGGCGAAGCCGGCCGTGTCGCCCGACTCCATACCGCCGGTCGGGAACATGCCCGGGACCGGGCCGATGCCCACCGAGAAGACGATGATCAGCAGCAGTCCCAGCCAGAAGGACGGCACGGACCAGAGCGTCAGTGCCACGCCCGTGTTCAGCCGGTCGCCGAGACCGCCGTGGTGCCAGGCGGAGCGGGTGCCGAGCCAGAGACCGAGCGCCGAGTAGATCACCACCGCGACGCCGGTGAGCAGCAGCGTCGCGGGCAGCTTCGCCGCGATCAGCTCACCGACCGGCGCGTGGAACTGGTACGACATGCCCAGATCACCGGTCAGCGCCTTGGCGCAGTAGTCGGTGAACTGCTGCCACAGCGGCAGATCCAGCCCGAACTGCCGGCGCATCGTGGCCAGTTGCTCGGCGGATGTCGGTGCGCCATGCGTCATGGCCCGGACCGGATCACCGGGGATGATCCGGAAGAGGAAGAAGCTGGTGACGAGGACGGCGAGCAGCGAGACGACCGCGCCGCCGAGCTTGCCCGCCACATAGAGCGGATACGCGGTCCTGGTACCGGCGCGGGCGCGGGCCGCCGAGCCGGACGGCCCGGTCTGCGCCGGGCCGTCGACTGCGTCCCGCACCAGACCGGGAGTGCTTGCGGTGCTCATGGGTTATTCACGGTCTTCCGCGGTGGAACGGCGCCGCATCGCGACGAAGAGCCCGAGCCCGGCGGCGACCACTCCGGCGGCGCCGAGCCCGAGCGCCAACGCGGTCGAGGAGGAGCCGCCGGATGTGCCGCCGTCACCGTCATCGGCCGGGACCGCGGACCACCAGCTCCAATAGCCGTCCTGGCCCCAGAGGTTGCCCGCGGCCTCCGGCATCGTCGTGATCGACTTGATCTGGTCCGTACGGTACGCCTCGACCGCGTTCGGGTACGCCATGACATTCATGTACCCGGTGTCGTACAGCCTCGACTCCATCCGCTTGACGAGCTCCGCGCGCTTGGCCGCGTCGTACTCCACGGCCTGCTGGGCGTAGAGGTCGTCGTACTCCTTGTCGCAGATGAAGTTGTCGGTGGCGCCGCTGTCCTTGGGAGTGGCGGGCAGCGCTCCGCACGTATGGATGGAGAGGACATAGTCGGGATCAGGATTGACGGACCAGCCGTCGAAGGCCAGATCGTAGTCTCCCGCGAGCCATGGGTCGGAGACATTGTCGAGGCATTCGACCTTCAGCCCGATACCGAGCCGGCCCCACCACTCCTGGAGGTACTTGCCGATGGCCTTGTCGTTCGGATCGGTGGCGTGACAGAGGATCCGCAGGTCGAGCGGCTTGCCGTCCTTGCCGACGCGCTTGCCGCTCGCGTTCTTCGTATAGCCGGCCTGGTCGAGCGTCCGGGCCGCGGCGTCCGGGTCGTACGCGATCTTCTGCTCCGCCGAGGGCTGCCAGAAGTACGAGTCGAAGCGCGGCGGGATATAGCCCTGACCCTCGACGGCATGGCCCTGGAAGACCCTGTCGATGATGGTCTCGCGGTCGACGGCCTGGAAGAGGGCCTTGCGCACCGCCGGATCCAGCAGCGCCGGATGGCCGTTGCCGAACTTCTTGCCGTCCTTCGACCTGGCTCCGGGATTGGTGGCGAGCGCGTAGAAGCGCCGGCCCGGCGCGTCGTTGACCTTGATGTTGTCGGCGTTCTTCAGCGCCGCGGCCTGGGCCGGTGTGAGATTGGAGGCGAAGGAGACCTCGCCCTTCTGGAGCGCGGCCACGGCCGCGTCGCCGTCCTTGTAGTACTTGAGGACGAGTTCGTCGAACTGCGGCGCACCGCGCCAGAAGTCCCGGTTGGGCTTCAGCTTGATGTACTGGTCGACCTTGTAGTCCGTGACGACGAACGGTCCGTTGCCGACGATCGGGAACTGCTTGTGGTTGTTGAACTTCGAGAAGTCGCCGACCTTCTCCCAGATGTGCTTGGGCACGATCGGCACATCGAGCGCCGTCATGGTGGCCTGAGGCTTCTTCAGCTCGATGACCAGAGTCTTCGGGTCCGGCGCGGTGACCCGCTTGAAGTTGGCCGTGAAACTGCCGTTGGCGGTGGCCGCGTTCGGGTCCGTCATCATCTTGTTGAAGGTCCAGGCGGCGTCCTCGGCGGTGGCCGGCTTGCCGTCGGACCACTTCGAGTCCTCGCGGATGGTGAAGGTCCACGTCAGCTTGTCGGCGGAGGGCTGCCACGCGGTGGCGAAGCCCGGGACCGTACGCGCGTCCTTGGCGTCGTAGTTGGTCAGATACTCGTACGCCAGCCGGTGGACGGTGGTGCTGACGAGCCGCTGGGCCAGGAACGGGCTGAGGGAGTCGACGCTCTGGCTGACCGCGACGGTCAGGACCTGCGCGCGGTCGCCGGCCGCCTGGGCCTGCTGAGGCGCCGGGAGCAGCGGCTGGACGGGAAGCACGGTCGCGGCCACGAGCGCGGCGGACGCGACGGCGGAGGCCAGCAGCAGTCGGAGGCGGGGGCGCTGCCGGACGGGCTGCCGCGGTGTGCGCGGCGGAACGCTATGGACCATGGGACGGTGACCTCGTGTTATCACTCGCGCGGAGAAGCCGGGTTGAATCTGGTTCGCCAATCGGTGAAGCGAGGTTTATCAGCGGGCGTCAGGGCGCGTCAACGGGTGCCCAAACCGCGTGTGGGCTGCGGGAATGCGCCGAGGGCCCGCGCCGTGGAGACGGCGCGGGCCCTCATTGGTATCGACCTCTGATGCCTTACTGCTGAGGCGCTGGCGGTGCCTGCGGAGGCTGCTGCTGCGGCCATCCGCCGGGCGGGACGGGACCTTGCAAGTCGGTCTGGCCCTGAGGCGGTTGCGGCTGTTGCTGACCGTACGGTCCCGGCAGGGCCGGCTGTCCGGGATGACCGGGCTGGCCCGGCTGCGCGGCCTGTCCGGGCGGGAGTTGGCCGGGCGGGAGCTGTCCGGGCTGCGGACCGGCCGGGCTCGCGGGGGACTGCGCCTGGGACGGCGGCGACTGCTGCCAGCCCTGCTGCACGCCGGGCTGGGGCCCCGGAGCCTGCTGCTGCGGATACGGGTAGTACGGATGCCCCGGCTGCCCGTGCTGCTGAGGCTGGGGCTGAGGCTGCGGGTACTGCTGCGGATACGGCTGAGGCGCGTACGGGTGTCCCTGTCCCTGCACCGGCTGTCCGTACGGCGGCTGACCCTGCGTCTGCTGTCCGGGGCCCGGCATCGGCGGCACGAGATGCGGCGGCGGATTGCCGTCCGCCGTCCACAGTCCCTGGGCCTGCTGAGCCCGCGCGAAGTCCTCGGCGACCAGCGCCGAGAGATGGAAGTACGCCTCGCGCGTCTTGGGCCGCATCATGTCGAGATCCACCTCGGCACCGGCCGCGAGATGCTCGTCGAACGGCACCACGACCACGCCGCGGCAGCGCGTCTCGAAGTGCTGCACGATGTCATCGACCTTGATCATCTTTCCGGTCTCACGGACGCCGGAGATGACCGTGAGCGAGCGCTGCACCAGCTCCGCATACCCGTGCGCGGACAGCCAGTCGAGCGTCGTCGAGGCGCTGCTCGCGCCGTCCACGGACGGTGTCGAGATGATGATCAGCTGGTCGGCGAGATCGAGCACTCCGCGCATCGCGCTGTAGAGCAGACCGGTGCCCGAGTCGGTGAGGATGATCGGATACTGCTTGCCGAGGACCTCGATCGCGCGCCGGTAGTCCTCGTCGTTGAACGAGGTGGAGACGGCCGGATCCACATCGTTGGCGATGATCTCCAGACCGGAGGGCGCCTGCGAGGTGAACCGGCGGATGTCCATATAGCTGTGGAGATACGGGATCGCCTGGACCAGGTCGCGGATGGTCGCGCCGGTCTCGCGCCGTACACGGCGGCCGAGCGTACCGGCGTCCGGATTGGCGTCGATCGCCAGGATCTTGTCCTGCCGCTCGGTGGCCAGCGTCGCTCCCAGCGCGGTGGTCGTCGTGGTCTTGCCGACACCGCCCTTGAGACTGATGACCGCGATCCGGTAGCAGGAGAGCACGGGCGTACGGATCAGCTCCAGCTTGCGCCGGTACTCGCTCTCCGCGGCCTTTCCGCCGATCCTGAAGCGCGAACCGGCGGACGGATTGCGGCTGCTCTTCGGCTTCTGCTTGTTGTTGCGCAGCAGACGGTCGGAGGACAGCTCGACGGCGGCCGTATAGCCGAGCGGTGCGCCCGGGACGGAGCGCTCGCGGTGGTCGTGCGCGACGGGCGAGGGCCAGGCGGTGCCGGCCCGGGGATCCACGGCGGGCGGCTGGGCAACGGGCTGCTGCTGGGGGTGCTGTGCCTGCTGCGGTTGCTGTTGCGGGTGCTGTGGCTGGGCGTGGGTCTGGACGGGCGCGGGTACGGGAGCGTGCGCGCCCGGAGCGCCGTACGGAGCCGGGAGCGCCTGCGCACCGGGCTGCCCGGACTGGTCCTGCTGCGGAAAGCCGTAACCGCTCTGCTGCGGCGCGGGCCCGGGTCCGTACGGTCCCGGCTGCTGTCCCGGCTGTGCCTGCTGGTGCGGGAATCCGTAACCGGCGGGCGGTACGGCGCCGGGCGGTACGGAGGCGTCAGGACCCGGTACGGCGGGCGGCAACGCGGCCTGAGCCGTCGGCGCGACCGGACCGGGCTGCTGCTGAGGATGGCCCTGCTGAGGGAAGCCGTAGCCGCTCTGCGGCGGCTGCGCGGCCCACGGATACGGATTCGCGGGCTGCTGAGGGCTTTGGGACTGGGCCTGGGGCTGCGGCTGTTGCCGTGGCGTGGCGGGGGCGGGCTGCTCGGCGGCGCGTGCCGCCACGGGCCACTGCGGCGCGGACGCCGGTGCGGCCGGCTGGAAGGCGGGCGGCAGCGGCGGCAGCGCGGAGTCCTGAGGCGCGGGCGGCTGAAGCGTCCAGGACTGGGCCGACGCGGCGGCCGGAGCGGCGTCCTGGGGCCCATCGGCCGGTACGGCGTCCTCGGCGTCCCGAGCCGGCACGGCGTCCTGAGGCGCGGCGTCCCTGACTGTGTTCTCGGGGTTCTCGGGCACGGAGTCGGACGGTCCGTCCTCGGCCTCGCCCTCGTTGGCCTCGGCCGTGGCTCCGTCGACGGGTTCGGAGTCCATGTCGGCACCGTCCGTTCCGTCGGAGACCTCAGCCTCCGCCACGTCGGCCGATGTGTCCGTGTCCCCGTCCTGGTCCGCAGGCTCGGCGGACCGCTCGGGCCCAGCCTCGTCACCGGACACGGGTACGGCGGCAGGCGCCACGCTCTCCGCGTCGGCTCCGGCGCCGTCGGCCTCGCCAACACCACCGGACACGGCCGTTCCCGGCGTTCCGTCGTTCTGCGCGGACTCCCGCTCGGCGATCTCCCGCTTGAGCGCCGCGGGCGAGATCCGCATCGTCGTCCCGCTCTCCACATCGTCACCGCCGACCGGCTCCGCTGCCGCGGACGGCGAGTCCGGTGCCACGGTCACCGGCGGAGCCGGATCGGCCACCGGGACCGGTGCGGGCGCGGGCGGAGCCGCAGGCGCCCAGTTCGGCTCGAAGCCGCTGCCCGCGGGCAGCCCCGGCACGGCGACGGGCGCGCCGTCGGGCGGCGGAGGAGAGTTCGTGAACGACGCGGGCGCACCCGAGGCACCACCACCGGACGTGTCCCCCGGCGCGTTCTGCGTGTACCAGGCGGGCGGGGTGTAGTCGATGGTGAACTCACCCGTCATCTCGGGCTCCGCGTCGGACTGATCGTCCACAGGAGGCCGGTTCCAGCCTCCGCGGATCTCGTCCCGATCGCCGTTCACTTTGCCTCCTGGTGTGGTCGAGCACCCTTGTGCCGTGGTGGGCGGGGCGTCCGTATCGCCATGTCCGGTCCGCCCGGCTGTTTTTCAGGGGCCAACCCGCCCGCAGGTCTCTACTCCCGCGCCCACTCCCACCCTAATCGCCAACGGCACGGGTACGTCAGGCCGGTTCCGCCCGTCGGCAGCCGCCGCGTACGTCATGCCCCGCCCTCAAGTGAACAGCCCATGGCGGAGCGTGAGGCCAGGGTGCGGTCAAATCCGTATATCTCCATACGAGATCCTGGCAGAATCCACACCGGCCGGGCGCTCAGGGCCCGTTCGGCGGACTTCAGTCCATCCGGCGCGCGCTACCCAACAATCCGGTCTCGGCGTCCGTCGCCTGAACCATCACGAACTGGCGGTCCCGCGCCGTACACCAGAGCGTGACACCGTCGGCCAGCGTGGACAGCGCCTCCGTCTCGGCGCGCGGCAGACTCATGATCCGGCCGATCTGCGCCGCCTCGTCCGGCGACACCCGCTGGACACCGACCAGCCCCGACTTCTCCATCAGTCTCGGCGCCACCGGACTGAGATAGGGCAGCAGAGTCATCACCGACTGCCAGGGCGCCGAGACCACCCGGCCGCGCGGCGGACGCATACCGCAGTCGCGCACCACGACCACCGGACTGCCGGCCGAGGCTCCCTGCGGCGGTACCCGCCCGACATCGTGCAGCGTCACACACGGCTGACCGCCGCCCGCCGCCTGTGCCAGCGCCGTCCAGGCCTGTGCCCGGCCCGTCTCGACGGCGATCCGCGCGCCCGTCGCCGCCGCGCGCAGCACCAGCACCTGCGCCGTCCACAGCCCGCCGATCAGTGTGATGTCGTACGGCGTGGGCCGGTTGATACCGAGCACCGCCGGTCTGTTCCCCTGATCGACGCCTATCACCATGCCGTCGTCACCGACCGGCAGGGCGAACGCCTCCAACTGGTCGGCCGAGAGGGCATGGCGCTCACGCCGGGGCCCGATCAGCCCGAAGCCGATTCGCGGTCTGCCGCCGCTCCTGGCCGCGCCTCGCGCGGGAGCGGGAGCAGGACCCACCGGAGTAGGGCCCGCCGGTGCGGTGTGTGACGGTACGGACATCAGCGAGTACCCCCGAGCGGCAGCGTGGCGAGCATCGCGGGAAGCTGCTCGCGGTCCAGTCGTACCAGCCCGGTCTTCACCCCGCGGGCCGCGCGCTCCAGCTCATGACGGGCGGTCACCAGCTCGTCGTCGCTGCGGCCGGTGATCCGTATGTGCCCGCTGAGCGTCACGCCCTGCCGCTCACCGCGGCCCAGCGTCAGACTGAAGGTGGTGGCCAGGGCCGGGATCGAGGTCAGCAGCGCGACGAGCTGCGGCATCGAGGCTCCGCCGCCGCCCAACTGCGGCCAGCGGCCCACCCAGTACGTCGTATGCCTGCGGTCGTCGCAGCGCCAGGTGCGCGCGGTCTCCTTCGTGCGCCGGCCCGGAGTGTCCGTACGGCCCGCCTGGGCGATGGCCAGCGGATTGGCGCAGGACGAGATGGCGACGGCCGCGGTCAGCTCCTGCTCCGTCAGCACCGTCGCCCGGAATCCGGCGCCGGTCAGTCGGCTCGCCAACTGGTCCGCCGCCCGCACCACACACTTCTGGGCACCCGCCAGACCGCCGCCGCGCGCGGTGATCGCCTCCGGGCAGAGCTCGGGATCGAGCTTCAGCGCGATCCAGGTGATCCGGATGGCGGGCGAGCCGGTCTGCGCCTGGAGCGGCGCGTAGTTGCGCGCGGCCACCGACTGCTCCGGCAGATGCGGGGCCGGTGCCGGCTGGGTGTGCTGGACGATCTGCGCCGACTCCAGCCGGATGCCGTCCACATCGAGCACGTCCCGTACGAGCGAGACGGGCAGCGGTCGGGACGAGCGGTCGGGGCGCAGCGCGGTGGCCTGCGACTCGATCTGGAGCACGGCCGTCAGGAACGTACCGTCGCCGATCATCCCGACCGGGCGCCGGTCACGGTCGCTGTACGAGTACGTCCGCAGCGCGGGATCGCACTCGACGGCGGGCGCGAGCCCCGGTTCCGTACCGGGCGGGAGCACCATCGAGGCGGCCCTGCGCGTGCGCGCCCGCAGCGCGACGATCGTCGACAGCCACTCGGGCAGCGAGCGCCGGTGTCTGCGGACCAGCGCCAGCAGTACCAGCAGCGCGGCGATCACACCGGCCGGCATCAGCAGCAGCGGATCGATCACCCAGGCCACCAGCAGCAGGGCGGCGGCGACCTCGATCAGTACGAGTTGTTGCATTCGGAACGGACCGGGACGGCCGCCCGCCCTCGGTCCGGACGCCGCCGGAGCCCGGGAGGCGGCGGAGGACGGCCCCGCCGCCGCGGGCCGTGTCTGCGTCGCGGAAGCCATGATGGAGAAACCCCCCAGATTGTCCCGATCACCCTGGCCGGCCAGGGCGTTGACGGCTGAATCACCCTACCCGCCCCGCATACGCGCCCGGCCTACAAGGCATAGTAGGGGGCCGGTCCGACAGTCAGGCAGGGCCCGGGGGACACACTGACTCGCACCGCCCCTGGGGAGAGACCTCGCCTTTTTCACCGATGGGGACTCATGGCATCACGGCGGGACGAGCTGAACGCGTACACCTTCGCGAAGAAACGCACGGTGGCCGCGTTTCTCCAACCTTCGCCCACCGGTACGGAGGAGGGCGCTCCCAGACCGCTGCGTGCCGTGGTCCCTGGGCTGATCGTCGGCGCGCTCGTCCTGGCCGGATTCGGCGCCTGGGGCATGTTCAAGCCGTCCGCTCCCAAGGACTGGGCCAAGCCGAACACCAATGTGATCGTCGGCAAGGACTCCACCACCCGCTATGTCGTACTGAACACACCGGGCAAGGACAAGAAGAGCCAGACCCTGCTCCACCCGGTGCTCAATCTCGCCTCGGCCCGGCTGCTGCTCACTCCGCAGCAGGGCAAGGTCATCCAGGTGCCCGACAAGATCCTGGACGCGGGCAGGCCTCCGCGCGGTCCGGTCCTCGGCATTCCGTACGCGCCGGACCGGCTGCCCTCCGACACGGAGGCCGCGAAGGCCAAGCGGTGGGCGGTCTGCGAGCAGCCGGGCGGCGGCGACGGCGCGAGCGTCCAGAAGGCCGCGTTCATCCTGGCGGAGCGCGACTTCTCCAGGACGGAGGGACAGCGTCGGCTGACCGGTGGTCAGGTGCTGTACGTCCAGGGCCAGAAGGACAAGGCGCGCTTCCTGGTGGACGCGACCGGTACCAAGTACCAGCTCCGTGAGTCGGCCAGCGACAATCTCACCCGCGCTCTCGTCGGCAGCCGCGCGCCGCAGCCCGTCACCGACGACTGGCTCGCCACGCTCCACACCGGCAGCCCGGTCGAGTTCCCGGAGATCACCGACACGGTCGCCGCCGACGCGGGGGTCGGCGGCGGCCTCACCGAGACACAGGACCGCGTCGGTATGGTCCTGCGCGCCCAGACCGGCGCGGGCGCGCAGCACTATGTCGTCCTGCCGGGAAGGATCCAGCCGGTCACCGCCTTCACCGCCTGGCTGCTGATCAACTCTCCGCAGACCGACGAGCTGGACATGGCCGGAGAGGCCGTGACGGTCGACGCGGCGTCGTTCACTCCCGAGTCCGGGTTCTTCGCCTCCGAGTACCGCTGGCCCGAGCAGAAGGCCACCCAGGTCAACGCGGTCGACGGCGAGGGCGCCCGGGACACCGTGTGCAGTGTGCTGCGCAAGGTCGACGACAAGGGCGGTACGGCCCTGTCCACGTGGGCCGGGCCCTCGTACCCGGCGGACATCACGGCCGGAGGCACCAGCACCTATGTCACTCCCGGCAGCGGTCTGCTCTACACCCAGGTCCAGGGACAGCAGACCCGTCCCGACGGATCGCTCTTCCTGGTGACCGACACCGGACTCCGGTACGCGGTCCAGGCGAACGGCGACAGCGACGCGGCCCGTTCCGACATCGGCACCGGCGGTCAGCGGGAGCAGCAGGACGGCAGGCCCGAGCCCAGCCAGGCACAGATCCGGCTCGGCTACGAGAAGGTCACTCCGAGTCTGGTCCCCATCGCCTGGTCGGAGTTCCTGTCCAAGGGCCCGCGGCTCGACACCAACAGCGCCCGTCAGCCTCAGGGCTCATGAGAGGAGCGCGGCTCATGAGGGGAGTACGGGCGATGCCGTACGCGCGCCGCAGGACCGCCCTGCTGACCGCCGCCATGGCCCTCACCGGTCTGTCGGCCCTGCCTCCGGCGGCATACGCCGGTGAGCGGCCCGGGGAGCGGCCCGGGAACCTCCGTACCGACGGCAGCGGCGAGTGCACCTTCCCGATGAAGACGCAGATCGCGGGTACTCCCTGGGCCCTCCAGCGGGTGATGCTCGACGAGCTGTGGGCGGACACCAAGGGCAAGGGAGTACGGGTGGCCGTCATCGACACCGGAGTCGACAACGCCAACCCACAGCTCAAGTCGGCCGTCGACACCTCCTCGGGAACGGAGTTCCTGGCCAAGAAGATGGAGAAGGGCTCGCCGGCCGACGGCACGGACGACCGCGTCGGCCATGGCACCAAGGTCGCGGGAATCATCGCCGCGCGCCCACGCGCCGGCACCGGCTTCGTAGGGCTCGCTCCCGAGGCCACGATCATCCCGATCCGCCAGAACGACGAGCAGAACAGCGGCGACCAGTCGACCATGGCCGCCGCGATCAACCATGCCATCGACAAGGGCGCCGATGTCATCAACATCTCCCAGGACACCACCAAGCCTCTCGGCCCGGACTCCGACCTCGGCCGGGCCGTGGCGCGGGCCGTCGAGGCGGAGATCGTCGTCGTCGCCTCCGCGGGCAACGACGGTCTCGACGGCCGGCAGAAGAACACCTATCCGGCGGCCTTCGACGGCGTCCTCGCCGTCGCCTCCTCCGACCGCAACAACGAGCGCGCGGCCTTCTCGCAGTCCGGCGAGTTCGTGGGCGTGGCCGCGCCGGGCGTGGACATGGTCTCGACCGTCCCCGGCAACGGCCAGTGCGTCGACAACGGCACCAGTTTCTCGGCACCTTATGTCGCCGGAGTCGCCGCCCTGCTGCGCGCCGAGCACCCGGACTGGAAGGCGCACCAGATCATCGCCCAGATCGAGCAGACCGCCGAGCGCAGCATCAACGGCCATGACGCCTTCGTCGGCTGGGGAGTGGTCGATCCGGTCCGCGCGCTGAGCGAGGACGACCGCGCGCCCGAGTCCCCGAGCCCCGACCCGGGACCGCCCAAACCGCCCGCGCCCGAGCCCGCGTATCTGGCGATGTCGGAGACCGCCCAGGAGCGCACCGAACGCCATGCGACCTATGCCCTCGGGATCACGGCGGTGCTGGTCGCGGTTGTCGCGGGTGCGGCCACGGTGGTCCGTGACACCCGTACGAAAGCCGCCGGGCGGGCCGTACGCGCATCAACTCCCCATGACTGACTTTGCAGTTGGAACTGTCGTACCGAGTAGCTAAAGTGAACGGCGGGATTGTGCGGGTGACCGCCGGTTCCACACGGGGGCGGCATCGAGATGCTTCCCGTCCATCGCGCGGATTCTCATGGCGCATCGCAGGAAGACAGGAAGAAGGGGCAAGATGTCGAAGGATCTGAATGTCACCAGTGGAGATCAAATTGATCTCGCCAACAAGATCCAGGGCTTCCACGACGAGCTTCAGTCGCGTATCACCTCCCTCAACGGTGTGGTGGACCGTATCCAGGCGGGCTGGCAGGGCGCGGCCAGCAAGGAGTACGACCGCGTGCAGAACGATCTGAACCAGCGCCTGCGGAACATGCGTGTCGAGCTGGTCAAGCTCGAAGAGATCATGCGGATGAGCGCCGACGGTTTCACCCAGCAGGAAGAGGACCGCATCGCGTCCTTCCGGCGGATGGACGACTCCTCCCAGGGCCAGAGCGCCATTCTCGGGATGGCCTGAGCCGCCGTCCGCCACCTCCCGCCGAATTCCGTCTTGAGGAGCATGACATGACGACTGCCGTCAATTACGACACGGTGACCCAGGCGGCCGGAGACGTCCGGCTGACCGCCACTCAGCTCAACCAGGAACTCGAAGATCTGATGGCCAAGGTCAGGGCCGTCGCCGAGAACTGGGAAGGTGAGGCCAAGGTCGCCTACCGCGAGAGCCAGGACCGCCTCACCCGCGACATGTCCGGGATGAACCAGGACCTGGCCCGTCTCGCCCAGTTGCTCGACGAGTCGGTCATCGGCTATCAGGACACCGACCGTGGCAACGCGGCCCGGTTCCGTATGCAGATGGGCTGATCCGCCGTACGTACCGAAGGGGGTGTCCGCCGCGCGGACACCCCCTTCGCCGTTGCTTGAGTTCTTCGTTGCCTGAGTCCGCCGTTACTTGAGGTCGAACTCCCCGTCCCGGGCGCCCAGGACGAACGCGTCCCACTCCGCCTTCGTATACCGCAGCACCGTCTCCGGATCCTGCGACGACCGCATCGCGACGGCGCCTTCCGGCAGATACGCGATCTCCACCCGCTCCTCGTCCGGACTCGTCCCGGGCGCGCCGAGCCACTCCACACCGGAGATGTCCAGGGCGTACAGCTCTTCCTTCTGACGTTCCTTGTCCGTCGCGTCGGCCATCGTGCGATCCCTCCCGGGGTATTGCGTGCGAGCTACATCACTCAGCCTAGTGGGCCGAAAGACAGAAGACGGCCCCTTCCAGGACGGCCCGGTTCTAGCGGTCCGGCAGCCATCCCACCTGCACCAGTGGCGCGCCGCGCTTGCGCGAGACGAAGGTGCCACGGCCCGGAGGCATCGGACGGGCCCTGACATTGCCGAGGATGTCGCCCTCGCCCGGATCGCCGGAGAGGATCACGCCCTGGGCGCCCAGCTCCTTCATCCGCTGCATGAACGGCTCGTACATCGCGCGCGAGGCGCCCGCCGCACTGCGCGCGACGATGAAGCGGATACCGACGTCCCGCGCGAACGGGAGATGCTCCACCAGACTCGCCAGCGGATTGCCCGAGTTGGTCGCGACCAGCTCGTAGTCGTCGATGAGCACGAAGAGCTGCGGACCGTTCCACCAGCTCCGGTCGCGGAGCTGCTGCGGAGTGATGTCCGGCTTCGGCGCCCGCTTCTGCATCACCGTGCCGATGGCGTCCATATGCATCTGCATGGCCGACGCCATCGGCGCGTACTCCAGCAGATGCGAGGACGGTACGGCCTCCAGCATCGAGCGGCGGTAGTCACCGACCACGATCCGCGCCTGCTCCGGTGCGTACCGCTCGGAGATCTGCTTGGCGATCAGCCGCAGCAGCGCGGTCTTCCCGGACTCGCTCTCGCCGAAGATCATGAAGAACGGGTCGGTCTCGAAGTCGACGAACACCGGCTCCAGATTGGTCTCGTCGATACCGATCGCGATGCCGTGCTGCGGGAACTCGAAGCCCTTCGGAAGCTGTTCGACGGGCAGCTTGCGCGGCAGCAGCCGTACGGTCGGCGCCGCCGGTCCCGTCCAGCCCTCCTTGACCGCGCGGACGAACGCCGTCTGGCCGTCGGAGAGATCCGCGGCGCTGCTCACTCCGTCGATCCGCGGCAGCCCGCCCATGAAGTGCAGCTTCTCGGGCACCTGGCCGCGGCCCGGCACTCCCGTGGGCACATTGGCCGCGACCTTGCGGTCGAACTCCGAGTCCATGACATCGCCGAGCCGCAGCTCCAGCCGGCCCAGCATCTGGTCCTTGAGCGCCGCGCGCACCTCCATGTAGCGGGCGGCGGTGACCACGACATGGACGCCGTAGCCCAGACCGCGCGCCGCCAGATCGGAGATGACCGGCTCCAGCATGTCGTAGTCGTTTTTGAAACCGCCCCAGCCGTCGATGACCAGAAAGACATCGCCCCAGGCCTCGCCGGGCAGTTCGCCCGCCGCGCGCCTGCGCCGGTAGGTCGCGATGGAGTCGATGCCGTTCGAACGGAAGAACTCCTCGCGCCGGTTGAGCACTCCCAGCACCTCCGCGACCGCGCGCCGGACACGCTCCGGATCGAGCCGGGACGCGACTCCGCCGACATGCGGCAGATCGGCGAGCGAGGAAAGCCCGCCACCGCCGAAGTCCAGCGCGTAGAACTGCACTTCGTGCGGAGTGTGGGTGAGGGCGAACGACGCGATCAGCGTCCGCATCAGCGTCGACTTGCCGGACTGCGGACCGCCCACCACGAGCATATGGCCGGCCGCGCCGGAGAAGTCCCGGTAGAGCACCTCGCGGCGCTGCTCGAAGGGCTTGTCGATCAGACCGAGCGGTACGGTCAGACCGCCGGGCCTGGTGTACTCGGTCGCGTTCAGCCCGCGCTCCGCAGTCACCGCGATCCCGGGCAGCAACTGGTCGAGCGTCGGCGCCTCGTCCAGCGGCGGCAGCCACACCTGGTGCGCGGGCACTCCCTGCCCGTCCAGCCGGCGCACGATCACATCGAGGACCGTGTCCGCCAGCGCGTCGTCCTCCGAGGTCGAGGGCGTGAGCGCGGCGGCCGGATCCGGCGCCGCGTACACCACGGGCACCGGAGTGGCCGTGAAGAGCGCGGGCCGCCGCTCGACATGCAGCTGTCCCACCGAGAGATCGGGACCGCCGGTGCGGTACGTACCGGAGACATACGCCGCCTTGAAACGGGTCATCTCGTCCGTACCGAACTTGAGATAGCCGGAGCCGGGCACCGACGGCAGGTGGTACGCGTCGGGCACACCCAGCGCCGTACGCGACTCGGCCGCCGAGAACGTCCGCAGACCGATCCGGTACGAGAGATATGTGTCGAGCCCGCGCAGCTTGCCCTCCTCCAGCCGCTGCGAGGCCAGCAGCAGATGTACACCCAGGGACCGGCCGATCCGGCCGATCTGGATGAACATGTCGATGAAGTCGGGCTTGGCGGTGAGCAGTTCGGAGAACTCGTCGATCACCAGCACGAGCGAGGCCAGCGGCTCCAGCGCCGCGCCCGCCGCCCGCGCCTTCTCGTAGTCGTGGATATTGGCGTAGTTGCCGGCCGAGCGCAGCAGCTCCTGACGGCGCTGGAGTTCACCGCGGATCGCGTCGCCCATCCGGTCGACCAGTGTCAGATCGTCCGCCAGGTTGGTGATGACCGCCGCCACATGCGGCATCTGCGACATCCCGGCGAAGGTCGCACCGCCCTTGAAGTCGGCGAGGACGAAGTTCAGCGTCTCCGAGGAGTGCGTGACGGCGAGCCCGAGCACCAGCGTACGCAGCAGCTCCGACTTGCCGGAACCGGTCGCGCCGACACAGAGCCCGTGCGGTCCCATGCCCTCCTGCGCGGCCTCCTTGAGGTCCAGCATCACCGGCTGGCCGTCCTCGCCGACACCGATCGGCACCCGCAGCCGCTCGGCCGTCGACCTGGGCCGCCAGGTACGGGCCACATCGACGGCCGCCGCGTCGCCCAGATTGAGCAGATCCGTGAAGTCCAGATTGGCGAGCAGCGGTTCGTCCTCGTCGCCGCCGCCCGTGCGCAGCGGAGCGAGCTGCCGCGCGAGCGCCTCGGCGGCGGGCAGCGAGATCCCGTCCGGCACGCCCTCGTACGCCAGGCCTCCACCGGACTCCAGCCGCAGCCGGCCCGGCCGTACGACCACGGACAGCCCGCCGCGCGGCTCGTCCAGCTCGCCGGAGACGACCTCCGCGATCGTCACGCCCTGAAGTCCCTCGGCCGCCGCGAACAGCGAGTCCGGCGGCACCATCCCGCCGTCCAGCACCACCACCACATGCGGCTGGTCCAGCACCGGCTGGCTGTCCCGGCCGAACCGGGGCCGCCCGTCCAGCCTGCCGCGCAGAAGCTGCTCCAGCTCGCCGAGATCGTCGCCGAACAGCCGCTTCGTACCGGCGCCGTCGATCTGTCCCGGGACCTGCGTGTGCGGCAGCCACTTCGTCCAGTCCCAGCGCGCGACCGCTCCGGGAGCCGCCACCACCGCGACCATCACATCCTCGGGCGAGTGCAGCGTCACCAGCTGGGCGACCAGCGCGCGCGCCGCCGAGTGCGCCGACTCCGGCTCGCCCGAGACCGTCACATGGTAGAAAGCGCGCATCGACACGGCCATCGGCAGCCCGTCCAACGAGCCGTGCACCGCGAGGAACTGCTGCATCGCGCCGGCGCACAGCGGCTCCAGCTCATCGACCGGCGCCGTGTCGGGCGCGACCAGCGCGGTGGCCAGCCGCTGAGCGCCGAGCCCGATCCTGAGCTGCCCGAAGTCCCCGTCGCCGACGCGCCGTTCCCACACCCGCGAGCCCTCGGCCACCACCGACCAGAGCTGCTCGGGCGAGGGATGCAGATAGAGCTGGGCATCGCGCTGCGCCCGTGCCGTCCTGCGGACCGTACGCCGCGTCTGCGCGAGGTACTTGAGATAGTCGCGCCGCACATCGGCAATTTGCCCCTGCGTACCGCGACGGAATCTGACGATCTGCGCCACGACCATCGCCAGCGTCGAGAACAGCATCAGCACGCCCATGATCCGCATGAACGGAGGCGCCTGCGGCGAGAAGAAGAAGACCACCGACGAGCCCATGCCGAGCACCGGCAGGACCTGCATCAGCATGCCCTCCTGCTGCCCGCGCGGCAGTTCCGGCGGCGCCTCCAAGGCCAGGGCATCCGTGGGCACTTCCGGCGGAAGGGACCGTGGTGGGCGTTTGACGACGATCTGGCTCACCGGCGCATCAATCCCTCAAGACGGACGGGCAGTTCCGTACCGGCGCCCCCGTGGCGACGGTCTCCCTCCGCGCGACGGCGATCCTACTTGCAGACCTTCGCACGGCGCCCCGGTAGGGTGGCGCGCGCAGCGTGCGCAACCGCGAATCAGGGGGACAGACACGTGACTACGACCGCAGCGACCGGCTTCTGCCGCGTCACCGTCGTGGCGCCGGACAGCAGGATCGATGTCGCGCTCCCGGAGGACATTCCCGTCGCCGACATCCACCCGGAGATCCTGAGACTGACCGGCCAGCCCCAGATGGCGGGCACTCCCACCGGATACCACCTGGTCCGGCGCGACGGCACCGTACTGGACAGCGCCCGCACTCTCGTCGCCCAGCAGGTGCTCGACGGCGAGGTCCTCAGCCTGCGGCCCTTCGCCGAGTCCCTGCCGCCCGCGGTCTTCGACGACGTCTCGGACGCCGTCGCCTCCGCCGTCCGGCGCGACCGTCATCTCTGGAGCGACGAACTGCTGCGCTCCGCCGGTCTGATCGGCGGAGTCCTGCTGCTCGTCCTCATGGGCTTCGTCCTCTGGTTCGCCGATCCCGTCCGCCACGACATGCACAGCCTTCCCGGTGTGATCGCGGGCGCGGCCGGTGTGCTGCTGACCGCCTTCGCGGGCGTACGGGCACGGGTCTACGCGGACCGCGCCACCGCCGTCGCGCTCGGACTCGGCGCCCTGCCGCTGCTGCTGATCGCCGGCTCCGGGATCATCGGTCCCGACGCCGGACAGGGCCCGGGACGGCTCCAGTTCCTGCTCGGCTGTGTCACCGTGCTGGTCGCGTCCGTCGTCCTCGTCGCGCTCACGCCGAGCGGCGACGCGCCCTTCGTCGCCGCGACCTTCCTGGCCACCGTCGGCACGCTCGCGACCTTTGTGATGATCCTCACCGAGGCGTCGGCCACCGGGACCGCCGCCGTCTGCGCGCCGGTCGCCATCGGGATCGTCGCCTTCCTGCCCGGTCTCTCCGCCCGCTTCGCCCGACTGCCCATCGGCTACGCGGCACCGCGCAGCGCGACGGGCGGCGAGTACGGCGACGACACCTTCGCCGATCCGCACGCCGCCTCCGACGCCGAACCCGTCGACGCCGAGCGCATCGCCGCCCAGGCCCGCCGCGGCCACGAGATGCTGCTCGGCCTGGTCGGCGGCTGCGCGGCGGTCGTCGTCGGCGCCGCGGCGGTGCTCGGCTTCTCGGACACCGTCTGGGGCCAGTTCCTCGCCCTCGCGGCCGGCCTGGCGATGCTGCTGCGCGCGCGGCTCTTCCGCTACACCTCGCAGGTCACCTGCGTGCTGGTCGCGGGCATCGCGGCGATCGCGCTGCTGGTCCTCGGCCTCTCCCTGAACCCGCCCGCCGACCTGGTCAGGGAGCTCCTGACCTATGGCGACCGCGGCGCGCTCGACATCCGTACGATCTGGCTCACCGCGAGCGTCGCCGCGGGCGCCGCCCTGATCACCGCGATCGGTCTGATCGTCCCGCACAAGGGCCTCTCGCCCTTCTGGGGCCGGCTCCTCGATCTCGCCGAGGGCGCGGTACTGCTCTCGCTGGTCCCGCTCTGCCTCGCGGTCCTCGACGTCTTCACCGCGGCCCGCGCCCTCACCAGCTAGGCAGCGTCGCGGCCGGGCCCTGTCCGGGGCTCCCGGCCGTGGCCAGGAGCCTGCCCGGGGACTGGTACCCTGTGTGACGGCCGTGTGTGTACGTGAACCCGGAGCCTCTGCTCCGCGGTCAACGCCCAGCGGACCCCGCCTCCCGAGTAACGGAAGCTCCCCAGAGTATTCGACCTGGGGCACTCGGTGGCCACGAAGACCCACGAGGAGTACGCGTGTCGCTCGACGCCGCTACGAAGAAGCAGATCATGACCGAGTTCGGCACCAAGGAAGGTGACACCGGCTCCCCCGAGGTCCAGGTCGCCATGCTGTCGCGCCGGATCTCGGACCTGACCGAGCACCTCAAGACCCACAAGCACGACCACCACTCCCGTCGCGGTCTGCTGATCCTGGTCGGCCAGCGCCGCCGGCTGCTCCAGTACCTGGCCAAGAAGGACATCCAGCGCTTCCGTGCGCTGGTCGACCGCCTGGGCATCCGCCGCGGTGCGGCCGGCGGTGCCAAGTAAGACACCGTGAAGGGAGCGGTTCCCACCACCCGGGGACCGCTCCCTTTGCCGTATGTACGGAACGGTACGGGCACCGGCCCGGGACGGCCGGAATGCCGTCCCTCGGCGAAGCTCAGTAACCTGGACGCACAAGTACAACTGAAGACGTACGAGTACAACTGAAAGAGGAAGAGGAGGAGCGACCTCCGCCGCCGCCGGTCCTCGGTAGTGGCGCCCGGAAGGACGCGTGGCCCATGCCGCGGTCCCGGGTGCTTCGATCGAAGACCGGCCCGCACCAAGGAGCGCTTCTCCGCCACGTCCCCTGCCACACGGGCACCGGACGAAGACGAGGAGAAATCACTAGTGGAGAACGAGACCCACTACGCCGAGGCCGTTATCGACAACGGAACCTTCGGCACCCGCACCATCCGCTTCGAGACGGGCCGGCTGGCCCGTCAGGCCGCCGGCTCCGCCGTCGCCTATCTGGACGACGACACCATGGTGCTGTCGGCCACCACCGCCTCCAAGAAGCCCAAGGACCAGCTCGACTTCTTCCCGCTGACGGTGGACGTCGAGGAGCGGATGTACGCCGCCGGCAAGATCCCCGGCTCCTTCTTCCGCCGCGAGGGCCGTCCCTCCGAGGACGCCATCCTCACCTGCCGGCTCATCGACCGCCCGCTGCGCCCGTCCTTCAGGAAGGGCCTGCGCAACGAGATCCAGGTCGTCGAGACGATCATGGCGCTCAACCCGGACCACCTCTACGACGTGGTCGCGATCAACGCCGCCTCCTGCTCCACGCAGCTCGCGGGCCTGCCCTTCTCCGGCCCCATCGGCGGCACCCGTGTCGCCCTGATCAAGGGCCAGTGGGTCGCGTTCCCGACGCACACCGAGCTGGAGGAGGCCGTCTTCGACATGGTCGTCGCCGGCCGGGTCCTGGACGACGGCGATGTCGCGATCATGATGGTCGAGGCCGAGGCCACCGAGAAGACCATCCAGCTCGTCAAGGACGGCGCCGAGGCTCCCACCGAGGAGATCGTCGCCGCCGGTCTCGAGGCCGCGAAGCCCTTCATCAAGGCCCTCTGCAAGGCGCAGTCGGATCTCGCGGCCAAGGCCGCCAAGCCCACCGGCGAGTTCCCGATCTTCCTCGACTACGAGGACGACGTCCTGGAGGCGCTCACCTCGGCCGTCAGGTCCGAGCTGTCCCAGGCGCTCACCATCGCGGGCAAGCAGGAGCGCGAGGCCGAGCTGGACCGTGTCAAGGTCCTCGCCGGCGAGAAGCTGCTCCCGCAGTTCGAGGGCCGCGAGAAGGAGATCTCCGCGGCCTACCGCTCGCTGACCAAGTCCCTGGTCCGTGAGCGCGTCATCAAGGACAAGGTCCGTATCGACGGCCGTGGCGTCACGGACATCCGTACGCTCGCCGCCGAGGTCGAGGCCATCCCGCGCGTGCACGGTTCGGCGCTCTTCGAGCGTGGCGAGACCCAGATCCTGGGCGTCACCACCCTCAACATGCTCCGGATGGAGCAGCAGCTCGACACGCTGTCGCCGGTCACCCGCAAGCGCTACATGCACAACTACAACTTCCCGCCGTACTCCACCGGTGAGACCGGCCGCGTCGGTTCGCCGAAGCGCCGCGAGATCGGCCACGGCGCCCTGGCCGAGCGCGCGCTCGTACCGGTGCTGCCGACGCGCGAGGAGTTCCCGTACGCCATCCGCCAGGTCTCCGAGGCGCTGGGCTCCAACGGCTCCACGTCCATGGGCTCGGTCTGCGCCTCCACCATGTCGCTGCTGAACGCCGGTGTGCCGCTCAAGGCGCCCGTCGCCGGTATCGCCATGGGCCTGATCTCCCAGGAGATCGACGGCGAGACCCACTACGTCACCCTCACCGACATCCTCGGTGCGGAGGACGCCTTCGGTGACATGGACTTCAAGGTCGCCGGTACGAAGACCTTCGTCACCGCGCTCCAGCTCGACACCAAGCTCGACGGCATTCCCGCCTCGGTCCTGGCCGCCGCGCTGAAGCAGGCCCGCGACGCCCGCCTCCACATCCTCGATGTGATGAACGAGGCCATCGACGTCCCGGACGAGATGTCCCCGAACGCGCCGCGGATCATCACCGTCAAGATCCCGGTGGACAAGATCGGCGAGGTCATCGGCCCCAAGGGCAAGATGATCAACCAGATCCAGGAGGACACCGGCGCCGACATCACGATCGAGGACGACGGCACCATCTACATCGGTGCCGCCGACGGACCGGCCGCCGAGGCCGCCCGCGCCACGATCAACGGCATCGCCAACCCGACCATGCCGGAGGTCGGCGAGCGCTATCTGGGCACGGTCGTCAAGACGACCACCTTCGGCGCGTTCGTGTCGCTGCTCCCGGGCAAGGACGGTCTGCTGCACATCTCGCAGATCCGCAAGCTCGCCGGCGGCAAGCGCGTGGAGAACGTCGAGGACGTCCTCGGTGTGGGCCAGAAGGTCCAGGTCGAGATCGCCGAGATCGACCAGCGCGGCAAGCTCTCCCTCATCCCGGTGATCGAGGGCGAAGAGGCCGCGGACTCCGAAGAGGCGAAGGACGACGCGACCCAGTGACGGCCGGCTTCCGGGCGACGGCCCGCACCCCCAGGGCCAGGGGGGGGGCCGGCCCCCCGCGACCCACAGCGCCCCAGGGCGCCACGGGGGGGGCGGGGAGCCGACCCCCAGAACGCCCGCGGCGGGCGGGGGGGAATCTCA
>NZ_JBHWGS010000032.1:0-8208 GCF_042732975.1 Streptomyces sp. NPDC059743 | reverse complement strand
GATCTCATTCTGTTGTGTTTGGGGGTTTTTGTGGCCGGGGTCTGCTTACTGGCGTGTTGACGCCGCTCCGTTGGGGGGTGGTTTGGCGGGGGGTCGCCCCGCACCTCCTCGGAGGCGCGGGCCGTCGCCCGTACCCAAACCCTGCTCAAGGGCGAGAACGGCATCGGCACGGTCCGCCGTACGACTCTCCCCGGCGGTCTGCGCGTCGTCACCGAAACCCTGCCCTCGGTCCGCTCGGCGACCTTCGGCATCTGGGTCCAGGTCGGCTCGCGCGACGAGACACCCGCCCTCAACGGCGCCACCCACTATCTGGAGCACCTCCTCTTCAAGGGCACCGGCCGGCGCAGCGCCCTGGACATCTCCTCCGCCATCGACGCGGTCGGCGGTGAGATGAACGCCTTCACGGCGAAGGAGTACACCTGCTACTACGCGCGGGTGCTCGACACCGATCTGCCGCTGGCCATCGACATCGTCTGTGACATGCTCACCGGATCGCTCATCGAGGCCGCCGACGTCGACGCCGAGCGCGGTGTCGTCCTCGAAGAGATCGCCATGACCGAGGACGACCCGGGCGACTGTGTGCACGATCTCTTCGCGCACACCATGTTCGGCGACACTCCGCTCGGCCGGCCGGTCCTCGGCACCGTCGAGACCATCAACAGCCTGGACCGCGACCGGATCGCGCGCTTCTACAAGAAGCACTACGACCCGAGGCATCTCATCGTCGCCGCCGCGGGCAACATCGACCACGCCACGGTGGTACGGCAGGTTCGCAAGGCGTTCGACAAGGCCGACGCCCTCTCCCGTACGGACGCCACGCCCGTGGCGCCTCGCGAGGGCCGGCGCACCGTACGCACCGCGGGCCGCGTCGATCTGCTCGACCGCAAGACCGAGCAGGCGCATGTGGTCCTCGGGATGCCGGGACTGTCCCGTACCGACGAGCGCCGCTGGGCCCTCGGCGTACTGAACACCGCCCTCGGTGGCGGGATGAGCTCCCGGCTCTTCCAGGAGGTACGGGAGAAGCGCGGGCTCGCCTACAGCGTGTACTCGTACACCTCGGGCTTCGCCGACTGCGGGCTCTTCGGGGTGTACGCGGGCTGCCGGCCCAGCCAGGTACACGATGTGCTGAAGATCTGCCGCGACGAACTCGACCGGGTCTCCGCCGAAGGGCTCAGCGACGATGAGATCCACCGCGCCGTCGGCCAGCTCTCCGGCTCCACGGTCCTCGGCCTTGAGGACACCGGCGCGCTGATGAACCGCATCGGCAAGAGCGAGCTGTGCTGGGGTGCCCAGATGTCGGTCGACGACATGCTGGGCCGGATAGCCGCGGTCACCCCGGACGAGGTGAGCGCGGTGGCCCGCGATGTACTGGGACACCGTCCCTCGCTGTCCGTCATAGGCCCGCTGAAGGACAAGCAGGCAGCGCGCCTTGACGAGGCCGTCTCCTGAGCCGTATCCCGCAGACCGCAACCGGCGTCTTGAAGCCGTAGCCAAGCCGAAGCCGTAAGGAAGCAGAGCAATGAGCAAGCTGCGTGTGGCCGTCCTCGGTGCCAAGGGCCGTATCGGCTCCGAGGCCGTACGGGCCGTCGAGGCCGCGGACGACCTGGAACTGGTCGCGGCCCTCGACCGGGACGACAAGCTGGAGGCCCTGGCCGAGTCCGGCGCCCAGGTCGCGGTCGAGCTGACCACGCCCGCCGCGGTGCTGGACAACCTCGGCTTCTGCGTACGCCACGGCATCCACGCGGTCGTCGGCACCACCGGCTGGAACGACGAGCGGCTCGCGCAGGTCCGTGGCCTGCTGGACACCGCTCCGGAGACCGGTGTGCTGATCGCACCGAACTTCTCCATCGGCGCGGTACTCACCATGAAGTTCTCCGAGACGGCCGCGCGCTGGTTCGAGTCCGTCGAGGTCATCGAGCTGCACCACCCGAACAAGGTCGACGCGCCCTCCGGCACCGCCCACCGCACCGCCCAGCTCATCGCGGCGGCCCGTACGGAAGCGGGGCTCGGCCCACAGCCCGACGCCACGGCCACCGCGCTGGACGGCGCGCGCGGCGCGGATGTCGACGGGGTGCCGGTGCACTCCGTACGGCTGCGCGGTCTCCTGGCGCATCAGGAGGTCATCCTCGGCGGCGAGGGCGAGACACTCACCATCCGCCACGACTCCCTGCACCACAGCAGCTTCATGCCGGGCATCCTGCTCGGTGTGCGCCGTGTGGTCTCCACTCCCGGGCTCACCTACGGCCTGGAACACTTCCTCGATCTGAACTGACAGCCATGCGCGCGAAGATCGCCTACTGCGTCACGGCCGCCGTCCTTGTCGTGTACTTCGTCCTGGTCGGCAGCCGCGGTGTACTGCTGATCCAGCAGGGCACCGTCATCACCGTCGCCCTCGGAGCGGCGGTGCTGGTCCTGCCGGTCATCGGCGTCTGGTTCCTCTGGAAGAACACCCAGTTCGTCAGCCGCGCCAACCGGCTGGCCGCGGAGCTGGATGCCGAGGGCGGGCTGCCGCTGGACGAACTGGTCCGTACGGCCGGCGGCCGGATCGACCGGGAGTCCGCGGACGCCGTCTTCGCCGAGCGCCGGGCCCAGACGGAGGACTCGCCCGACGACTGGCGCTGCTGGTTCCGGCTCGCGGTCGCCTATCACGACGCCCGCGACACGCCGCGCGCCCGCAAGGCGATGCAGCGGGCCATCGCGCTCCACGACGGCAAACCGGTCCGGGCCTGAGCCGAGCCGTCGAACACGAAGAGCGTCGAACACGAAGAGCGGGGTCCGGCCTCTCCAGGCAGGACCCCGCTCGACTGTGTACGGGCTGTACGCGCCCACGGTCCCCAGGTCAGGGGCGCGTCAGGTCAGGGACGGCGGTACTCGTCGCCCCAGGCCTCGACCGTGTCGGCCGCCCGGTCGAAGGCCTCAGGCCGCGCCAGGAAGTCCCCGTTGTGATCGGTCAGCACCGGCAGCGCCTCACCCTTCCGGCGTACGACGACAAGCGCCTGGCCCTGGACCGTACGCGGCAGCCCGAGCCAGCGCACCGGCTGCTGGACCGTCCGTACGGCGGTGATCTGGTCCCACGCCACCGTCGTGGTCCTCAGCAGCGCCACCCGCCGCACTCCGTGCCGGCTCACCCAGGCGCCGACCCGCAGCAGCCGCAGCGCGACGGCGATCATCACCGAGGCGACGGCCAGACACACCACGGTGCCCGGCAGAGCACCGGCGAAGGCGATGATCATCGTCGCCAGCAGAACGAAGGAGGCGAGCAGCAGAAGCAGCGCCGCCGCCACCACCCGCCAGGGGCCGGGGCGGTACGGACGCCGCCAATGATCGTGATCGTCGAACGGCAGCGCGACATCCTCGGTGGTCGCGTCAAAAGCCCGGTCGGCCGTCAGGAAGGGCAGGGGCACGACTGATCCTCACTCACAAGCACGCTCGATTGCTGTGCCCGGTGAGGCTATCGATCGCGCACCGCACCGGACCACCCCAGGGGGGCCGGACGAGTCAGCGCCTTGTGACGCACGCCGCTCCTGGGGAAGTTGTTACCGAGTAGGACGCACGACAACGTCATTCGGTGCCCGAATTCCCCGGATTGACCAAGGAAGGCCACCCGTGGCCGCCCGGCCCGCACTGTCGGAGCCGCCACGTAGAGTGGGCGCCGCCCGAGCGACGCGAATGGAAGGACCACCGCCGGTGAGCGACACTCCCGCCGACACTCCCGCGGAGACGAAGCCGAGTTTCCGCGGCGATGTCACCGTCGAGCTGCTGAAGCACTCCGCCAGCGACACCGATGTGCTGTGGGCCGCGCGCGTCTCCACGGCGGGAGAGCAGTCCCTGGAAGAGGTGTCGAAGGATCCCGAGCGCTCGAAGGGACTCATCAACTTTCTGATGCGGGACCGCCACGGCAGCCCTTTCGAGCACAACTCGATGACCTTCTTCATCAGCGCTCCGATCTTCGTCTTCCGCGAGTTCATGCGCCACCGCGTGGGCTGGTGCGTCGCGGGCGACACCGGGATCACCCTGGAGAGCGAATCGGGGACGCTCCACCGCAGGACCATCGCCGATCTCCACCGGCTCTGGCATCTCGACGCCGGGGACCGTCCGCAGCAGGTCCGCTGCTACGACGAGGAGACGCTGACCGCGCGCCGGGCACGGATCGTCGATGTCATCGAGTCGGGCGTGAAGCCGCTGATCAGGATCGTTACGGCCGCCGGGCGGGTGCTGCGCGCCACGGTGGACCACGCCGTACTGACGCCGGACGGCTGGCGGAAGGCCGGTGAGCTGACGACCGGCGACGCCGTACTGGCCGAAGCCACGGAACGTAACGCCGCGCCGGACGTGATCGTCTCGATCGCCGACGACGGCGAGGAGATGACGTACGACCTGTCCGTCGAGGGCCCCTGGCACAACTTCCTCGCGAACGGCATTGTCGTACACAACTCGTACAACGAGGAGTCGGGCCGCTACCGCAACCTCCAGCCGGTCTTCTACGTCCCCGCCGAGGACCGCAAGCTGGTCCAGCAGGGCAGGCCCGGCAAGTACGAATTCGTACCGGGCAGCGCCGCCCAGCAGGAGCTCACCGGGCGCGCGATGCGGGATTCCTACCTCCAGGCGTACGAGGCGTACCAGCGGATGCTGGCCGAGGGCGTGGCCCGCGAGGTGGCCCGCGCGGTCCTGCCGGTCGGGCTGTTCTCCTCGATGTACGCGACGTGCAACGCGCGCTCGCTGATGCACTTCCTCGGTCTGCGCACCCAGCACGAACAGGCGAAGATCCCGTCCTTCCCGCAGCGGGAGATCGAGATGGTCGGAGAGCGGATGGAAGAGCACTGGGCGAAGCTCATGCCTCTCACCCATGCGGCCTTCAACGCCAACGGCCGAATCGCCCCGTAGACCCTGTCCGGGCGTGTCCAGGACGGGCCTGAGCACAGGTGTGCGATCGGTCGGGCGAAGCGCCCGGATTGCGGCGTTTCGAGAAGTTCATCTAGGCTGATCAAACGGACCCGGCACTGCTTGAACCCCCGAGCAGGCAGTGCCGGGCTCCTCTTGTCCCGTCCCCCAAAGGGACACGGTGAGCTGAGCAGCGAGTAGCGTGTTACCCATGGCTCCGATCTCCACTCCGCAGACCCCCTTCGGCCGGGTCCTCACCGCCATGATCACGCCCTTCACGGCGGACGGCGCACTCGACCTCGACGGCGCCCAGCGGCTCGCCGTCCATCTCGTGGACGCGGGCAATGACGGCCTGGTCCTGAACGGCACCACCGGTGAGTCGCCGACCACCAGTGACGCGGAGAAAGACCAGCTCGTACGGGCCGTCCTGGAAGCGGTCGGAGACCGGGCCCATGTCGTCACGGGCGTCGGCACCAACGACACCCGCCACAGCCTGGAGCTCGCCCGAGCCGCCGAGCGCGCCGGCGCGCACGGCCTGCTCGCCGTGACGCCGTACTACAACAAGCCGCCGCAGGAAGGTCTCTTCCGGCACTTCACCGCGATCGCCGACGCCACGGACCTGCCGGTGATGCTCTACGACATCCCGGGCCGCAGCGGTGTCCCCATCGACACCGAGACGATCGTCCGTCTCGCCGAGCACCCGCGCATCGTCGCCAACAAGGACGCCAAGGGCGACCTCGGCCGTGCGAGCTGGGCCATCGCCCAGTCCGGTCTGGCCTGGTACTCGGGCGACGACATGCTCAATCTGCCGCTGCTCTCGGTCGGCGCGGTCGGCTTCGTCTCCGTGGTCGGCCATGTCGTCGCCCCGGAGCTGCGCGAGCTGCTCGACGCCCACCTCACCGGCGATGTCCACAAGGCCACCGAGATCCACCAGAAGCTGCTCCCGGTCTTCATCGGCATGTTCAGGACACAGGGCGTCATCACCACCAAGGCCGCCCTCACGCTCCAGAAGCTGCCCGCAGGACCGCTCCGGCTTCCGCTCGTGGAGCTGTCACCCCAGGAAACCGCCCAGCTCAAGATCGATCTCGTGGCCGGCGGGGTACAGCTCTAATCACTGACTTCACAACTGAATAAGCGAAGACAACAGACACATCGACACACCCGTCGGCAAACCGATGGGTCGGTCAACACAGACAACAGACACAGACAACAGACACAGACAACAGACACAGACAACAGCAAGTGCACGAATGTCATGCGCGCCACGTGCCTCAGCGGTACGTGGCGCGTGTGGTGAGGAGAGTCTTTTGAGTCATCCGCATCCTGAACTCGGTGCCCCGCCGAAGCTGCCCAAGAACGGCCTGCGCGTCACTCCGCTCGGCGGCCTTGGCGAGATCGGCCGCAACATGACGGTCTTCGAGTACAACGGCCGTCTGCTCATCGTCGACTGCGGCGTGCTCTTCCCGGAGGAGGAACAGCCCGGCATCGACCTGATCCTGCCGGACTTCACCACCATCCGGGACCGCCTGGACGACATCGACGGGATCGTGCTCACGCACGGCCACGAGGACCATATCGGCGGTGTCCCGTATCTGCTCCGGCTGAAGGCGGACATCCCGCTGATCGGCTCGAAGCTGACGCTCGCGCTGATCGAGGCGAAGCTCCAGGAGCACCGCATCCGCCCGTACACCCTTGAGGTCACCGAGGGCCACCGCGAGCGCATCGGTCCCTTCGACTGCGAATTCGTCGCGGTCAACCACTCCATCCCGGACGCCCTGGCGGTCGCCATCCGCACTCCCGCGGGCATGGCCGTCCACACCGGCGACTTCAAGATGGACCAGCTCCCGCTGGACCGCAGACTGACCGATCTGCCCACCTTCGCCAAGCTCGGCGAGGAGGGCATCGACCTGCTGCTGGCGGACTCCACCAACGCCGAGGTCCCGGGCTTCGTCCCGCCCGAGCGGGACATCTCGAACGTCCTGCGGCAGGTGTTCGGCAGCGCCCAGAAGCGCATCATCGTGGCCAGCTTCGCCAGCCATGTCCACCGGATCCAGCAGATCCTCGACGCCGCCCATGAACACGGCCGCCGGGTCGCCTTCGTCGGCCGCTCGATGGTCCGCAACATGGGCATCGCACGCGATCTCGGCTATCTCCGGGTCCCGGCGGGCCTGGTCGTCGACGTCAAGACTCTGGATGACCTCCCCGAGCACGAGATCGTGCTCGTCTGCACGGGCTCCCAGGGCGAGCCGATGGCCGCGCTCTCGCGCATGGCCAACCGCGACCACCAGATCCGGATCGTCCAGGGCGACACGGTGATCCTGGCGTCGTCGCTCATCCCGGGCAACGAGAACGCGGTCTACCGCGTGATCAACGGCCTGACCAGGTGGGGCGCGAATGTCATCCACAAGGGCAACGCCAAGGTCCATGTCTCCGGCCATGCCTCGGCCGGCGAGCTCCTGTACTTCTACAACATCTGCAAGCCCAAGAATCTGATGCCCGTCCACGGCGAATGGCGCCATCTGCGCGCCAACGCCGAACTGGGCGCCCTGACGGGAGTCCCCAAGGACCACATCGTCATCGCGGAGGACGGCGTGGTGGTCGATCTGGTCGACGGCAAGGCCAAGATCGTGGGCAAGGTCCAGGCCGGCTATGTGTATGTCGACGGCCTCTCGGTCGGCGATGTCACCGAGACCTCCCTCAAGGACCGCCGCATCCTCGGCGACGAGGGCATCATCTCGGTTTTCGTGGTGGTCGACTCGACCACCGGCAAGGTCGTCGGCGGTCCGCACTTCCACGCGCGTGGATCCGGCATCGAGGACGCGGCGTTCGCCGCCGTGCTCCCCAAGCTCGAAGAGGCGATCGCCAGATCGGCCCAGGATGGTGTCGCGGAACCGCACCAGCTCCAGCAGCTCGTGCGCCGCGCGGTGGGCAAGTGGGTCTCCGACACCTACCGCCGACGCCCGATGATCCTCCCCGTGGTGGTCGAGGTCTGACGTCGGCAACTGCCGTCCGGTGGCCGACATCTGACGCCGCCTACGGGAGCGGGGGGCCTCGATTTGCATCGACGCCCCCCGCTCCAGTACGTTTATGGCTCCACCTGAGGGGGAAGCCCGGGCGAACCAAGTGCCTGGAGCCCTTCCCCGAACAGAGGGAAATCCGGCTCAGATAACTCTGATAAAGTCGGAGACGCAAGACAGCAAGACCGAAGGGAAATGCCCGGAGGAAAGCCCGTGAGGGTGAGTACGAAGGAAGCGTCCGTTCCTTGAGAACTCAACAGCGTGCCAAAAGTCAACGCCAGATATGTTGATACCCCGGGCCCGACCGGAA
>NZ_JBHWGS010000031.1:26628-44384 GCF_042732975.1 Streptomyces sp. NPDC059743 | reverse complement strand
TTGATTGTGGCGGGGTCGTGCCGGGCGTCAAGGGCGCTCCTTCGTCGCGTCGGCTGCGCCGATTGCGCTGCGCTCCACCCTTGACGCCCGTCCCGCCCCCGCTGGAGGAAGGTGGGAGGGGCGGCCCGGGGGAGGGGTCCCCGGGGGGCTCAGTTATGGGTCCTTGTTTCTTTCCGGCCTGCTGGCCGGTGGGTGGTGTGCGCGGCAGTGGAATGGGGCGGTGACGCGTCGGCTCAGCGTCTGACCACCGTCCTTTTGCCGGGGTTCAGGACCGTGTCTGAGATCCGTGACCGCATGGCACCCCGGGCATCAGCCCATTCCATCCGTCTGGGCGTGGAAAGACTCGCTCTTGCGTCCGCAGGACACAAGAGACGGTCGGACGGCCCTCAGGTTCGGGGAGGAGGCTGGTGGGCATCGATTGGTGCCCCGTATGCCCCTATTTATCCGCTCGTTGGGAGTCCCCGGAGGCTGGTCTTGTGTCCTGAGTAGCGATAGGCCGTCCTCAGGACGTACCCGGTGGGTGCCTGCTCCCGGGGCGGTGAACCGGTGTCTGTCGGCTCGGGGCCGTCCCTGTGGGCGTGGGGTGCGGAGTTCCTGAGGGGCGGCCGACGTCGAGTCGGCCGCCCCTTTTTCATCGGTCCATCTCCTCCCGACTCCGTTGTTCGGTCAGCCGAGTTCTGATGTCGGGCCGGTTGACAGGAACGTGGTGGCCCACCGCCCGGGCGGCGTGCCGAGCTTTTCCCTGTGCTCCAGCACTGTGCTGCTGGCCGGATCCACGATGAGGATGTGGTGCACGGCCGGGCCCTGCCACTCCACGGCGGTGCCCTGCCGTCCCTCGCCGTCCCTCATCGGTCCGAGAAGTCGTACGCCGTCCATGCCCGCGAGGATCTCGAAGAGGGCCGCGCGCAGGTGTGGCCCCGACGGTGCAGTGGCGAGGAGTTGCACGATGCCGTTGTAGAGGGAGCGGTCGCCGTCGGTGGAACCGCCGAGGAGCCTGGTCCTCAAGGCCTGCGGGTCGGTGGGCAGTTCAGCAAGTTCGTCCCAGGTGACCAGCTCGCCTCCGACCGACCAGGACGTCTGTCCGACCCTTTTGTCGAAGGTGCAGAAATCGCCGTGGCAGACGCTCGACTCCCTGCCTCCGGGGTTTCTGATAGTAACGGAGGTGCGGCTGTACCAGGTCGTCTGCTCCTGGCCCGGCCGCGTGCTCATGGCGTAGCGCGCGCGCACCTTCCAGTACCGGGCGTGGGAAGCGGGCTTCTCCGCCGCCGTGTCCGCGACGTCCCGCAGGAAGGTCGCCGCGTTCGCACTGGCGGGCGGCGCGCCGTCCATCCCGGTCACCGGCAGGACAAGGACCCCCGCGGCCACCGCGGCCACGGCAACCGCCGATACCGTGAACCGGCGCCGACGCCGGCCACGCCCGCCGGTCGTAGTGGCCATGTCCCTGGCCACAGCCTCCCGTACGGCCCTGCGGGCGGCGTCGACAGCCTTCCCGTCCGCCGGCTCCACCCGCCCGGCCGCACGCAGTGCCTCGGCACCGGCGAAGTCCAGGAAATCAGGGTCAAGGTCGTGTGCGTCATTGTCGGTGATCGTGGTCATGCGGGGTCTCCTGTCCGGGGAAGTACGGTGGCCGGTTCAAGCGCCTGGCGCAGCCGTGCGCGGGCGCGGTGCAGTCGGGACCGGGCGGTGCCCGCCGGGATGCCGATCACGGCCGCGGCCTCGGTCGGCGTGAGCTGCTCCCAGGCGATGAGCAGCAGCAATTCGCGCTCCGCGTGCGGGAGCTGGTCCAACGTGCGGCGTATCGAGGGCGCGACCGCGGCGGCGTCCAGCCGTTCGTCCACCGCCTGCCACGGATCACTTACGGCATGGTCCTCGCCACCGGCCGCCCCCGGCCGTTCCGGCGCACTGCGCCGCCAGTGCGCGGCCAGCACATTCCTGGCCACTCCGAAGAGCCAGGTGCGAGCCGTGCCACGGGCGGCGTCGAAGGTGGTGCGGCTGGTGTACGCCTGAAGCCAGACCTCCGCCAGCAGGTCGTCCGCGACGGCGGGCGCCCGGCGGGCCAGATAGCCGTGCAGGGCGTGGGCATGGTGCTCGACCAGCGGCTCGAAGGCCACAGGGTCACGCGCCGAGCGCACCAGCAGATCGTCGTCGTCCGGTTCCATCAGGTCCCCTCCCATGGCCGCGCGGTCGGCGGCCACACCCCGTACTTGTCGACGAGGGCACCCAGCGTTCGCCGGACCGTCAGGCTGGGAAGTGTCTCGCGCAGACATCCACTGGAGGGGAGAGCGTGTCCGAGGCCGACAACGAGGTGGGAGAAGGCCGTCGCCCGAGAGGGCTCTCGCGACGGATATGACGTCAGTCTTCGTCCGCCCTGGAGAGGGCTTCGGTGATCATGCGGGTGGCGAAGTCGGGGTCGTCGGTGATGCGGTTGATGTGTTCCGCGAGGAGGAAGGCGGTGGCTTCCAGGGGGGTCATCTCGTCCTGGGTCCAGGATCCGTACTGCTTGCGCCACAGGTTGGGGCTCAGGCCGGTGCCCGCGGCGATGACCATGCCGGCCATGGTGGGGATGGCCTCGGGGCGGACGCTCCTGGGCATCATGCGCATCGTGGCCACGAGGCTGGGCACCACGTACTCGATGACATCCTTGTCGTGGTCCTCGTAGGCCATCCGCAGCCACTTCGTGAACATGAAGATAAGCGTGCACGCGCCGTCCAGCACGTCATTGGCTCCCCTGGGGCCCAGTGACGCGGTGAACTGGCCGATCAGCGCCTTCTGTTCGGGATCGGTCCCGGTCCCGCCGTCGTGGATGACTTTGAGCCGGGAGTCGATCATCATGAGCGCCGCGCCCACATCGCCGGCGGGAGCGTACTTGGGGTCGCAGGGCGATGACATGGGATTCCTCCTCAGCTGACCGCGGTGAGCAACGCGGCGTATCCGTACAGTAGTCGGCCGATGGCGCGGGCGTCTGACGAATCCCGGTGGGTGGTGCCTGTTTCTTTCCCGGCTGCCGGGCTGGTGGGTGGTGTGCGCGGGAGTGGAGTGGGGCGGTGGCGCGTCGGTTTGGCGTCTGACCGTCGGCTGTTGGTTGGGGTTCAGGACCGCTGTAAGGGTGGGGTTGTCGGGTGCGGGTCACGACCAAGAGGTAGTCGGGCTGAACCGGCAGGTCTTGTGCCGCGTGGGGGCCGCCCCTCTGTTTTTGATTGTGGCGGGGTCGTGCCGGGCGTCAAGGGCGCTCCTTCGTCGCGTCGCTGCGCGATGACCTTCGGTCACCCTTGACTCCCGTCCCGCCCCCGCTGAAGGAAGGTGGGAGGGGCGGCCCGGGGGAGGGGTCCCCGGGGAGGAGCCTGGTGGGTGCCGGTCCTTTCCCGGCCTGCGGCTCGGTGGGTGGTCTGCGCGGCAGTGGAATGGGGCGGCCCGGCACCGGCTCAGCGTCAGACCGTCCGCTGCTTGCTGGGGTTCAGGACCGTGTCTGAGATTCGTGTCCGAGTGGCACCCCGGGCATCAGCCCCATCCCATCCGCCAGGCCAGAAGCCCAGTGGTGGAGCGGCAGGCCCATGTTCGTCCGCTCCTCGCGTCCATAGGACGCAAAAGGCCATCGGACGGCCCACATATCTAGGTGAGGGGGCAGCAGCCATCAGGCAATGCCCCATATGCCCGTGTTTGTCCGCCCATTGGGAGTGTTCCGAGGCCGGTCTTGTGTCCTGAGTAGCGATAGGCCGTCCTCAGGACGTATCGACGGCCCGCACGGGCCCATTTTCCTTTCGGATAGCCCCGCCCACCCCACCACCCACCCAGCTCAGACACGGGACTGAACCCCAACTGGCAGACGGGCCGTCTGACGCTAAGCAGAGCCCAGAAGCCCCATTCCACTGCTGCGCAGACCACCCACCGGGGCGCAGGCCGGGAAGAAACAGGCACCCATATCTGAGCTCCCCGGGGACCCCTCCCCCCGGGCCGCCCCTCCCATGCCTGTACTTGCGATGGAGGGTCGGGTGTCAAGGGTGGAGCGCAGCGGAATCGGCGCAGCCGACGCGACGGAGGAGCGCCCTTGACGCCCGGCCCGGAGTCGCGAAACTGAAACCTCAAGGGGCGGCCCCCACGCGGCACGAGACCTACCGGCCCACCCCGACTACCCCTCGGTCGTGACCCGCACCCGACAACCCCACCCCAGCAGCGGTCCTGAACCCCAACCACTCACCAACCGTCCGACGCCAAACCCACGCGCCACCACCCCACTCCACTCCCGCGCACACCACCCACCAGCCCGACGGCCGGGAAAGAAACAGGCACCTCCCACCCGCACACCCACGACAACGCTCGCGTCCCGTCGGCCCGCCCCCGCCCGCCCCCGCCCGCGCCGTGCGCGCGGTCTTCGGCCGGTACGCTCTCGGGCGCAAGGGCTGGGCGAGTTGGGGGAGTGCGGGCTGTGGTGAAAGCTCTGACGGCCGACGATCCGGAGCAGGTGGGACCGTACCGGATCACGGGCCGGCTGGGCGTCGGCGGGATGGGCCGGGTCTATCTCGCGGCCTCTCCGGGCGGGCGGCAGGTGGCCGTGAAGGTCATCCGGCCGGAGCTGGCGGACGAGCCGGGCTTCCGGGAACGGTTCGCGCGCGAGGCATCCGCCGCGCAGGCCGTCAGCGGCGCCTTCACCGCCGCCGTCGTCGGCGTGGATCCGCACGGCGCGGCGCCCTGGCTGGCCACGCTGTACGTACCGGGCCTCTCGCTCGCCGAGGCCGTCGCGCGGCACGGAACACTGCCCGAACCATCGGTGTACGCCCTCGGCGCCGGCCTCGCCGAGGCCTTGCAGGCCATCCACGCCGCCGGGCTGATCCACCGCGACCTCAAGCCCTCGAACGTCCTGCTCGCCGCCGACGGACCTCGCGTCATCGACTTCGGCATCGCCATGGAGGCGGGCGCCGACGCGCTCACCAGCACCGGCCTGATCGTCGGTACGCCCGGTTTCATGGCGCCGGAACAGTTCACCCGCCAGACCGTCGGACCCGCCGCCGACGTGTTCTGCCTCGGCGCGGTACTGGCCTTCGCGGCCACCGGGCACGGGCCGTTCGGGACCGGTTCGTCGCACGCCATGGGCTACCGCGTCGTCCACGAGGAACCGGACCTGGCCGAACTCCCCGTACATGTACGGGACATCGTGGCGCGCTGCCTGGCCAAGGATCCCGGCGTCCGGCCCACCGTCCCTCAACTCCTCCATGAACTTGCGGGACTTGTCGCGGCGGTCCCCCAACTCGACCCGGACGCACCGGCGGCGACAGCAGCGGCTCCGGACGACCGCACCCGGACGCTCGCCCTCGCCCTCAAACAGTCGCCCTGGCTCCCTTCGCCTCTCGCCGCCGCCGTCACCGGCGTCGACCACTCGGACACGTCCCAGGCTGAGCCGAAGCCCGCCCCGGCCGACCCTGAGCCCGCCCAGGCCCCCACCTCGGCAGGTCCGTCCCAGTCCCAGCCCTGGGCCCGTAAGCACCGCACCAAGATGCTGATCAGCGGCCTCCTCGTCGCCGCCGTCGCCTCCCTCACCCCAGTCATCAACAACGCGATCTCCGACCGTGGCGACCTCAACAGCCCGGGCGAAGGCGGCTCCCAGGCCTCCGACGACCCGAAGGCCTCCTCGTCCGAGCCCGTGTCCGCGCCGGTGTGCGACGACAGCGGCCAGAGTCTCGTGGGCTCCGGCTCGTCCGTCCAGAAGACCGCCATGGACACCTGGATCAAGGACTACAGCGCGGCCTGTCCCAACACCCAGATCAATTACAGCGCCAAGGGCTCCGGCGCCGGTATCTCCGAGTTCCTCACGGGCCTCACCGCCTTCTCGGGCTCCGACGCCGCACTCAAACCCACCGAAGTTGAGCAGTCGAAGAGCATCTGCCAGGGCGGCGGCACGGGCATCAATCTGCCCATGCTCGGCAGCCCTGTCGCCCTCGCCCACAACATCCCCGGCGTTGACAACCTCGTCCTCGATTCCCCGGCAATCGCCAAGATCTACACCGGGAAGATCACGAGCTGGAACGACGCCGCCATCAAAGAGCTGAATCCAGGCGTCGTCCTGCCCGCCCTCCCGATCCAGGCCTTCCACCGCTCCTCCTCGTCCGGCGTCAACCAGACACTCAGCAGGTACCTGACCGCCACCGCAGGGAACGACAACTGGCCCTACGCTCCCGACCTCGCCTGGCTCGCGCCGGGCGGCCTGGGAGCACAGTCCTCCAGCGACGTGGCCGAGCAGGTGAAGCAGGTGAACGGATCGATCGGTTACGTCGAACTGACTTACGCGATCGCCAACAACCTGAACACCGTCAACCTCGATACCGGCGCCGACCGGCCCGTCGAGCCCACCACGGAGACCGCCTCCGAGGGCATCGCCGCCTCGCGAGTGGTCGGTACGGGCAAGGACCTGGCCGTCGACATCGACTACTCGACCAGCGCCGAGGGCGCGTATCCACTCCTGCTCGTCACGTACGAGATCGTCTGCGACAAGGGCAACCTGCCCGGCACACTCGACGCCCTGAAGTCCTTCCTGACCTACACCGCGGGTGCGGAAGGCCAGCGGTCCATCTCCGAAATGGGCTACGCACCACTGCCCGCCGAGCTCGCCGCGAAGGTCAGAGAAACGGTCGGGACGATCGCCTAGGACGCCACGCCCGCCATCGCCCTCACCAGGCCGGAGGCCGGGACTGGTCGCCGCCCTCGATCTCCTCCGGCCAGGGCCAGTCACGGGCGTGACCGTCCGTCCTGCTCAGGATCCCGGGATCGGGCGGGAACTCTTCGTTGTGCGGTCCGGACCAGTAGGCCCGCCGCGTGCGCGGAAGAGGTATTTCCACCAGCTTGCCGTCGTGGATCATCCACAGCCCGAAGCAGTCATCCTCCTCGTCGTGGATCAGGACCTGCACCGTCTCCGGCCGGGGCCACGGCAAGGACTCCAGGTGCTTCAACAGCCCGGATCTACTGCGCATCCGCACGAACTCCGTACCCCAGCCGAATCCCCAGTTTCCGCCGGGCCGCATCTCGAAGAACACTCCGTTCCAGGTCCGCGCGTCGTCATGCCGCGTCAACGGCTCCATGACCTCGTCCGCGTCCTGCGCCAGCACGATGACCTCAGCAATTCTGCTCATGCCGGAATACCACCGCGAGCCACGGACGCACCGCAACTGAGATCTGCCGCACGTCGGAAGCCGAAGCAGGGCAGCACCTGAGCACGACGGCTCCTCGTTGGTGTTGACCTTCGAGTTGGTTGAAGCTCAATGATGGCGAGGTGCCACATTCTGAGCTGATGCCGATCGGGCTCTTCGCCCGACGCAGTGGTCTGACCTCCAGCGCGTTGCGGTTCTACGCCGACTCCGGGCTGCTGTCCCCTGCCGAAGTCGATCCGGTCTTGGGCTACCGCTTTTACAGCGCTGACCAGGTGGCGCGGGCGACCGTACTGCGTCAGCTTCGCGAGATCGCCATGCCACTCGCTGCTGTCGAGGCTGTCCTCGACGCCGGGGCTGACGAGGCATCCCGGCTGCTCGACGAGCATGTGTCAAAGGTCATGGAGGACGCGGCAGCGGCACAACAGAAGGCTGCTGTCATCAAGTCCGTGCTCGGCAACGTGCCAGGTCTGCCGATTACGGCGCTGAAGGGTCCCGTGCTGGCGGACGCGGTCGAGCAGGTCCTGACCGCGGCCGCACATGAGCCCGGGATGCCGGTACTCGCCGGCCTGCGTATCGAGGCGAGTCATGAGGCGGTCATCCTGACTGCGACTGACCGGTACCGGCTCTCCACCCGAACCCTGGTACCAGCTGAACCGCCGAGGCAGACGTGGGCTGGAACGGTCGACGGTGACGAACTGCGGGCCGCGGTCGCCGAGATCCGCCGCAGCACACTGGTGCGACTGGAAGCGGTGCCGCACGGGATCTGGCTCCGCACGGCCGACCGGGTGGACCGGCATTGCCGTTTGCTGCCCGAGGAATTCCCCGACCATCGGCTGATGCTCGCGTCACTGGGCGAGGTCACCACGCGCGTGACGGTCTCGAAGGAACTGCTCCTGCGAGCCCTGGAGGACCAGCCCGGCGAGCGCATCGCGCTGCACGTTGCCGACCACGGAGTGAACGTCGTGTCGGCGGATGACGAACATCCCGGCGTCCCGCTCCCGGCCACCACGACGGGGCAGGACCTCCAGATCTGGTTCGAGTTGACCACGCTCTATCCCGCCGTGAGCACCGCGATCGGCCCCGAGGTGATGCTCGACCTGAGAGGAAACGACCAGCCCGCCACCATCCGCTCCGCCGACCGCGGCGATCTCACCACACTGGCCATGCCCATCAAGTCCGACCACTCCGCCTGAGTCCGGCCATTCCGCCTGAGAAAGACGACGAGGAACACTTCATGGCCACCGCACCCGCCGGCCCCGACCCGACCATGCAAGCCATCGGCCAGGCCGTCACAGAAGGCCGAGCCGGTGACAACGCTTCCGCCCGCCAGAAACTGCTGGGCCTGTGGTCCGCGATCGGTGTCACCGGCGACCCGCTGCACCGCTGCTCACCGACGGCTCGGCTCCTTCGAAGCCGCCGACGAGCACATCAACGCGGCCAGAGCGCACGCCCCCAGCCTTCCTCAGGACACCTACGGTGACCTTCTTCGTGGCGCCATCCAAGAGGTCGCCGAGGCCATCGCCGGGCAGGACCGCACACGGCGAGCATCACCAGGCGACGTCACCAACGTCATGGCCTCGAACACCTAGAAGAGCGGGAGCCGGAGCCCGTCGCGGACCCAGGGCGCACGGAGAGGTGGGCGCGGGCCTGTTTGGGCTGGTCCGCGCCCACCTCTCCGGGTAGGCGACTACGGGTGTACGGGAGTCAGCGCGCCGGTTGCGGTGGCGGTGACGAACGTGGTGAAGGCGTGCGGTGCGACGGCGAAGGCCGGGCCCTGTGGGTTCTTCGAGTCGCGTACGGCGACGGCGGCGGTGCAGGCGGCGACCTCGACGCACTCGCCGCCGGTGTCGCCGCTGTGGCTCGACTTCTGCCAGGCCGTGGCTCCGACCGTGGCGCACTCGACGCAGGTGCCGCCGGTGTCGCTGCTGTAGCTCGACTTACGCCAGCGTGCGCCCGTCAGGTTCGGGTTGCTCTCCATAGCGTTCCTCCATTACGCGGGCGATCATCGCCGCCGAGTCCTCCACGGAGAGCGCGGCGGCCTGCAAATGATCGTAACGGAGCGAACGGGACTTGACCTCCTGCGGATTGGCCGTCCAGTGGTCACCTTCGTAGCCATCGGAGTGGGCGAAGTCCGGAGCGTCATCCGAGCGCAGGATGGTGAAGGAGCCCGGGAGACCGGCGTGAGCGCCCGCCGTGAACGGCAGTATCTGGATCTGGACCCACTCCGCGTCTTTGAAGCTCAGCAGATGGGCTAGCTGCTCCCGCATGACCTTCCGGCCGCCGATTTCCAGATAGAGCGTTGCCTCGCTGAGCACCACCCAGACCAGCGGCGGGTTCTCCTGCGTCAGAATGCGCTGGCGCTCCAGCCTGGCCATGACTCGCTCAGTGAGCTTGTCCAGAGTGACGGCGCCCAGTACCGCCGTTGCGTACTCCTCGGTCTGGAGCAGGCCGTACACCAACTGACTCTCGAACGCGCTGATGTACGACGCCCGCTGTTCCATGTCCACGTACGGCTGGAACCACGGCGGAAGTTGACTCTTCAGCACCAGCGGCAACAGCCGTGTGAATGTGCCTCCCGTTCCGAGCGCCGCGTCGAGGGCTTCCGAGAATGGCCTGGTTGGGACCTTGTGGGCGGTCTCGATCTGGCCGATCAGTGAGCCCGTACAGAAGATGATGTCGCCGAGTTGCCTCTGACTGAGGCCGGCGGCTTCTCTCAATCGCCTCAGCTCTGCGCCGTAGTAATCGAGAGGTGAAGCGCTCGGGTCCAGGTCTCGCGTGTTCTTCACGACAGCCTCCAACTTTCCGGAGCGTTACGCTCGTTCCGTAGCCGAGAGTAGTTGAGTCGTCGCAATCTTGGAAGGTGAACCCAACAATTCGTCTCCGTCGAGCTGGAGTTAGCGTGCAGACCAGCGCCGATTACCCACCTTCGTGCTATGGCATGAGTTTCACTGTCGGTGAGCATTCCGCCCGGCACCTGCGTCGGATCGTACGGACGTACCTTTGTGCCTGGGAATTGGAAGAATTGTGCGAGGCCGCCGAATTGGCGCTGACCGAGCTGCTCGCGAATGTGGTTCGGCATGTGCCGGGCCGAGGATGTTCCGTGCTGTTCGTATGGCGGCCGGGCGCGCTGCGCGTCGAGGTGACGGACAGGGCGCCCGGCGTGCCATACGTAAAGCAGCCAAGCTCGGACGGCGGGCCGGAGGATGAACTGGCCGAGGGCGGGCGCGGGTTGCTGCTGGTGGAGGCCGTGACCGACCGGTGGGGTGTGACTCCGCAGGTGGACGGCGGGAAGACGGTCTGGTTCGAGTGCGTGGCGAAGGAGCGGACGCCGGACTCAGTGTGTGGCTGATGCCTCTTCGAGGCGGCCCGGTTCGCCTGGTCGCCCGCTGTCGCCACCGTTACGGCCGCGTCCGCCCGGCAGTACGCGCGCCAGCCAGTGCGACCGGCCGGCCGCCAGTGGGCCCAGTACGGCCAGAATCAGTACGTAACCCGCGATGAAAGGGGCGAGCCGCGCGTCCAGGCTCGCCCCGGCGGCCATGGTGGCGAGGATCAGGGCGAATTCGCCGCGTGCCAGCAGCGTGGTGGAGATATTGGCCGCCGGTCCGGCGCCGAAACCGTTGATTCTGGCGGCGGAGATGCCCGCGACTATGTTCATGACCAGCGTCACGGCGACGGCGGCCAGTACCGGCCACAGAACGGTCGGCAGATCGCCCGGATTGATCGAGAGGCCGAAGGCGAAGAAGAAAATCGCGCCGAAGGCATCGCGCAGAGGATGGACGAGTTTGCGTATCCGGTCGCCCGAGGTCGTACCGCCGAGCATCAGGCCGACCATGAACGCGCCGATGGCGTCCGCGACTCCGAACCATTCCGACACGCCCGCCACGAAGACCGCGATGCCGAGAAAGGAGATCACCAGCAGTTCGTCGTCCTTGGTGGCGATGAACCGGCCCACCAGCTTTGTGCCGTACCGGGCCGCGAGCGCGAGAGCCAGCAGGAAACCGAAAGCCTTCGCTCCGTCCATCACCGCCGCCGAGAGGCTGTCGGCGCCGGACAGGATCGGTTGCAGGGCCGCGAGATAGAGGGCCAGGAAGATGTCCTCGACGACGATGATGCCGAGGATGGGCTTGGTCTCCGGATTGCCGATCCGGCCGAGGTCGACCAGCACCTTGGTGACGATGGCGGACGAGGAGATGCCGAGCACTCCGGCCAGCACCAGCGCCTCGCTCGTGCCCCAGCCGAGCGCGAAGCCGAAGCCGAGGCCCGCGCCGACGTTCAGGGCGAGATAGGTGCCGCCCGCGAGGGCCATCTTCCGGCCGCCCGCCTTGAGGTCGTCCAGATGGAATTCCAGGCCCAGATAGAAGAGCAGCAGGACCAGGCCCAGGGCGCTGAGCATCTCCAGGTCGTGCGGATCGGAGACCAGCACGATGCCGGGCGTGTGAGGACCGAGAAGGATCCCGGCCAGGATGAAGAGAGGGATCGTGGGCAGCTCGATCCGGCTGCCCAGCCGGGCGAGTACGGCGGCGGCGAGGAAGGCGCCGCCCATGGCTATGAGGGTCTCCGCGTGTCCGATGGGATCGCTCCTCCGTCTTCGGGTCCGTCTGTGAGTCGGCCTTGAGTCGGCCTTCGATTCGTCAAGGTCAAGGAAGCGTCAAGGAATCGTCAGTAATTAGTTTACCAAACGATTTACTGAGCAACTTTTGGCGCCCGGCAGATGCCTCGGAGGCTGCGGTTTGGCTGATGACCGCCGGTCGGTTCACGGCGTGTCGGCCACCACGAGTCGTCGGGTGATTTGTCCCGGGAGTCGGTCATGAGCTGGGAATCGAGGCGCCGAGTACGTGGTACGAGCGCGGCGCGCCCGGTGTGCGAATGGCGCGATCCCGATGGCGATGAACCGTCACCCGACGCCACCCATACGGAGGTTGATGGCACCATGGTCGGGCGGGGTGCGGAGCGGGGTGTGAGCGTCGCGCGCTCCCGCGCGGCAGGGCTAGGCGGACCGACCGAGGGTGTGATCAGTTGTGGCCATTTCGCTGTCAGTGGTGCTTCTCTTGGCGATCATCATGGTGGTGCTGATCCGCGGCGGTTCGCTCAAGGCCGGGCCGGCGATCGTGGCGATCCTCTTCGGCTTCTTCCTCGCGTCCACCAATATGGCGCCGTCGGTGAACCGGTTCCTCAACTCGATAGCCGACACGATCAACCAGATCAGCTTCTAGATCGGCTGGATCGGCATCAGCTTCTGATGCGTACGATCCCCTGAAACGCCACCGGCCCGACCGGTGGCGTACGCACGCGGTCGGGCCGGAGGCCATGGAGCGGGCGACGGGAATCGAACCCGCGTAGCTAGTTTGGAAGACTAGGGCTCTACCATTGAGCTACGCCCGCACAGCGTGTGCCGCGGGCCCGCAGGACCTCGGCACGGACAACATCGTAGCGGGTCCGCGCTGTTCGCCGCACACCTGGCGTACGGCAGACAAAGAGGCCGACGTGGCGCCCGCGGGCATGTACCCTACGTGTCGCACCGACGGGGTGTGGCGCAGCTTGGTAGCGCGTCCGCTTTGGGAGCGGAAGGTCGTCGGTTCGAATCCGGCCACCCCGACCATTTACGCAGGATCGCAGCGCGGCAGCGCATTGTGGGGGCCTTCCCGCTTGCGGTTACTATGCAAGCTGCGTGCCCGTGTGTCTGAAGAGTCTCTGATGAGCCGGGCCGAATCCGCTGGGCCGCCGGAGAGCGGCGGACACAGCAGAACCCCAGAATCAGCCACCAAGGAGACCGAACCGTGAAGAGCGCCGTGGAGACCCTGAACCCGACTCGGGTTCGGCTCACTGTCGAGGTGCCCTTCGAGGAGCTCAAGGACAGCCTCGACGCGGCGTACAAGAAGATCAACCAGCAGGTCACGGTGAAGGGCTTCCGCAAGGGCAAGATCCCGGCCCGGATCATCGACCAGCGGTTCGGGCGTGGTGCTGTGCTGGAGGAGGCGGTCAACGACGCCCTCCCGAAGTTCTACACCGACGCGGTCAACGAGGGTGAGCTGAATGTCCTCGGCCAGCCCGACGTCGACATCACCGAGCTGAAGGACGGCGAGCTGCTCGCCTTCACCGCCGAGGTGGACGTCCGCCCGGTCATCGAGATCCCGGACTACTCCGGTATCGAGGTCACCGTCGACGCCATCGAGGTCTCCGAGGAGGACGTGGACAAGGCCGTGGAGGCGCTCCGCGACCGCTTCGCCTCCACCGCTCCGGTCGAGCGCGCCGCCGCCGACGGCGATGTCGTGACGCTCGACCTGGAGGCCAAGGTCGACGGCGAGGTGCTGCCCGATGGTGTCGCGAGCGGTGTGCAGTACACCATCGGCTCCGGCGAGCTGCTCGACGGTGTCGACGAGGCCGTCATCGGTCTGGAGGCCGGCGGCGAGGCCACCTTCACCTCCGAGCTGAAGGGCGGCACCGCCGAGGGCAAGGAGGCCGAGGTCACCGTCAAGGTCTCCCAGGTCTCCGCGCGCGAGGTGCCCGAGCTGGACGACGACTTCGCCCAGATGGCGAGCGAGTTCGACACGCTCGAAGCGCTGCGCGCGGACAGCCGCAAGCGCCTTGAGGGCAACCGCCAGTACGACCAGGCCACGCAGGCCCAGGAGCGCGTCCTGGAGGAGCTGCTGAAGCTGGCCGAGGTGCCGATCCCGGAGAAGCTGCTCGCGGACGAGATCAACACCCGTAAGCACAACCTGGAGCACCACCAGCTCGGCCAGATGGGACTCGACCTCGCGAAGTACCTGGAGATCCAGGGCAAGACCGAGGAGGAGTTCGAGACCGAGACCAAGGAGCAGGCGGAGAAGGGCATCCGGACGCAGTTCATCCTCGATGAGCTGGTCAACAAGGAGAAGCTGAACGTCAACCAGGAGGAGCTCACCGAGCACCTCATGCGGCGCGCGCAGTCCTCCGGGATGTCTCCCGACGAGTTCGCCAAGGCGGTCGTCGAGGGCGGCCAGGTGCCGATGCTCGTGGGCGAGGTCGCGCGCGGCAAGGCGCTGGCCGTGGTGGTCGAGGCCGCGAAGGTGACGGACACCAATGGTGTGCTGGTCGACCTGAGCGACGAGGATGAGGACGACGAGACGGTGGAGGCCGCCGCCGACACGGAGACGGCCGAGGCCGCCGCCGAGGACACGGCCGCCGCGGACAAGGGCGCCGACAAGGGCGACAAGACCGAGGCCTGAGCCGTACCGCTCGCCGTGACCGTGCCGTACCGCTCCGGGGTCCGACCGACGCCGGGCGGGCGGCCGTACGAGGCAGGCGTCCGGCCGTACGCCGCTCCGGCCCGCCCGGACGCCCCGGCGGTCCTGATGCCGCTCCGTACATCGCTCTGAACGCCAGGAAGGGCCCCGGACGCACCACGCGACCCCGGGGCCCTTCGCGTCCGCGCCCAGGCCCTTACAGAGCCGTACAGAGCCTCGCGGCCTTCAACTACCTTGCGCTCCCAGCGAACAGCCACGGAACCGGGATGGCGCCCGCCGACCAGCGCGTTAGGGTCCATGAATACGAGGGCTGGGGAGTCTCCCGTCCCCGGTACGAAGACGCTGAGACGGCCAAAGCCGTCAGAGACGAGCAGGTGTATACGTGACGAATCTGATGCCTTACGCCGCCGGTGAGCCGTCCCTCGGTGGTGGCCTCGGCGACCAGGTCTACAGCCGGCTGCTCGGAGAGCGGATCATCTTCCTCGGCCAGCAGGTCGACGACGACATCGCGAACAAGATCACGGCGCAGCTCCTCCTCCTCGCGGCCGAGCCCGAGAAGGACATTTTCCTGTACATCAACAGCCCCGGCGGTTCCGTGACGGCCGGTATGGCCGTCTACGACACCATGCAGTACATCCCGAACGACGTGGTGACCATCGGTATGGGTCTCGCCGCGTCGATGGGCCAGTTCCTGCTGACCGGTGGCACGGCGGGCAAGCGCTTCGCGCTGCCGCACACCGACATCCTCATGCACCAGGGCTCCGCGGGCCTCGGTGGCACCGCCTCCGACATCAAGATCCAGGCCGAGCAGCTTCTCCGTACGAAGAAGCGCATGGCCGAGATCACCGCCCACCACACCGGGCAGTCGGAGGAGACGATCATCCGCGACGGTGACCGCGACCGCTGGTTCACCGCCGAGGAGGCCAAGGACTACGGCATCATCGACGAGATCATCTCCGCTGCTTCGGGCGTTCCGGGCGGCGGCGGCACCGGGGCCTGAGCAGCACCGCGGCCTGAGCACCGCCGCCCCGCAGCAGCCGCACCAGCCGCATCGGCCGGCCAAGACCACCGAACGCCACAGGATGGTGAACACCCACATGCACAACATGAACAACTACTCCGCGAGCGGTCTCTACACCGGCCCGCAGGTGGACAACCGTTATGTCGTTCCGCGCTTCGTGGAGCGCACCTCGCAGGGCGTGCGGGAGTACGACCCGTACGCGAAGCTCTTCGAGGAGCGAGTGATCTTCCTCGGTGTGCAGATCGACGACGCCTCCGCCAATGACGTCATGGCGCAGCTCCTCTGCCTGGAGTCGATGGATCCCGACCGGGACATCTCGATCTACATCAACAGCCCCGGTGGCTCGATGACGGCCCTCACGGCCATCTACGACACCATGCAGTTCGTGAAGCCCGACATCCAGACCGTGTGCATGGGCCAGGCCGCCTCGGCCGCCGCCGTCCTGCTCGCCGCCGGGACCGCCGGCAAGCGGCTCGCCCTGCCCAACGCGCGCGTGCTCATCCACCAGCCGTCCAGCCAGACCGGCCGTGAGCAGCTCTCCGACCTGGAGATCGCGGCCAACGAGATCCTGCGGATGCGTGCCCAGCTCGAAGAGATGCTGGCCAAGCACTCCACCACGCCGATCGAGAAGGTCCGCGACGACATCGAGCGCGACAAGATCCTCACCGCCGACGACGCGCTCGCGTACGGCCTGGTCGACCAGATCGTGTCGACGCGCAAGACCACGGCCGCTGCGGCCGCCTGACACACCCGGCGCCCTTGGCGCGGTGCGCGCATGAGTCCGGCCGGGCTCCGGTCGGCGTCCTGTTGGGGTCCTGTCGGACCGTCCCGTCGAGTTCGTACGGGACCGGGACGGGATGCCACGGCCATGTGAACCGCGCCAAGGGGGGCCCGAACGGGGGCCCGAGCAAGGTACCGTCGGATATGAGGCACAGGAGCCGCTGAACCAAAGCTGCTCCCAGGCGAAGGGGAAGCACCTCGTGGCACGCATCGGTGATGGCGGCGATCTGCTCAAGTGCTCGTTCTGCGGGAAGAGCCAGAAGCAGGTGAAGAAGCTCATCGCGGGTCCCGGTGTGTACATCTGCGACGAGTGCATCGACCTCTGCAACGAGATCATCGAGGAGGAGCTCGCGGAGACCTCCGAGGTGCGGTGGGAGGAACTGCCCAAGCCTCGTGAGATCTACGAGTTCCTCGAAGGCTATGTCGTCGGCCAGGAGCCCGCGAAGAAGGCTCTGTCGGTGGCGGTCTACAACCACTACAAGCGTGTGCAGGCCGGTGAGACCGGTGGCGCGTCCGGCCGTGAGGACGCGATCGAGCTGGCGAAGTCGAACATCCTGCTGCTGGGCCCGACCGGCTCCGGCAAGACGCTCCTCGCGCAGACGCTCGCCCGGATGCTGAACGTACCGTTCGCCATCGCGGACGCGACGGCGCTCACGGAGGCCGGCTATGTGGGCGAGGACGTCGAGAACATTCTGCTGAAGCTGATCCAGGCGGCCGACTACGACGTCAAGAAGGCCGAGACCGGGATCATCTATATCGACGAGATCGACAAGGTCGCCCGCAAGAGCGAGAATCCGTCGATCACGCGTGATGTTTCGGGCGAGGGCGTCCAGCAGGCGCTGCTGAAGATCCTGGAGGGCACGACGGCCTCCGTACCGCCGCAGGGCGGACGCAAGCATCCGCACCAGGAGTTCATCCAGATCGACACGACGAATGTGCTCTTCATCGTGGGCGGCGCGTTCGCCGGTCTGGAGAAGATCATCGAGTCGCGGGCGGGCGCGAAGGGCATCGGCTTCGGAGCGACGATCCGCTCGAAGCGGGAGATCGAGGCGAGCGACCAGTTCCAGGAGGTCATGCCGGAGGACCTGGTGAAGTTCGGGATGATCCCGGAGTTCATCGGCCGTCTGCCCGTGCTGACCTCCGTCCACAACCTGGACCGCGAGGCGCTGCTCCAGATCCTGGTCGAGCCGCGCAACGCGCTGGTGAAGCAGTATCAGCGGCTCTTCGAACTCGACGGTGTGGAACTGGACTTCGATCGCCCGGCCCTGGAGGCCATCGCCGACCAGGCGATCCTGCGCGGCACGGGCGCGCGCGGTCTGCGCGCGATCCTCGAAGAGGTGCTCCAGTCGGTGATGTACGAGGTCCCGTCCCGCAAGGACGTGGCCCGCGTCGTCATCACGGCGGAGGTCGTCCGCGACAACGTGAACCCGACGCTGGTACCGCGCGAGCCGAGGATCGTGAAGAACGACGGCCGCCACGAGAAGTCGGCGTAGCCGCCGCTCGGCACGGCGGACAGACACGACATACGGAAGCGGGGGGGGGGGGGGGGGGCGGCGGCCGGCTCGGGCGCGGGGGGAGTGTGTGGTGGTGGGTAGT
>NZ_JBHWGS010000031.1:0-26618 GCF_042732975.1 Streptomyces sp. NPDC059743 | reverse complement strand
GTCCGCGCGCCCCGCCCCCGCCCCCCCCCGCCCCCCACCCCCCCCCACCCCCCGCGCCCCCCCCCCCCCCCCCCCGCTTCCGTATGTCCCGGATCAGTCTTCGTCGGAATCGAACGGTGCCTGGAATCCGGCGGTGCTGAGGGTGCAGTTGAAGGGCGCGGGAATGAGGATCTCCTTGCCGAACGGCACGGTGAGATGGGACGCGTATCCCTTGGCGGTCGGTGACCAGAAGACGGTGGCGCTGTCCTCCTGCATGTCGAGCAGCAGATAGACGGGAACGCCCGCCTTGCCGTAGCGCTCGACCTTGTCGACCAGATCCGCGTCCCGCGTCGACGCCGAGGTCAGCTCCGCGATGAAGGACAGGCCCTCCCCGTCCAGATGGCGACTCGTCGTCCTCCGGGTCCGGCGGTCGGCCGCATGCACATCCGGCCCGTACGCCCGCTCAATGCCGGGGAACACATAGAGCGCCGGTGCGGAGCTGACGCGATGGCCCTCCGGGAGATGGGGACGGAGCTGATCGCAGATCAGATCCATGACGTCGAGGTAGTACGCCTTCGCCGGGATCTTTGCCGGGGGCTCAAGCATCACCGTCATGATGCGTCTCCCTCGCGCAGCGGGCCAGTCCGGCACTCAGCGTAACCGAAAGACGCTGAAGCGTGAAAAGCGGGCGCCCGGCCGAAATAGCCGGGCGGGCGCCGTCGTGTGCTGTGTGTGGTCAGAGTTTTACTCGGACGTCGTTGCGGAGTTTGGCCGCGAGGGTGGCCGCGTCTGCGAGGGAGGTGGGTTTGCCGGTGGAGAGTTGGGCCAGGTCGATCGAGAGGACGTAGACGACGGTGCTGTGGTCGGCCCAGATGCAGGTCGGGAAGGATGATGTCTTGCCGCTGTCCGTGATCTTGGCTTCCTGGCACTTCAGGACGCCGTTCTCGAAGCCGGTGGGCGAGAACTCCTGCGGGCTGCCGACCAGTTCGCCTCCGCCGGTCTTGTCCGCGGCGGCTTCCGTTTTCATGCTGGCGAACAGCGCGTCGATGACCTTCTCCGGGTCCTCGATCTGACCGTAGACACCGCTGAAGGTGAGCTGATTGCCCATCAGGGTGTCGCTGCCGGCCTCGGTCGCATAGCCCGCGCCGACGTCCTTGGGGTTCTTCACACCCCAGGTCTCCATGTCCTTGATGTCCTTCTCGGACATGCCGTCGTCACCGGCCGCACCGGAATCGATCTTCTTGTACGTGCCGTCGATGACCGTCGCGGGCGTCGCCAGCTTGTGCGGGCCGTCGTCCGCGATCGAGCCGCCGCCACCGCCGCCCGAGGTCAGGACGTACGCACCGCCGGCTATCACCGCGAGCGCCACCACGGCGACACCGATGATCAGACCGGTCTTCTTCTTGGGCGCCGGACCCGGAGGAGGAGGCGGGTACTGGCCGCCGCCACCGTACGGAGGCTGCTGCGGCGGCTGACCGTACGGGCCGGGCTGCTGCGGATAGCCGTACCCCGGCGGCGTACCGGGCGGCGGCGGTCCCTGCGGCGGCCCTTGCGGCGGCACGCCCTGCGGCGCCTGCGGATAACCGTAGCCGGGCCCCGGCGGCCCCTGCGGCGGCTGCTGGCCGTAAGGGCCGGGCTGCGGCTGACCGTACGGCCCAGGCTGCTGCGGCTGCTGGCCACCGTACGGGCCCGGCTGGTTGTAACTCATCTGTCCTGTCCCCTCCAGAAACTTATGCGTTCCGAACATCCTGTCGGAAGGGACAGTGACCTGGGCCGTCCGGGGCAGCTCCGTTACCGAACTATCCCGTTTCAGTACGCGCCCGTGACACCTCTAAACTGACCCCGTGACCGAGAACACTCAGCAGCAGCCAGCCAGCAACCCCGAACTGCCGACCCAGTATGTGCCGGCCGAGGTGGAGGGGAAGCTGTATGAGCGCTGGGTAGACCGCGGTTATTTCGAGGCGGACGCGAAGAGCGGCAAAGAGCCGTACACCATCGTCATCCCGCCGCCGAACGTCACCGGCACCCTGCACCTCGGGCATGCCTTCCAGCACACGCTGATGGACGCCCTCACCCGCCGCAAGCGGATGCAGGGCTACGAGGCGCTGTGGCTGCCCGGGATGGACCACGCCGGTATCGCCACGCAGAACAAGGTCGAGCAGCAGCTCGCCGAGGAGGGCAAGTCCCGCCAGGACATCGGGCGGGACGAGTTCGTCGAGCGGGTCTGGCAGTGGAAAGAGGAGTACGGCGGCCGGATCCTCGGCCAGATGCGCCGGCTCGGCGACGGCGTCGACTGGTCGCGCGAGCGCTTCACCATGGACGAAGGGCTGTCCAAGGCCGTCCAGACGATCTTCAAGAAGCTCTACGACGACGAGCTGATCTACCGCGCCGAGCGCATCATCAACTGGTGTCCGCGCTGTCTCACCGCGATCTCCGACATCGAGGTGGACTACCAGGAGGACGACGGCGAGCTGGTCTCGCTGAAGTACGGCGAGGGCGACGAGACGGTCGTCGTCGCGACGACCCGGGTCGAGACGATGCTCGGTGACACCGCCGTCGCCGTCCATCCCGACGACCCGAGGTACGCGCATCTGATCGGCAAGCGGATCAAGCTGCCGCTCACCAACCGTACGATCCCGGTCGTCGCGGACACACATGTCGACCCGGAGTTCGGCACGGGCGCGGTCAAGGTGACACCGGCGCACGACCCGAACGACTTCGCCATCGGCCAGCGGCACGGTCTCGAATCCCTGACGATCATGGACGAGCGCGCCGTCATCACCGCGCCGGGCCCGTTCGAGGGACTCGACCGGTTCGAGGCGCGCTCCGCGATCGTGGAGGCGCTGCGCCAGCAGGGCCGCGTCGTCGCCGAGAAGCGTCCGTACGCCCACTCCGTGGGCCACTGCTCGCGCTGCAAGACGACGATCGAGCCGCGGCTGTCGCTCCAGTGGTGGGTCAAGGTCGAGCCGCTGGCGAAGGCCGCGGGCGACGCGGTCCGGGACGGGCGCGTCAGGATCCATCCGGAGGATCTGTCGAAGCGGTACTTCGACTGGGTCGACAACATGCATGACTGGTGCATCTCGCGCCAGCTCTGGTGGGGCCACCGCATCCCGGTCTGGTACGGCCCGAACGGCGAGACCGTGTGTGTCGGACCGGACGAAGAGCCGCCCACGGGCGAGGGCTGGACGCAGGACTCGGACGTCCTGGACACCTGGTTCTCCTCCGGTCTGTGGCCCTTCTCGACGCTCGGCTGGCCCGAACAGACCGCGGATCTCAAGAAGTTCTATCCGACCGATGTGCTGCTCACCGGCCACGACATCATCTTCTTCTGGGTCGCCAGGATGATGATGTTCGGGCTGTACGCGATGGACGGTGTGGCGCCGTTCCACACGATCGCGCTGACCGGTCTCGTCCGCGACGAGCACGGCAAGAAGATGTCGAAGTCCAACCCGAACTCGGTGGATCCGCTGGACTGGATGGACGCGTACGGCTCGGACGCCGTCCGCTTCACGCTGGCCCGTGGCGCCAATCCCGGCGCGGATGTGCCGATCGGCGAGGACTGGGTCCAGGCGTCGCGCAACTTCGCGAACAAGATCTGGAACGCGACGCGCTTCGCGCTGATGAACGGCGCCACGGTCGAGGGCCCGCTGCCCGCGGCCGGTGAGCTGTCGGCGGTGGACCGCTGGATCCTGTCGCGGCTGAACGAGACGGTCGCGCAGGTCGACGCGTACTACGAGGACTACCAGTTCGCGAAGCTCAGCGACGCGCTGTACCACTTCGCCTGGGACGAGGTCTTCGACTGGTACGTCGAGCTCTCCAAGACCACCTTCTTCGAGGGCGGCGCGCAGGCGCGCGTCTCCGGGCGGGTGCTGGGCGAGGTCCTCGATGTGATGCTGCGGCTGCTGCATCCGGTGGTCCCGTTCGTCACGGAGACGCTGTGGACCACGCTCACCGGCAAGGAGTCGCTCGTCATCGCGGACTGGCCGGCCGACAGCGGATTCCGTGACACGGAGGCCGAGCGGGAGATCGGGCATCTCCAGCAGGTGATCACCGAGGTCCGCCGGTTCCGGGCCGACCAAGGGCTTCAGCCGGGACAGAAGGTGCCGGCGCGGCTGGATCTGTCCGGTACGGCGCTGGCGGCGCACGAGGCGGCCATCCGTCAGCTTCTGCGGCTCCAGCCGGAGGGCGAGTCCTTCCACGCGACGGCGACGCTGCCGGTCGCGGGCGCGCGGGTGGTGCTGGACCTGTCGGGCGCGATCGACGTCGAGGCGGAGCGGAAGCGGCTGACGAAGGATCTGGGCGCGGCGGAGAAGGAGAAGGCGCAGGCGGAGGCGAAGCTCGGCAACGAGGCGTTCCTCGCGAAGGCGCCCGATCAGGTGGTGGAGAAGATCCGCGCCCGGCTCGCCAAGGCGGAGACGGACATCGAGCGGATCACGGCCCAGGTGGCGGCCCTGCCGCAGGACCCGCAGGACTGACGCCCGTACCGCCCGTACGTCTGTACACGCCCGTACGTGCTTGTACGCAGGTGTGAGCTCGGCCCCTCGGCCCGTGACCGGCCGGGGGGCCGGGCTGTCGGTGGGGCTCCGTAGACTGGTGGCGTGAGCGAGCAGCGTCCATTCGACCAGCCCGGCGAGCCCGACGATTTCGACGAGATCGTCGCCGCCGAGACCGAGCGCGACCCCGACCTGGCGGTGATAGAGGCTGGCAGTCGTACGCTGCGCGCCCAGGCAGGGCCCGCGCAGAGCGACGGCGTGCCCGGGCGGCCCGAGGATCCCGAGGTGGACAAGGCGCTGCGCGCCGTGGAGCAGGAGCTCGCCGGGCGCTGGGGCGAGACGAAGCTCGATCCGTCGGTGAGCCGGATCGCCGGGCTGATGGATGTGCTGGGCGATCCGCAGCGTACGTATCCCTCGATCCACATCACCGGTACCAACGGCAAGACGTCCACGGCCCGGATGATCGAGGCGCTGCTCGGCGCGTTCGATCTCCGTACCGGCAGGTACACCAGCCCGCATGTCCAGTCGATCACCGAGCGGATCAGTCTGGACGGCGCGCCGGTCTCCGCCGAGCGGTTCATCGAGACGTACGAGGACATCAAGCCGTATGTCGAGATGGTCGACGGCATGCAGGAGTACCGGCTCTCCTTCTTCGAGGTGCTGACGGGCATGGCGTACGCGGCGTTCGCGGACGCGCCGGTGGATGTCGCCGTGGTCGAGGTCGGTATGGGCGGCACCTGGGACGCGACGAATGTCATCGACGCCACCGTCGCTGTTGTGACGCCGATCGATCTGGACCACACGGACCGGCTCGGGAAGACGCCCGGTGAGATCGCCGTGGAGAAGGCCGGGATCATCAAGCAGGGCGCGACGGTGATCCTGGCTCAGCAGCCGGTGGACGCGGCGCAGGTGATGCTCAAGAAGTCCGTCGATGTGGACGCGACGGTCGCGCGCGAGGGCATGGAGTTCGGTGTGGTGGCCCGGGAGGTCGCGGTCGGCGGGCAGTTGCTCACCTTGCGCGGTCTCGGCGGTGAGTACGAACAGGTCTTCCTGCCGCTGTACGGCGCCCATCAGGCGCACAACGCGGCGGTGGCGCTCGCGGCGGTCGAGGCGTTCTTCGGTATCGGCGCCCAGCACGCGCGTCCGCTGGACATGGACACCGTCCGCAAGGCGTTCGCGTCGGTGTTCTCGCCGGGCCGGCTCGAAGTCGTACGGCGTTCGCCCACGGTGGTGCTGGACGCCGCGCACAATCCGGCGGGCGCGCGCGCCGCCGCCGACGGCATCACCGAGTCCTTCGGCTTCAGCCGGCTGATCGGTGTGGTGGGCGCGAGCGACGGCAAGGACGTGCGTGGCGTGCTGGAGGCGCTGGAGCCGATCTGCGCGGAGCTGGTGGTCACCCAGAATTCGAGCTACCGCGCGATGGACGCGGACGAGCTGGCCGCCGTCGCGGTGGAGGTCTTCGGTGACGACCGCGTACAGGTCGAGCCGCGGCTGGACGACGCGCTGGAGGCGGCGATCACACTGGCCGAGGACGAGTCCGAGTTCGCGGGCGCCGGAGTGCTGGTGACCGGCTCGGTGATCACGGTCGGCGAGGCCCGGCTGCTGTTGAAGAGGAGCTGAATTCCTTGCGTACGCTCTGTGCGTCGACGCTGATCGCCGAGATCTTCGTGATCGGTTTCGCCGGTCTGGTCGCGATGAAGTCGGACGATCTGGCGGTGGGCACGGTCTGGACGGTCTGCGGCATCGCGATGGTGCTGTGTCTGCTGCTCTGCGGGATGATCACCCGTCCCGGTGGTGTGCAGCTCGGCTGGGCGCTCCAGATCGCGCTGGTCGCGAGCGGTGTGGCGGTGCCCGCGATGTTCGCGCTGGGTGCGATCTTCGCGGCCCTGTGGTGGGCCTCGGTGCACTACGGGCGGGCGATCGACCAGGCCAAGGCGCGCTGGGCGGAACAGGCCGAGGCCCAGGAGCGGGCCGGGTCCGGGGAGCAGGTCCAGGAACGGGCCCCGGGACAGGCCTCGGCAGAGGCTGACGCTGTGTAATCGACGCGGGCCGGGCCCTGTAGCCTCTAGGTCCTGCATCCCGCACATGAAGGAGCCTGCACCGTGACCGAGCGCACTCTCGTCCTCCTCAAGCCCGACGCGGTCAGGCGCGGGCTGATCGGCGAGATCATCGGCCGTATCGAACGCAAGGCGGGCTGGACCATCACCGCCCTTGAGCTGCGCACGCTGGACCAGGAGACGCTGGAGCAGCACTACGGCGAGCACAAGGGCCGGCCCTTCTACGAGCCGCTGCTCGGCTTCATGGCCTCGGGCCCGGTCGTGGCCCTGGTGGTCGAGGGCGAGCGCGTCATCGAGGGCGTGCGCGCCCTCGCCGGTCCTACTGACCCGATCGCCGCAGCGCCCGGGTCCATCCGGGGGGACTTCGGCACCATTGTCCGGGAGAACCTGATCCACGCCTCGGACTCCGAGGAGTCCGCCATTCGGGAACTGAAAATTTTCTTTCCGGGCCTTTCCTGACCGTCGGTCAGCCGAACGAGGCCGACCGCCTGAGGCGACCGAAGGAATTCGGTCGCCTTTGGGCATATGCGGGGCCATTACGGGAACGCGTTCGGCCGACTCTTCGTCACCCTTGACGAGGTGGGCCGACGAGTTCGCGGGGCGGGCCAGCGAGCGGACGCCGCACAGGCGTGACTACGATGGAAGCCTCCAAGCCACAGCACCCACCTCGCCATCCTGAGAAGCCATCAAAGCTCTATCTGGGAAGGCCAGACGCATCCTCATGGGGAACAACATGTCGTTCATCGGCCGTGACATGGCTGTCGACCTCGGGACCGCCAACACGCTGGTGTACGTCAGAGGCCGGGGGATCGTACTCAACGAACCGTCCGTCGTAGCCATCAACACCAACACAGGCGGCATTCTCGCGGTCGGCGCCGAAGCGAAGAAGATGATCGGGCGGACACCGGGCAACATCGTTGCTGTCCGGCCACTGAAGGACGGTGTGATCGCCGACTTCGAAATCACCGAGCGCATGCTGCGCTACTTCATTCTGAAGATCCACAAGCGTCGTTATCTCGCCAGGCCGCGCGTGGTCGTCTGTGTGCCCTCGGGTATCACGGGCGTCGAGCGCCGCGCCGTCATCGAGGCCTCCACCCAGGCCGGCGCGCGTCAGGTGCACATCATCGAGGAGCCCATGGCCGCGGCCATCGGCTCCGGGCTGCCGGTCCACGAGGCCACCGGCAACATGGTGGTCGACATCGGCGGCGGCACCACCGAGGTCGCGGTGATCTCCCTCGGCGGAATCGTCACGGCACAGTCGATCCGTGTCGCCGGCGACGAGTTGGACAACGCGATCATCCAGCACATCAAGAAGGAGTACTCCCTCCTTCTGGGTGAGCGGACCGCCGAGAGCATCAAGATCACCATCGGTTCCGCGTACGACCTCGACAAGGACGAGCACACCGAGATCCGCGGCCGTGATCTGGTCTCCGGGCTGCCGAAGACCGTGGTCATCTCCGCCGCCGAGGTGCGCAAGGCCATCGAGGAGCCGGTCAACTCGATCGTCGACGCGGTGAAGACCACACTCGACAAGTGCCCGCCCGAGCTGTCCGGCGATGTGATGGACCGTGGGATCGTGCTCACGGGCGGCGGCGCCCTGCTGCGCGGTCTTGACGAGCGGCTGCGCCGGGAGACCGGAATGCCCATCCATATCGCCGAGGATCCGCTGGACTCCGTCGCGCTCGGAGCCGGCAAGTGCGTCGAGGAGTTCGAGGCGCTCCAGCAGGTGCTGGACGCCCAGCCCCGTCGTTGACGCGCTCCACGCTCCGCCGTACGGAATCCGCTCCCCCGGACCTCCCGTACGGCGGATCGCCGATATCCCCGATCCACGCTGAAACATTCCTACGAGGAAGGCACGGCCGCCGCACGTGAGGGACACACGAGAGAGCCGGCTGCTCCTGGTGCTGCTGGTCGCCATCGCGTTCGCACTGATCACGGTGGATATCCGCGGTGGTGAGGGCTCACCGGTCGACGGCGCGCGGCGGGCCGCCGCGGCGGTCTTCGGCCCGGTGGAGCACGGCGTCGCGTCCGCGGTGAATCCGGTCGGCAACGCCATAGGAGCCGTACGGGACTCCGGCGCGCGGCACGACCGTATCGCCGCGCTCCAGAAGGAGAACACCGCGCTCAAGACCAAGCTCGGCAGCGATGTCCGCAACCGCAGCCGGGTGCAGGAACTCGACAAGATGCTCAAGAAGGCGGGCGCCGGGCAGTACGGCATCAAGGGCGCCGAAGTCATCGCCATAGGAGCGGCCCAGGGCTTCTCCTGGACGGTCACCATCGACGCGGGATCCGACGACGGCATCGAGCGCGACATGACGGTCATCAACGGCGACGGGCTGGTCGGCCGTGTCACCACCGTCGGCCCGAGCACCGCGACCGTACTGCTCGCCAATGACCCGGACTTCACCGTGGGCACCCGGATGGAGGCGACCGACGAGCTGGGCTTCGCCACCGGACAGGGCGACCGTCCGCTCTCCGTCCAGCTCCTCAACGGCAAGTCGAAGGTGAAGAAGGGCGACCGGCTGGTGACCTTCGGCTCCAGCAGGGACAAGCCCTTCGTGCCCGGTGTGCCGGTCGGCCAGGTCGTACGCGTCGATCCGTCCGGCGGCAATCTCACCCGGACCATCTATGTACGGCCCTTCGTCGGATTCACCAAGCTGGACATCGTCGGTGTGGTGGTCGAGGCACCCAGGACCGATCCGAGGGACACGGTGCTGCCGCCCAAGCCCAAGGCCGAGCCGACGCCCACCGTGACGGTCACCGTCACTCCGTCGCCCGAGGGCAATCTCGAAGTCAACGGCGAGGCCGCCGATATCGCGGGCGGTACGGACCAGGGCGACGGCACGGGCGTCCCGCCGGCCAATCCGCCCGCCAACCCACCGGCTGTCCCGCCTGCCAACCCGCCAGGCAATCCACCGGGCGACGGCAACGCGCAAGACAATCCCGACGGCCAAGCGGACGACCAGGAGTAGGGCTGATTCCCATGCGCTTCAACCGGATTCTGCTCTCCACCACGCTGGTCGTGGTGGCCATGGTCGTCCAGGTGTCCATCCTCGCCCGACTCCAGCTTCCCGGCGCCGTTCCCGATCTGACACTGCTCACGGTCCTCGCGCTGGCCTTTGTGTACGGGCATGTCGGCGGCGCGTTCATCGGTTTCGGCGCCGGACTGCTGGCCGATCTGGCACCGCCCGCCGACCACGCGGCCGGGCGCTATGCCCTGGTGCTCTGTGTCATCGGCTATCTGGCGGGCCTCGCCCGGCCCGAGAAGGGCCAGATGAGATCGGCGCTCGCCCCGATGGCCGCGGTCGTGGTCGCGGCGGTCGGTTCGACACTGCTGTACGCGGCGGTGGGCGCCCTCGTCGGTGACGGCGCCGCCCGCCATGTGGGCCTCGCGGGCCTGCTGTTCTCCGCCGCCGTCTACGATCTGCTGCTCGCGCCGTTCGTCGTACCGCTGATCATGTGGCTGGCCAGACGCGCCGAGAACGATCCGCTCGCCGGGACCGAGAAGAGCGGCGGCGGCTCCGATGTCTCCTCGGGCTGGCAGGCCACCGGCACGGGACTGCGGATCGGCAGCCAGCGCGGCGGACTGTGGGTCAGGGCCGCCCGTAACCGCGCGGCCAGGGCGGGACGTATCAAGGGGGTCAAGCGGCTTTGAGCAATATCCCGGAGACCGGGCGGACACAGCGGGTCCAGATCCGGCTCATCGTCATCCAGGTCCTCGTCCTCTCCCTGCTCCTCACGCTCGGCGGCCGGCTCTGGTATCTCCAGGTCCGCAACGGCCAGGAGTACACGGACGAGGCCAGGAGCAACCACGTACAGCAGGTCGTCCAGCCGGCCGTGCGCGGTTCGATCCTCGACACCCGAGGCGTTCCGCTCGCCGACAACGAGACGCGGCTCGTCGTCTCCACCAGCCGTACGGACCTGATGAAGATGGACGACGGCGGCAAGGACGTACTGACCCGGCTCGCCGATGTCCTCGGGATGAAACCCAAGGACGTGATGGACAAGGTCAGGCTCTGCGACGCGAAGACTCCGCAGCCCTGCTGGAACGGTTCGCCGTACCAGCCGATCCCGATCACCGACGAGGCCACCACACAGCAGGCGCTCCAGATCCGTGAGCGCGCCGAGGACTTTCCCGGGATCACCGCCGAGCCCACCGCCGTACGCCGCTACACCGCGCCCGGTCTCGCCAACACCGCCCAGGTGCTGGGCTATCTCTCGCCCGTCACCGACGCGGAGATCACCAAGGCGCACGACACCGACTCGCCGTATCTCCGCTCCGACCAGGTGGGCCGCTCGGGCCTTGAGCGTACGTACGACAAGGCGCTGCGCGGCAAGGCCGGTGTCACCCGCTACGAGGTCGACAATCTGGGCCGTGTCATCGGACAGGCCCGCAGCGACGTGGCCGAGCCCGGCGCCCATGTCGTCACCTCCATCGACGCGCGCGTGCAGGCTGTCGCCGAGTACGAGCTGAACGAGGCCATGAAGGCCGCCCGCAAGGAGATGGACCGCAACACCAACACGCCCTACAAGGCGGACTCCGGAGCCGTGGTCGTGATGGAGGCGAAGACCGGGCGTGTCGTCGCGATGGCCTCCCAGCCGACGTACGATCCCAACGCCTGGGTGGGCGGTATCTCCGCCAAGGACTACGCCAAACTCACCAGCAAGAATTCCAACTTCCCGCTGCTGAACCGGGCCATCCAGGGCCAGGCGGCGCCCGGCTCGATCTTCAAGGTCGTCTCCTCGACCGCCGCGGTCAACGCCGGCTACGACTTCAACGGCAGCTATCCCTGCCCCAGTTCGTACAACGTCGGCGGCCAGACCTTCCAGAACTTCGAGTCCCGGGGCTACGGCAGCATCAGCCTCGGCAAGGCGCTCGAAGTCTCCTGCGACACCGTCTTCTACGGGCTCGCGCACAAGGAGTGGATCAAGGACGGCGGTCTGAAGCCCAAGAAGGACGCCAAGAACTGGTTCTACAAGACGGCCCATCAGTTCGGCCTCGGCAAGGAGACCGGTATCGACCTGCCCAACGAGGTCACCGGCCGGATCCCGGACCGCGAGTGGAAGCAGAAGTTCTGGGAGGCCAACAAGGCCAGCTGGTGCAAGCAGGGCAAGAAGGGCGGCACCTATGTCCAGCAGCTCGCCTACGAAGGCTGTCTCGAAGGCAATCTGATGCGCGCCGGTGACTCCGTCAACTACTCGATTGGCCAGGGCGACATCCTCGTCACACCGATCCAGATGGCGACCATCTACTCGGCGATCTCCAACGGCGGCACTCTCTACAATCCGGTCGTCGGCAAGGCGATCGTCAGCGCCGACGGCAAGCAGACCAAGATCATCGAGCCCAAGTCCCATGGCAAGCTGCCGTTCGACGCGAAGACGCGCGACTTGATAGACGAGGCTCTCGCGGCCGTGACCACGCGCGGCTCCGCCGCCTGGCGGTTCGGCGGCTGGCCGCAGAAGCAGATCCCGATGCACGCCAAGACGGGTACGGCCGAGGTCTACGGCAAGCAGACGACCTCGTGGTTCTCGTCGTACACCAGCGATTACACGATCATCATGACGATCTCCCAGGGTGGTACCGGCTCCGGAGCGTCGGGGCCCGCGGTGCGGAAGATCTACGAGGCGATGTACGGACTGAACGCGAAGGGCGAGCAGGACCTCAGCAAGGCGCTGATGCCCGAGCCGCGCACGGAACTGCCCAAGATCCAGCCCGACGGCTCGATCGACGCGCCGAAGGTCGAACCGTACGAGCCGCCGAAGGAACCACTGGAGCCCCAGCTCCTCGCGGGCCCGCCCGCGGTGACCACCGCACGGAGGGACTGAGCGATGGCCGGCCCAGGTGGCTTCTCGGTCTCCGGATACGGTCCGCAGCGCGGCACATGGACCCGGCTCGCGTCCCGTGACTCGATGGTGCGCAGGCTCGACTGGCCGCTGATGTTCTCGGCACTGGCGCTGTCGCTGCTGGGCTCGCTGCTGGTCTGGTCGGCGACCCGTAACCGTACGCAGCTCAACCAGGGCGATCCGTACTTTTTCCTGCTGCGCCATCTGCTCAACACCGGCATCGGTTTCGCCCTGATGGTCGGCACGATCTGGCTCGGGCACCGCACACTGCGAGGCGCGGTGCCGGCGCTCTACGGGCTCTCCGTCGTGCTGGTCGTACTGGTGCTCACACCGCTGGGCGCCACCATCAACGGCGCACACGCCTGGATCCTGCTTCCCGGAGGCTTCTCGCTCCAGCCGTCCGAGTTCGTGAAGGTCACGATCATCCTCGGCATGGCGATGATGCTGGCGGCCCGGGTGGACGCGGGCGACCAGGAGCATCCGGACCACTGGATCGTCGCGAAGTCGCTCGGCCTCGCGGTGGTCCCGATGATCATCGTGATGATGATGCCGGACCTCGGTTCGGTGATGGTCATGGTGGTGATCGTGCTCGGCGTGCTGCTCGCCTCGGGCGCCTCCAACCGGTGGATCTTCGGGCTGGTGGGCGCCGGTGCGATCGGAGCGGTCGCGGTCGCGGCGCTCGGTGTGCTGGACGAGTACCAGATCAACCGCTTCGCGGCCTTCGCCAATCCGGAGCTGGATCCGGCGGGCGTCGGCTACAACACCAACCAGGCGCGGATCGCGATCGGCTCGGGCGGACTGACCGGCACCGGGCTCTTCAAGGGCTCGCAGACCACCGGACAGTTCGTGCCCGAGCAGCAGACGGACTTCGTGTTCACGGTCGCGGGCGAGGAGCTGGGATTCGTCGGCGCCGGGCTGATTCTGCTGCTGCTCGGTGTGGTGCTGTGGCGGGCCTGCCGGATCGCCCGGGAGGCGACCGATCTGTACGGGACGATCATCGCCGGCGGCATCATCACCTGGTTCGCGTTCCAGTCCTTCGAGAACATCGGGATGACGCTGGGCATCATGCCGGTGGCCGGGCTGCCGCTGCCGTTCGTGTCGTACGGCGGTACGTCGATGTTCGCGGTCTGGATCGCGGTGGGACTGCTCCAGTCGATCCGGGTGCAGCGACCGCTGGCGGCCCTATGACGGTAATTCGCGGGTATGTTCCAGAGTATGGCGGAAACGAAGCGAGAGATCGAACGTAAGTACGAACTCCCGAGCCGTTCCAGGGACGGCGGAGTGGCTTCCGGCGGAGCGGTGGTGTCCGGCGGAGCGGCCGGGCTGCCGGATCTGGCCCGGGCCAAGGGAGTGGACGCCGTACGCGCCGACGGTGTCGTGGAGCTCGACGCGGTCTACTACGACACGGCTGATCTGCGTCTGGCCGCTGGCTCCCTCACGCTCCGGCGCAGAACGGGCGGCGACGACGCGGGCTGGCATCTCAAGCTGCCCGTCTCGCCGGGCGTCCGTGACGAGATCCGGGCGCCGCTGGCCGACACCGTCCCCGAGGAGCTGACCGCCCTGCTGCGCTCGCGGATCCGCGACGCGCGGCTGATCCCGGTCGTACGGCTGCGCACCTCGCGCGACATCAGCAGGCTGCTCGGCGGCGACGGCGCTCCGCTGGCGGAGGTCAGCGTCGACACCGTACGGGCGCAGCGCCTCGGTGACACCGTGGTCGCCACCTCGTGGACCGAGGTCGAGGTGGAGCTGACGGACGACGCCGATCCGGCGCTGCTGGACGCGGTGGACAAGAAGCTGCGCAAGGCCGGGCTGCGTCCCGCGTCCGCCGCGTCGAAGCTGAGCAGGGCGCTGACGGAGACGGCGCGCGAGGACACTGGGAAGGACGCGCAGGGCGCGAAGGACGAGGGCGCCGGGAAGCCGGTCGGCAAGGGCGTGAAGGGCGCGAAGGCCAAGCGCGCGAAGGGCAAGGGCGCCAAGAGGCCGGTCACCGCCGCCGAGCATGTGCTCGCCTATCTGCGGGTCCAGGCCGATGCGATCGTCGCCCAGGACCCCGCCGTACGCCGCGATCTGCCGGACTCCGTGCACCAGCTACGCGTCGCCACCCGCCGGATGCGCTCCGCGTTCCGTACGTACGGCAAGGTCGTCGACCGGTCCGTGACCGATCCCATCGGCGAGGAGCTGAAGTGGCTCGCGGCGGAGCTGGGCATCGACCGTGACCAGGAGGTCCTGAACGAACGGCTGCTCTCCCGGATCGCCGAGCTGCCCGACACACTGCTGCTCGGCCCGGTGCGCGCCAGGCTCAGGATCTGGAACGCCGGCCGCCGCGCGGGCTCGCGGAGCCAGGCCGTCGCCGTACTCGACAGCGAGCGGTATCTCGCCCTGCTGGACAGCCTCGACGCGCTGCTCGCGGATCCGCCGCTGCTGCGGCCGGCCGCGGCGAACCGGCCCGGGAAGGTGCTGCCCGCGGCGATCCTCAAGGACTACGGACGGCTGGCGGGCCGCGTGGAGCAGGCGTTGGAGCTTCCGCCGGGCGAGGAGCGTGACATCGCCCTCCACAACGCCCGCAAGGCGGCCAAGCGCGCCCGTTACGCGGCCGAGGCGGCCCTGCCCGCGCTGGGCAGGCCCGCTCAGCGGTTCGTCAAGCGGATGAAGGCCGTACAGACCGTGCTCGGCGACCACCAGGACAGTGTGGTGGCCCGTGACGCCCTCCGTGACCTCGGTATCCGCGCCCACGCGGCGGGCGAGTCCGCGTTCACCTGGGGCCTGCTGCACGGCCATGAGGAGGCCCAGGCGGCGGGCCGGGAGCGGGAGCTGCCGCAGGTGTGGGAGCGGGCGTCGGCACCGGGGCTGAGGGCGGATCTGACCGGCTGAGCACCGGGGTAGTCTGGATGGCCAGCCTTGTCGGCCCACCGACGGTCTCCTGTCGATCCACCGTCGGTCCACCCACTGTCGGTCCACGAAAGATCCGTGATGCCTGAATCGGTCTTCCCACAGCTCGAAGCCCTGCTCCCGCATGTGCAGAAGCCGATCCAATACGTGGGCGGCGAGCTGAACTCCACCGTCAAGGACTGGGACGCGTGCGACGTCCGCTGGGCGCTGATGTATCCGGACGCCTACGAGGTCGGACTGCCCAACCAGGGCGTCATGATCCTGTACGAGGTGCTGAACGAGCGCGAGGGTGTGCTCGCCGAGCGTACGTACAGCGTCTGGCCGGACCTCGAAGAGCTGATGCGCGAGCACAAGGTGCCGCAGTTCACGGTGGACTCGCACCGCCCGGTCTCCGCCTTCGACCTCTTCGGGCTGAGCTTCTCCACCGAGCTGGGCTACACCAATATGCTCACGGCCCTGGATCTCGCGGGCATCCCGCTGGCGGCCCGGGACCGTACCGTCGACCATCCGATCGTCCTCGCGGGCGGTCACGCGGCCTTCAATCCCGAGCCGATCGCGGAGTTCATCGACTGCGCGGTGATCGGCGACGGCGAGCAGGCCGTCCTGGAGATCACCGAGATCGTCCGCGCCTGGAAGGCGGAGGGCCGTCCGGGCGGGCGCGAGGAGGTCCTTCTCCGGCTCGCCAAGACGGGCGGTGTGTACGTACCGGGCTTCTACGACGTCGAGTATCTGCCGGACGGGCGTATCGGCCGTGTCGTACCGAACAGGAGCGGTGTGCCGTGGCGGGTGTCCAAGCACACCGTCATGGACCTGGACGAGTGGCCCTACCCGAAGCAGCCGCTCGTACCGCTCGCGGAGACCGTCCATGAGCGGATGTCCGTGGAGATCTTCCGCGGCTGTACGCGCGGCTGCCGCTTCTGCCAGGCCGGCATGATCACGCGCCCGGTGCGCGAGCGGAGCATCACCGGCATCGGCGAGATGGTCGAGAAGGGCCTGAAGGCGACCGGCTTCGAGGAGGTCGGTCTGCTCTCGCTCTCCTCCGCCGACCACAGCGAGATCGGTGACATCGCCAAGGGACTCGCCGACCGGTACGAGGCGGACAAGATCGGTCTCTCCCTGCCGTCGACCCGTGTCGACGCGTTCAATGTCGATCTGGCCAACGAGCTGACGAGGAACGGCCGCCGGTCCGGGCTGACCTTCGCGCCCGAGGGCGGCTCCGAGCGGCTGCGCAAGGTCATCAACAAGATGGTTTCGGAGGAGGATCTGATCCGTACGGTCTCCACGGCCTACGGCAACGGCTGGCGTCAGGTGAAGCTGTACTTCATGTGCGGTCTGCCGACCGAGACCGACGAGGACGTCCTCCAGATCGGTGACATGGCCGTCAAGGTCATCGCCGAGGGCCGGAAGGTCTCCGGACAGAACGACATCCGCTGCACGGTCTCGATCGGCGGCTTCGTACCCAAGCCGCACACGCCGTTCCAGTGGGCGCCGCAGCTCGGCGCCGAGGAGACCGACGCGCGTCTTGAGAAGCTCCGCGACAAGATCCGCGGCGACAAGAAGTACGGCCGCTCGATCGGCTTCCGCTACCACGACGGCAAGCCCGGCATCGTGGAGGGCCTGCTCTCGCGCGGCGACCGGCGTATCGGCGCGGTCATCCGCGCGGTGTACGAGGACGGCGGCCGGTTCGACGGCTGGCGGGAGTACTTCTCGTACGACCGCTGGATGGCGTGCGCGGAGAAGACGCTGCCCGAGCACGGCGTGGACGTCGCCTGGTATACGACCCGTGAGCGTACCTACGAGGAGGTCCTGCCCTGGGACCATCTGGACTCCGGTCTCGACAAGGACTGGCTCTGGGAGGACTGGCAGGACGCGCTGGACGAGACCGAGGTCGAGGACTGCCGCTGGACTCCGTGCTTCGACTGCGGTGTCTGCCCTCAGCTCGACCTCGACATCCAGATCGGCCCGACGGGCAAGAAGCTGCTGCCGCTGACGGTGGTCAACGCCGGGCCCGGAGCGAGCGCGGGCTGACGCGCGGCGGAGGGATGTCCCGAAGGGGCCGAGGTCCGAGGACCTTGGCCCCTTCGTCGTGCTGTGCCGGCGAGGCAACGGCGAGGGACCTCAGCGGGATAGTCCTATGATCCGCTATTCGTGAATGCGCGGTAAGTGCGCCTGTTTTTCACGTCTTGGTGCGCTCGGCCGAAAGAGTGACTTCATGTTAAATCTCTTGCTGAGAGCATCACTCGGATGGGTGACTGAAGTCTCCGCATCGGCGGACGCAGAAATCCTCGAAGAGAGGCGAACCGACCCCTGGGCGCGCACGCGAGTGCTCATCCGGGATGTGTTCCTCAATGGCTTTACGTGCGGCGCGAGAGGCTCGAACCGCATTCCGACGCCGACGTAAAGCCATCGAGTCACCACAGTGGACACGAGAGCCGACCCGCCCCGATCCGGGACCTATGCGAGTCCGAATGCCCGACCACTGCTCGGCAATGTACCGCATTCCGAGCGAGGAGGAATCTCCCATGCCCATCAGTCCGACCCAGGGATCCAGTGGCGGCGGCACGCTCGTCACGATCACCGGGACCAACCTCAGCGGCACCACCGCGGTGCGTTTCGGCACCCGGTCCGCCACCTCCGTCACCAATGTCTCGCCCACTCAGGTCACCGCTGTCTCTCCGGCCGGCAACGGCGCGGTCGGCGTCACGGTGACCACTCCGGGCGGGACCAGCAATCCGATCCCGTTCTACTACGTCGGCGCACCGTTCAAGCAGACGCTGAGCCCGACTTCCGGATCGACGGCGGGCGGCACGCTCGTCACCATCAACGGCACCGGTCTCTCCAGCGCCACCAGTGTCGCCTTCGGCGCCAACACCGCCGTGCCGACAGTGGTGTCGGACGGTCAGATCACCGTTACCGCACCGGCCGGCGCGGCCGGTTCGGTCGGAGTCAGTGTCACCACGGCCGGAGGCACCAACAACGGGCTCTCGTTCACGTACGTGGCCGTCCCGACCGTCACGACCGTCACTCCCGCCGAGGGACCGACGGCCGGCGGCACTCCGGTGACGGTGGCCGGTACCGGTCTCACCAGCACCAACAGTGTCACCTTCGACGGCAACCCGGCGCCCTTCACGGTGATCTCCGACACCGCGGTGTCGGCCGTCACTCCGCCCGGCGCGGCCGGTCCCGTCGATGTCGTCGTGAGCAACGACGCGGGCAGCGCGACCGCGACGGACGGGTTCACGTACGTCGCAGGTCCCGGTATCTGACCGCTTCTCCATAGAGCGGCTGGTACTTCACAAGGGTTTACGCGGCCACTTCGCGAAGTGGCCGCGTAAACCTTCGATCCCATCCAGACCTTCGAGACCGTCCGATCAGCCATCTCCGGCCTTCCCGGGCCGACGACCAGCTACGGGAGACACCGTGGAAAGCAGCGACCAAGCGGCAGGAGCGGCACGGCCAACCGCCGTCGCCGCCGCGCCCGTTCTCAACTCGGTCGTACCCAATGTGGGGCCCTCGGCAGGCAGCAGCAGCGTCACCTTGAACGGCAGCGGTTTCGTCGGAGTGACCGCGGTCAACTTCGGCGCTACTCCTGCCCTCACCTACACCGTCAACTCGGCGGTCCAGATCACCGCGACAACTCCGGCCGGTACGGGCACCGTTCCCGTCACCGTCAGGGTTCCCGGCTTCACCAGCAACGCCGTCAACTACACCTATGCGCCGACGCCGACACTGACCGCGCTCTCGCCCAGCCAGGGACCTTCGGCCGGCGGCACCTCGGTCGGCCTCACCGGCACCGGCTTCACCGGAGTCACGGCGGTCACCTTCGGCGGTACGCCCGCCACCAGTTACGTCGTCGACTCCACCACTCACATCACCGCCGTCGCGCCTGCCGGCACAGGCGCTGTGCCGGTCACGGTCACCACGCTCGGCGGTACCACCGGGCCCGTCTACTACTTCTATCTGGGCGCGCCCGCGCTCATCTCCGTCACGCCTTATCAGGGCGCTTCGTCCGGTGGCACCACGGTCGCCATCAGCGGCACCGGTCTCGCCGGCGCCACGGCGGTCACCTTCGGCGGCACGCCCGCCACGAGTTACGTCGTTGACTCCGCGACCCACATCACCGCTGTCGCGCCCGCGGGCACCGGTACGGTCGCGCTCACCGTCACCGCTCCGGGCGGCACCAGCAACTCCCTCAACTACACCTATGTACAGGCGCCGGTACTCACCGCCCTCGCTCCCGGTCAGGGACCGACGAGCGCCGGATCCGGTGTCACGCTCACCGGCACCGCTCTGACCACCACGACCACCGTGCGCTTCGGTGTCACGCCCGCCGAATTCACCGTGCTCTCGGACACCGCCATTGCCGCGCTCGCACCGGCTGGTCCCGCGGGCTCCGTCGCCGTCAGCGTCATCACTCTCGGCGGAACGAGTAATTCCCTGACGTATTTGCGCGTGCCGCCTCCGCAGATCTGATCGGGTACGCCAGATCTGATGCAGTTCTGATGCGGCTCTGATGCGGCGCGTCATTTTGCGTCATTCAGATGTCAAAAAGCGTCGAAAAACGTAAGGAGAAGCAGCACAACCGTAAGAAGAAACGTATCCGCTCGGACGGGTGATCCCTCTGACCCATGCGGGCCGATCACGCCGACAGCTCCCCTTCGGCCCACGATGCGCGTTCTACGGTCTCGTTTCCGAATCAGCGAAACGAAATCGTCCCCAAGGGCCGATCGAGGAGTCGAAGCAGTGAGGCTTTTGCAAGAGCGGAAGATGTGGAAAACGGTGACCTTCGCGGCGGTGGCCACGGTGGTCGCCTTTGCTTCACCGGCGGCAGCGGCGGTGCCGTCCTCGACCACCGTCCAGGCGACACCGTCGTCGGCGTCCGTCGGGCAGTCCGTGGTGCTGAGCGCCACGGTCTCCTGCACGGCGGATCCCAGCGGCGGCCTCGGAGTGACGTTCTTCGACGGCAGTGACCTGCTGAACACCGTGCCGGTCGATGCCGGCGGTCAGGCGTCGTACACGACCACCTTCAGCACGACGGGCACGCACACGATCACCGCCGCGTACAACGGCAACACCGACTGCGGCGCCTCGAACGCCGAGACGACGGTCACGGTGTCGGAGACGCCGGTGCCTCCGACACCTCCGGGCCGGCTCTGTCTCCTTGCCTGCGGTGGCCTGGGCCTGGTCAACTTCTCGGTCGGCGACATCCACAACGAGATCAACGTCGACTGAGGCCTGTACACGCCCGGTCACGGGCAGCCGCGCCCGGTCACGGGTAATCCGTGGCCGGGCGCGCGCGTGCGGCGGCACAATGGGCGGATGCCGCGGTTCATCGCTCCCGACGTACGGATCCAGGCCTCCTTCCTCGACGCGATGGCGGAGTTCGTGGCGGAGGGCGCGGGCGAACGGGCCCTGCTGCTCCATGAGATGGAGGAGTTCGCGGCGAGCTGGCACCGGCCCGAGGTCTTCGCGACGTATGTGGACCGGCTCAACGCCGAGCCGCTGGAGGAGACTCCGCGCGTCGACGGCTGGGTGCCCAACACCACGCTCTGGTACGTCGACGGCGACACCTTTCTCGGACGCCTCGCCATCCGCCACCGCCTCAACCCTTTTCTGCGTGAGCTGGGCGGCCATATCGGCTATGCCGTACGTCCCAGCGCCCGTCGGCGCGGCCATGCGACCGCGATGCTGACCGAGGCCATCCCGGTCGCCCGCGGGCTCGGTATCGAGTCCGTCCTCGTCACGTGCGACACCACGAACACCGCCTCGCGCAAGGTGATCGAGTCGGCGGGCGGAGTGCTGGAGGACGAGCGCGGCGGAAAACTGCGCTTCTGGATCGGAACGGCGGCCGTCTGACGCGTCCCGACCGGACAGGGCCTCGTCCGCGCGCCTCGTCCGCAGAAGGCTGGGGAACTGTCGGAGGGCGTTACGCGTACTCTGGGTAGTACAACGATCGTCCCCGGCGCGGAGCCCGCACCTGAGATCTGCTCGCGGAAGCGGGACTGAGCCGGGACCCGGGGGTCACCCCACGTCCGAGGGCGGCGCGTCACCGCGTACCGCCCGCACCGAGGAGAAGAAGCACTGGGCAAGCGACAGCCCGAAGGCCCGCCACCCGCACCGGCGGTGCAGCGCATCCGACTGCGCTACACCAAGCGCGGACGCCTCCGGTTCACCAGCCACCGTGACTTCCAGCGTGCTTTCGAGCGGGCGCTGCGCCGCGCCGATGTGCCGATGGCGTACTCGGCGGGGTTCACACCGCACCCGAAGGTCTCGTACGCCAATGCCGCACCCACCGGCACGGGCAGTGAGGCCGAGTTCCTGGAGATCGCCCTGGCGGAGGCGCGCGACCCGGACAAGCTGCGTGAGCTGCTGGACGAGTCGCTGCCGGCCGGACTCGACATCGTCGACGCCGTCGAGGCCCGTACGTCGGGACTCGCCGACCGGCTGACCGCTTCCGTCTGGGAGCTGCGGCTGGACGGCGTCGAGCCGCAGCGGGCGGAAGAGGCCGTGCAGGCCTTTCTCGCCGCCGAGTCGGTCGAGGTGGAACGCCGTACGAAGAACGGTCTGCGGACCTTCGACGCACGGAGTGCCGTGGTCACGCTGGAGTCCGCTCCTCCACAGGCTGATAGGCCGGGGGACGGGCCCTGTGCGATACTGCGGCTGGTTGTTCGGCACGCAACACCCGCCGTTCGACCCGACGACGTCCTGTCCGGTCTCCGAGCTGTGGCCGACCTGGCGCCGCCGGTCCCCGCAGCGGTGACCAGGCTGGCGCAGGGGCTCTTCGACGAGGAGACCGGCACGGTGACCGACCCGCTCGCGCCCGACCGCGAGGCAGTCCGGCCCGCGCCATCCACGGCCGCCGTACTCGCCGCCGCGAAGGCGCCGGAAGGTGCAGGTTCCGCGTAGGGCGGTCGTTGTAGCGCAGCTCCGGGACTCGGGAGCCACCTGGGTCGGGCCGCGCACTGACCAGAAGACTTTCGCCAGGCCGTGCGCACAGCGCGTAGGGAACCGGCGAGCCAGACATAACAGCTCCCGTGCGGCGCCCGCGCCCCGGACGGCGGCATTCGCGCACTGCGCGGGCCGCGGCCGGACCGGATCCAGGCGTGGCGCCCGGGAGCGTGACGGGAGAAACCCCCGCATGCTTGAGCCCATCGAACCCGGAAACCCCGGGAACGCCGACAACAACGACAGCAACGACAACAACGCAGAGAACAACTCTCCGAGCGACACGCTGCCGCCGCGCCGCAGGCGCCGGGCCGCGTCCCGGCCCGCCGGGCCGCCGACCGCAGGTGCTGAGAGCGGCGACGCCGTGAGCGTGGCCGAGACGGTCGTGCCGGCCATACCGGCTGCTGAGGCGGCCGAGGCGGCTGTGGCGGATGCCGTGGCCGAGGAGCCCGCGCCGCCGCGCACGCGCCGTCGTGCGACACGCAAGGCAGCGGCGCCGGAGGCGGCCGTGCCCGAGGTGACGGCTGAGACGACTCCGTCGGCAGAGGCGGAGAGCGCCGAGACGGCTGTGGCCGAAGAGGCCGCGCCGCCGCGCACGCGCCGCCGTGCCACTCGTAAGGTCGCGGCGCCGGTCGAGACCGCTGAGCCTGCCGTGACGGTCGTGACGGCCGAGACGGCCGAGTCAACGGAGAGCGCTGTGAGCGCCGAGGGCACTGATGGTGCCGGGACGGTGGTGGCCGAGGAGGCCGCGCCGCCGCGTACGCGCCGTCGTGCGACCCGTAGGGCCACCGCGCCCGAGGCCGCCACGTCCGAGGTCGCCGCGTCCGAGATCATCGTGCCCGAGCCCGCCGCCGAGCCGGAGCCCGTCGAGGCCGCCGCCGAGGAGAGCCCGGCCGAGGAGCCCGCCGCCGTGGAGCCCGAGCCCAAGCCCGCCACCCGTACGCGCCGTCGCGCCACCCGCAGGGCCACCGCGCCCGCCGGTGCGCCGGGCGCAGAAGAGAGCGAGAGCCAGGAGGGCGAGGGCCTGCCGCAGGACATCGTCGCGCAGATCAGCGCCGACGAGGTGCACGTCCAGGCCGCCGAGAAGGCCGCGAGCCGTGGCCGTACACGCCGCAGGGCCACCGCGCCGGAGACCGCCGCCACAGCCGCCACCACCGCTCCCGAGCCCGTGAGCGGCGCCCTGGCCGCGTCCGTCGCGGAGCCCGCCGAGGCACCCGAGCGCTCGCGCCGCCGTGCCAACCGGCCCGCCGTGGCCGTCTTCCAGGCGCCCGTCTTCACCGAGCCGATGTTCCAGACGCCGGAGACCGCGGCAGCCGCCGCGGCTGCGGTCAGGCCCGCGTACGACGACGCCTACGACGCCGAGTACTCCGCCGATTACAACGACGCCGCCGAGCTCGACCAGGACCAGGACCTTGACCACGAGGCAGGGACCGGGACGGTCGCGGCGGCCGAGCCTGTCGCCGCGCCGGAGCCCTCCGGCCGTCGCAGGCGCCGCCGTCGCGGTGAGTCCGCCGAGCCGGTGGAGAGCGCGCCGGCCGCCGAAGAGCAGCCGCGCGACGCCCGTGACTCCGTGGACGAGACCGGCACCGAGGCGGAGCAGTCCGCCGAGGGCGACGACTCCGACGAGTACGAGGACCGTCCCTCGCGCCGCCGTCGCCGTGGCGGCCGTCGCCGTCGCCGTGGCGAGTCCGCCGAGGCCGACGAGACCACCGACGAGCAGCACGACGAGTCCGCCGACCACGCTGAGCACGCCGAGGACGGCGACAGCGACGCGGACGACGAGGAGCACGACGAGGCCGAGTCGGCGGAGTCCTCCGGTGGCGGCTCCTCCAGCAGCCGTCGCCGCCGTCGCCGTCGTCGTCGCAGCGGTGACGGCGCTGCCGAGGCCGAGTCGGGCGGCGACGACCCGGAGCGTACGGTCGTCAAGGTCCGCGAGCCGCGCGAGCGGCGCGGCAAGGACACCGAGCCCGGCACCGGCGCCGACGAGGTGCAGTCCATCAAGGGCTCGACGCGTCTGGAGGCCAAGAAGCAGCGCCGCCGCGAGGGACGCGAGCAGGGCCGCCGCAGGGTGCCGATCATCACCGAGGCGGAGTTCCTCGCCCGGCGCGAGGCCGTCGAGCGCGTGATGGTCGTCCGCCAGAACGGCGAGCGCACCCAGATCGGTGTGCTTGAGGACAACGTCCTGGTCGAGCACTACGTCAACAAGGAACAGGCCACCAGCTACGTCGGCAACGTCTATCTGGGCAAGGTGCAGAACGTACTGCCGTCCATGGAGGCCGCCTTCGTCGACATCGGCAAGGGCCGTAACGCCGTGCTGTACGCGGGCGAGGTCAACTTCGAGGCGCTGGGCATGGCCAACGGCCCGCGCCGGATCGAGAGCGCCCTCAAGTCCGGCCAGTCGGTGCTCGTCCAGGTGACGAAGGACCCGATCGGCCACAAGGGCGCCCGGCTCACCAGCCAGGTCTCCCTGCCCGGCCGCTATCTGGTCTATGTGCCCGAGGGCTCGATGACCGGCATCAGCCGCAAGCTGCCCGACACCGAGCGGGCCCGGCTGAAGACCATCCTCAAGAAGATCGTTCCCGAGGACGCGGGCGTCATCGTCCGTACGGCCGCGGAAGGCGCCAGCGAGGACGAGCTGCGCCGCGATGTCGAACGGCTCCAGGGACAGTGGGAGGACATCAAGAAGAAGGCGAAGAGCGGTAACGCGCCGACGCTTCTCTACGGTGAGCCCGACATGACCGTCCGCGTCGTGCGCGACATCTTCAACGAGGACTTCACAAAGGTCATCGTCAGCGGTGACCAGGCGTGGGAGACCATCCACGGCTATGTCACGCATGTCGCGCCCGATCTCTCCGACCGGCTGTCGCGCTGGACGGGCGAGGCCGATGTCTTCGCGACGTACCGGATCGACGAGCAGCTCATGAAGGCGCTGGACCGGAAGGTCTGGCTGCCGAGCGGCGGTTCGCTGGTGATCGACAAGACCGAGGCCATGGTCGTGGTCGACGTCAACACCGGGAAGTTCACCGGGCAGGGCGGCAATCTGGAGGAGACCGTCACCAGGAACAACCTGGAGGCGGCCGAGGAGATCGTGCGCCAGCTGCGCCTGCGCGACCTCGGCGGGATCGTCGTCATCGACTTCATCGACATGGTGCTGGAGTCCAACCGGGATCTGGTGCTGCGGCGGCTGCTGGAGTGCCTGGGCCGGGACCGTACGAAGCACCAGGTCGCCGAGGTCACCTCGCTGGGCCTGGTGCAGATGACGCGTAAGCGGGTCGGCCAGGGACTGCTGGAGTCGTTCTCCGAGACCTGTGTGCACTGCAACGGGCGCGGTGTGATCGTCCATATGGAGCAGCCCACGACGGTCGGCGGCGGTGGCAACGGCAAGCGCTCCAAGAAGCGCGGCCGTGGTGGCGTGTCCGGTGTGGACCACGAGCACGAGCACGAGCTCGCCGGGGTCGCGGCGGAGACGGAAGCCGAGGCCGAGGGCGAGACGGAGGCCGAGATCGCCGCGGAGGTGGCCGCTCCGGCCGCGCTGGCGGAGCCGGCCTTCGCGCCGGACGAGGAACTGTTCAGCAGCGTGGCGGAGGCCGAGGCGTCCGTACGAGGACGCTCGCGTCGCCGTGCGTCGCGCAAGGCGACGGCTCCGGCCGGCTCGCCGAAGGCGGTGGAGCCGGAGGCCCTGGCCGAGGCTCCTGTGGAAGCACCGGTGGCGGTGATCGCGACCGACGTGGCCGAGCCCGAGGCGCCCGTCGAGGAAGCGCCCAAGGGCCGTACGCGCCGTCGGGCCACGCGCAAGGCGACGGCTCCGGCCGGTTCGCCGAAGGCCGGGGACGACGCGGCTGCGGCCGAGGTGGTCGTGCCGGCGTCCGAGCCCGTGTCCGTAACGGCGGAGCCGGAGGCCGTGCCGACTGTGTCAGCGGTGCCGACGGTGGAGGAGACTCCGGAAGAGCCGCCAGTGGCGGCTCTTCCGCGCGCCCGTCGCCGTGTGACCCGCAAGGTCACGGCACCGGCCGGGCCGCCCTCGGGCGCCGAGGACGCGGCGGTCGTCGTGGTGACGTCGGCGAAGCCCGACACAGCGCCCGACGAGCCCGCAGAGGCACCCGCCCAGGACGCTCAGGAGGCCCAGGACACTCAGGACGCCTCGGAGGAGCCGCCCGCGGCCAAGAAGACGGCACGCAAGACAGCCGCCAAGAAGTCCACCGCGAAGAAGACGGCTGCCAAGAAGACGACGGCCAAGAAGACCGCGGTGAAGAAGACGACGACAGCGAAGAAGGCGACGACGGCCAAGAAGACGGCCGCGAAGTCGACGGCGAAGAAGACGGCGGCGGCGGAACAGCAGACGCCGTCCGGAGTCAGCGCCTCCACGGAGGAGTAGGGCTCCGGCGCCGGACGGACCGCAGTGGCGGTCCGT
>NZ_JBHWGS010000030.1:0-55308 GCF_042732975.1 Streptomyces sp. NPDC059743 | reverse complement strand
GGTCACACTGGCGCAGAAAACACCAAGCCACAGCACAACGATCCCACTACAACCGAAGAACCAGCCCAGGACACGAAATCCCGCTGGAGTACTAAGGCAGCACCACATCAGCCGTCATCGGGATTCTTCTTGATTCTTCTTGCGACGGTGCGACGGATCGAGGCAGGTAACACCAACCAGCGGATCGTTTCCGGTTCGCCGTGGCTTATTGCAGAACGGGGAGGTTGGCGGAGGTGTACTCGTCCGCGATGTCGAAAACGCTGGCGCAGCGCGGGCATTCGGCCTTGCCGAAGAGATAGGTGATTCCGTCGGCGAGCGTTCCTTGCCCGTCTCGGACGGCGGTCTCGTACATCCATCGGCCGGTGCCGGACAGTTCATCGGGGGCTGCACGCCGCAGGTCGCGCCGGTCGATGTCTCCCAGGTTCCAGTTCCGGATCGCCGAATAGCGTCCGTAGTCTCCGATGGCGATCGTCACGTCCACGGCACAGTGAGGGCAGGGCAGGTGGTAAAAGTCGTCAGTGAAGTCCCCCAGGACGGCTGCCCAGTGGTACTGCTCCGCGACCGCGAGCAGCGCGAGAAACGTCTCCAGGTAGTCGATCGGCCGTGATCGCAGGTATCGGTCCAGCAGCGCACGAAACTCCGTGATTGCACTGGCGCAGTTCGCCAGCAGGTGGTCGCAGCCGTGGTGCCCTGCCGCGCGTCGGATGATCGAGCCGGCCAGCCCGCGGGCCCGCGAGCTTCTCGCCGCGAGACGTACCAGGTGGGGCAGGGAGGCAAAGCTTGCGGGGAACACCAGGTCCTGTTCGAGGACCAGCCGGTAGTCCAGCTCATCCCACGCTTCGGCGTCGTCCTCGCGCTTCACCCGCTCCAGAAGCTCAGGGACGCGACCGACTTCCATGCGGCAGTCGTGCATCGGTGTCACGGAAACCTCAAGGGGGCCGTCGGAGGGACAGAGGACGGGCTGGGCGCGGAGGGCCCCGGGGGCGGGTCCTGGACGTCGTGGCCCCAAGCGCGCAGACCGTCGATCACGCATGTCCTGTGCCGGTGGTCGGTACTCGTGGCGAGGAGCTTGTGTGCAAGCGGTACAAGCTCAACCCGGACATCTTCGAGGGCGGGGTCCTCCGCGAGGGGTATGGCGGCGGCCAGAGCGGCGTGGCGCACGTCGGGGTTCTCATCGTGGAGGAATACGGCCACGGCACGGAAGAGCGCAGGGCGCATGGCGCGCACGCGTTCCATGTGCGGGTCTTCGAAGCCGTAACGCCTGGTGACCTCCAGGCACTCGTCGTTGGTGTCGAGCGCAAGGAGATGCAGCCAGTCCAGCAGCGCTGCGCGTAGCGGAAGTTGCCGTGTCTCCCGGCGGTGGCGCTGCTGGAGCTCGTATGTGCCGACCTCGGTGGTTCTCGGGTCGGACAAGATCGCGGCGATGTACAGGGCAGCAGGTGGCGTTGCCGGGTAAATGGTGTTCTGGTGGCGCACTGGCTCCAGACCGTGCTCAAGGGCCCGGGCTCGGACTGAAGGATCCGGGTGATGGAGTGCGGCCAGCGCGGCAGGGATGTCCTCGGCGGCCCCTCTTGCATGATCCAGAACGGCCCAATCGGTGTCGCGGAGCAGCGCCTCGGGCTCGGGTAGGTCGGCCACAGCCGAATCGCCCGGATGATTTTTTCCGATTGCCACCGACGAAGGCTACGCCGACCGCCGAAACTCGGGCCGACCAACTGCCGATCGAGGCTCTCCGAGGCTCTCCGAGGCCAGAGCGGATCGCATGAGCCGGGACACTCGCTGTCCGGTCTCGGATAAGTCCGGGTGAGGCATGGCCGCTGAGCTGCGGTGCCCGGACTTGAGTGAGACCGGTCTCGCAAGGTCGTCTCACTCAAGTCTGGGCAAACGGTCTTCTCGGTCAGATGTGGAGTTCGGACGGGAAGCCGGTCCAGCGCAGGTCTGTGGGCAGGTGCCGCATGTCGTTGCAGAACAAGAACCAACCTCTTCTGCTCTCACGCCGGAATGACCGCCTCGCCCAGCTCCCTCCCAAGGAAGCCGTCGGGAACATCATCAGTAGTCCAGAGCGTGCGAGATCCGTTTGCCCCGCTCGTCCTCCAAGAACAGCCACAACGGCTGCGACAGCAACCCCATCACCTGCGGCGTGAAGTCGAGCAGCATCGCGTGATCCCGCTCCAACCAGGACTCGAACCCCACGTGCCCACCGGTCGTCGACGACCAATACAACCCAGGGAAATGCCGCTGCCCGCGATAGGACGGGAAGCCGCGGACCGGCCGCCCGGCCTCGAACGGCACCGAGACCGCATCCGCCAACGGCAGCCGATGCTCACCCTCGTCATCCCGCCACCCGACCTCGAACCGGTCCACCGTGGGCAATGCCTGCTGGATCGTTCCCGCCATAGGAACCACTGTGCAGAAGCAGTGGGACCGAGAAGGAAGAACGGGACCAAACCCCTCATCCAGGTGATCGACCGGAGAACCTCACGCGGAGCACGTGGAGATGCCTGACGCCTCAGGACAAGCTGAGTATCTGCTCAGCTGCGACGTGACCTGTCTGCATGGAGGGCCCGGCGGAGCGCCTCCAACGGGTACGGAGTCTCCCTGTTCTCGTCCTGGATCTTGACGTAGAAGTCCGTCATCACTGCGGCGAGCGGTGCATGGCGGGAGAGGATTGCCCTGGCCTCTTGCGGCCCGTCCGGCGGGTCCTCTCCTTCCGCGCATGCGCGGATAAGTGCCTCGCGGTCTTTCCGGTCGTATCCGTATAGCTTCGTGATCAGCCTGTTCACCAGCCAGCTGCGCGTGTAGCAGCGGTCGTAGCTCCTGTGCAGTTCGAAGAAGCTGGTCTCGGACGGTGACAGATCGAATCGGGACGAGATGGCGAGGCCGTAGTCGGCGAAGTAAAGGCGTCGGCCGTCGACCAGGATGTTCTGAAAATGGGCGTCGAAGTGCAGAAGCCCACGAGCGTTCATGAAGGACGTGCCGGCCTCCAACTCGCCCTCCACCAGGGAACAAGCCCGGTTGGCGGACTCTTCACCAGTCTGTACCTGCTCGGTAAGCCACTCGTCGAGCGTCTGAGGGATGTACTCCAGGAACAGCGCGAGGCTCGCAGAGGACTGCTCAAGGGCCTCGATGCGACGGCGCACCTCCGGCCTGCCTCCCCAATAGGCCACGACCTGCTCCACGTCCGCGAGTTCCTCGGGAAGCGCGGCCGTGTCCGGCAGCACGCGCCAGTGGTACATCATCGGGAACCCTTGGTACTGCCCCCCGAGCACCCAGTTCGTCGTCATCGTGTGAACGGCGAGCTCCCGCCATGCCCCGAAACCAGGCCCCCCACCGACGCCGTACTGGCAGAAGGTAGGAATCCCGAACAGGTTGGCCGTGGATCGTGCGTGCTCCGGCAGCCGCTCCATATCCGTGAGCGGCACCCGCTTCACGAAGACCGGCTTCCCGTCAACCTCCAGTAGCGCAGACCTGCCGCCGATACCGGAGCCGAGGGGTGTGGCGGCGTCAACGAGCTCGCCCAGTCGACGATCACTTTGCAGGGCGAGGGACGTGGAGACTGTGCTGTAGGCGGCCAAGCGTGCGCTTTCCGGCATATCGAGATGCACGGCCGCTGCCTGCATTGGGATGCCGACCTCGTTTCCACCATGCACGCGAGTGCCCACCGGCTGCTGCCTGCGCACTGTACGCGAAGGCTGACAGGCCGGGCAGGGAGTGCCTTCGCCGAGCGACGTCCGTAGGGCAACCTGCGAGAGACCTCACTGTGCAGAACGACTGGGACCCGATCACTTCACCGAGCAGATCCACCGGGAAACCTGCACAAGTACTGGGAACGGACAATCACAGAGTGTCCTGTCCCAGATAATTGTAGGCAGGGCGAGGCTGTGACCAGCGGTGCTTACGGTTGGGTGGGACGTGGGTGCCTCCTTCTGTCCCGCCCAACCGTAAGCAGCCGTCACCTTGCCGAGTTTTTCCTGAGGTCAGGCCGCGATTCCTGCGAAGAAGACGAAGACGCCGCCGAGTGCGGCGAGCAGGAACGAGAGCTGGACGAAGCGATGCTTCTGCCAGGCGATTCGACTGGTGACAACAAGTTGGCGGGCCAAGACGGGTAGAACGTCTTCTTGTTGCAGGGCCTGCTCCAGGGTGGAGGCGTCCCAGAACTGCAGGTGGCCGAAGTAGACGAAGTTCTGCCCGGCTTCTGGTTCAACCTTTGATTTCCGGAGTCGCGGAACGACAACCAGGATCGCGAGAACGGCGCCGGCCAGGATCAACAGGGTGCCGATCCACAGCAGTGAGCGCGCGCCGTAGCCCTTGAGGCTGCCGAAGAGGTGATCTTTGTCGGAGAGTGCGACGATCCCGGCGAGTGCTGCGGATTCCAGGGTGAGCGCGAAGGATGCCTTCGCGTCCACTCTGGCGGTCCACTCCCCGATTGCCGTGTGGATCCGCCAGGCCGTTTCGCGGGACTCTGGGGTCGAAGTCATGGCTTCCAGTGCCAGGTTGACCGGTAGACGGACATGTCCTCGCCGCCCACCTTGAGGGTGGCGGGTCCGTCCCACATCAGTTTCTTGTCCTCGCCGCCGTACTTGGACTTGTCGTTCAAACTGTCGAAGACCGCCTTGGTGATGTAGGTCCGGTAGGCAGAGCGCACGTCGCTCAGCTTCGCTGCCACATTTGGTGAACGGCCGATCGAGACGAGGTCGTTGTGGCCGCGGACTCCACCTCGGACGACCAGCGCCTTGCCTGAGTCGATGCCCACGCAGTGCTTGACCACGAACCCTTTGTTCTTGATCGCGGGAAGGTTCGCTTCCACTTTGGGGCGGACGATCTGGTTGACCACGTAGTGGATCTGGAGGCCGCACTTCGCGGCCTCCGAGTTCTTGGAGTCTCCGACGAAGATGGCCATGACACGGTCACCGTCGAAGCTGCGGATCTCGCCGCCGCGCGCCCGGATGACCCGGCAGGTCGCGTCGAGGTAGGCGCGGATGACTTTCGCGGCTGTCTTCTTGGTGAAGTCGCGGGCGAGGCCGGTGGAATCGGCCAGGTCGGCATACAGGTAGACGGCGTCAAGTTCGACAGCGCCGTTCTTCAGTTTGACGTCGTCTGTGCCTGGGACGACTGTGCCGGTGCGCACGTCCCAGTCCGAGCACACCACATCCGTGACAGCAGTGCTGATGTCATCGGCAAGCCCCATCAAAGGCTCCGTTTCTTCGTGTTGCTAGAGGAACACCACGCTAGCAACGAGGTCTGACAATCGGCTCAGACCGAACTGTTCACCCTGCGCCACCCTGACATGGACCGCTGTCCTCGCCCTCGGCCTGCGGATCGGCCAGTCGGTCTGGACGGGGATCCAACAGGGCTTCGATATGCCTGGCTGTGGCCTCAAGGGTCGTGCTGAGCCAGGAGCGACTGGTGCCCCGTAGGGGTGCCTGCATCGGGAAGCGGCGGTGGAATTCAGCGAGGGCCTGTGTGACGACGAGGAGGTCGTCGCTGAGGATCGACCGTCGCCAATGGACCGATGCGAACAGGCTGATCAGGGTGACGTGTTCGGGGTATCCCGCTGCGATCAGCCATGGGGTTGCCTTGTCCGGTTCGGCTGCCGGTGCCTTGAACCGGACCATGTCGTGGAGGAGTTCGGCTCGGCGGGTGAGCCGGTAGTGGCGGTGGGCCAGACCGCTCCAGAGCTTGCCGGTCGCGTCGTAACAGGCACCGATGACGGTCGGACCGTAGCGCCTCTGGAGTCGCCGGCAGTGGCGTTGGGCGCGGATGACGTCGGGGGTTCGGGACAAGTCAAACTGCTGTTCGGGGGCGAAGACGTTCTTGCCAATCCAGAGGTTGTGGCGGAGGCAGACGTTGTCGTGGACGGAAGCCCAGACCTGGGCGGGGAGCGTCGAACCGGTGCGTGCAGGGACGCAGCGGCGGCAGGCCCAGCGGACCACGTGGTCGGGGGCCGGGGCGTGGGTTTTCCTCGTGGGCGAGACGTTCTCCGCGCGGAGGCCGGGGATGGCTCTGGCCAGGCTCTGCCGGGACTGGCCGCTGAGGATGCAGAGGGCATCGAGGTTGGTGAGGCGGGAGTTGAGCCAGAGCGAGGGAGAGCGCAGGCGGGCCAGGGGGACGCGGTTCGCGAGGGCCAGACGGTTCCAGTAAGACGATTCGCACTCGCCGGGGAACGGCGGCAGGGTGATGGGCAGCGGGCGGATGAGTGCCGGGTGGAATCCCATGGTTCAGCCGGTGCGGGTCAGAGAGTCGGTGCGTCCGCGGGCGGAGGACTCGCTGCTGTGGTCGATGCGGATGTTCTTGACCGTGGTCCGGGTGATGCGCTCGCTCCCGTCCAGGATCGCGGAGATTGACGACGCCCGGATGAGGTGGGAGAGGCTTCCGATCATGCCTCCGGTGCGCTGGTGTAGGTATTTAGCCATCTTCACCAGGGTGTTCGGCTCGTGCCGGTGCAGGCGGAGGGTGTTCTCCATGGAGGCGATCAGGGACCGCCACTCGGTGTTGAGGGGGAAGGGGCTGGTGCGGATGAGGACGCAGCGTCCGGCGAGCTGCTTGCCGCGGATGCCGGTGAACAGCCCGGACTGTTCGACGTTGATGCCGGCATAGACGAAGGTCGCGGGCAGGTGCTCGGTGAAGTATTTGAGGTGGTCGGAGAGGTCTTCCCCGGCGATGGTGGCGTGGTTGAGCAGGTGGATCTCGTCGACCAGGACCAGGTCCGTGCGGGCCTCGATCAGCACCTGGCAGACGGCGCTGGTGACGTCGATGGTGTTGTGCCTCGGGCCGATCACGGGCAGGCCGAGGAACCGGGCGAACTCCATGGCGAGTTTGCGCGGGGAGCCTTTGGGCGGGGCGGTGATGTAGACGACCGGGATGCGGTCGCTTCCCGGGTAGCGCTGCCGGACGCGCAGTTCGTGCAGGCGGCCGAGCTGCTTGAGCGCGGTGGTCTTCCCGGTGGTCCATTCCCCGGAGACGATGAGTCCGCGGCGGGCGCCGTGCTCACGCTGGTTGAGCAGGGTCAGCAGCCGTCCCTGGTGGGCGATGTCCTTGACCGTGGACGTGCGCACGACCTGGAGTTCGGAGTGGTAGGCGATGCGGGCCTCGTCGTAGGCATCCCGCATTGGCGGACTTAGGGCCTGCCACTGCTCATCGGGCAGCAGCTCGAAGACGGCCGGGTCCTCTTCGACGAACCGGCGCCAGCCCTCCAGGCGCGTGGACGGGTCCGTGCGGTCCTCGCCGGGCTCCAGCATGTCCTCGCCGTCCGGCTCCGGGGTGTTCACCACCACCGTTCGGCCTCCTTGCGTGCGTCGAATATCTCCAGCGGGATCACATCGGCGAGTTCGTCCTCGTCCGTCTGCACCGGTTCGGCGGCGGGCTCTTCGGCCGGCTCGTCGGGCCGGGGCCAGGAAGGCTCGGCGGTGGCCCGGGTCCGGGCGGCGACCTTGCGTCCCCGGCGCGATGCGCGGGACGCTTTCGCGGGTTTGTCCTCCGGGCCGTCGGTGGCGCGATCCAGCAGGGCGACGGCGGCCTGGGCGATCTCGTCCTCGGTCGCCGGGTCGGTGCCGCGCTGGGCCAGGATGCGGCGAGCGTGGTCCCAGGCGAGTTCGCCCATCGGTGTCGGGGCGGTGCGAAGGTGCCGCCAGACGGCGGTGATCCAGCCGCCGTCGTGGTGGTTGCGCACCCAGACGCGGGAGATGTCGTAGGGGTCGTAGTGGACCTCCCAGCTCCGCCCGTCCGGGCCGGTGCCGGACGGCTGGCGGCGGAACGGGTTCAACTCCGCGCTGTCGTAGGTGCGGTGGCCCAGACGGACACCGTAGGAGTTGATGCGCCGCCGGCAGCGGGACAGCAGCTCGATGTACTCGTCCGGGCTGAGCGCGACCGGGACATGTCCGGCCGCCGCGACCAGAGCGGCGTACTTCTCGTTCGGAGTCAACGCCGTGCCGGGCATCAGCGGGTCCCGCAGCCCGTCGTGCGGCCGGTTCTGCCAGTGGACGATCCACTCCTGCAACAACTCCTGGAGCTGATGGATCGTCCAGACCGCCTCCGCGGCCGGATCACTGCCGCGGTGTTCGGTGCTGCGTCCCTTGTGGCCGGGCAGATGCTGGACGAACATCGAGGCCACCGAGCCCAGCGTCCGCTCGACATGCGGCTTGTCCGTCGGGGTGTCAGGGTGGGCAGGCTGGAAGGAGATCCCCAGCGCCTGACAGGCCGAGCGGAACGTGTCGGAGATATAGGCCTTGCCCCGGTCACAGACGATCGTCTCCGGCGTGATCACCGGAACGGCCGCCGCCTGGGCCAGCCGTTCGTCCAGCGCCATGAGCGAAGCGTGCGGCAGCACCGAGCGGGACATCCGCAAAGCGTCTGCCCAGCCCGGCCGGATCGGCTCCGGCGTCATCGCCCGCGCCAGCAGCAGCGCGGCATCCACGGCCTTCGTCGACGGCCGCAGCACCGCTGCGGCCAGCGTGCGGGTCGCGATGTCCACGATGCCGGTCAGTTCGACGGTGTCCACCGTGCCGTCGTCGTGCACGACCAGCACATCCAGCGGAGTCGAGTCGATCTCCATCACCTCGCCCGGCCGGGCCGCGGTCAGCTGGCCGAACATGCCGTCCGGCTGCTTGGCCAGCGAACGGCGGGTGCGGGCCGAACCCAGCGTGTGACGGCCGGAGGCGAGCGTCTTCAGCAGCCGGTAGAAGGCTGTGCGCGACGGCAACGGCACCACCCCGGGCCCGTGCTCAGACTCCAACTCGCGTTCCATCCGACGCCGCAGCACCTGTGCGGAGACCGTGGAACGGCCCGTCTGCTCGTCCACGACCCTGCGCAGGGCCTCGACCACCCGCCGGTCCGCGCGGCCCGTTCCGTCCGAGACGGCCCGCAGCCGCGGGTCGACCAGCCCCAGCACCCCCTCATCCTCGAAGCGGCGCCTCATCCTCTGGATCAGCGCCAGCGATGTGGCATGCCCGGCCGCAGCCAGTTCGGCAGCCTTGGTCAGCTCCCGCTGCCGCAGCGATTTCACCGAAGGGTCGTAATCGGCCCGCACCGTCCCCTGCGGATCGTCCAGCGGGCGGCCCGTGAGCATCTCCACCAGGTGCCGCTGCCACCACTCGGCTCGCTCGACCGCCTTGGCCGGAAGTCCCTCCAGCACCCCGGCGGCCGGGACCACCGTCCGCGCCGAGGCGGGGGTGACCACCTCGAAGCCGGTGGAGGACAGCAGATGGGCCAGCATCACCACGCTCGCCGACTGTGCCTCGTCAACCAGCCGGACCGCGGTCCCCTCCAGCGCCACCACCGTGTGCACACGTCCGTCGAACCGGACCAGGTCACCTGCTCGCAGCAGCCGCGGACGTGACGCCATTCCCGCTCCCTTCCTCTGCCATGCCGAGCCGGACACGCGAGTGAGCCGACAACAGCCCGGCCTCCAGATCCACGGCCAGGACCCGACGCCAGAGCAGGTGGAACAGCACCGGCAGCACCCCGATCTGATCACCCACCCGCCGGGCACCGGCCAGCAGCCCGCCGCCGTCGGCGAACACCTCCACCAGGCGGGCAGCGACCTGCGGGCGGTGCACTCGCGGATGCCGGTAGCCGCCCAGCCACCGCACGTTCGCCATCAGCACCGCCTCCGGCGTGCCCACCCGTTGGAAGTCCCAGCCCACCGCTCGGCAAGCCGCCGCCGTCACGGCGAACTTCGCCGCGTCATCCGGCTCGATCCGCTCATCCGGACGCACATCCACCACCAGGCCCGTGCCGTCGGCGCGGCGGACGAAGAAATCCGGCGTATGCCGCACCCGCTTCCCATCCGTGCTGGTCCACGACAGCCGGAACGGCTGCGACGCCATGCCCGTCACCAGCGGATCGAAGTCGAGCAGCATCAGACGGTCGCGCTCCAGCCACGACTCATAGCCCACATGCCCGCCGCAGGTCGCCGACCAGTACCAGCCGCACCAGTTGCCCTGGCGTCGGAAAGCCGGGAACCGGCGCTCGGGCTGTACCGACTCGAACCGCACCGGCCACAACCGGCTCAAAGGCCCCCGTTCGCGGACCCCGGCTGTGCTGACGTACTCCAGCTCGATGTCCTCCGCCGACAACTCATCCGCATCCATCCCGGGCCTCCGGTACGACATCGACCAGCCACTTCGACCGTAGAAGCGGGGTGACCGCCGTACCTACACAAGACCGGAACACTCCAGAACTTGCCCACACATGACCGGGACGCAACCGCACATGCCTACGGAAGAGCAGGACTGCCCACACATCGCGGAGACAGGACACAGAGACAGGACAACTGGCTCAGTCACAGTTGCGTGGAACACTATTGCAAGCATGCGCTTGCAATAGTTAGCGGGCGGGCGCAGTATGGGGGTATGGCATCACTCAACGTCGGCAATCTCGGTGAGTATCTGCGTGAGCAGCGGCGCAGTGCGCAGTTGTCGTTGCGGCAGCTTGCCGATGCCGCCGGGGTGTCCAATCCGTATCTGAGCCAGATCGAGCGCGGGCTGCGCAAGCCGAGTGCGGATATTTTGCAGCAGCTCGCGAAGGCGCTGCGGATCTCCGCCGAGACGCTGTATGTGCAGGCCGGGATGTTGGACGAGCGAGGGCGGGAGGAGCTGGAGACGCGTGCCGTCATCCTCGCCGATCCCTCGATAAACGAGCGGCAGAAGCAGGTGCTGCTCCAGATCTACGAGTCGTTCCGCAAGGAGAACGCGCTCGACGCGGAGAGCGCAGAAGGTACGGAGAGTACGGACGGTACGGAGACCACGGAGCGGGCGGCCGGTGCGGATGTCGCCGCTGCCGGGGGTCCCACGGCCGACGGCAGTGCTGCCACTCCACCCGCAAAACCCTCACACTGAACTGATCCGGGAGGACACCAGTCATGGCCATCGTGGATGACCTGCGCAAGACCCTCACCGACCCGACGCCTCTCTACTTCGCGGCCGGCACCGCCGACATCGCCGTGGAGCAGGCCAAGAAGGTGCCGGGCCTGATCGAGCAGTTCCGGGCCGAGGCTCCGGGGCGGCTGGAGGCCGTACGCAACTCCGACCCCAAGGCCGTGCAGGACAAGGTCACCATCCAGGCCCGGGAGGCCCAGGCGACCGTGCAGGCCAAGGTCAGCGAGGTGTTCGGCTCGCTGGACACCGATCTGAAGAAGCTGGGCGAGAGCGCCCAGGACCTGGCGATGCGGAGCCTGGGCATGGCCGCCGAGTACGCCGTACGGGCGCGGGAGACGTACGAGAAGGTCGCCGAGCGCGGCGAGCAGACCGTACGGACCTGGCGTGGCGAGAGCGCCGAGCAGATCACCGAGATCGCCGTCGCCGTCGAGCCCGAGCCGAAGCGCGAGCCCAGGACGCACGAGTCCAGGACGCAGTCGAAGGCCACGTCCCGGCCGGCGCCGAAGAGTGAGCCGAAGGCCGCGCCGAGGCACAGCGAGACCAAGGCCGCGCCCAAGCCCGCCACGGCCAAGAGCACCACCGCCGCCAAGCCGGTCACGACCACGGCCGCGGCCAAGAAGACCGCCCCGCGCAAGACGACGACGGCCAAGAAGAGCACTCCGCCGTCCGCCAAGTGAGCCGAGCGGCAGCGCCGGCGGCCGGCAGCCCCGGCCGAACAGCGGCCGGCGGTCCCGAAGCGTAACGGGCCGGGCACCTCACGGGTGTCCGGTCCGTTGTCCAGGTACCTTGGCGTACGGGCCGCGAGATATCTCATCCACCCACGGGGTCATCCACCTACCAGGCAGGCGGTGTCAGCATGTTGCTCTCGGGTTTCGGCACATTCCTCTGGCTGCTCAATCTGGCGATGCTCGCCCTCGCCGTCGTCGCGCTGTTCCTCTCCGCGACGGCCCGTGAGGACGCCTACCGGGCCGCCGACAAGCAGACCAAGAAGTTCTGGCTCATCATCCTGGGGATCACGGTCGCCGTGAACCTCCTCGTGCCGATGCTGTTCCTCCAGATCGCCGGGCTGGTCGCCACGATCGTCTTCATGGTCGACGTACGGCCCGCCATCCACCAGATCTCCGGCGGCGGACGCCGTGGCGGCGGTTCCAGCAGCGACGGTCCTTACGGTCCGTACAACGGCGGGCGCTGAGACGGCAAACGCTGAGGCAGCAAAGAGGGAAAATCGTTGATCCCGGCGGATCCCCGGTGGATCGATCACGCGCCGCCGCGGCCCAGCAGCAGCACCGCCACATCGTCGGTCAGTTCGCCGCCGTTCAGCTCCCGCGCCTGAGCGACCGCCGACTCCAGCAGATCGTCGCCGGTCAGCCCGCGCGCGAGCTGCGCGTTGATCATCTCGACCATGCCGTCCTGGCCGAGACGCCGCGTGGCGCCGGGCGCCGCCCGGCCCTCGATCAGGCCGTCCGTGTACAGCATCAGTCCCCATGACGCGCCCAGCTCCACCTGCCTGCGCGGCCAGCGCGCCCGCGGCAGCAGTCCCAGCGCCGGGCCGCCCTCCTCCTCGTACGGGAGCAAGTGCGCCGCCCGCCCGTTCCGGGTGATCAGCGGCGAGGGATGACCGGCCAGACAGAGCCCGGCCCGCCGCCCGTCCGGCGTGATGTCGACCGTACAGAGCGTCGCGAAGATCTCCTCGCTCTCCCGCTCGTGCTCCAGCACCTGCTGGAGCGTGGAGAGCAGCCGGTCGCCGCAGAGTCCCGCCAGCGTCAGCGCGCGCCAGGCGATCCGCAGCTCCACGCCGAGCGCCGCCTCGTCGGGCCCATGGCCGCAGACGTCGCCGATCATCACATGTACGGTGCCGTCCGGCGTGCGGACCGTGTCGTAGAAGTCGCCGCCGAGCAGGGCCCGCGATCTGCCGGGCCGGTAGTGGGCGGCGAAGGTCAGATCCGAGCCCTGGAGCAGCGGAGTGGGCAGCAGACCACGCTCCAGCCGCGCGTTCTCCTGTGCGCGCAGCCGGGACTCGGTGAGCTGGCGCTGTGCGATGTCCGCCCGCTTGCGCTCGACCGCGTACCGGATGGCACGGCTCAGCAGCCGCCCGTCCAGTTCGCCGCGGAAGAGATAGTCCTGCGCACCGGCCCGTACGGCGCCCGCCGCGCGCTCGACATCGCCCTCCGCCGCCAGCGCGAGCACGGCATGGCGAGGCGCGAGCCGCAGTACGCGTTTGAGCGGGGCCAGATCGTCGCTGTCGCCGGAGCCGGGAAGGGCGAGGTCCACGAGGATGCAGTCGATGTCGTCCGTGAGCAGCCGCTCGGCCTCGGTGAGATTACGGGCCGTACGGATCCGGACGCGGGTGCCGGCGCCCTCCGGCAGCTCCGGAGCCGTGAACGTGCCCGCCGGGTCGTCGTCGATCACCAGCAGCGTGAGATCGCCGCCCTCGGTGGTCTTGCCGCCCTTGGCGCCTTTGGTGGTCTCGCTGCTCTCTGTGGTCTCGTCGCTTCCTGTGGTCGCGGCGCTCTCGGCGGCGGGCCGCCTCTCCACGGTCGAACCTGTGCGCTGGTGCGGTACGGGTACCGGTACGGGTGCCGACATCGGTCTGGGTTTCCTTCCCTCCCCCCGAGGGCGCGGGTGGCACGACGATCGACGTTCCACCAGACGGGGACCATAGCGTTAGCTCCCGCCCCAGTGGAATGGCATAAGGATGAAGAGCCACCGTCATATGCCGCCTGCCACACCGCATCCGTCGCGATTCGGGCATCGGTGGCCATGACATACATCACGTATGGCCTGGCCGCCGCTCTCTCCGTCACACGTGGAGCATGCGAGGCAGACCAGTGGAACAGCCATGGAACACCCGTCAAGCGCCCATGAAGCAGCCGTGAGGCGGCCTTGGTTCACGCGTGAGACCACATGCTCCTATGACCTCGTACATATGAGGTCATAGGAGGCCGTACGAGGCCCTAGGAGGCCGTACGAGGCCCTAGGAGGCCCTAGGAGGCCATGCATACGTGTACGGGGTCGTACGAGGGCATATGCGTACGGGATCTACTTGTCCGGGGGGATCTACTTGTCCGGGCGTACGACTCCGAGGATCTCCATCGAGCCCGCGCCCGCCAGCGTCACATTCCGCCCGGGCCTCGGCGCGTGCACGATCGCGCCGTCGCCGATGTACATCGCCACATGGCTGGCGTCCTGGTGGTAGATGATCAGATCACCGGGCCGCATATCCTTCACCGCGATCCTCGGCAGCAGCCGCCACTGCTCCTGCGAGGTACGCGGGATGGGCCGGCCGGCCGCCGCCCAGGCCTGTGAGGTCAGCCCTGAGCAGTCGTACGAGGACGGTCCCTCCGCGCCCCAGACGTACGGCTTGCCGATCTGCGCCGTCGCGAAGGCGATCGCCTTCTTGCCCACCGCGCTCGCCTGGCGGTTGATGTCCGTGACCGCGCCCGAGCCCAGCCAGGCGGACTGCGCCCTGAACGCGGCGTCGCTCTCCAACTGTGCCAGCCGCGCCCGTTCCTCCTTCTCCAGGCTCGCCTCGAGCTTCTTGGCGGCGGAGATCTGCTTGGTGATCTCCTTCTTCGCCTTCTGCTTCTTGACGCGGTTGGCTTCGAGCTGCTCCCACTGCGTGCTCGCGTCCACGGTGTAGGCCTTCAAGTCCTCCTGCGCCGTGGTGAGTTCGGCGATGAGATCCTTGGTGGCCTTCTGGCCCTGCTGTATTCGTCCTACGCCGTCCAGGAAGAGCTGCGGATCGTCGGTGAGGATGAGCTGCGCCTCGGGCGGCAGCCCACCGCTGCGGTACTGCGCGCGGGCCGCGGCGCCCGCCTGGTCCTTGAGCGCGTCGATCCGCAACTGGCCCTGCACGAGGTCCTCGGCCAGCGAGACGACCTCGGCGGACTGCTTCTTGGTCTGCTCGTCGGCGAGGTTGTACGCGTCGGTCGCGGACGCGGCCTTCTGGTAGAGACGGTCTATCTCTTTGCGTACGTCGTCGAGGGACTTCCCGTCCCGCGTGACCGCGCCTCCGGTGACCGACGAGACGCCCGGCGGGAGTTCGACCGGCGGCGGAGGAACGGCGGGCGGGGACGGCGCGTTGAGAGCGGCCGGCGCGGCGTTGGGAAACACCGGCGCGGGAGGCGGCATCGGCGCCGCGTACGCGTGGTTCAGCAGATTCGGCGACGCCAGGACGGCCAGGGCGCACACCACGGTGATCGCGGCAGCGGCACTGCGACGTCGGTTCACAAGCTCCCCCTCCGAACCAGCCGGGCCGCCCGCCCAGTTGGTCTAAAACGGCTCAAAACGCTCTTTCGTCGCCTAGCCGACTTACCGTCAGCAAGTGCTGTCGTCGTCGCGATCGTGTCATGTCCTCCGGCAAAGGGACAGAGGGGTCCCGCACCTCACAGGACTCATTCACCCCACTGTGGACGAACGGGCACCCAATGGTGTTCCCGTGGTCACATCCCGTTGCCCGGACCACCCGAACGAGGCGCCGGCACCACGGCAGAACCGGACCTGGCCGCGGCTTTTGATCCGGACCCGGACCTGGCCTTGGAGCCGGACCCGGCCTTTGACCCGGATCGGGTACCGGCCCCGGACCGAGGCGCCAGCGCCGCCCACTCCACCGTCACCTCGCCCTGCCGCCACCGGCGCGTGTCGTCCATGAGCGGCCAGCCGGCCGCCAGTTCCCGTACGGCCCTGACCCAGCGCTGCCGCGCGCCGAGCGACGCGTACGGAGCCGCCGCCGCCCACGCCCGGTCGAAGTCGCGCAGGAACGCGTGGACCGGCTCGCCCGGCACATTGCGGTGGATCAGCGCCTTGGGCAGCCGTTCCGCCAGATCGGACGGCCGGTCGAGCGAGCCGAGCCGCGTCGCGAAGGTGACCGTACGCGGTCCCTCCGGGCCGAGCGCCACCCAGACATGCCGTCGGCCGATCTCGTCGCACGTGCCCTCCACCAGCAGCCCGCCCGGCGCGAGCCGCGCGCACAGCCGCGCCCAGACCGCGGCGACCTCGCCCTCCTCGTACTGCCGCAGCACATTGGCCGCCCGTACGAGCACGGGCCGTACGCCGTCGCCGCCGTCCAGCGGCAGCTCGAAGCCGCCGTGCCGGAAGCGGAGCCCGTCACGCTCGTACGGGAGGGCGGCGGCGACCCGGGCCGGCTCGATCTCGATCCCGACGACCTCGGTCCGGGGATCGGCCGTACGCAGCCGCCGCAGCAGCTCGACCGCGGTCCAGGGCGCGGCTCCGTACCCGAGATCCACCACGACGGGCGCGCTCGCCGAGCGACGGAGGGCCGGTCCGTGTACGGCGGTGATCCAGCGGTCCATACGGCGCAACCGGTTCTGGTGCGTGGTGCCACGCGTCACGGTGCCCACCGGACGGGACGGGCTCGACGGGCGGGACGAGCGGGACGGCGAGACCGGGGGCACCATGGGACGAGGGTAACGACACGCCGTAACGGCGGGACGTACGGCGAGGGCAGGACGTACGACCTACCACCTACGGCGACGCCGACGGCCGCGCATACGACAACGGCGCAGCGCACACCGCTTTCCGAGGGTTGAGCCGCTCAACCCACCCGAGGGTTGAGCCATTCACCCCTGAGGGTTGAGCCGTTCACCGTAATGATTTGGCAAAGTGGAAATGGCGGCGGAAATGCAGGAGCCCATTCCGCTGTTGAGGGCCTCGGAGGGACCGCACACCCTCCTCTTCGCCGTGCCCCGAGCGGCTCCCCGAGCGAGAGGCCGTAGACGTGAGCCAGTACGTGTCCCGTATCGCCGGCACGTTCACAGGACCGGCTCGACCGCCCCGTCTCCGCCTCCCCGGCCAGCACCGCCGGCCACGGCGGATCGCCATGCTCAGCGTCCACACCTCGCCGCTGCACCAGCCGGGCACGGGCGACGCGGGCGGGATGAACGTCTATATCGTCGAGCTGGCCAAGCGCCTGGCCGCCATCGACATCGAGGTGGAGATCTTCACCCGTGCCACCGCCGGCGGTCTGGATCCCGCCGTGGAACTGGCTCCCGGTGTGCTCGTACGGCATGTCGACGCCGGCCCGTACGAAGGCCTGGCCAAGGAGGATCTGCCCGCGCAGCTCTGCGCCTTCACGCACGGTGTGATGCAGGCCTGGGCGGGCCACCGGCCCGGCTACTACGACCTCGTCCATTCCCACTACTGGCTCTCCGGCCATGTCGGCTGGCTCGCCTCCGACCGCTGGGGCGTCCCGCTCGTACACGCCATGCACACCATGGCGAAGGTCAAGAACGCCGCGCTCGCGGAGGGCGACAGGCCCGAGCCCGCGGCCCGTGTCATCGGCGAGACCCAGATCGTGCGCGCCGCCGACCGGCTGATCGCCAATACGGCGGAGGAGGCCGGCGAACTCGTCCGTTTCTACGACGCCGAACCGGCGAAGGCGGCCGTCGTCCATCCCGGGGTGAATCTGGACTGTTTCTGTCCGGCTGACGGCCGCGCCGCCGCGCGGGCCCGGCTCGGGCTGCCGCGCGACGCGTTCATCCCGCTCTTCGCGGGCCGTATCCAGCCGCTGAAGGCGCCGGATGTGCTGCTGCGGGCCGTGGCGGTACTTCTCGACCAGCTTCCGTCGCTGCGCGGGAGGCTGGTCGTACCGGTCGTCGGCGGTCCGAGCGGTACGGGACTGGCCAAGCCGGAAGGGCTCCAGAAGCTCGCCGCGCGGCTGGGCATAGCGGATGTGGTGCGGTTCCGGCCGCCGGTCGGCCAGGACCGGCTGGCGGACTGGTTCCGCGCGGCGTCCGTGCTGGTCATGCCCTCGTACAGCGAATCCTTCGGCCTTGTCGCGATAGAGGCCCAGGCGACGGGCACGCCGGTGGTGGCCGCGGCGGTGGGCGGACTGCCGGTGGCGGTACGGCACGGCGAGACCGGCTTCCTGGTGTCCGGCCATGATCCGGAGGCGTACGCGCGGGTGCTGCGGGAGTTCGTCGACCATCCGGAACTGGTCGACCGGATGGGCGCGGCGGCCTCGCGCCACGCCGAGTCCTTCGGCTGGGACACGGCCGCCTCGGCGACGGCGGACGTGTATCTGGCCGCCCTGCACGATCACCGCCGTCGCGTACGCTCGCACCATGGCTGACGTACGGCGGACCGAGGCGCAGCGGGCCGAGGAGCGGGCCGGGCAGCGGGTCGAGGAACGGGCCGCCGAGGAGCGGGCTGGACAGCAGGCCGAAGAGCGGGCCGCCGGGCAGCAGGCCGAGGAGCGGGCTGGACAGCGAGCCGCCGGGCAGCGGCCCGGGCAGCGGGCCGACGATCAGGTCGCGGACGCGAACTGCGTCATCGTACGGACACTGACCTGCGCCGAGCTGACATGGGAGAGCCCGGCGGCCGGCTCGTACGTCGTCACTCTGCCCGGCACCCGCAAGCTCTCCACCACCTGCTCCCTCCTCGTCGGCCGCCACGCGCTCTCCGTCAACGCCTTTGTGATCCGTCGCCCGGACGAGAACGCCGAGGGCGTCCACCGCTGGCTGCTGGAGCGCAACCTCAAGCTGTACGGCGTGAGTTACGCGGTCGACCGCCTCGGCGACATCTATCTGACCGGCAAACTCCCGCTGGCCGCCGTCACCGACGACGAGATCGACCGGCTGCTGGGCTCGGTGCTCGAAGCGGCGGACGGTGCCTTCAACACTCTGCTGGAGCTGGGATTCGCGAGCGCGATCCGCAAGGAGTACGCCTGGCGGGTGTCCCGTGGCGAGTCCACGCGGAATCTGGACGCGTTCGCCCATCTGACCCGGAACCCGTCGGCCTGAGTTCCGCCTGAGGTCCCGCCTGAGTTCCGTCTGAGTCGTGGCACGACTCTTCCCTGCCGCTCGTACGGCATGTCATGCTCACCCGCAGACGCACATCTGAACGTCGTTCATATATGTGGAGGAGCGTTATGGGCTACGGACAGCAGCAACAGTCGCCGCGCGCGGTCGGGAGGCGAACACTGCTGGGCAGCGCTGTCGCCGTGGCCGCCGCCGGGTTGACGACCACCGAAGCGTCAGCAGCGCCCGCGACACCCGGCGCGCCCCGCACGCCCCACGCACCCCGTACCTCTGCGCTCTGGCGCGAGTTCGCCGAGTCGCCGTACACCCATCCGCAGATCCCGTACGTAGGGAAGGCCGGGCAGCGCGCGGGCGCCGACCGCTTCCCGCGGCACCGCGTCGTCGCCGATGTCCGCGCGTACGGCGCCAAGGGCGACGGTTCCGTGGACGACGCGCCCGCGATCAACCGTGCCCTCGCCGCTGCCGGAGAACGCGGCGGGGGCACGGTCACCATCCCGCCCGGCACCTACCGCATCGACGACGTGATCCGGATCGCCCACAGCGATGTCGTCCTGCGTGGCGCGGGCAGCGGCCGTACCAAGCTCTACGCGACGAAGAGCCTCACCGAGCTGATCGGTCCGTACGGCAGCCGCTACGGCGGCGACAAGTCGAGCTGGTCCTGGGCCGGCGGGCTCATCTGGCTCTGTCCGCAGGAGCGTTGGGACTCGCTCACCTCCGCCATCAAGGAGCGCGCCTGGCCCTTCGAGGGCTGGACGGGCAACAAGCGCGACGAGTGGCGCACACTCACCGGCGTCGGCCGCGCCCGGCGCGGCGACCGGAGCGTGACCGTCCAGGACGCCTCCGCCGCCTCCGCCGCCTCGAAGCTGAGGCGCGGACAGCTCGTGCTGCTCCGGCTCGTGGACGACGCGGACCACACTCTCCTGGAGCACATGGCGGGCGGCGGACCGGGCACCGAGGCGTACGACTGGGACGCCATGACCAAGCTGACGTCGTACGTTCCGTACGAGTGGCCGGTACGCGTCATGTCCGTACACGGCAGAAAGGTCACGCTGGAGCGACCGCTCCCGCTGGACGTACGCCCGGAGTGGGACCCGCGCCTGACCACGCTGGTCACACCGCTGACCGGCTCGGGCGTGGAGGGCCTGACGCTGGAGGCGGCCGAGACGCCGCAGTCCGCGCATCTGCTGGACAAGGGATACAACGGAGTCGCGTTCCAGTGCGCGTACGACTGCTGGGCCGACGATGTCGTCGTACGCCATGTCGACAACGGCTTCGGACTGATCGCCGCGTCCGCCTGCACCCTGAGCCGTACGCGGGTCGCGGGCCGTGGTGCGCACCATCCGTACTACTGCCGCGAGGGCTCGCACGACAATCTGATCGAGGACTTCGTCATCGAGCGCCGTACGGTCCCGGCGCCAGCGGGCACACAGCTCCACGGCATCAATGTCGAGGGCCTGTCCAGCTACAACGTGTGGTCGCGCGGGCTGATGGAGATGGGCACGTTCGACACGCACCGCGGGATGCCGTTCGCGAACGTACGGACGGAGATCACGGTCACCAACGACGGCCGCCACGGCGGCGACGCGATCGCGGGACCGCTGTACGGGGCGCGGTTCACACACTGGAACGTCACCGTCACCAACGAGCGCGCGGGCCTGATCAAGATCGACGGGATCGCTCCGTACAGCGCGACGGCGGGAATCAGTGAGGTCCGCGAGTTCGACCAGATCGACGTACCGGACTTCACGGGCGAGCTGCACACGAGGCTGGAGGTGTACGGCCGCCCTGAGGACATCAGACCGCGCAACTTGTACGAGGCGCAGCGCGGGGTGCCTTCTTAAACGCGGGGTGCCTTCTTGAACATCGAGCTCTTCAAACATCATCGAGCTCTTCAAACATCAAGGCGGAGGTACGGCATCGATTCACTCGATCGAAGTGAGCGATCTTGAAAGCCCTTCCGCCGCAGCGCCGGGCCTGGAAGATCGGTTGGGCCGCCCGCAACGGGTGGTCCACACCTCATCGACCAGAGAACGGATTCCGACAACATGGCTGAAGCGCTCAAGTACGGCGACCGGATCCACCTGCAGAACGCGTACAGCAACTGGGGCGGTGGCTACCTCGACACCAACGGCCACAGCTCCGCCACCGGCGGTGTCTACGGCGTTTCCACCGCCGACAGCCCGAACCGGGGCGCGGGCACCGGCACCTGGGAGGTCGCCTCCGCCGACGGCAAGACCGCCGGCACGCCGGTCGCCAGCGGAGACCTGATCACCCTGCGCAACCTCTACTCGGCCGGCAGCTACCTGGACACCAACGGGCACGCCGCCGCGGAGCAGAAGAAGGCCGGCGCCAAGTACGACGTCTCCACCGCCAAGAACGCCGACCGCGGCACGGGTACCGCCGAGTGGCGGATCTTCGCCCAGACCTCCGACCCGCAGGACACCGTCGTCCACATCGGGGACACCGTCCACCTGTGGAACGTCTACGGCGGCAACGGCGGATTCCTGGAGACCAACGGCGGCGGCCCTGCCGGCGGCAAGTACGACGTGTGCACCAACGCCTACTACAACCGCGCCGCCAACGTCGCCGACTGGCGCATCTCCCGCGCCTGAACCACCGTCCTGCTCCTGCTCCTGCTGCTGGGACCGCACCGGCACGCCGGCCCGGTCGGTCCCACCAGCAGGCCTACATATGCGGCTGGATCGACCCGTCCCCCTGCACGCCTTCCCAGGCCGAGGGCCCGTAGACGACCTCGGTGACGGTTTCCTCGTCATGTTTCGTACGCCTGACGACCAGGGCCCCGCTGTCGTGCAGAAGGTACCGGTAGCGCACCGCGTCCTCGTCCTCGTACGAGACGACACGGCTGGACGGTTCGAGACCCGGCGGGATCGCTGCCGGAAGCATGGTGACGTGGACTGTCATGAATCGACTGTACGTCCGGTGACTGTTTGGGGAGCGTATGCGGGCTTATGCCCGGTCGGGGTCGGGTCGTCCGATGTACCCAAAGGAATCGTGCTCGGTGAGCGGGCTCCGGCCGTCGAGATGACCTTTCCTGTTGTGGAAAGGGGAGTTTCTTGACCCCTGGGCCATGGCCTCGCGAACATTGCACGGTACAGACGACTTGAGGGGGCAAGGATGTTGCGGAAACTTTCCGAAGATCCTGGCTGTGTGAACGGATCATGCCCTGCCTTATGGGCTACCGAGGATGCCGAGGGCTATGTGGTCCAGGGCTACGTCATCGCAGATCCTGAGAGGCTGGCACAGCTCGACCTGCCTGAAGGGGAAGCGGCCGTGCTGGTTCCGGCCGCTATGTTGGAGGGGTATTTCCGTGCTCAAAGGTGAGCAGTTCGGCCAGCTTTTTGCGGCCTTTCGACAGACGGCGTTCCGTCTGGAGACGCTGAGCGCGTACGACGTGGAAGACGAGAGGGGCGAATTCGCAGCGTTCCTGGCGGGCGAGCCGATGCCACCCGAGTGGAGCGACAACCCGTGGGTGCGATCCATGACCGATCTCGGAAAGTCCGTCTCCCGCGTGCATGTACTCCGCTCACCGCTGACGGATTATCTTCGCTACGAACTCGCCGCGTACCCCGGCAACATCACGGCCGGCGAGTCCATCGGGATCATCGACCTGGCACAGCAGGAGGTTCCAGGGCTGCCCGACCATGACTTCTGGTTGTTCGACGACGCCGAGGTCTACCGCATGCATTACACCGAAGGTGGACAGTTCCTGGGGGCCGAGCTGCTTCCGCCGGACCGGCTGGCCGAGTACCGGAAGTATCAGGACGTCGCCGAGGCGCACGCTGTGCCGTTCTCGGAGTACCGGAGTCGACCGCACTGAGTCACCAGAATCAGCAGACCGAGTTGGGAACGACCCTGCGGGCACTGAGGACGGCGTCGGGACTGACGGCCGAGACAGTGGCCCGTAGGGCCGCCATGTCTGCTGGAAAGCTGTCGAAGATCGAGACCGGCAAGGTGCGGCCGAACGTCACCGATGTTGAATTGATCCTCACGGCTGTCGGCGTGTCGGGTGAAGCCAAGGCAGGGCTTCTGGAAGCGGCGCGGGCCGACGCGACCGAGACCACGGCGTGGCGCGAGCTGCGCAGGTTGGGGCACTGGAAACACCAGCAAGCGATCGAAGCGGTCGAAGCACGGACAACGGTGCTCAAGTTGTTTCAGGGCCAAGCCATCCCGGGTCTGCTTCAGACACCCGAGTATGTGTCCGCCGTGTTCTCCCGGTCGCGCGAACTTCCGGACGAGGCCAAGGCCAGGACGATCGCCGCCCGGCTGGCGAGGCAGACCGCACTGTACGAACCCGGCCGCTCCTTCCGCTTCCTCGTCTGCGAGCACGTTCTGCGATGGCTGATCTGTGAACCGGTTGTCATGGCCGTACAACTCGACCGGCTGGTGTCACTGTCCCGTCTCCCCAACGTCTCGCTCGGTGTGGTCCCTCTGGCGGGCCGGATGCCGGACTTTCCCATGACCTGCTTCAGCCTCTTCGACGACCGGCTGGTGAAGGTCGAGACGTTCCACGCGGAGGTTACGACCAGCGAACCGCGAGACGTGCAGATTTACGCAGAAACGTTCGAACGATTCGCGTCGGTGGCGCTCTACGGAACTGAAATGCGAGCCCTGGTCGAGGGTATTCGCGACGAATTCTTTCGTGATCGGGAAAGATACTAGAGCCGCTTCCCTCCCAGTCCGACGATGAGTTGTGCACCGGATTCCGGTCCGGTCCGGCTCACGAACAACGGTCGGCAATTCCAAGGGAGGAACCATGGCGCAGTACCAGTTCAGGGCGGCTGCCGCATGCGGCGGACCCTGTACCGAGGGGTGCGTGGAGGTGGCGACGAACGTGCCCGGCATCGTCGCCCTCCGGGACACCAAGACCGAGGCGGTCATGCAGTTCACGCCGCAGGAGTGGAGCGACTTCCTGGTCGGCGCCAAGGGCGGAGAGTTCGACGTCACGGCCTGACCCGGAAGGACCGGCGGCCCTCGGCTCTCGGCCCGTGTGCGGGGGCCGGGGGCCGAGAGCCGCTTTCTGTTCCGTAGAAGCCGCTTCCCGTTCCGTGGAAACAGGAATGCCCGTCCCCCGGTGATGCCCGTCCCTCGGTAAAGACAGGAATCCCGTTGCACCACCATGGCTATCTCTGGGCGGGGGCGAAAGCGCGTTTCGATACGGAGAACATCCGGCGGCCCGCTTCATTCCTGGCGGAGCCGGCGCCAACCAGCCCCCTGGACGTTCTGGAACGGTATCGCCAGGCCGTCGCCGAATTCCCGGTGACGGACGTGCCACCGATCGAGACGGAACTGTGGCTGATGAAGCCGTCCAAGCTGATCCGAGGTACATGGGAGGAACCGAAGGAGGCGGGGAAGTGGCTGGGCGGACAACTCGCCGAGTACGCTCCACGGTTCGCGTCGGACCAGGACAGGGATCCGGCACGGCTGACCCTGCGTGTCGCCTCGGTAGTTGAACGCCTGGCGGCCGGCGGAGATGTATCACTCGGGTACTACCTGGGCCGGCCCAACTTCCTGAGCCTGGCTGTGGTGACGTGCTGTCCGAACCGCGCGGCCCCGGATCTCGGCTGCCCTGCGTCTCAGGCCGCGGGCCCATGGACGGCCCGCGGGCTCATGGACGGCCGTCGGTGACGGTGACCTCCTACGTGATGCCGGTGAAGGAACCACCATGCTCGGTGAGCGGGATCCGGCCGTCGAGATAGCCGTACAGACCGGCGGCGGGGTACTCGATGATGTCCTCGGGCAACGCATGCACGGAGAACCACCGGAGCCCGAGACACTTCTCGGGCTCCCGGTTCTCGGGCTCGCCCTCCCACTCGGTGGCCTCGAAGAAGAAGCCGATGCGCGTGACGTCGGGCGACTGCTGGTGATGCACGGTGTGTACGAGCCGCAGCCGCGCGGGATCGACCCGTACGCCGGTCTCCTCGTACAACTCCCGCGCGGCCCCGCCCCGCAAGGTCTCCCCGTGGTCGAGCTTTCCCGAGGGCATGTGCCACCGCCCGTACCCGTACGGCCCGCCGCGCTGCGAGAGCAGAAGCTTGTCGCCGCGCAGGAAGACATGCGTATCGATCACGGGCGCGGCGGGTGCGGGCGGGGCGGGTGCGGGCTCACCGGGTGCGGGCGGGGCGGGCCGTACGGGTGCGGGCGCGGGCTCGCTGGTCGCCGGGGCTTTCCTCCCGCGGTCTGTCATTTCCATGGCGCGCTCCTTCTGTCGGGCGCCCGCAGCCGCCCGGGGACTGCCCCCGGCCTGCGGCCGGCATGAAGGGTGGCGGGCGGGGGCAGCCGTTGGGCCTCTCCCAACTGGCATGGGAGGTGGGAGAGTTGCGCCGTTTTCGGGTACGGATCTGCCGAGAAGCCGACCCGGATGGCGACGCACAGCGACGGTAGCGTTACGCGATGGGCTGTGGCAAGGGTGCACCGGTTGGTTTTACGACGAGGAGCCTCTCGCTGGTTGGCGAGAGGCTCCAGGTGCGGGTGTGCGGGTGTGCGCTTCAGAGGGCGAAGTGGTCGAACTCGCCTGCTTTGACGCCCTTGATGAAGGCGGCGAATTTGGTGGGGCTGGTGGTGGTGACGGTGTCGGGGGCGTCGCTCTCGCGTATGAGGATCTCGCCGCTGTGTTCGGCAACCTCGACGCACTGCGGTCCGTTGCCGGAGAACGATGATTTCTGCCAGCGGATCTCTCTGCTCATGCCTCTGTCTCTCACAGGTCTCGTGCGATGTGATGGATGAAGCTGCGCGACTCATCAGGCTCCAGAGAGGCCTGCTCGGCAAAGTCGAGCAGCGTTCGATTATTCTCCAACTCGGTGACGGCATCAAGGAAGAGGTCGCCGTAGCCGCTGTCGATGTGAACGCTGTCGAGCTGCGGGATGGCTCCGCCCGCGTACAGCACGGTCCGGGTGAGATCGATGAAGTCTTCGTTGGTGAACGGGATGATCCGAAGCATTACCTCCGGCCGTTCGGACATCCTGATGAGGTGATCAAGCTGTTGACGTGCAACCTTCCGCCCGCCGATGCGCATTCGAAGGGCGGCCTCGTGCACGATGGCTTCCACTTCTGGAGGATTCTCGCGCTCAAGGATGGACCGCCGCCTCATGCGGTGCTCAAGTCTCGCTTGCACTTCGTTGGCGGGGAGCTTCGGACGCCCGCTGTCGAACAGTGCCCGAGCGTGATCCTCTGTCTGTAGGACGCCCGGGAAAGTAACTGGTTGTAGATACCGCAGATATTTCGCGTGGTGCTCCAGCTCGGCGATGTCCAGGAAGCTGGGCGGGAGGACGCCGCGATACTCGTCCCACCAGTGCTGGCCCCGGTGTTCGCGCGCGATCGCGCAGAGCGCTTCGATCAACTCGGCGTCGTCACAGCCGTAGAAGACCGCCAGCTTGCGGATCCGTTCCTCGCTGATGCCGTTACGGCCCGATTCGATGTGGCTGATCCTGGCCTGGTCCGTCGAGAGGAGGCCGGCCGCGTCGCGGGCCGTTTTGCCCGCCCGGTCGCGCAGCTTCCGCAACTCTCCACCAAGGCGAGCTTGGCGTGCGGTCGGATTGTCCCTTGGTGGCATGTCACCTTCCTTGTCTCGGCTCAGTGTTACGCGTAACAGTGCCATGGTCCACCCACTGTCACCCAAATGAGGTACCAGGGTAGACCGGTGCACACATGTGCTCTACGGTCGTCCCAGCACCGCGTCGCACGTCAGTAAGACCGAAGTGCAGCCGCAGGGGGACGTCTTGAGGCGTGCTCAGATTCGGCGGCCATTGCCACGCATGGCGGGCATCGCGGGTACACACCGCGTTGGGAGACGATGACATGACTGCTGAGAGCACGCTGGTTCCTCCTCTGTCGCCACCACCACCTTCCAGGTCCAACGGCCAGTCCTACCGGCTGGTTGTGCCGAATTCGGCGTGTGCGCCGAGGATCGCGCGGGACTTCGTCGGGTCGTTACTCCACATCACCGACCATCCCGCCCTCGCCGACGACGCCCGCCTCTGCGTGACCGAAGTCGTCACCAACTCCCACCGCCACACCGACTCATGGCAGATCCAGGTCGATGTGACGGTCCGTCGGAGGGAAGTGACGGTGTACGTCGAGGACAACGAGCCGCGAGCCCTGCCCGTACCGGGTGGGAGTGACGCCGGAGACGCTGAACATGAGCACGGTCGCGGCCTTCTGCTTGTGGAGAACCTCTCTGTCGGGTGGGGGATGACGATCTACGGGGGCTGCACGCCGGAGTCGAAGGTCGTCTGGTTCACACTCGCCGAGGCTGAGACCGAGGCCGGGACTGGGGCCGGGGCCGGGGCCGACAGTGCGGCCGATGGCGGGGCGGGCGCGTAGTGGAGCCCGTAACTGACCCTGTTCTGTGGGGAGTCGTGTCCATCGTCGTCAGTGTGACCGTCATAGCCGTGGGTGTGCTCTACGCGTCGATGGCGACCGCCGATCCTCTCGATCCCCTCGAACTTCCGGTGCCGGTGGATACGGAGGAGGGCTTCACGTACACCTGCCACTGCTACCGGGATCCCGTACGCGTGACCATCCGGTGATCGAGATGATCGAAGGAGGCACTTTTATGTTGCCGGACACCACCGTTTGACTCCCTTGTCGTAGTCGTAACGTCTGACGTTACGATTCCTTCCGGCAACCGGAGGAGAGCGTGGGGTGAGGGGCCGGTGAGTGCCAACAGCAGACTGACGATCGCGGCCCACGCCCTGGCGTGGATGGAGCTGAACAGCAAACGCTACGGCCGCGAGATTGCCACCTCGGAACAGATCGCGGGGAGCGTCAACACCAATCCCGTGGTCATCCGGCGCCTGCTCGCCGAGCTGCGCAAGGCGGGACTCGTGGAGAGTCGGCGCGGGGCAGGTGCGGGCTGGACGCTGGCGCGCGAGCTGAAGTCCATAACCCTGCTGGACGTGTACGAGGCCGTCGAGCCCGGCGCGCTGTTCGCGCTGCACCGGGCCACACCGAACCAGGAGTGCCCGGTGGGCTTCGGGATCCGGCCGACGATGCAGGGCATCTACGCCGGAATCGAGGAGACCGTGCGGACGGAACTGGCCCGCACCACGGTCGCCGACGTGCTCCGGGGTGTGCTGGCGGCCCGTTAGACAGGCGTGTTCTTCGCCCGCCGAGAGACGCGGGTGCGGGTTACGACCGAGGGGTAGTCGGGCCGAACCGGCAGGTTTGGTGTGGCGTGGGGGCCGCCCCTCTGTTTTTGATTGTGGCGGGGTCGTGCCGGGCGTCAAGGGCGCTCCTTCGTCGCGTCGGCTGCGCCGATTGCGCTGCGCTCCACCCTTGACACCCGTCCCGCCCCCGCTGAAGGCAGGTGGGAGGGGCGGCCCGGGGGAGGGGTCCCCGGGGGGCTCAGATATGGGTGCCGGTCTCTTCCCGGCCTGCGGGCCGGTGGGTGGTCTGCGCGGCAGTGGAATGGGGCGGTGACGGCACCGGCTCAGCGACTGACCGTCCGCTGCTTGCCGAGGTTCAGGACCGTGTCTGAGCTGAGTGGGTGGAGGGGTGGGCGGGGTCGTTGGGAAGGTAAGTGGGCCTGTGCGGGCTGTCGATGCGTCCTGAGGACGGGTTATCGCTACTGAGGACACAAGACCGGCCTCGGAGGACTCTCAACGGGAAGACAAATAGGGGCATATGGCATTACCCGGATGCGCCTTGAACCGGCCGGCGTGATAGATCCCGGCGCCCGCTCTGTTGTGCGAGCGGCACGGCGAGTCGGGCTCGGCGGCGCAGCGGGGGCAGGGGGGGCGGTTACGCGTCTGGGCGGGTGCCGCGTGTGGCGCCTGCTGATGCGGCCACCACGCACAGCACCGCGATCCACTGCGACCAGTGCAGCGACTCCTGGAGCACGATGAGGCCGATGAGGGCCGCCATCGCCGGTTCGAGGCTCATCAGGATGCCGAACACGCGCGGTGGGATCCTGCGCAGTGCTTCCAGATCCAGCGAGTACGGGATCACCGACGACAACAGCGCCACGCCGAGTCCCGCGACCAGGACCCACGGCTGAATCAGCGCCGTACCGCTGTCGGCCACGCCGAACGGCACAGCCACCAGTGCCGCGACGGCCATTCCCAGAGCCAGACCATTGCCTTCCGTGGTGTGGCGGCCCAGCGCCGCGCCGACCAGGATGTACAGGCCCCAGCACGTTCCTGCGGCGAGGGCGAACAGAAAACCGACAAGGTCGAGGTCGCCGCGTCCCTCCATCAGCAGGACCACACCGCCTGCCGCGAGCACGGCCCAGAAAGCGTCCAGCCATCGCCTCGACCCGGCCAGGGCCACCGCCAGCGGCCCGAGGAACTCGATGGTCACCGCGATCCCCAGCGGGAGCCGGGCCAGTGCCAGGTAGAAGCACAGGTTCATCAAGCCGAGAATCACGCCGTAGCTGAGCACCACTGTCCACGCGCGACGTTTCATGCGCAGCGACGGCCGCCACAACAGCATCAGCACCACCGCCGCGAAGAACAGCCGCAACGCGACTGTCCCGAAGCTGCCCACCGCGCTGAACAGGTGCTTGGCCAATGCCGAGCCCACCTGAACGCTGACGATGCCGAGCAGTACCAGTGCCGTTGGCGGGATCGCGGCGAAGGTACGTCCGGCCAGTCCGGTCAGGGAGGACGGGCCGCGTTTGGTCCTGTCGACGTTCGAGGTGGCCACGCGTGGAGTATCAACGACCGGGCACCGTGCGTCCCCTGATTTTCCCTCGCCACCGTCGCATTCGGCACGGACAGCAGCCCACTCGCGTCCTACGGACGCAAGAAGCGGATGGACCCCGGGCATCAGGCCATTTGATCCGCCTGGCCCGGGGCCCCGGTGGAGCGGCAGGCCGGTGTCCGTCCGCTCCTCGCGTCCATAGGACGCAGGAGACTGCCAGCCGGTGGCGGACACCGACTGATGCCCTATATGCCCCTGTTTGGCTGCCCGTTGGGAGTGCCCTGAGGTCGGTCTTGTGTCCTGGGTAGCGATAGGCCGTCCTCAGGACGTATCGACGGCCCGCACAGGCCCATCCCCCTTCCGGACAGCCCCACCCACCCCGCCACCCACACACCTCAGACACGGGACTGAACCCCAACCAACAGACGGGCCGTCTGACGCTAAGCAGGGCCCAGAAGCCCCATTCCACTGCCGCGCAGACCACCCGCCGGGCCGCAGGCCGGAAAGAAACAGGGCCCACAAGTGAGCTCCCCGGGGGACCCCTCCCCCGGGCCGCCCCTCCCACCTTCCTTCAGCGGGGGCGGGACGGGAGTCAAGGGTGACCGAAGGTCATCGCGCAGCGACGCGACGAAGGAGCGCCCTTGACGCCCGGCACGACCCCGCCACAATCAAAAACAGAGGGGCGGCCCCCACGTCGCCCAAAACCACCCGGCCCACCACGACTACCCCTTGGTTCTGACCTCCACCCGCATTCGGACCACCACAACTCGCCCCGCCCGATCCGTCGGCTCAGGATCGTTCGGTGAGCGATGGCGCGCGGCATCCCGGCCGGCTCGACCGGCGGCACTTTCTGGCGGGCACAGCCGTCGGCATCGCCGCCGGCGTCACTGCCACAGCACTCTCCGCCTGCGACTCCCCGCGAGGCGACGAGCCCGGGACCGCCACCCTCACCACCCCCGCCGTTGAGTCCATCGAGCGCGAGCGGCAGCGGCCCGGCAGCCCTGGCTGGCGTATCCGTTCCCAGGGCCCGCCCGACGCCGTGCAGGGCTTTGCCGACAAGGTGAGCGTCCTGCCCGGGGAGGAGTTCGGGCTGTACGTGTCGACCACCGCGCCCGGGTTCCGGGTCTCGGCGTACCGGGTCGGCTGGTACGGCGGCGCGCAGGCCCGGCGGGTGTGGCGTTCGGGCCGGGTGGCGGGCCGGGTCCAGCGCGGACCGCGTCTGATCGCCGCCACCCGGACGGTACGGGCTGACTGGGAGCGCACCCTGCGCGTCCGTACCGACGGCTGGCCGGAGGGCGCGTACCTGCTCCGGCTCGACGCGGAACACGGCCACCAGCGCTACGTCCCGCTGATCGTCCGCTCGGCGAGCGCGCGGGACAGGACCGTACTGCTGCACGCGCCCGCGACCTGGCAGGCGTACAACCTGTGGGGCGGCTACAGCCTCTACCAGAGCGAGGACGGCGCGTACCGGACACGTTCCCTCGCGGTCAGCTTCGACCGGCCGTACGACAAGAACGGCGCGGAGAAGTTCATGGTCTACGAGCGGGCGGTGGTGGTCCTCGCGGAACGGCTCGGTCTCCCGCTGGCGTACACCACCGGTGCCGACGTCCATGCCGCGCCCTCGGTGCTGGACGGCGCCACGGCCGTCGTCACACTCGGCCACGACGAGTACTGGACCCCTGAGCAGCGGCGATACCTCACGCGGGCGCGCGACGCCGGGACCAATCTGGCCTTCCTCGGCGCGAACACCTGCTTCCGCAGGATCAGGCTGGAACGCGAGGGTACGGCTGGGCCGAGCCCGGAGCGTACGGCTCGTATCGCCGCCGACACCACCAGCACCAGCGCCGCCACCACCAGCACCGCCCTCCGCACCGTCGTCTGCTACAAGACCGACTACCAGGACGATCCGTACCTGGTCGACCACCCTTCCACGGCGACGACCGACTTCCGCCAACCGCCCGCCGCCGACCCCGAATCCTCCCTGACCGGCGTCCTGTACGAGGGCTTCCCCACCGATGCCGCCTATGTCGTCCACGGCGCCGACCACTGGGTCTTCGAAGGGACGGGAGTGAAACGCGGCGACGCCTTCGCCCATCTCGTCGGCGTGGAGTACGACCGCGTCACGCCGGACGCGCCCACGCCCGCGCCGATCGAGATCGTCGCCCACTCCCCGTTGGTCTGCAACGGCCGGAAGAGCCACTCCGACTCCGCGTACTACACCGTGCCGAGCGGCGCGGGCGTCTACGCCTCCGGGACGATGCGGTGGGTGGAGGGACTGATGGCGGGGACGCGCGAGAACGGTCGTAACCACGGCATGGACGCGCGGACCGGCGCGTTCGTCACCCGTACCACCGAGAATGTGCTCCGCGCCTTCGCGGAGGGCCCGGCGGCGAAAACCAGACCGGCGCCGAGGGACAACGTACGAGACGTGTACAAGACCTGAGGACTGGCCATGCGGCCAGTCCAGTCACTCCAGTCGGTCCGCAGACTCGGCTACGGGTACGACGTCCCGTACGACAGGTCCGGCACCTGCCGCGCCCACCACCTCCTCCTTCTCCAACTCCTTCTCCAACTCCTCCTCCGGCTCGTCCGACAGCCCCCGCATCAGTAGCCAGTACCCCAGTCCCGCCACCGTCCCCAGCACCGCGCACGCGCCCCACAGCCACTCCGCGCCGAAGCGGTCGATGATCAGCCCGGACATCAGCGGAGCGACCAGGCCCGCCACCGACCAGGACATGGTGTACATGCCCTGGTACCGGCCACGGCCGTGCACCGGGGAGAGGCGTACTACCAGTCCGGTCTGGGTGGGCGCGTTGATGATCTCGGCGAGTGTCCATACGCAGACGGTCAGCGTGTAGAAGGCGAGCGACGACCCGGCGAACGCCGTCAGCCCGAAGCCGTAGCCCGCGAGGACCGACGAGAGGATCAGCAGCCGGCGTGGGTCGCGGTGCTGGATGAAGCGGGTGACCGGGATCTGCAGGACCACGATCAGTACGCCGTTGACCGCGACGGCCGTGCCGTAGTCGACGCTGCTGAAACCGGCGGCGCCCATGGCCACCGGCAGACCGACGAAGCCCTGCTGGAAGATGAGCGCCACGACGAAGGACAGGGTGACGACGCTCATGAAGCGCCCGTCCCGCAGGACGTCCCCGAGCCCGATGTCCGTACGGTCCGTACCCGTATCCGACCCCGCCTTCCCCCTCACAGACGTACGCTCGGACGTAGCCTCCGGCCGTGACTCCGGCAGCTTCAGAAAGACCAGCACGGCGCAGGCGAGCGTCATCGCGGCCTCGCCCAGGAAGCCCGCGAGATAGCTGTACTGCGCGACGAAGCCCGCGCCCGCCGAGGAGATCGCGAAGCCCAGGTTGATCGCCCAGTAGTTGAGCGAGAACGCCCGTACGCGGTCCTCGGGCCTGACGATGTCCGCCATCATCGCCTGTACGGCCGGGCGCGAGGCGTTCGAGGCCATTCCCACCAGGAAGGCGACGGCAGCGATCGACACCGGGTCCCGCATGAAACCGAGCAGAGCCACGGAGGCGGCCGTGGACGACTGCGCGATCAGCAGAGTGGGCCGCCGGCCGAGCCGGTCGGTCATCACTCCGGCGACCAGGGACGAGACGACTCCGCCGAGCCCGTGGAGTGAGGCGACCAGCCCGGCGTACGAGGCCGAGTAGCCTTGGTCCAGGGTGAGATAGAGCGCCATGAAGGTGGCGACGAAGGCGCCGAGCCGGTTGACCAGTGTGCTCGTCCACAGCCACCAGAACTCCCGTGGCAGCCCGGAGACGCTCTCCCGCGCGGCGCGTCTGACACCGGCGACCGACTTGGCGACAGACATTACGTTCCCCCCGAGGCCGCGGCCTCTCCCTTATGGCCGGCCGGACGGACGGCCGGACCGGCGCCCGGTAAGTGGCCGGGCAGCCAAGGGCAACTTACGTACGAGGGCCCGGCGGGCGCCAGTCAATTGACGGCCGTCCTCACGCTGCCCTCGGGCCGTCCTCGGGCCGTCCTCGGGCCGTCCGTCCTCGGGCTGTCCTCAATCGGGGCAGGGCCTCCAGGCGCCCAAGGCCCGTCCATTAGGCTCGGGCCCATGGCCGACGCACCGTACAAGCTGATCCTCCTCCGCCACGGCGAGAGCGAATGGAACGCGAAGAACCTGTTCACCGGCTGGGTGGACGTCAACCTCACCGACAAGGGCGAGAAGGAGGCAGTCCGCGGCGGTGAGCTGCTCAAGGACGCCGGCCTGCTGCCCGACGTACTGCACACCTCCGTCCAGAAGCGCGCCATCCGCACCGCGCAGCTCTCGCTGGAGGCCGCGGACCGCCACTGGATCCCGGTCCACCGCTCCTGGCGGCTGAACGAGCGCCACTACGGCGCGCTCCAGGGCAAGGACAAGGCGCAGACGCTCGCCGAGTTCGGCGAGGAGCAGTTCATGCTGTGGCGCCGCTCGTACGACACACCGCCGCCCGCCCTCGCGGACGGCGCGGAGTTCTCGCAGAGCGACGATGCCCGGTACGCCACGATCCCGAGCGAGCTGCTCCCGCGCACCGAGTGCCTCAAGGACGTCGTCGTACGGATGCTGCCGTACTGGTACGACGCGATCGTCCCGGACCTGCTGACCGGCCGTACGGTCCTGGTCGCCGCCCACGGCAACAGCCTGCGCGCCCTGGTCAAGCACCTCGACGGCGTCTCCGACGAGGACATCGCGGCCCTGAACATCCCCACCGGCATCCCGCTCGTCTACGACCTCGACGCCGACTTCCACCCCCTCACCCCGGGCGGCACCTACCTCGACCCGGACGCGGCAGCCGCCGCGATCGAAGCCGTCAAGAACCAGGGCAAGAAGAAGTAACCTCCTGCTCTGCCGCTCCGAGCCCCCTACTCGCGCCTTCCTGGCGCGCGGCCAGGGGGCTCTTTGCCATACCTGGGCCGTCTCTGGGCCGTCAGGTGAGTTGGTTCCGGCTGCTGCCTCACTTTTTCCCTGTGCCCCCGCATCACGAAAACTGCTGCTGCCGTCTCGGTCTCCCAACTGCGCCGACTGATGGAGAGCGGTGGGGACGTGAGCCGCACAGGCGACGGATCAGTGGGATGTAAGTGGACGTGCACGGGCGGTGGAGTCGGGTTGCCGGGTACCTGGGCAGAACCGCGCCAAACTTCTCCTTAACGCCTTTTTGCTGTGCAGGCAGACAGGTGGAGTGCAGCCGTACTCCGCGTGATCACCTTGCACTCGAAACCACAGTGTCGGAAGAGACATGGGGTTGGCTGTACGAGGGCCGCACTGGGACGAGAAGAGTCCTTCTAGGCTCCGAGCCCGGCCCGGTGCGGTTCAACCAGGCTGGTACCCGCATTACTTGGGCAGCCTGAGCAATACTCTTTCTACCGCTCGCCCATTGACAAGGCGTCGACCATCCTGCCCCTGTAGACGATTTCAAGCCCCCTGGCTGTGACCGCCCCCAGGCCGGGCAGGCCACCGGCCAAAACCGCTCCGCCGACCCTTATTTATGAAAGTCCTGATGGCTGACGACTGATCGGAGTAGGCTTCCTCGCTATGGCCAACGCGCAGCCCGTAGGGTTCTGGAGCTACACACACCGCGATGATCAGTTGGATGGCGGGCGGATCGTAAGGTTGTCCGAACGAATCGCTAATGCGTTCGAGATTATCACTAGTGAACCGCTCGAAATCTTTCTCGACAAAAAATCTATCGAGTGGGGCGACGCTTGGCGGTTGCGTCTTGATTCAGCTCTTACGGGCACTACATTTCTCATCCCGATCATTACGCCCAAGTTCCTGGGGAGTCAGGAATGCAGACGGGAAGTGATTAAGTTTTCCGGGCATGCAGCTAGCCTTGGGCTGGATGAGCTCCTCCTGCCCATCCACTACGTGAATGTTCCCCAGTTGACAGAAGGCCCAGAGAACCAGCCTGCTGATGAAGTCGTCGAGCTCATCGCCCGGCGGCAGTGGGTGGATTGGCGGGATCTCCGGCTGGAGGACGAAGACTCGCCCGGGTATCGGCAGGCGGTGCATAAGCTTGCTCTGCGGCTGAGCGAGATCATTGAGACAGTGCCTGCCGAAATGTCGGTAAAGGTACCCGCACCGAACCAGACTGCTGAAGAGCCTCCTGGCTTTATTGAGATCATGGCGGAGATGGAGGAAGCTCTCCCGGCTTGGATGGACACCGTTCAAAAATTCGCGGGAATTATTGCGCTCATCGGTGAGGAAACGAAGTGGGCGACTGGTGAGATGGCTACTTCCGATTCCAGGGGAGGCGGCTTCGCCGGACGTATGCGTGTGACGGAGGAGCTGGCTACTCGGCTGGTTGATCCCGTAGAGAAGGTTGACGCCCTGGGCTCGAAGTATTGGGCCGAATTGGCTGCGATCGACCCTGGTGTTATCGGCATCATCAGGCAGGTAGCGAAAGATGATCTTTCTGCCGAAGACAAGCAGACAGCTCGTGACTTTTTTAAGGAAATCAAGGAACTGGCTGCCGTTACAAGAGAGACAACCGGACACCTGCAAGAATTCTCCGACAATGTCGGGCAGGCGTCCCTAGGAAGCCGTCGGCTGCGGCCTCAGTTCAAGACGATTCAAGCTGCGGTACAGAAGGTTATCGACGGCCAGACGATCATCAACGAGTGGAGCCGGTTGGCTGAGGATGTCGATCTTGGAGACGATGAACAGTCCTAGCGGTTCTGGCCCTTTCTTTACGAGGCATCTAGCCGTACGACCAAGGGCAAGAAGAAAGAGTCGGAAAGCTGTAAGCCAATCTCAGCGGCTCCCGGCGGACTCCTGGTGGCTCCCAACCGGAGGAAGGGCCCTGCGCGTGGTGTGCGCGGGCCCTTCGTGTGCGTGGCCCGGGTGGGGCATGCCTAAGGTCGGCGGGTCAAGTGCATCGTCCAGTTTGTTACCCATGTCTTCTCGCCGTCTGCCGAGAACGCCTGTTCCCAGTGGGCCGTGGTCGGGGTGATGGACGACCAGATGAAGCGCGCGCGGATGGGGCGGTTCGCATGGGTGTCGTCGCCGTGGAACTCGCCGCGGCCGGCGGTGAAGCGGCCCACGACCGGAGGGAACAGGGTGCTGGTGCGTGAGCTGGACCAGTAGAGGGACCATTGCGCGCGTTCCGGGTCGTACAGGCGCAGGGTGAGGCCCGCGAAGCCCTTCGTCGGGAACTCGATCTCGTCGACGCTCGCTCCGCCGCCGAAGTGCCGGGAGGCTCGGCTGACGGCGGGGAACTCCTCCCAGGGGCTCGTTGCGTCGAGGAAGTCCGTGCGCCACCGGTTGGCGACGTCCCACTCACCGGCGAGGAAGTCAAAATCGCTCGGGATGTCGTTGGCGGCGCTGGTCATGTGCGGGCTCCCGTCGTGCCGTCGGGGAGTGAGTCGGCGAGGTAGGCGTCGAGGGCGGGACGTTCGGGCGTGAGGATGTGGCGGACCCAGGCGTCGCGTTCGTGGAGGAGTGGCGGCAGCTCCCAGACGCAGCCGATCAGTGAACGGTCCTGCCGTACGAAGTGCGTCGTGTCGTTGTCCGGGCAGCCGAGCGCCGGCTGGCCCGCCGCCGCGCCCGCGAAGTGGAGCGCGTTGTCCCAGACCCAGCTGTAGACGTTGAGGTACGCCCCGTCGTCCCCTCCCCTGTGGAGGACGACAAAGGTGGCCGGCGGTGTGCCGTCCGGTTGCGGGAGCAGCTCCGGGAGGATCGCGTACGCCGCCTTCTCGACCTCCGGATCGATACCGGCCGGGTCCGCGGTGACGTGGTAGCGCTTGATGTTCCGGCCGCCCACCTGGATCGGCGGCTCCACCCGGAGCAGTTTCTCTGTGAAAGCCATGGCTGGACCGTAGAACCGCTTCACTGACATCTTGTGTCAGTGAAGGTGAAGGTGTCAGTGAACGTGTCGGCGTCGGTTTCGGCGGAGTCCGGATGAAGTCCAGCCGTCTGCTGTCGATCCTGCTCCTGCTCCAGACCGGCGGCCGGATGACCGCCGCCCAGCTCGCCGAGGAGCTGGAGGTGTCCGTACGGACCGTCTACCGCGACATCGAGTCGCTGCACGCGGCGGGCGTGCCGCTGTACGGGGACGCCGGGCACGCGGGTGGCTACCGGCTGCTCGCCGGCTACCGCACCCGGCTCACCGGGCTGAGCGCGGGCGAGGCGGAAGCGCTGTTCCTGTCCGGCATCCCCGGGCCCGCCGCCGAACTGGGCCTCGGCCCGGCCCTTGCCGCCGCGCAGCTCAAACTCCGGGCCGCGCTCCCGGCGGAACTGCGCGCACAGGCCGACCGGATGCGTACGCGCTTCCATCTCGACGCGCCGGGCTGGTACGCGCGGGACGACGACGTGCCGTATCTGCCGCAGGTCGCCGACGCGGTGTGGCACAGCCGGATGCTCGACATCCGTTACCGCCGCTGGAAGGAGCCGACCGATGTCGACCGCTGCCTTGAGCCGTACGGTCTGGTGCTCAAGGCGGGCCGCTGGTACGTGGTCGCGGCGGCGCGTACGGGCGCGGACGCCGACGGGGCCGCTGGCGGGACCGGAGCGGCGGCGCGTACGTACCGTATCGACCAGATCCTCGAACTGGCCGTACGGGACGAGGAGTTCGAGCCTCCCGCCGCCTTCGATCTGGCCGGCTACTGGCAGCACCACCAGCAGGACTTCCATGCCCGCCTCCACCAGGGCGAGGCCGTCGTACGTCTCTCGCCGCGCGCCGCCGAGCGGCTGGCCGGGACAGCCGTGAGCGTCACCCCGGAGCCTGAGCCGGACGGCTGGATTCGTGCCGTCCTGCCCATCGAGTCGCTCGACCATGCGCACCGGGAGTTCCTCGCCCTGGGCACGGACGTCGAGGTGCTCGCGCCGCCCGAGCTACGGGCCCGTCTCGCCGAAACCGTCCGAGCCCTCGCCGCGCGCTACGACTCCAGTCCGCCCATCTGACGCACCGTACGAAAAGGCCCCGTCCGCGTGTGCCGGACAGGGCCCTTCGCTTGCTCATATCTCCTGCGTACGCAGCGGCTAGCAGCCGCCGCCGCACTGGCATGAGCCGCCCGACTGGCAGCCGCAGCCGCAGCTCGAGCCACAGCCGCACGCGCCGAGAATGGGCAGGTGCAGCGCTTCGGCCGGGGCTTCCGGGCGGGGTTCGGTCGTAGGGGAATCGGCCATGGGATCCTCCTCAAAGGCGTGCACGGATGGCGCCTGTGCCCATTGCATGCCCGCTGTGGCGGGCGCATCAACGGCGCATCTCCGGCGCATACGCGCAAACACCTCTGTGCGCCCGTCCATCTTTCGAGTGCACCGTGCCCGGGCGTACCTTGACGGCCGTACGTTGACGGCCGCGCCTTGACGACCGAACCCGCCGTGCCGAAACCGAACCCCCGTGCCGAAACCGACCCGCCGAACCCGCCGTACCGGCCCAGCCGTACCGGCCCCGCCTCCGCCTACGCTCCCTCGACCGGCGTCTCCGCCGGCTGGATCTCGTCCGCGTGCTCGCCCGTCACCAGGTAGACGACACGGTTGGCGACCGCCACCGCGTGGTCCGCGAACCGCTCGTAGTAGCGGCCGAGCAGCGTCACATCGACCGCCGTCTCGATGCCGTGCTTCCACCGGTCGTCCATCAGATGCTGGAAGAGCGTGCGGTGCAGCAGGTCCATCTCGTCGTCGTCCTGTTCGAGCTGGAGCGCCAGCTCGACGTCCTTGGTGATGATGACCTCGGCCGTCTTCGCCATCAGCCGCTGCGCGAGCTGTCCCATCTCCAGCAGCGTCGCGTGCAGGTCGTGCGGCACGGGCGAGCCCGGGAAGCGGAGCCGCGCCAGCTTGGCGACATGCTGCGCCAGGTCGCCAGAACGCTCCAGGTCCGCGCTCATCCGCAGCGAGGTGACCACGATCCGCAGATCGGTCGCGACCGGCTGCTGCCTGGCCAGCAGCGCGATGGCCCTGGCCTCCAGGTCGTGCTGGAGGTCGTCGACCCGCTGATCGGCGGCGATCACGCTCTCGGCGAGCTTGAGATCGGCGTCGAGCATGGCCGTCGTGGCACGGCCGATGGCGGAACCGACCAGCCGGGCCATCTCGACCAGGTCCTCGCCTATCGAGTCCAGTTCCTCGTGGTACGCGTCCCGCATGGGGTGTTCCCTCTCTTGACTTTGACCTGCTGACCTTGCTTGACCTTGACGTTCTCCACCCGGAGCCGGGCCGTCGACCACCCGGAGCCGGGCCGTCGACCGAGGGCCGGGCGTGGCTCCGGCCGGGCCCGAGCGCGGCTTCGACCGGGGCTTCGACCGGGGCTCGGCCCGCGATGTGGCCCCCCACGTTCCCACGTTCTGTCCGTTACGCGTCGGGCGCCTCCCGCACAAATGAACCAGCGCTATTCCCTTGGTGAACTCTGGGCGACGAGTGTCGGAGGAGACACCTCGACGGCTGGGAGACTGTCCTCGGGCGCCCGTAACCTGGTCGCATGGACGTGAACGCGGCGGTCGCCGCATTGGCAGCGATCGCCGGGGTGTGCACCGGCGTGATCGCCATGCTGGCGTTCCGCTGGAGCGAGCGCGACCAGGCACGGCCCACCCGTACCTCCCTGCACACGGACGCCGTGCTGCCTCCGGGTGTCGACACCGTGCTCTCCGTGCTGCGCTCCTCCGCCGTCGTGCTCGACGAGAGCGACTCCGTCGTCAAGGCCAGTTCTGCGGCGTACGCGCTCGGGCTGGTCAGAGGCGGCAAGCTCGCCGTCGAGCCGATGCTCCACATGGCGCGGGACACCCGGCGGGACGGCGAGATAAGGCAGGTCGAGCTCGATCTGCCCAGGCGCGGTACGGGCCGTGGCGAGGCGCTCGCCGTCTCCGCGCGCGTCGCTCCGCTCGGCTCCCGGCTGGTGCTCCTCCTGGTCGAGGACCTCACCGAGGCGCGCCGTATCGAAGCCGTACGGCGTGATTTCGTGGCGAATGTCAGCCACGAGCTGAAGACCCCGACGGGCGCGCTCTCCCTGCTCTCCGAGGCTGTCATGGACGCCTCGGACGATCCCGAGGCGGTCACCCGTTTCGCCGGCCGGATGCAGATCGAGGCGACCCGGCTCACCAATCTCGTACAGGAGCTCATCGATCTCTCCCGGGTGCAGAACGACGACCCGCTGGAGGACGCCGAGCCCGTACGCGTGGACGAACTCGTCGCCGAGGCCATCGACCGGTCCCGGCACGCCGCGTCCACCAAACAGATCACCATGGCGTCGGGCGGCACCGTCCATCTCCATGTGTGGGGCAATCGCGGCCAGCTCGCCGCGGCCCTCGGCAATCTCGTCGAGAACGCCGTCAACTACTCTCCGGCCCGTACGCGCGTCGGTATCGCCGCGCACCGCGTCTCCGCCACCGGCGGCGACCTGATCGAGATAGCGGTGACCGATCAGGGCATAGGTATCTCGGAGAAGGACCGGGAGCGGATCTTCGAACGGTTCTACCGCGTCGACCCGGCCCGCTCCCGGGCCACCGGCGGTACGGGGCTCGGCCTCGCCATCGTCAAGCATGTGGCCGCCTCGCACGGCGGGGAGGTCACCGTATGGAGCTCGGAGGGCCAGGGCTCCACCTTCACCCTGAGGCTGCCCGAGGCCGGCGCCGTACGGGATCGCTCATCCGTGATCCCTGACGACGACGACCGGACCGCCCATCACAGCGACACCGACACTGACACCGAGACCAGCCTTGAGCTGGATGATCCCCCGACCGTGATTGCTGCCCCGGAGGTCCTTCCGTGACCCGAGTGCTCGTCGTCGAGGATGAGGAATCCTTCAGCGACGCCCTTTCCTACATGCTCCGCAAGGAAGGCTTCGAGGTCGCGATCGCGACCACCGGGCCCGCGGGGCTCGACGAGTTCGAACGCAACGGCGCCGACCTCGTCCTCCTCGACCTGATGCTGCCCGGCCTGCCGGGCACCGAGGTCTGCCGTCAGCTGCGCGGCAGGTCCAATGTCCCGGTGATCATGGTCACCGCCAAGGACAGCGAGATCGACAAGGTCGTCGGCCTGGAAATAGGGGCCGACGATTATGTGACCAAGCCCTTCTCCTCGCGTGAACTGGTCGCCCGTATCCGCGCGGTGCTCCGCCGCCGGGGCGAGCCGGAGGAGGTCACGCCGGCCGCGCTGGAGGCGGGCCCGGTACGGATGGACGTGGACCGCCATGTCGTCACGGTCTCCGGCGGCAAGGTGGATCTGCCGCTGAAGGAGTTCGACCTGCTGGAGATGCTGCTGCGCAACGCGGGCCGCGTGCTGACCCGTATGCAGCTCATCGACCGGGTCTGGGGCGCGGACTACGTCGGTGACACCAAGACTCTCGACGTTCATGTCAAGCGTCTCCGCGCGAAGATCGAACCGGACCCGGGCGCTCCGCGCTATCTGGTGACGGTGCGAGGACTGGGCTACAAGTTCGAGCCGTAAACCGGCCCGGCCCTCCGGCCTCGCGGAATCCTGCTTTGCCGCGCGCGTGCGCCAGGAGCGTACGCGCGTGATCGTGCGTGCTTGCGCGTGCGCGTCTGTGCGTACGTGATTGTGCTCACAGCCGCGGTATTCAAAGCCGCAGCATTCACGGCCGCAGCTTCAAAGCCGCAGCGCTGTGGCGCCCTGCCCGGTCCTTCTCTTCCGGGCGGGACGCCACAGCGCTGCGTGCGTTGTGGCGCGTCCTGGCTTTACTGGCCCTGGCTCTGCCGGCTCTGCTGCCTCTAGTGCGTGGAGGCGGACGCGGAGTCCGACGGGCTCGATGTGTTTTCCGTGGTGGTGAGCGGCCCGCCGGCCGCGCCCGACTGTGCGTCCGCCGGAGAGCCGGAGACGGATCCGGCGGGCGTGCCCGACGCGCCCGGCGACGGCGACACGGGAGCCGAGAGCGACGGCGATGGCGACGGCAGGGCGCTCGGGCCGACGCCCTTGAAGTAGGTGTCCGACGGGAAGACGAAGGCGCGCAGACCCACGTCGCCGGTCTCGCTGAACGTGAACACGACCTGCTGGGCGTCGCCGTCCTTCGCGGCCTCGCGGCCGTTCTCGATCACGGCGGACGCGTTGCCCTCGCCGCCGAGCTGGACCCAGCCGCCGGCCGGCACGGTGATCGGTCCCGATCCCGTGGCGGGCGAGAGCTTCACGGCGGCGCTGGTGCCGGGCAGCGTGATCGAGTCGAGCGTCTGTCCGCTCCTGCCGTTGTTGAAGACCGTGCCGGTGACAACGGCGGGACCTTCCGCGTTGGCCTCGGGCTGGGTGACCACCGTCGCGTTCTGGATGGAGATATCACCCACGGAGGTGGCGGCGCTGTCCGGCTTGACGCCGAGCGTCTGCGCGTTGTTGCCTGCGCCGCACGCGGTGAGCGGGGCAAGCGAGAACACGAGGGCAGAAGCGGCGAGGACGCCGCGTCGAAGGCTGCGGCTCACGGCGGCGGCAACTCCTAGGACGTACGGACGGATAGGGCTCAGGGCTGGACAACACCGAGAACCTGGCGCGGTGTCGGCGGTACCGACGGTGCTCAAGGCCTTCAGCGGGCCTAGGTTACCGAGCCGTCGCCGGCGCCCCGCACCCGACCCGCCTCCAGCGCCCTGCCGCAGCGCCGTGCCGCGCGAGGCCGCCGCGCCCGGCCGGTTTCGCGCCGCTCCCCGGCCGCTCCCGCGCCGCTTCCCGGGCCGTTTCAAGACACCACTTCAAGACACGGCTTCAAGGCACCGCGCGGGCCGGATTCCGTATCCGATTTCCTGCTCGATCCCGTCGTTTCGCACGGCGTTCACATAATGCCGGTGATCAATTCCTCCGCGCGCCGCACATTCCTTACGAATACCGCCGCGCGAGCCCGGGGTGATCAAATTTGGAATCTCCCGCACTTCCATCCGTACGAGTGATCGACATCCGAACGGACTACGGGAAGTTTGACACCTGAAATCCGGCAAATCGGGACGTTCATCCACTCCGGAGGGTGTTGCACGGTGGGTAACGTGCGCGTTTCCGCGCGCCCGCGCAGCCGCTCCGACCTGCGAATACCCTCTTCCGGAAGCCGCCCGCAGCACGTTCCTGGCGCAGTTGTCAAGCCCCGAGAACCGTCCTGACCTGCGAAAACGCCATTCAGAAGATGCCATTCTCGTGTTACCCTGGATAGCCACGGAAGGGGTACCTGTCACATGACGTTCAAGGTTGGCGACACCGTGGTCTATCCCCATCACGGGGCCGCGCTGATCGAGGCCATCGAAACTCGCCAGATCAAAGGCGTGGACAAGACCTACTTGGTGCTCAAGGTCGCCCAGGGCGACTTGACAGTGCGTGTACCGGCGGACAATGCGGAGTTCGTCGGCGTGCGCGATGTGGTCGGTCAGGACGGGCTGGACCGGGTCTTCGAGGTGCTTCGCGCACCGTACGCCGAAGAGCCGACGAACTGGTCCCGTCGCTACAAGGCAAATCTCGAGAAGCTCGCCTCCGGCGATGTCATCAAGGTCGCTGAAGTGGTGCGCGACCTGTGGCGCCGGGAGCGCGAGCGTGGACTCTCCGCAGGTGAGAAGCGCATGCTCGCCAAGGCGCGGCAGATTCTTGTCAGCGAGCTGGCTCTCGCGGAGAACACGAATGAAGACAAGGCCGAGGCTCTGCTCGACGAGGTCCTCGCGTCCTGAACCATGACGTGACGCCACGTGCCGGTGGCGCATGCCGTACAACGCAGTGAATGCCGTGGTGCCCGCTGACCAGCTACGAGGGAAATGCTGTGTCGCCGGGCGCTGCGGCATGTCCGTACACCCGCACCTCGTACGACATCCGGCCCACATCCGCCGTACATGCACGCCCTGACGTCCGTACACCGTCCAGACGTCCGCACACCCGTCCGCGCACCGTCCGTCGGAGCCATCGGAGACGTCACACCGTGAGCTGTCACGCCGTCCACCGGAGAACTGCCCACCGGGGACGTCGGACGGTCCACCGGAGACGTCAGAGGTCTGAGGTTTCAGACCTCTCGCACCCGGGGACTCGCCGGGACTTCACCCGGGATCTCGCCATACCCGGGGCGGACCCGGGTATGCGGAGCCCCGGGCAGCCGGCGCGATCCGTCTCGACCGTGTGTCACGGAAGGGTCCGGTCAAGGCGTCGCGCCCGGCACGGTGTGGCCATACCCATGTCGGCCGAGGAAACAAACCTGCCGGAGTGCAACCGATGTCAGACGAAGCCCGCCCCCACCGCACCGCCGCGGTGATCCCCGCAGCAGGCCGGGGGGTACGGCTCGGCCCCGGAGCCCCCAAGGCCCTCCGGGCGCTGGGCGGCACACCGATGCTGATCCACGCCGTCCGCGCCATGGCCGCCTCACGCGCCGTATCGCTCGTCGTGGTCGTCGCGCCGCCCGACGGCGCCGCCGAGGTGAAACACCTCCTCGACGAACACGCCCTGCCGCAGCGCACCGACTATCTCGTCGTCCCGGGCGGCGAGACACGCCAGGAGTCCGTACGGCGCGGAATCGAGGCCCTGCCCGACTCCATCACCGCCGTACTCGTCCATGACGCGGCGCGCCCGCTCGTACCTGTCGACACCGTGGACGCCGTGGTCGAGGCCGTACGGGACGGCGCGCCGGCCGTCGTGCCCGCGCTGCCGCTCGCGGATACGGTCAAACAGGTCGAGCCGCGCGAGAAGGGCGAGCCCGAACCGGTCGTCGCCACGCCCGAGCGGGCCCTGCTGCGCGCCGTACAGACTCCGCAGGGCTTCGACCGCGCCACGCTCCAGCGCGCCCACGAGACGGTCGCGGCGGTCGGCGACGGCGCGACGGACTGCGCCGGTATGGTCGAGCGGCTCGGCGCGCCTGTGGTGGTCGTGCCAGGACACGAGGAGGCGTTCAAGGTGACCAGGCCGCTGGATCTGGTGCTGGCGGAGGCGGTACTCGCCCGGAGGAGGGCCAACGATGGCTACTGAGTCTTCCGGGCCTTCCGTGCCCGAGGGGTCTTCCGGGCCTGAGGGATCCGGGGCGGGCGGGGCCTCCGGCGCGGGCGCTTCCGGGCCGGGCGCATCCGTCGCGGGCGCTTCCGGCGCGGGCGGTACGGCGCACTCCGTGCCCGTACGGCTGCCGCAGGTGGGCATCGGCACCGACATCCACGCTTTCGAGGAGGGCCGCGAGTTGTGGTGCGCGGGCCTGCTCTGGGAAGGCGAGGGCCCCGGTCTGGCCGGTCACTCCGACGCGGACGTCGTCGCCCACGCGGCCTGCAACGCGCTCTTCTCGGCCGCCGGTCTCGGCGACCTCGGCGCGCACTTCGGCACCGGGCGCCCGGAGTGGTCCGGCGCCTCCGGGCTCAGCCTCCTTACGGAGGCGGCCAGAATCGTGCGCGAGGCGGGCTTCACGATCGGCAATGTCGCCGTACAGGTCGTCGGTCTGCGGCCGAAGATCGGCAAGCGGCGCGAAGAGGCGCAGAAGGTGCTCACCGAGGCCGTCGGCGCTCCGGTCGCGGTCTCCGCCGCCACCTCCGACGGGCTCGGCTTCACCGGGCGCGGCGAGGGACTGGCCGCGATCGCCACGGCTCTGGTCGTCCGTACGGACTGATCGAAATACTCCGCGTGGGGTACGAGTTGAGGGAGTGTCAGCCTCGGCGCCAGGTCGGGCATCGAGGCACCACTTCGATCAGGTTTCGATCAGGTCAGGCATCTCCACATCTCCATCAGGTCAGGCATCAGGAAGGCAGTCATGGCAGCCGCACTCTCCGACAAGCTCAAGGAACTCCTCGACGGACCCGTCTTCGTCGACATCGCCACCATCCAGCCCGACGGCAGCCCGCAGGTGTCGCCGGTGTGGGTGAAGCGCGACGGTGACGATCTGCTCGTCTCGACCACCGTCGGCCGCCGCAAGGAGCAGAACCTGCGCCGCGACCCACGGGTGTCGGTCGTCGCGCGGCCCGAGGACGCGCCGTACCTCTACGCGGAGATCCGCGGCTCCGCGACGCTCACCACGGAGGGCGGCCAGGAGCTGATCAACGAGCTGTCCCTCAAGTACACCGGCAAGCCGTACGCGGAGTTCAACCCGGCATCCAAGGAGGACGCCGAGCGGGTGGTCGTCCGTATCACTCCGCGCAAGATCGTCGGCCGTCTCTGAGCCCACCGGCGCAAACGTCTCAAACGTCGCGAAATTCGACCGTTGACTTTGCCGGACGGGCATGAACGTCACGCTTCTGTGTCCCCGTGGCCCAAAGGGTCGCGGGGCACCACCCCAGGAGCACTACCCTTGTCGCGTGACTATTCGGCTGTACGACACCGGCGCCCGGCAGATCCGTGATTTCAACCCGCTCACGCCGGGCTGTGTCTCGATCTACCTGTGTGGCGCCACCGTGCAGGCCGCTCCGCACATCGGGCACATCAGGTCGGGACTGAACTTCGACATCATGCGCCGCTGGTTCACTTACCGCGGCTACGACGTGACATTCATCAGGAACGTCACGGACATCGATGACAAGATCATCGCCAAGTCGGCCGACCAGGGCCGCCCGTGGTGGTCCATCGGGTACGAGAACGAGCGCGCCTTCAACGACGGCTACGACGTCCTCGGCTGCCTGCCGCCCACCTACGAGCCTCGCGCCACCGGCCATATCACCGAGATGATCGAGATGATGCGCGGCCTCATCGAGCGCGGCCACGCCTACGAGGCGGACGGCAACGTCTACTTCGACGTCCGGTCCTTCCCGGATTACCTGGAACTCTCCAACCAGGACCTGGACGATCTGCGCCAGCCGTCCGGCGAGGGCGAGACCGGCAAGCGCGACCAGCGCGACTTCGCGATGTGGAAGGCCGCCAAGCCTGGCGAGCCGAGCTGGGAGACGCCCTGGGGCCGCGGCCGGCCCGGCTGGCATCTGGAGTGCTCGGCCATGGCCCACAAGTACCTGGGCAGCGTCTTCGACATCCACGGCGGCGGCATCGATCTGATCTTCCCGCACCACGAGAACGAGATCGCGCAGGCCAAGGCGTACGGCGACGAGTTCGCGCGGTACTGGGTGCACAACGCCTGGGTCACCATGAGCGGCGAGAAGATGTCCAAGTCGCTCGGCAACTCGGTGCTGGTCTCCGAGATGGTCAAGCACTGGCGTCCCATCGTGCTGCGCTACTACCTCGGCACACCGCACTACCGCTCGATGATCGAGTACAGCGAGGAAGCCCTGCGCGAGGCCGAGTCCGCGTTCGCGCGGATCGAGGGCTTCGTCCAGCGCGTCACCGAAAAGGCCGGGAAGGCCGTCGCTCCCGCGCACGAGGTCCCGCCCGCCTTCGCCGAGGCCATGGACGACGATCTGGGCGTTCCGCAGGCGCTCGCGATCGTCCACACCACCGTCCGGCAGGGCAATTCCGCGCTGGCCGCCGACGACAAGGAAGCGGCCGTCGCCCGGCTCGCCGAGGTACGGGCCATGCTCGGCGTCCTCGGTCTCGATCCGCTGGACCCGCACTGGGCCGGCGAGACCGACCGCGGCGAGGATCTGCACGGCGTTGTCGACACGCTCGTACGACTGGTGCTGGAGCAGCGCGAGGCGGCGCGCGGACGCAGGGACTGGGGCACGGCGGACGCCATCCGGGACCAGCTCCAGCAGACCGGACTCGTCATCGAGGACAGTCCCTCGGGACCGCGCTGGACGCTGGGACCGCGCTGACCTGCACCGATGTGCCGCTCGGTATTGCCGGGCGGCACACTTGCGTACGCTGACACATAAAACTGACTCATGAAACTTCTTGACCCATAAAACTTGACGCACACCCACGTCTTGAGCACTTCTGAAGCACTTAGGCAACGAAACAGGTAGGTCATGGCCGGGAACAGCCAGCGCAGGAACCGCCGCACGTCCAACAAGAAGGGCGCGCAGGTCGGCAGCGGTGGCAAGCGACGCCGCGGACTCGAAGGCAGGGGCCCGACTCCGCCCGCGTCCGCCCGCAAGGGCCATGCCCAGAACCGCGTCGCCAACGCCAAGGCCAAGCAGGCCGCCCGGCGCCAGGTCGCCCGGCGCGGCGGCAAGGGCACCAGCGAGATGGTCGTCGGCCGCAATCCCGTCTTCGAGGCGCTGCGCGACGGCGTACCGGCGGTGACTCTCTACGTCCAGCAGTTCATCGACAACGACGAGCGCGTCCGTGAGGCGCTCCAGCTCGCGGCCGACCGCGGCGGCATCCATCTGATGGAGGCGCCCAAGCCGGAGCTGGACCGGATGACGAACGGTCTGAACCACCAGGGCCTCGTCCTCCAGGTCCCGCCGTACGAGTACGCCCATCCCGAGGACCTCGCGACGGCGGCCTTCGACGACGGCGAGGACCCGCTGATCGTCGCGCTCGACGGCGTCACCGACCCGCGCAACCTCGGCGCGGTCGTCCGCTCCGTCTCCGCCTTCGGCGGGCACGGTGTCGTCGTACCGGAGCGGCGTGCCGCCGGGATGACCGCCGGCGCCTGGAAGTCCTCGGCGGGCACGGCGGCCCGTACGCCGGTCGCCCGCGCGACCAATCTCACGCGCGCTCTGGAGTCGTACCAGAAGGCCGGTCTCGTGGTCGTCGGGCTCGCGGCGGACGGTGAGCACGAGGTCGGCGAGCTGGAAGCGCTCGGCGGGCCCGTCGTCATCGTCGTCGGCAGCGAAGGCAAGGGCCTGTCGCGGCTGGTCGGGGAGACGTGTGACTTCCGGGTACGGATCCCGATGCCGGGCGGCGCCGAGTCGCTGAACGCGGGCGTCGCGGCCGGAGTGGTGCTGTACGAGGCGGCGCGCCGACGGGCGTGAGGCCGTTCTCCGGTGATGGCTGACTGAGCAGGCCTGACGGGTCGGCTGACGCGTCGCCTGACGGGTCGCTTGACGGGTCCGGGGAGCGGTGCGGTTGATGATCTTGACGGGTCTCGGACATTTACCGCGCGTCAAGGCAGTGTCCTAAACACAAGTCACTCGGTTAGATGAGTGTGGACACCAGAACGCCCCGGCCCGGGTTCGACGATCAGCCTCCGCTGAGCATGCTCAAGGTGGATTGCGATCCCGCGCAGGTCATCGTGAACCACGCCAGCTTCCGGGTGAAGCTCGCATCGCCCCAGCGCACCGGCCCCGCGCGCGGCGCGGCGGACACCGCGCGCATCCGCGCCATCGGCGGCGGCGCAGGCGGAGGTGCCACCGGCGGTGGCGTCGGCGGTGGCGGAGGCCGCCGCAGGGCTCCCGTCGTCTGGAGCGGCAAGTCCGCCCCGGGCGATCCCGGCGCGACCGGGCTCCTCCAGGCCGTACGCAACTCCTCCGTGCCGCCCACGGGCGGCTACCGGGACGCGCGGGAGGCGCGTGACGCGCGTGATGTGCGTCCTGTGCCCGGCAGGCCGGGGATGTCCGGTGTGGCCGGCCGGCCCGCCGTACCGGAGATGGGGTACGACACCGGCGTCACCCAGGTCATTCCGCGGCTCGACCTCGACGGCGAGGCGACGATGCCGACGCCCGTCGTCGGCCCGCAGAGCCGTGGTCACGGCCCCGGCTCTGGCTCGGGCGGCGGTGCCGGCACCCGGTCAGGCATCACGCCGTTGCTGCCGCCCATGCGGCAGGCGGTCGGCGCGTACGACACGCCGGAGCGGACGATCGATCCGGACCTGGAGCTGGACTCGGACCTGGACCGGGACCTGCATCGGGACCTCGATCGAGACCTGGACCGAGACCTGGACCTGGAGCCGTACGCGGAGCCCGGCGCCGATCCCGACGACCACCGGCGGCGCGACCGGCGCTATGCCGCGACCGGTGTACGGCCCGGGGACGCGGCCGGCGTCCGGCACGCGTACTACCCGGGCCGCCGGATGAACCTCGGCGTGGTGCTGCTCCCGCTCCGTATCTTCCTCGGCTTCATCTCCATCTACGCCGGTATGGGCAAGCTCTGCGATCCCGTCTACTTCGACGGCGGCGAGCGCGGCTCGATGGTCAAATGGCTCAACTCGCTGCATCCCTGGGCGCTCGCGGAACCTCTGCGCGACTTCGCGCTCTCCCACCCGGTCGGCGCGGGCCTCAGCGTCGCCTTCCTCCAGATCGTGGCGGGCGTACTCACCGTCCTCGGGCTCTGGCAGCGGGTCGCCGCGTGCTTCGGCGCGCTGCTCTCCGCGGCGCTGCTGCTCACCGTGAGCTGGCGGACCGTTCCGGCGTACGACGCGCCCGACATCATCTATCTGGCCGCCTGGTCACCGCTGATCATCGCGGGCGCGCCCGTCTACTCGGTGGACGGGCGGCTCGCGGGCGAGGCCTGGCGCACGCTCGGACCGCGCTCCGAGATCTGGGACCTGCGGCGTCGCGTACTGCGGCGGGGCACGGTCGTCGCGACCGTCGTCATCGGGCTCACGCTGCTGGTCGGTTCGGTGCTCGGCGGGGCTGTACGGTCCTCCGACATGGTGACGGTGCCGGGGCCGAACGTCGACCCGGTCAACCAGCTCCCGGGCGAACCGCTGCCTCAGAAGCCGGGCCGCGGCGGCAGCAGCGCGTCCGGCACGCCGAGCAGCGGCGGTACGACGGAGGGCCGACGGTCCGAGCCGTCCGCGACCCGGTCGGGCACGCCCGAGGCCCAGCAGCCGACCACGGGCGGCGGCACGGTCCCGGAGACGGCCGGCGGCGCGGCCAGCACCGGCCAGAGCCAGCAGCAACAGCCCAGCCAGACCCAGGGCACGACGGGCCGCCAGGCCCCTCAGACCGCCCAGCAGGCCCCGCCGCCGTCCAACAGCCAGGGCCCGTCGACCACGGGCGGCACGGGCGACGGAAGCACGGGTACGACCAGCGGCGACGGCGGTGGCTCCTCGACGGGCGGCTCCACCACAACCGGCGGCAACCGCAACCCCATCGGCGGCCTCCTGGGCTGACGCGGCACGGCGCCCGATTCGGCGGCGCGGGGCGCCGGGCCCGGTCGGCTGTCCCAGGCCCGGAACCGGACCTGCCGACCGGGCTGGTGTTCAGCAACCGCCTTCAGGGGTGGACCGGGGCCCGGAGCTCGGGCCGGGTCCGGCCAGCCGGAGCCCTGGAGACTGCGCCGGTCTGCGCCGGTCAACGGCGGGTCGAGACCGGGCCCCAGAGGGCTCGGGGACAAACGTGCCGACCCGTCGGTCAGTTCCGTTGTGGCGCGCCACAACGTGGCCCCAGGCCCCAGGGCTGCGGCCCCCGCGCGGGCCCGTCCGTATCGCCTCCTGAGCGGGCCTTCGCGGGCGGCCCGCACGGCTCCGGTACAGCTTCGGCGGTACGGGCCTGCGCGCAGCGGTCCGAGTTCGGGTCAACGGCCCCCAGGCAGGCCCGGTACGGCCCACGCACGGGCCCGCATCGCCTCCGTGCGGGCTCGGCGCGGGCACCGTACAGCGTCGCGCCGCCAGGCCCGCGCGGCGGGTTTCAGCGTCAGCGTGGGCCCGACGCCAGTTCCTTCGCCGCCTCCGTGAGGTCCTTCGCCGTGTCGATGGCCCGCCAGTACGCGCCGTGCGGCAGCGGAAAGCCCGCGAGGCGGCGTTCGCGTGCCAGGCGCGGGAACGTTGTGCGCTCGTGGTCGCCGCGTTCCGGCAGCAGTTCGGCGAAGCGCGGGGAGAACACATACACACCCGCGTTGATCAGATAAGGCGACGGAGGCGCCTCGATGAAGTCGAGGACATGGCCGAACTCGTCCGTCTCCACGGCACCCCACGGGATCCGGGGACGGGCCAGGGCGAGCGTCGCCGTCGCGTCACGCTCGGCGTGGAACGCGGCCATCTCGCGCAGCGAGAAACGTGTCCAGATGTCGCCATTGGTGGCGTACCAAGGCTGCCCTGGGGCAGGGAGCTTGGCGGCGGCGTACTTGAGGCCGCCGCCGCGCCCCAGGGGCTCGGGCTCCACCACGGTCGTGACACGCAGCGGAAGATCCGCCGAGTCCAGCCATTCCTGGAGGACTTCGGCGAGATGCCCGCACGAGACGACGGCGTCGGTCACGCCCTCGGCGGCGAGCCAGGCGAGCTGATGGCCGATGATCGGGGTCCCCGTGCCGGGAATCTCGACCATCGGCTTGGGACGGTCATCGGTGTACGGGCGCAGCCGCGACCCCTGGCCGCCCGCGAGGACCACGGCCTGCGTCGGAAACGTATGCATACCGTGAACGATAGGCGGGGAGGGACGGCCGACGGGCCGCGGCCGACGATCGGCCGGCGGTCGTCTGACGTCCGGTCGGCGCCCGGCCGACTGAGCCGACTGACGTCCGGCCGACTCTCCGCGGTCAGCTTCCCGCGGCCTGCTGGGACACGCCGTACGCGAACGACGTGTCGCACACGGGCCGAGAGAAGGACTGCGCGCGGGTGGGACCGTACGTCGACACGGCCGCACGGCCCAGGGCCCGCGCGATCGACATGCAGTGCCTGGCGAGCGACGGACGCTCCTCGACCTGCCGCTGAAGGTGCGTCAGGGCGATGCCCGGATCCTTCTCCTGAAGTTCCACGAGAAGCTGCTCGCGCAGAATATCCTGGGGCGTACGGGACTTGGCCCGCACCGAGGCGGTGTCCGAGGAGGCGGTCAGGACCTGCGACTCGGCTGTGCTGGACGCCCACGGAACACGGGCGACCGCGAGGGTCCCGGAGAGCACCAGGACGACGGGCAGTACGAGAGCGAGAGTTCGGCCGATACGGCGGGCTGAGTGGGTCACGCAGGCGAGCGTAGCGGCCAGTGATGATTTGGCGACATTTAGTCACTCTCCCGAGGGATGGTTCGACCGCACTTTTCGAATCGGCGTTGACGGGCCCGTCCGAAATGACCTGTGTGCCGGGGTATTTATCGACACGCGGCGCGCGGCAAACGCGGACGGCCCCGCACCGGAGTGGTGCGAGGCCGTCCGAAGATCAACCGCTTCGACCGGTTCAACCGCTTCAACCGGTTCGGTCGGATCAACCGGTTCAGTCGGTTCAGTCGGTCAGGCGCTCGCCGGTCGAAGTCGAGAAGACATGCGTCTCACCGGCGCGCGGCACGACGTGCAGCTTGGCGCCCTTCTCCGGCACGGCGCGGCCGTTGACGCGGACGACGATGTCCTTCTTCTCGTTGCCGAGGTCGGCGGTGCCGTACACATAGCCGTCGGCGCCCAGCTCCTCGACGACATTGACGACCACGGCCAGACCGGCCGGCGCCTCCTTGGAGAGCGTGCCCGAGGTGCTGTCCTCGGCGAGATCGAAGTGCTCGGGACGGACACCGACCGTCACGGTCTTGTCGCCCTTGTCCGCGGCGGCGGCGAGCGCCTCGCGCGACACCGGCACCACGCTGTTGCCGAACTTCACACCACCGTCGGTGATCGGCACCTCGACCAGGTTCATGGCCGGGGAGCCGATGAAGCCGGCGACGAACAGGTTGTTCGGGCGGTCGTACATGTTGCGCGGCGAGTCGACCTGCTGGAGCAGCCCGTCCTTGAGGACCGCCACCCGGTCGCCCATGGTCATGGCCTCGACCTGGTCGTGGGTCACGTACACCGTGGTGATGCCGAGACGGCGCTGGAGCGACGCGATCTGCGTACGGGTCGAGACACGGAGCTTGGCGTCGAGGTTCGACAGCGGCTCGTCCATGAGGAACACCTGCGGCTCACGCACGATGGCGCGTCCCATCGCGACACGCTGCCGCTGACCACCGGAGAGCGCCTTCGGCTTGCGGTCCAGGTACTCGGAGAGGTCGAGGATCTTCGCGGCCTCCTCGACCTTCTTCCGGATGTCCGCCTTGTTCACACCGGCGATCTTGAGCGCGAAGCCCATGTTGTCGGCGACGGACATGTGCGGATACAGCGCGTAGTTCTGGAACACCATGGCGATGTCCCGGTCCTTCGGCGGCAGATGCGTGACATCGCGCTCACCGATACGGATGGCGCCCGCGTTGACGTCCTCAAGACCCGCGAGCATGCGCAGGGAGGTCGACTTGCCGCAGCCGGAAGGACCGACGAGGACGAGGAACTCGCCGTCCGCGATCTCGATCTCGAGCTGATCGACGGCGGGCTTCGTGGAACCCGGGTAAACACGGGTTGCCTTGTCGAACGAGACAGTTGCCATGACGATATGTCCCTCCACCGGCAGGAACGTGCCGGACGATCCGAGTAAAGGAATGGTTCCTCCGCCGAAGGGCGAAGGATGGGTCTAGTCCACCTGGTGAACTCCAGGTGACGCTACCTCGCGATTCCGGATCTGTCAGTACTCCGGCCCTCACCAATTCCCTGCCCGACCGCCGGTCGGGCAGAGCACTCCACTTTTGACCTCTCCAACTGCGGGCGGCCAGGCAGAGCGAGGTCCTTTTGACCGTGTCTACGCCGGTGCGGGGTAGAGTAACGATCTTTTGACCGTGTCCGCGCTTGGCCGAGCAAGGACAGAGCTCCGGCTTTTTGACCGTGTCCGCACTGCGCACCAAGTGGCGACGGCTAGAGCACAGGTCTTTTGGCCTCGCTCACACCGACAGCGTGGACTCACCGCCCTCGCGGGCGGCAGTTCCTGCTTCGACACCCATAGCCGGTCGGCCGCGATTCTCAAGAATCACGCCCGGACGGTCTTACGCGGGCTCCACAGGCATTCCGGCCGACGGCCCGTCGGTCCGTATCTCCGTGTCGCAACAATCACAACCACCGTTTACACGGTGAGCAAACAGTCCTCCAGCTCCGACGCCTTGATCACCGGCGGTGGCACCCGGCCCGGCGGCAGTGCCGACGCGATCAGCCAGTACAGCCGCATTCCCTCGTCCCGGAGGTTCACCGCCGCGTTCACATCTCGGTCATGGATCACGCCGCACTCCGCGCACGTCCAGGCCCGTACTGACAGATCGAGCCGCGGACCCTTTGTATGACAGGACGAGCAGCGCCGCGTGGATGGAAAGAAACGGTCAACAATCACCAGCGTCCGCCCGTACCACTCACACTTGTAACGGAGCTGACGCAGCAGCTCGCCCCATGCCGCATCCTGGATCGACCGGCTCAGCTTGGCCTTGCGCCGTCTTCCTTTGCCCTTCGCCGGGCGCAGCAGGGTCACGATGGACAGATCCTCCACCACGAGTCGGGTAGCCGGGACGCATTGCTGCGTCCCGGCCCCCTCAGAACCGGACGTGCGACTCACATCGCATCCGGCTCAAGCAAGCCCCACGGACAT
>NZ_JBHWGS010000029.1:0-85668 GCF_042732975.1 Streptomyces sp. NPDC059743 | reverse complement strand
TGCCAGCACCGCCCGATTGACCATGATCGCCACACATGGATCATGCCACCCACCAGCAACGACACCCCACCCGCTATCACGCACCAACTCGTTAGCGTTTCGCTCATGCCCCCCCGGACGGCGACACCGACGAGCAGGACGCCGTGACCATCCGCTGCCAGGACAAACCGTCCGTCGGTGTGAAGTTCTGTGATCGGTACAGCTTCGACGAGGACTCGGTGCACTATGCGGTCGAGGTGTCGGCTCCAGGGCTGACCGCTCGCATCAACGAGGTGGTGGCCTGGCTCTGGGACAGCGATCTCGCGCCGTTCCTGGAAGAGCTGGCCGCGGACTACCGAGGCTGGGACGGCGAGCGGAACTGGCAGACAAACGACCGGGACCTGATCGTCTCGGCCGTTTTCCGGTCCGGTGGGCATATCGGTCTGACCTGGACCCTGCGCCCGTGGCCGAAGGCCGCCGGCGGCTGGAGCGCCTCGGTGACCACGTGGCTGGAGGCCGGCGAGCAGATGTCGGCCTTCGCAGCCGACGTCCGGCGTTTCCTCGCGAGGTGAGTGGCCGTGCCCGCTGGCCTTCGGATCACCTGGACGCCGTCTGGGCACGGCTGGGCGGACTGGGCGGACTGGGCGATTGAAGCGAACGCCGCGGAATTCGCTGCTCCGACGAAGTCGCGATGGTCTACGGCGAGACAGATCGAAGCCCTCCCGAACCCCCCGATCAGCCTCTGACGATGCAGAAGGGATGCCCGGCCGGATCTGTGAGAACCCGCGCCCTGGCCCCATGAGGCTGGTGATCCGGCTTGCCCGCGCCCAGCTCCAGCAGCCGTGCCTCGGCCTCCTCCAAGTCCTCCTCGACCTTGAAGCAGATATGAAGCTGCTGGGGAACGGTCTGGTCGGGCCAGCGCGGAGCCCGGTAGCCGTCGACCCGTTGAAAACCGATGACGAGTCCGTCCTCACGGCTGAGACCCGCGAAGTCGGCGTCCGACTTCGGGTGGGGTTCGAGGCCGGTGGCCTGCTGATAGAACGCCGCCAGAGCCAGCGGATCAGGGCAGTCGAGTGTTATCGCGCTCAACTTCATCTGCAGGGGCATGGCGCCTCCGTACCGATCGGTGGACTTTCGCGATGCACACCCTAGAGGTGGCCGTCCGCTTGCCCGAGCACTCCGAACCACGGCTCGGGCATGGTTCCTCATTGAACTGAAGCGGACTGCCATGCGCCTCGATGCAGTCCTGCGGCCGCAGCCTGTGTCAGTGGCATGAGCGAGGATCACACGCATGACTACGACCGCCGCCGACTACATGTGGTTCGAGGAACGCTTCCCGGATCTCGCAGAAGCGTATTGCTTCACGCTGGTGCACAATCTGGCACCTTCTGACGTGCTCCACCGCCTCGATGGTCGCGACGAGCCCGCACTGACCGGTACAGACGCGGTCGTCGACGCGGCCTTCGGCCTTTCACACCAGTCCGAAGGCAAGCGGCAGTTCATCGCCATGACCACCATCGAGTCCTGGACCCTGCTGATCGAACCCAACGGCTATCTCGGAGTCACCGAGGACAGGGCGCTGCCCGCTTCGGCGGGAACACGCTGGGTGTCGCACTTCGTCAACATCAACGGTGTCGATTCCTTTCTCTGGGCCGAGGACACCGTCAGGCGCCTCTGGTTCGAGCCCGTGCTTCCCGACCACCGCTGGGGCACCACCCCTGACGAACTGCTGAACGCCATGCACAGCATCGGCTTCCACTTCGGGGAGGACAGTCCCGAGACCGACGTCTCCCCGCTGGCAGCGTTTGCTCTCGCCCAGCATCTGACCGGCATCTCCATCACGCCAGAACTGCTTGAGGGCACCACATTCTCCTGCGGCAGCGTCGAAGTCAGGTGAGCGAGGTTGCTCGACCCGCCGATCACCACCGAGCTGCCCGTCTACTCGCCCAGCACCATCGGCCTGAAGACCCACGTCCACACCACGCCCGTCGGCGAGCGCCCGTTCATCGAGCTCGAACCCACCGACCGTCCACTCGCCGTCGAGCGGACTGCGCGCTCAGCCGGCGGGTGTGCCGAACCACCTGGGCAGTTGGCTGAGCAGATCCTGCTGATCTTCACCGGCCCACGCCACGTGGCCGTCCGGTCGCAGTAGTACCGCAGGCGCGTCCAGTTCCTCGCTGACGTCGACGACGTGGTCGATCCGGTCGGCCCAGCCCGCCGCCGAGAGCCGGCCGGTCTGGTCGAGCAGCAGTCCTCGGCCGCCGTGCATCAGCTCGTAGAGGCGGCCTCGCTTCAGCCCCACGTCGCGCATCCGCCGGCCGAGCAGTTCGTGGCCCTCGCCGAAGTCGTAGCGGACCCCGATCGCGGTGATCTTCTCGATCAAGTACCGGTTCACGTCCTCGAATTCCATCAGTTCCGACACCAGTCGGCGCACTGAACTGGGACCCGGCTCGGGAGACAGCAGCTGCATCTGTGCGCGGGTGTTGTCCAGTACGTCGGCGGCCACCGGGTGCCGTTCGGTGTGGTAGCTGTCCAACAGCCCTTCCGGCGCCCAGCCGTTGACCTCGGCGGCCAGTTTCCAGCCGAGGTTGAACGCGTCCTGGATACCAAGGTTGAGGCCCTGCCCGCCGGTCGGCGGGTGGATGTGCGCCGCGTCGCCGGCCAGCAGCACCCGGCCGGTCCGGTAGCGCTCGGCCAGCCGGGTGGCGTCGCCGAAGCGGGAGAGCCAGCGCGGCGAGTGCACGCCGAAGTCGGTGCCCGCGAAGGCCCGCAGCCGCTGCTTGAACTCCTCGAAGGTCGGCGCGGTCGTACGGTCCTCGGCCACTCCCTCGGCGGGCACGATGACGCGGTACGCCCCGTCCCCGAGAGGCATGGTGCCGAACCGCATATGTGTCTTGCGGACTTCGGCCACCACGGCGGCCAGCGTCTCCGGCGGCACGGCCACCTCCATCTCGCCCAGCAGCGTCTCGACCCTGCTGGGCTCACCGGGGAAGCCGACGCCGAGCAGCTTGCGCACCGTGCTGCGGCCACCGTCACAGCCGACGAGGAAGCGCGAGCGCAGCCGCGTGCCGTCGGCCAGCTCGGCGGTCACCCCGGCTCCCTCGTCGTCCTGGCTCAGCCCGACCAGTTCGAAGCCGCGCCGGATCTCGACGCCGAGCTCGGTGACGTGCTCGGTCAGCAGGCGCTCAGTGACCACCTGCGGGATGGCGAGGACGTACGAATGTGCCGTGTCCAGCCGGTCGGGCCACCGCTTGCCGATGCCGGCGAAGAAACCGCCGACCGCGAACTGCTTGCCGAGCGCGAGGAACCGCTCCAGCAGACCGCGCTGGTCCATCACCTCGACGCTGCGTACATGCAAGCCGAGCGCGCGGGACTGCCTGGTCGGCTCCGCCAACTTCTCCAGCACGAGCACGCGCACGCCGTGCAGCCGCAACTCGGCGGCCAGCATCAAGCCGGTCGGTCCGCCGCCGACAACGATCACGTCGATCATGAAACCCCCCATTAACGAGATTGATTCCCGGCCAGCCTCGCCGCGCAGTTGACCCATATGACGACAACAGCACACGCACTTCGCGAATCTCTGATTTCCGCAGGTCCTGGCCTCGGCCGGCAATTCTGCGGCACAACCCGGGTCTTGCCGCAAGCCCCCCGGTGCGCTATACGTTGAGCATGGAAAGGAGTGGGTACTCCTCTTTCCATTCCGACTGGTCCAGGTAGCAGGATCAGTTCTCCGGCACCGGAACCGTGTCCTCGGTCCCGAGCAGCCGAGCCACCTCCGCCGTGCACGCCAGGAATGAGCGCATTTCTGCCCCTCTCTCTTGCTCCGTGGACACGGAAGCATTCTGGATCGCGTCTGGCGGAACCGATCAGGAATCGAGAAGCGCCGGTCACCGAGCCGCACTAGCGTGACCGCATCGCCGTCCGGCGGGATCGGGCTGTCGGATTCCGGACTTGTTCCGGACTTGCCGTTCGCCCTCAAGCCTGACGATAAGCCGGACAATTCGGACCAGACCCTCGACTTCAGGAGTGACCATGACCGACGCTTCCGCCTCTTCCACCCAGGGGATCAAGACCGTGCTGCATCCCGTTTCCGACCTGGCGGCGGCCAAGAAGGTGTACGCCGCCCTGCTCGGCGCAGCGCCGCAGAACGACGACTCCTACTACGTCGGCTTCGAGGCCGCGGGCCAGCACATCGGGCTGGTGCCGGGCGGTGGACCGCAGGGCATGACCTCACCGGTGGCCTACTGGCACGTGGCGGACATCGAGGCGAAGCTGGCCGAGGTGACCGCCGCGGGCGCCACCGTGAAGGAGCCCGCGCACGACGTCGGTGGCGGCCGTCTGGTGGCCACCGTCACCGACCCCGACGGCAACGTCCTCGGGCTGCTCCAGGACCGATGAATCCCGATCCCCGCTCCCGTGCTCGGCGTCATCGCGACACCGAGCACCGGCTCACCGCGAGCCGAGCGAAAGAGCACCGGACGTAAAGAGCACCGGACGTACGGACACGTACGCTCGAAGCTGGTCAGATCGAGCCAGGCAACGAACGCCGACGGAGACCGCGAAGGCGGCCCCGCCCAACAGATGCCCCGCCCAACAGATGGAGACACGATGAGCACGGCCACGAGGACGGACACGCAGTCGCCCGCGCTGCACGTTGCCGACAGCCACGACCTGATCCGCGTACACGGCGCGCGCGTGAACAACCTCAAGGACGTGAGCATCGAGATCCCGAAGCGCCGGCTGACGGTGTTCACCGGTGTCTCCGGCTCGGGCAAGAGCTCGCTGGTCTTCAGCACGATCGCCGCGGAGTCGCAGCGGCTGATCAACGAGACGTACAGCACCTTCGTACAGGGCTTCATGCCGACGCTGGCGCGGCCCGAGGTCGACGTACTCGAAGGGCTGACGACCGCGATCATCGTCGACCAGCAGCGGATGGGAGCCGATCCCCGCTCCACGGTCGGCACCGCCACCGACGCCAACGCGATGCTGCGCATCCTCTTCAGCCGGCTCGGGCAGCCGCACATCGGCTCGCCCAAGGCGTTCTCCTTCAACGTCGCCTCGATCAGCGGAGCGGGCGCGGTCACCCTGGAGCGCGCCGGACAGACCGTGAAGGAGCAGCGCAGCTTCAGCATCACCGGCGGCATGTGTCCGCGCTGCGAAGGCCGGGGCTCGGTCACCGACATCGACCGCGCCCAGCTCTACGACGACTCCAAGTCGCTCTCCGAGGGCGCGCTGACCATCCCCGGTTACAAGGCGGGCGGCTGGAACTACCGGCTCTACAGCGAGTCGGGCTTCTTCGACCCGGACAAGCCGATCCGTACGTACACCAAGAAGGAGCTGCACGACTTCCTCCACCGCGAGCCGACCAAGATGAAGATCGCGGGCATCAACATGACGTACGAAGGGCTGATCCCGCGGATCCAGAAGTCGTTCCTCGCCAAGGACCGGGAGGCGATGCAGCCGCACATCCGGGAGTTCGTGGACCGGGCGGTCACCTTCACCACCTGCCCCGAGTGCGACGGCACCCGGCTCAGCGAGGCGGCCCGGTCGTCACGGATCGGCGGGATCAGCATCGCCGACGCCTGCGCGATGCAGATCAGCGACCTGGCCGCGTGGGTGCGAGGCCTGGGCGAACCGTCCGTCGCGCCGCTGCTGACGACGCTCGGGCACACGCTCGACTCGTTCGTGGAGATCGGGCTGGGCTACCTCTCGCTCGACCGGCCGGCGGGCACGCTGTCGGGCGGCGAGGCGCAGCGCGTCAAGATGATCCGCCACCTCGGCTCCTCGCTCACCGACACCACGTACGTCTTCGACGAGCCCACCACGGGCCTGCACCCCCATGACATCCAGAGGATGAACAGCCTGCTGCTGCGGCTGCGGGACAAGGGCAACACGGTGCTCGTCGTGGAGCACAAGCCGGAGACGATCGTGATCGCCGACCATGTCGTCGACCTCGGCCCCGGCGCCGGTACGGCGGGCGGCACCGTCTGCTTCGAGGGCACCGTCGAAGGGCTGCGGACCGGCGGCACCATCACCGGCCGCCATTTCGACGACCGGGCCGCCCTCAAGGAGACGGTACGGACGCCCACCGGCGCGCTGGAGATCCGCGGCGCGACGGCGCACAACCTGCGCGACGTCGACGTCGACATCCCGCTCGGAGTGCTCGCCGTCGTCACCGGCGTCGCCGGCTCCGGCAAGAGCTCGCTCGTGCACGGATCACTGCCGCAGCAGTCGGGGGCCGCCGGCGCGGGTGTCGTGTCGATCGACCAGGGCGCGATCCGCGGCTCGCGACGGAGCAATCCGGCGACGTACACCGGGCTGCTCGACCCGATACGCAAGGCGTTCGCGAAGGCCAACGGCGTGAAGCCGGCGCTGTTCAGCGCCAACTCCGAGGGCGCCTGCCCCAACTGCAACGGCGCCGGCGTCGTCTACACCGACCTGGCGGTGATGGCCGGCGTCGCCACCACCTGCGAGGAGTGCGAAGGGAAGCGGTTCCAGGCGGCGGTGCTGGACTACCACCTCGGCGGCCGGGACATCAGCGAGGTGCTCGCGATGTCGGTGGCCGAGGCCGAGGAGTTCTTCGGCGCCGGCGAGGCGCGCACGCCGGCCGCGCACGCCATCCTCGCGCGGCTCGCCGACGTCGGGCTCGGCTACCTCAACATCGGCCAGCCGCTCACCACGCTGTCCGGCGGCGAGCGGCAGCGGCTCAAGCTGGCCACCCACATGGCCGACAAGGGCGGCGTCTACATCCTCGACGAGCCGACCACCGGCCTCCACCTCGCCGACGTGGAGCAGCTCCTCGGCCTGCTCGACCGGCTCGTCGACTCCGGCAAGTCGGTCATCGTCGTCGAGCACCACCAGGCGGTCATGGCGCACGCCGACTGGATCATCGACCTCGGCCCGGGCGCCGGCCATGACGGCGGCCGAATCGTCTTCGAGGGCACCCCTGCCGACCTCGTCGCCGCCCGCTCCACCCTCACCGGCGAACACCTCGCGGCCTACGTCGGCGCCTGACCGAGGCCCTCGCGGACGGAAGGCTGCCACTCGCGGACGAGAAAGCGAAGGTCGCCGACGCGGCGGCCATCGCCGCTCAGGCGTCGAAGTCGAGCTGAGAACGGGTCCAGAGTGTGAGGTCGCTGCTGGTGGCGACGGCCAGGGTGCGGCCGGAGGCGGCGAAGCCGGCGGCACGGAGTTCCGAGTACGAGGAGTGGAAGACGTGCCACCACGTCCCTCCTGCCGGGCCTTTGCGCGCCCCGCCTCCGGTGGAGAGGATGACGCGGTCGTGAGGCCACTCGGGGCTGACGACGTCCACGGTCCAGCCGTCCGGCGTGGTGCTGTGCAGGCCGCCGCCGAAGAGGCCGGCGATACGGACCGGCGTGCCCTCGATCGGGCCGAGTCCTGGGCAGGTGAGATCCGGTGACGCGTCCGGCGTGCTGGTGTCCGGGTCGGGGTCCCGGTCCCGGGCGATCTTCTCGCCGGTAACCGCGTTGAAGAGCCCGTGGCCCTCGTGGGACACCACCATGACGAGGTCGTGCCCGCTGCCGGGATGAACGGCGAAGCCGATGCCGAGCAGCCCGCCGACCGCGATCACGCCGCTCGGCACCGGCTGCCACGGCTCCGGCGCCCGCATGACGGGAGCGGCGACGTAGCGTTCGCGCAGCTTCTGCTGGTACTCCGTGAGCAACGTGATCAACTCGTCCTCTCAGGGCGATCCGTGTCGAGGCGGATGATACGTTTCCGGCGTTCGTTCGTGTTCGGCCTGGGATTCGGCCCGGGATCAGGAAGTCGGGGAGGTGAAGTTGATGACCGCGCTTAGGGCCACTGCCGTGCGCAGCGTCCGGATCATCCTCACGCTCCGGGCGACGGTCTGACCTCGTCCTGATCCGCTCTCGCCGGGAGCGTGAGCTCGCGGGGCGACCATCCGCTGCCCGGCGGCACCGTCCGCTATCCTGCACCGTTCGGTATCTAGATCTACAGATCTACTGCCTGCCCATCCTTCATCAGGGCTCGATGACCACCTTCAGTGCCTCGCGCCGGTCCATGGCCCGGTAGCCCTCGGGCACTTCGGCCAGGCCGACGGTACGGTCGAACACCCGGCCCGCTTCGACCGTACCGTCGAGGACGGCGGGCATGAGTTTGGCGCCGAAGTAGCGGCCGAGGTCGGTACGGTCCTTGTGCCGGCCCATGAGAATGATCCGCTCGGCACCGAGCCGCGCGGCGGACAGCACCGCCAGCAGGCCGACCGCGCCGTCGCCGATCACCGTCACCGTGGTCCGCGCGCTCACCCGGGCCTGCTTCGCGGCGTGGTGGCCGGTGGCGTACACGTCGGACAGCGTCAGCAGCGACGGCAGCAGCGCGGAGTCCTCGCCGACGGGCAGTTTGACGAGAGTGCCCTGCGCCAGCGGGACACGGATCGCCTCGGCCTGCCCGCCGCCCATGCCCTCGGAGTCCCAGAACCCGCCGTGGCGGCAGGACGTCTGGAGACCCTCGCGGCAGAAGTCGCAGGTGTTGTCCGAGCACGCGAACGGCGCCACGACCAGGTCGCCGCGCCTGAGGCCGGACACCTCCGCGCCGCTCCGTTCGGCTATCGGCCGATCGCGTCGAGTTGTGCCACCGCGTCGGCCGGGAGTTCGAGGTCGGCCGCGGCGACGTTCTCGTGGAGGTGGGGCACGGAAGAGGTGCCCGGGATGAGGACCGTCGTCGCCGACCGCTGGAGCAGCCACGCGAGTGCCACCTGCTGCGGCGAGGCATCGAGGCGGGCGGCGACGGCGGTGAGTGTCCCGGACTGGAGCGGGCTGAAGCCGCCGAGCGGGAAGAACGCGGCGAACGCGATGTTCTCGGCCGCGCACCGGTCCACAAGGTCGTCGTCCTGCCGGGCGGCGAGGTTGTAGAGGTTCTGTACGGTCACGACGGGCGCGATGGTCTGCGCCTCCGTCAGTTGCGCCGAGGAGACATTGCTCAGTCCGAGGTGGCGGATGAGGCCCTCCCGCTGAAGCTCCGCCAGCGCGCCGAACTGCTCCGCGACGGACTCCTCCGTGGTGCCCTCGGCCGATCCGACCCGCAGATTGACGGCATCGAGGGCGTCCAGACCGAGATGCAGCAGGTTCTCGCGCACCTGAGCCTTGAGATCGTCGGGCTCCAGCGACGCATTCCAGGAGCCGTCGTCACCACGGCGGGCACCGACCTTGGTGACGATACGGAGGTCCGCGGGATACGGGTGCAGGGCCTCCTTGATGATCTCGTTCACGACGACGGGACCGTAGAAGTCGCTGGTGTCGATGTGCGTGATGCCGAGATCGACCGCCTCGCGGAGCACGGCGACGGCCTGGTCGCGGTCCTTGGGCGGGCCGAAGACTCCGGGTCCGGCGAGCTGCATCGCGCCGTAGCCCATACGGCTGATGGTGAGGTCGTCGGCGAGCGTGAGAGAGCCGGCGGAGGTTGCGCTGGTCATTTTGTTCCTTTCATCGCGGATCAGAGGTCCGGTCCGGTCCGCTCCGAATTCCGCTATGCCGACTGTCCTCCTCTTCCGCTCCCGGTGGGAGTGCCCCGATGTTCCTGGGAACGACACGGCCAGTCAGACCTCGGACCGTCTCAAGAGCGGCCAGGTCGAGCCGCCGAAGCCTGGCCGGGTCCGCGATCACCTCGTATCCGACGATCTTCTCGCCCTCCCCCGTGACGGCGAACGTAAACGTAAGGACGAGAAGCAGCCGTCCGCCCGGCGCCACGACCGCTCCCATCGCTCCGTCCACGAGCGCCGGTTCCGCGAAACGCGCCCTCCGTCCGAAGACAACGACTCCCTTCGCCACCGCCCGCGCCCCACGGACCTCCGCCGGCACGCCCGGCGGGAGAGCGGCGCGGTCGGCGCGGCGTACGACGTCGGTGGCCAGCACCGCGAGAATCGCGTCCAGATCGCCGCTGCGCGAGGCGGCCAGAAAGGCGTCCACCACGCGCCGATGCCGGGCGAGTTCGGCGGCGGGAACCGCGGGAGTGCCCCGTACCTTGCCGCGCGCGCGGCTGGCGAGCTTCTTCGTGGTGGCCGGTGAGCGCTCCACGACGGGAGCGATCTGGTCGAACGGTACGGCGAACATGTCATGCAGTACGAAGGCGATCCGCTCGGCCGGACCCAACGTGTCCAGCACCACGAGCAGCGCGCGGCCGACCGAGTCGACCAGCACCGCTTCCCGCTCCGGGTCACCGCCGTCGCCGCCGCCACCATCACCGCTGTTCCCGATGTGATCCGGCAGGTCCTGCCCGACGAGGTCCTCCCGGCGCGCCGCGCGGGTGCGCAGCATGTCCAGGCAGAGACGTGAGACGACCGTCGTCAGCCAGCCGGCCAGGTTCTCGACGCCACGCACATCGGCGCGGCTGAGCCGCAGCCAGGCTTCCTGGACGGCGTCGTCCGCCTCGCTGAGCGAGCCGAGCATCCGGTACGCGACCGCCCGCAGGTGGCCGCGGTGCGTCTCGAACCGTTCCGCCAGCCGGTCCTGCCCGTCCGCTCCCCGGTCCTGCCCGTCCGGCCGCCGGTCCCGCTCGTCCATCGGTCACCTTTCTCCGTCGCGGTCCGTCACCTGCATGTCCGTCACCTGCATGACGTACGCGACCGCGCGGACGTGACAGGCAAGCACCCCCATGGCCCGAAGTGGCCCGAAGGAGATACCGACCATGAGCACGATCCCCTCGACCGCATCAAGCGCGACAACCCCATCCAGCCCGGTGCCCGCCCTCGACCAGCCGCTACTGCGGCCGACGGACCTCGGAGACCTCCGGCTGCCCAACCGGGTGGTGATGGCTCCCGCCACCCGGGCACGCGCGGCCGACGCCGACCTCGTACCCACAGAGATGCACGTCGCCTACTACAGCCAGCGCGCCGGCGCCGGGCTGATCATCACCGAAGGGACCTGGGTCAGCGAGCGGGCGGTCGGCTTCGTCAACGTACCCGGCGTCTACAGCGAGCGGCAGGTCCGCGCGTGGCGGCGGGTCACCGACGTCGTACACGCCCTCGGCGGCCGTATCGTCCTCCAGCTCTGGCACACCGGTGCCGCCTCGCATCCCGATCACCTCGGCGGCCGGCTGCCCGGTGGGCCGTCCGCGGTCAATCCGTACGAGAGGTCCTTCACCCCGAGCGGCTTCAAGGACACCGTCACGCCGCGCGCGATGCCCCTGGCGGAGATCGAGACCACGATCGCGGACTTCGGCGCTGCCTCGGAGAACGCGCGGCGCGCCGGATTCGACGGCGTCGAGGTCCATGCCCTCGGCCCGTTCCTGATACCTCAGTTCCTCAACCCGCGGCTGAACCGTCGTACCGACGCATACGGCGGCGACCGCGCCCGGCGCCGACGTCTGCTGCTCGACATCATCGACGCGGTGGCAGCGCCCTGGGACAGTCGGGGTGTGGGCGTGCGGCTCTCGCCGTACTGGACCTCGGGGGCCGCCGGGGATTCCGAGGCCTCAGCCGCCTCAGGGGCCTCAGGGGCCTCAGGGGCCTCAGGGGCCTCGGTGGCCTCGGTCGCCTCAGGTGGTTGTTTCACCGCCGACGAGACGACGCTCGCCGACTACGACGAACTCGTGGCCCGGCTCAACGACCATCCCGTGGACTATCTGCACCTGCTCGGACGCCGACTCCCCGCGCCCGGCGCCACACGGGATGCCACACCGGATGCCACGCCGAGCGCCGCGCCCGACATCGCCGCGATCGCACGCTACCGACGTCTGTTCGACGGCCCTCTGATCGCGAACCTGGGCTTCGACCGCGCGTCCGGGAACGCCGTCGTGGAAGCGGGCATCGCCGACGCCGTCTCGTTCGCCACGCACTTCATCGCCAATCCCGACCTCGTCACCCGGTTCGCCCTGGGCCGCAAGTTGGCAACGGGCGATCCCGCCACGTACTACACCGGCGGTGCCGCCGGGTACGTCGACTACCCCGCGAGCGAGTGGTGAGCAAGCGGTGAGCGACTCGCGGGCACCTGGTCAGCGCACGCTCAACGCCTCGCCAGGCGCTCGTCTGCCTGGTCGCGGAGAGCTCGTAGGGCGATCGGCTCCTGTCCGTGAAGGACCTCGGTACGGGCGTTGTGGGCGGCCGGCCACAGGCTCGCCGCCCAGGCGAGCCGCCGCTCCTCGCCCGTGAACGACCGTCCTCGCGTCTCCTGGTAAGCGTCCAGGAAAGCCGCCGAGCTCTCCACCGGTACGAGCGTGGGGTGCTCGGCGCTGGCGAACGCACCGGACGCGGCCCCCGCGATCGCCGCCTCCGGCAGCCACGCCAGGCTGTCCCAGTCGTGCACCGCGTACGGCTCCTCCGCCTGCTCGTCCTGCCACCGCACGTTCTGCGTCTCCCAGTCGGCGTGGCCGACCGTGCGGGGCAGTGCGGCGGCGCGGGCCAGCCGGGTGCGCACGCGTACGGCGGTCTCCTCAAGATCCGGCGGAAGGGCGGTCAGTCCGGCTCGGGCGTCGTGCCAGTCGTACGCGGGCCAGGAGCCGGGGCCGTCGTGGTCCCAGCGGACCCACACCGGGTTCGGCAACGGCGGCCGGACCGGCACCTCCCGGGCTCCGGTCACCAGAGCGGCGAGCAGTACGGCGAACTTCCGCGCGGTCTCCGGGCCGTCGCCGCGCACCATGTCACCGCCCGGACGCCACTGCTCGGCATGCACGGCCCGGCCGTCCACGAGGGCCACCTCGGTGAGCGGCCGAGGACAGGGATAGCCGCTGTCGGCCAGCGCCCGCTGCACCGCTACGCACGCCCGCGCGCGGCCCGCCTCGTCGGGCCGCGCCTTGATGACGACACGGCGGCCGTCGTCGAGCCGTACCGCCACCACCTCGGACGTCTGCGCGACGGAGAACAACCGCTCGACGGGCCTGGCCCCCAGCGCACGGACACACCACGCGACGATCGGCGCCGACAGCCCGCCAGGCTCTGGGTCGTGCCCTGCATTGTGTCCTGCACCGTGTTCCTCCATGCGCCAAGCGTGCCAAGCCTGGAGAGCGAGGGCGAGACGTCCGGCCGGAACAGCGTCGCAGACGGGCGCGGCAGGCCGGCTGAGGTGCCGTGCGATGCTGGGGCGGTGACACCAGAGGACCTCGTCAGGCTGCGGCGGGCGCGGGACACCATGGACCGCGACTACGCGCGGCCTCTCGACGTCCCCGCGCTGGCGCGCGGCGCCCTCATGTCGACCGGCCACTTCTCCCGCAGCTTCCGCGCCGCCTTCGGCGAGACGCCGTACAGCTATCTCATGACCCGCCGTATCGAACGGGCCAAGGCCCTGCTCCGACGAGGCGATCTCACCGTCACGGAGGTCTGCTTCGCGGTCGGGTGTTCCTCGCTGGGCTCGTTCAGCTCACGGTTCACCGAATTGGTCGGCGAGAGCCCCAGCGCGTACCGGGCCCGCAGCCATGAGCACGGGGCCCGTATCCCGGCGTGCTTCGCCATGATCCTCACGAGGCCGGTCAGGAACGGAGACAGGAATGGGGAAGCGGAACCCGCCGTCGGCTCGTAGCGTGACCGGCATGGACATCACGCTCTCCCACTGCTTTCTCGCAGTTCACGACCATGACAAGGCGCTCGCGTTCTACCGTGACGTGCTCGGGCTGAACGTACGCAGCGACATCTCGTTCGAGGGAATGCGCTGGGTCACGGTCAGCCCGCCGTCGCAGCCGGAGGTCGAGATCGTCCTCGAACCGCCGACCGCGAGTCCGAACGCCTCGAAGGCCGATCAGCAGGCGCTCACGGATCTGATGGCCAAGGGCCTGCTGAGCCGGGCGGTCTTCGCGACCTCCGACTGCGACGCCACGTTCGAACACATCCGGGCCTCGGGCGCCGAGGTGATCCAGGAGCCGATCGACCAGCCGTACGGCGTACGCGACTGTGCCTTCCGCGACCCGTCGGGCAATCTGCTGCGCTTCAGCCAGCCGAGCAAGAGCAGGTCCAAGGGCAAGGGCCAGAGCCAGTAGTCCTCCTCCGTGAGCCGCCACAAGCCGCCAGCCGTCGCAGCCCTTACGGCCCGGACGTCGCCCTCTGCCGCCGAGGTCCCTGAAGCCCGAGCCAGTCCCGGTAGTGCGTAGTGGCCAGCTCGGCGCCCTCCGGTGCGATCAGTACATCCCCGGTGACCGTGGCGAACATGCCCGCCCGGTCGTCGGTGACCACATGGCGCCCGTCGGGACGCGCCTCCAAGGTGATCCGCCCCAGCTCGTCCAGAGGGAAGACGTCCGGGCCGGCGACATCGCGGATGCCTCGCAGCGGAGTGCCGGAGGCGGCCCTCGCGACCGCCGCCGCGACATCGGAAGCGGCCATCGGCTGTACGAGGGTGGCGGGCAGCCGGACGGTGTCACCCTCGGTCGTCCAGGACAGAACCGCCTCCACGAACTCGAAGAACTGCGTGGCGCGCACGATCGAGTACGGCGTCGACGCGCTCCGGAGGACGTTCTCCTGCGCGACCTTGGCCCGGTAGTAGTCGAGCTGCGGCACCTGGTCCACACCGACGATCGAAAGAATCACCTGGTGGCGGACACCGGCCTTCTCCGCCGCGACCGCGACATTGCCCGTCGACGTCTCGAAGAAGGCGACGGAGGACTGGTCGAAGGCGGGCGAGTTCGTCAGATTGACCACCACGTCGGCGCCGTCGAGAACCTGGTCCAGGCCCTTGCCGCTGATCACGTCGACGCCTGTGGACTTGGAGGCGGGTACGACCTCGTGGCCGGCCGCCGTCAACCGCTCGACCACCTGTGAACCGATCAGGCCGCGTCCCCCCAGGACTGTGCACTTCATGGCTCACCCTTCGCCGAGGCATTGCCGAGGCTCAAGCACTTGTCGTCTCCGACCACCGTAAGTCTCACCGGAACCGTGCGCCCTCGGGCTCCCGCCACCCGAGGACGGTTGACCTCAACCGCACTTGACGTTCGAGACTCGCCGTACGACACCAGGAGTACCGCAAGCGGAAGGCGTGATCGGAATGCGTGTGGCGCAGGTGACCGCTTACGGCGGTCCTGAGGTACTTGTGACAGCCGTGGCCCCGGACCCGGTGGCGGGTCCCGGCGAGGTGGTGATCGCCGTCTCCGCGGTCGACACCCTCTTCGTGGAGACACAGATCCGGACCGGATGGGGACGCGAGTTCTTCTCGGTGCGGCCTCCCTACGTCGTCGGCAGCGGTGTCGCGGGTACGGTACGGGCGGTCGGCGACGGCGTGGCCGGCGCGTGGCTCGGCCGCCCGGTCGTGGCCGCGCTCGGCGAGAGCGGCGGCGCGGCGGAACTGGCGGTGGCGCCGGTCGACGCGCTCGTACCCGTACCGGACGGAGTCCCGGCGACCACCGCCGCCGCGCTGCTCCACGACGGCGTCACCGCGCTCGCGCTCATGACGACCACCGGGATCGGCGCTGGCGAACGTGTACTGATCACCGGCGCGTCGGGCGGTATGGGCACGCTGCTGGTGCAACTCGCCAAGGCCCGGGGCGCGTACGTCGTCGGCGTCGCGCGCGGCGACCATAAGACCGCTCTCGTACGGGAGTTGGGCGCGGACGCCGTGATCGACGGCGCCAACAGGGAGTGGCCCGCCCACGCCCGCGAGACGCTCGGCCCGGCGGGCGCCGATGTGGTGCTGGACGGCGTGGGCGGCGAAGTCGGCCTGGCAGCCTACGAGTTGACGGCCAAGGGCGGCCGATTCTCGGCGCACGGCGCCCCGACGGGCGGCTTCGCGCCGGTGGACGCACAGCAGGCGGCGGACCGTGGGATCACACTGCTGGGCATCGCGGACGTGCAGCTCTCCGGCAAGGAGCGGGTACGGCTGGCGACAGAGGCGTTGGAGGAAGCGGCGGCGGGCCGGCTGCGTCCGGTGATCGGCGGAACGTTCCCACTGGAGCAGGCGGCGGAAGCCCACAGAACGATCGAGGCCCGCAGCCTGCTGGGAAAGGCCCTGCTGACGGTCTGACACATGACGGGAGCGAGGCGGGTGGCCGGGACCGGCGGTACAGACCAGGCCGGACGAGCCGACCTGGCCGACAGGCCCGTCGGGGCCTGCCGGTGGGCTCGGCGCCCTGGATCGCGTCGGCGTGGTGTGCCGGGATACTGGCGGTGGCACTCGGGCTCTCGGGCGTACTGTTCAAGGCGCGTACGGCCTGACCTCAGGGCCCGTACGACCTGAACAACCGTCTGTGCCTCAGAAGACGTCCGGGCACCAAGGCCGCCTCGGCGTACGGAACAGCCTCTCCGCCACCGCCGCCGCGCCCGGCCGCTCCTCGCTCACCGCGCCCAGCGCCACCAGCCGCAGCACGGACTCGTCGCCCAGATACAGCGCGCCCAACTCCCGTACGTCCAGCACGAGATCGGGCGACTCCGTGGTCGGCGCACAGGTGGCGCCGGCCGGTGAGGCATCCAGCCGGAACCGGCCGCCCGCCAGCTCCGCCCTGTCGTGGATGTCCAGCACGACCGTGCCCGGGACGGCGTACGTACGGGCCTCCAGCGCCCGTACGGCGTCGAGGATCCGGACCCACAGGAAGTCGGCCTGGGTCACGATCCGTGCCGCGCGCGGATCGGGCAGGAACTGTGGCAGCAGATCGTCCAGGGCGCGGTGTCCCGTCCTGACCGTGGTGATCCAGTCGATCGAGCAGACGAACTGCCACAGGGCACGCTCGGCGCGCGGCGTCACCGCGATCAGATTCCGTACGGACGCGGTGTTCATCGGCTGCTTGCCGTCGCCCCACTCGTCGTCGGAGGCGTAGACGGCCAGGCCCTCGACCTCACCGGCGGCGGAGCGGTAGACGGCGTAGAAGGGCTCGGTCCATGGGTGGCTGCTGGGCGCCTCGCCCGTGTTGAGCTGCCACCAGTGCTCGTCGCGGTCCGTCGCGCCGTGCTGGCTCAGCCGGAAGCGTTCGTACAGCTCGGGACCGATCTTCCGTACGTCGGCGCCGTCCGTCAGATCGATCCTGCCGCCGTCGACCGGGCCCGACCAGCGCGGATCGAGGCCGGTACGCGGCACGTCGATCGCCCACTCGGCGACACCGGCGGCGGGCCCGAAGCCGTACCGTCCGTAGATCGGGTACTCGGCGGAGATCAGCGTGGCGACGGCGTCGCCGCGCTCCTTCGCCGCCGTCAGATCGGCGGCCATCATCCGGCCGAGCAGCCCGCGCCTGCGGTGCGTGGGCGAGACACTCACATTGGTGACGGCGTCGGCGGGCAGCACGGCGCCGCCGACGACCGTCAGCTCCTGTGCGAAGGACCGGAAGGTCGCGACGCAGCGCCCTTGGTCGAAGGCACCGCGTGTACGGTTCAGATCGCTCCGGGCGAGCCGTCCCGCCATCACCTCGTCCGCGCCGCCCGGCGGCCTCAGGAACCCGGTGTTCAGGGTTCGGTGCCAGTCGGGGAACTCGGATTCGGTGACGGTACGGACCTCAAGGCTCATGATCCGCACGCTAAGCGGTACGGGCGGCCCGGCGCATCCAGATTTTCACGGTCGCTCTGAACGTCGCGCGGTCAGAAGGTCGCACGGTCAGAACACCGCGCGGACCTCGCCGACCTCCGCGCCGCCGCCCAGCAGTGGTGCCCGGCCGATACGTCCGACCACCTCGGCCTCCACGCCCAGCAGTTCGAGCGCACGCGCCAGCACGGGACCCAGCGCCCGGATCCCGCCGTCGTCGATCTTGAACGCCAGCGCCCGGCCGTCCGCCAGCGCCACCGCCTGGACCGCCTCCGCGCCCATCTTGGAGAGCGTGCCCGGCACTTCTCTCATCAACCAGGTGTCCGAACGGTGTGTGCCCGCCACATACTCCGGGTGGGCGCGCATCGCGTCCGCCACCCGCCGCTCCGCCGTGCCCGGCACGGCCAGTACGAAGTGGCGGAAGGCGCGGGCCAGTCCGGTCAGGCTGATCGCCATCAGCGGCGCACCGCAGCCGTCCGTACCGACCGCCGGAACCGGCTCCTCCGCCGTCTCCTCGATCACCGTACGGACCAGCCGCTGGAGCGGATGGTCCGGCTCCAGATAACCGTCCTTGGACCAGCCGTTCAGGGCGGAGACCGCCAGCATCGCCGCATGCTTGCCCGAGCAGTTCATCAGGATCCGCTCACGCACTCCGCCGGCCGCGAGATGCGCCTCCGCCGCGATCCGGTCCAGCGGCAGATCCGGCGGTGTCCGCAGATCGTCCTCCGTCAGCCCGTGCTCGGCGAGCATCACGCGGACGAGGTCGAGATGGAACGTCTCGCCCGAGTGGCTCGCCGCCGCCAGCGCCAGCCGCTCCCCGGACAGATCGAGACCGGCCCGCAGTACGGCGGCGGCCTGCATCGGCTTGTTGCTGGAGCGCGGGAAGACCGGTGCGCCGGGATCGCCGAGCGCCAGCTCCACCCGCCCGTCCGCGCCGAGCAGCACGAGCGATCCACGGTGCCGGCCCTCGGTGAAGCCGGACCGTACGACCTCGGCGAGAACGGGCGGGACGGGCGGGACAGCCGTGGCGGTGGCCGCAAATGTAACCGCAGATGTGGGTGTGGCCGTCGCGGATACGGCCGGAGGTATGGCCGGCGGCGGTACGGCGGGAGTGCTGGATGTCATCGTCGGCCTTCCGGGACAGGGCGGCGGCCCGCTCGGAAAAGCCGACGGCGGATCGGGCTGCCGTCGGCGGTCTCGGTGAGCGGGTCCTCGTCGGGTGAGGAGGTCTTCCTCAGGGATCCTCAGGGTTCCTCAGGATTCGGGAGAGGTGTCTTCGTCAGGTGAGCAGGTCGTCCACCTGCGCTTCTCCCTCACGGTACCTGCGCGCGATTTCCGCACTGCATTCGTTCGCCGTCCGTTGCAGCTTCTGACGGCGGCGCGAGAGCTGCTGTTCGTTACGGATCAGTCGGCCCATCGCGGAGTGCAGCTCCTCGTCCGTACGGGCCTCCAGATCCGACAGCTCCACCTCCGCCAGCGTCTCCGCGGCCAGCGCGCGGTACTCCTCGCTGCGCGGCACGGAGAGCGTGACATGACGGGCGGAGGTGCGGTGCCGCGAAGGTGCGTCGGTGAGGATCTCGGAGAGCCGGTCGAGCAGCGGCGTCTCGGGCGCGCTACGGCGGGCCAGCTCGGCCCGCAGGATGTCGATACGTCCCTGGAGGAGCCTGCGCAGATAGCTGAGGTCGGCCTCGTCGCGCTGCGAGTCCCGGCGCAGCGCGCGCAGCTCGGGCAGCCGGAGCGCGGTGAAGTCGTACGGCCGCGGCTCGGGCAGCGAGCCCTCGCCGTCGCCCGCGCCGACGCCCGGAGCAGGAACGACGACGGGCCCGCTGCCCGTCGCACTGCCCGTCGCGCCGCCCGTCCCACCGGTCGTTCCAGCGCCCGTTCCCGTGCCCGTTCCAGTGCCCGTCCCACTGGTCGTGCAGGTCGTGCAGGCCGTCGGTACGGGACCGGGCGGCTGCCCGGCACCAGGTGTGGTCATCGCGCGTACTTCCCCTCACTCCGCTGGGGAGAACCCTTGGCCCTCGTTCCGCTGGGAACCCCCCAATCCCTGGACCGGCGCGCGAACCGACGCACCGCCTTGGGCATCGTGCCACTCCTGCCAGGGCACATGCGGGCACTCCGCACCCGTTCGGCCCCCGATAGGTTGGCCCGTATGCGTGCGGTGGTGCAGAGAGTCGACGGCGCGAGCGTCGACGTGGTGACGGAGTCCGGGACCGATACCGTCGGCGGCTTCACGGGCGAGGGCCTGTGTGTGCTGGTGGGAGTGACCCATGAGGACACGAAGGAACAGGCGGAACGGCTCGCCAGGAAGCTCTGGTCGATACGGCTGCTGGAGGGCGAGAGATCCTGCTCGGAAGCGGACGCTCCGCTGCTGGTCATCTCGCAGTTCACCCTCTATGGGGACGCCCGCAAGGGACGCCGTCCGACCTGGAACGCCGCAGCGCCGGGCCCGGTCGCCGAACCGCTGGTCGACGCGGTGGTGGCGGGCCTGCGGGCGCTGGGCGCGCGCGTGGAGACGGGCCGCTTCGGAGCGGACATGCGGGTCTCGCTGACGAACCACGGCCCGTTCACGGTGGTCCTGGACATATGAGTCCAGCACATGTGTTTTCCGCATATGTGATGGCGCCCGATGTGACACCGGCACATGGATGTGCTAAAGGACCAGGGCCCCGGAACCAAGGCCCGTGTGGTCGGCCTGGACGGCCCGGAGGGCCCGACCGGGCGTCGGCCCGACCGGGCCCGGCTCAGGCCTCCACGACCGCTTCCTGCGCCGCCGCCGTATCGCCCGCCATCAGCTCCGCGTCCACCGGCACATTCCGCTTGACCAGGGCCAGCGCGATCGGTCCCAGCTCGTGGTGGCGCGCCGAGGTGGTGATGAAACCGAGCTGGCGTCCCTCGGCACCGTCGGCCGCAAGCCGCACCGGCGTACCGTGCCCGGGCAGATGGACCTCGCTGCCGTCCAGATGCAGAAAGACCAGTCGGCGCGGCGGCTTCCCGAGGTTCTCGACGCGCGCCACGGTCTCCTGGCCTCGGTAGCAGCCCTTGTGGAGATGGACCGCGCTGCCGATCCAGCCCAGCTCGTGCGGAATGGTCCGGTGGTCGGTCTCGAAGCCGAGGCGCGGCCGGTGGCCCTCGATCCGCAGCGCCTCGTACGCGAGGATCCCGGCAGGCGGTCCGTACGACGCGGCGTACGACTCCAGATCGGCCCTGGGCAGGAAGAGATCCCGGCCGTAGGACGTCTCCCGTACGACCACGCCCTCCGGCGGCTCCGCGATCGAGCCGGCCGGGAGATGGACGACCGCGATGTCGTCCGTACGGTCGGCGACCTCGACCCGGTAGAAGAACTTCATCGACTCCAGGTACGCGATCAGCGCTCCCTGCGTACCGGGCTCGACATGCGCCCAGACCGTCTCGCCGTCGTCCACGAGATACAGCGCGTGCTCGATATGGCCGTGCGCCGACAGGATCAGCGCCTCCGTGGCCAGGCCGGCGGGCAGCTCGCTCACATGCTGGGTGAGCAGCAGATGCAGCCAGCTCAGCCGGTCGTCGCCGGTCACGGTCACGACTCCGCGGTGGGAGAGATCGACCAGACCGGTGCCGTCGGCGAGGGCACGCTGTTCACGGAACAGATCGCCGTAGTGCGCGGCGACACCTTCGTCCTGTCCTTCGGCGGGGACGGCTCCGGGCAGGAACAGCAGAGGGCTCTTCATGTCTATCAGCGTACGACTCGGCCCGACTTGGCCGCAGTGCGCCTACGGATCGCGGAGTGCCCGTACATCGGGAGCGCCTACGCATCGCCCTTCGCCGCGTGCGCGGAGCACGCCCGGCAGCGGCCGAAGATCGCGAAGTGCTTCATGTCCGTCGTGAAGTCGTACGTCTCGCTCAGCTTGGCGGTGAACTCCGCCGCGACCTCGACATCCGCCTCGATCACTTCCGTACAGTCCCGGCAGACCATATGGATGTGGTGGTGGCGGTCGGCCAGGTGGTACGTCGGAGAGCCGTGCCCGAGATGGGTGTGGGAGACCAGACCCAGCTCTTCCAGCAGCTCAAGCGTCCGGTAGACGGTCGAGATATTCACTCCGGAGGCGGTCTTGCGCACCTCGGAGAGGATGTCGTCCGGAGTCGCGTGTTCGAGGGTGTCGACGGCTTCGAGAACAAGCTGACGCTGAGGCGTCAGCCGGTAGCCACGCTGCCGCAGGTCGCTCTTCCAGTCGATGCTCACCACGCACCCAGTGTAGGCAGGGGCGCGGGCGATCGCGGGCTACTTGGCAATCGCGCTTGACGACCGCGGGCTACTTGAAAAAGGCGATGCCGTCGTCCGGGAGGTCGCCGAGGTCCTTGGCCCATGCCTCGACCTGGTCCGGACTCACGACCTTCCGCAGATGCGCCGACATGTACGGGCGCAGCGGGATCTCGGGGGTGGACTTCTCGCCCACCCACATGAGGTCGCCCTTGACATAGCCGTAGAGCCGCTTGCCGCCGCTGTACGGCCCGGAGGCCGCCGTACGGGCCACCGCGTCGGTGACCAGGTCGATCTGCGGCTTCTGGTCGGCCAGCTCGCCGTACCAGACCTCCACGACGCCCTGGTCGCGCACCATCACGGCCTCGACCTTGCGTTCCTTGTCGATCCGCCAGAAGCCGGCCTCGGACTCGATCGGCCTGATCTTCTTGCCCTCGGCGTCCAGCGCCCAGGTGTGCGAGACGTACTCGATGAAGTCCCTGCCGTCGTGGCTGAAGGTGACTTCCTGGCCGAAGTTGGCCTTCTCGTCGCCGGGGAAGTCGAAGACGCCGACGCCCTCCCAGTTCCCGAGGAGGAAGACGAGAGGAACAAGGTCCGGGTGCAGGTCGGACGGGATCTCGATCATGAGCAGCTCAGTCGATCTGTAGAGGTGAGGCGGTGACGATGCCGCCGTTGGGGTGCGGCGAGTGACTAGCGCTGGCCCTGGTACAGCTTCTTCACGGTCAGACCGGCGAAGGCGAGCGTGCCGACACAGACGAGGATCAGCAGGGAAGTGAAGAAGGCCTCAAGCACGGGGTGCTCCTCGGATGCGCGGTGGTGTGCCGTACGGGCAGGGCTGGGGCCGGTGGGGCCGGGCCCCAGCCTAATGGGTGGTGGCCCGGCCCTCTCAGTGAGGTGCTGCCCGCTCAGCCGAGGAGCTGATTCTGGAGCATCACGGTCTGGTTGAACGGTACGGCGGCGGCGCCGCCCTTCTTCTCGTGGACGATCAGCGCGAGGGTGTCACCCGCGAGGACATACGCCTGGCGCACCTGCGTGGGACCGTAGGGCTTGGGTTCCGCGTACACCTTGGACAGGGTGTTCGGCACTATGTCGTCCTCGGTCCAGCCCTCGTCCAGCTCGGTCTCCGGCGCGGCGGCCAGCGGGACACCGGCCGTCAGTCCGTCGCCGATCTCCGTGGCTTCGTACGTCAGCGCGAACGCGACCGACTGGAAGCGGAGCAGATAGACACGCGAGGTGGTGCCGTCCGGCATGGTCCAGCCACGGGCCGCGATATGCCGTACGGCGTAGTCGCGCAGGGTGGTCCTCAGCTCCGCGCGTTCCTCCGGGGCGTACTCGGAGAGGTACCGCTCGACGCCCACCCAGCCGCCGGTGAGCTTCTTGTCGGCGGTGGCCCCGGCCGGAGCGGGCAGCAGCAGTTCGCGCAGATCGGCGTGGTGGATCTCCGCCTTGTTCGCGTCGGTGTAGGGACGCGGAGCGCCGGCGGGAAGGGCGGGCAGGGCAAGGCGCGGATACTCCCACCGGCCGTCGTCGCGGGTGGCGAGCCCGGGTACGTCGGTACGGTCCATGCCGCTGATGCCGAACGCGGCACCGGTGCCGAGCCCGGCGAAGACGACCACGGCGGCGGCCCAGCGCCCAACGGCCCTCAGCACGCGCCGCGACGACCGTCCCGCCTGCACCACGGGCGGCTGCGTGGGCATCGGCGGGATGGCGGCGGCAGCGGCGATGACGGGCTCGCTCGCGGACGCCGACTCCGGCCCGGGGCCGGCCTCCGTAACGAGTCCGGCCTCGGTTCCGGCCTCCACGTCGGGTGTAGGCGTCGGCTTCGGCGATGACGTGATCTGCTCGGTCATACGTACTTCCCCGGGGATGCGATGTGGCCGAGCTGATCCTTCGTCAGTTCGGCGACGGCTGACGAGTCGAACGGCTCTGTGCCCAGCGCGACGACATCGACGGCCAGCTCGCCGTCGTACGCCACGCACTCCATCGCCGTGAGCCCGGAGTCCTTGTCCGGGGCCAGGAAGCATCTGGCCTCCTTGTGGCCCTCGACCGCCGGTCCCTTGCGGGCACCGGGCCGGTCCGACTTGGTCTCGTACCAGCGGTGGACGGCCGCGCGGTCCGTCATCCGCATCAGAAACACCTGGACGACAAGGTCATGGGAGAACGCGCTGTAGGAGCGCGCGGCCATGCCCTTGACGCCCATCTTGTCGATCTCCTTGTTCAGCGCCCTGCGAAACTCCGCGGGAAGCCCTTCGCCGACGGACTTGAACATCGCCTCCGCCTCTTTGGCGGTCAGGGACACATCGTTGCCGTGCTCCGCTATATCCGGACCGAGGCGGTAGTCCTCGGGGACGGGAAGCAGCTTCCGGCTGAGATCGGTGTCCGTACGCCCATCGGCGAAATGCTCGGCCGGGTCCGGATTCGGGTGTGGCTCGTTGTCCGGCTCCCGCCACAGCGCGGTGCGCGCGGTCCTGTCGGCTCCGTCGACGGTGGTCTTGATGAACGCGGTACCGCCGCCGATCGCGCCGAGGACGAGAACGGCGGGCAGTACGGTCCCGAGGCGCAGCCACGCGCGGCGGCGCGGTGCCGGGGCAGGAGACGCAAGGGCCGCCGACTCCGGTGCCGGGGAAGCGCCCTCCGTGGCTTCGGTGGCCTCGGTGGTGGCCAGGTCGTCGTTCACAGGCGCTCCAACTGCCGCTCGGCCAGCGTCCGGATGTCCTTCTTGCTGATCGGCTCGGTGTCGTAGATGTGGATGTCGAGCATCACATCGCCTCGCTGGGCGAGGGCACGGGCGTGGTACTGCGGCAGATACCCGGCCTCCCGCTCGACGTCGTAGATGTAGTAACGGCCGTTGGAACTGCCCTTGAGAGGATCGCCCGGGTTGCCCGCCTCGCGGGGCATGTAGGCCTGCCGCCCTTCGGTGTGGTAGGTAACGCTCAGGGACCAGTCGGCCCGGAACTGCACAAGGCGGATATTTGTCACGCGGTACTCGCCCTGCTCCCAGGAGGAGTACGCGGCCCGGCGAAAACCTTTGCCCACCAGATCCTCGAACATGTAGTCCGGCGCCTCGAACTCACGGGCGTACTCGTCGACCGAGAGCCACCCGTCCCTGGCCCGGAGCGCGAGATTGTCTCTCGCGCCGGCGGGCCGCTTGAGCAGCAGCTTGCGCAGATCGCCGTCGGTCCTGACCTGGCTGTCCTCCTCGGCGGACAGCGGCTCCGGCTCCTTCCCCTTGGGAAGGGACTTGGCGGGATACGCCAGACCTGGCTGGGCGAGCATCGGCAGCGGCGTCGGCGCGCGGTCGGCCTGGACGGCGTATCCGGTGGCGGTCCCGGCGACGATGCCCAGCACCGCGGCGGCGGCGATCAGCAGAGCTGTACGGCCACGCCTGCGCGGCGGCCGGCCGGGCACCGGCTGAGACTCGGGCCGCGGCTGAGACTCCGGCAAGGACTGCGGCGGCGGCTCCGGGGCCGCGGGCGTCGCCGGAGCTGGCTGAGATTCCAAGGAGAGTCCCCCCACGAGACTTCACAGAAGCAAGATCACAGAACAAACCTGAAGCACGGATTCCGTAACCCGCGCACAGACCTGACCACCGAGTGGACAAGGTGGTTGTACCTGGGCGGATTACAGTTCGGCATATGCATTCCGCGAAGAAGCTCGTGATCAAAGTGACCGCCGGCGCCGATGCCCCGGAGCGCTGTTCCCAGGCCTTCACGGTGGCGGCGGTGGCCGTGGCCAGCGGCGTGGAGGTCTCGCTGTGGCTGACGGGCGAGTCCGCGTGGTTCGCGCTGCCGGGCCGGGCGGCCGAGTTCGAACTGCCGCACTCCGCGCCGCTGCCGGATCTCATCGAGTCGATCCAGGCCGGTGGACAGATCACTCTCTGCACACAGTGCGCGGCCCGGCGCGACATCGCGGAGAAGGATGTGATCGAGGGCGTACGGATCGCCGGCGCGCAGGTCTTCGTCAGCGAGATCATGCCGGACGGCGTCCAGGCGCTCGTCTACTGACGCGAGGAGTTACCGGCGGGCGGCCCAAGACCGAAGCACCGGCCCGCAGCGCATCCGGCCGTACTCGTACCCTCGGCGGGCGCCGCTCCTTCGCCGCGTCCCGTCCCGCCCCGTTCGCTTCACTGCCCGCTCGCCGGGCTACTTTCTGCTGTCCCGCTTCTGCGGCGGCTTCTTGCCGTCCAGCTCGTCCCACCACTCATCGGACTGAGGATCGCCGGTCGGATCGTCCCACCAGCGGTCGTCCTTGCCGCGTGCGTTGCCCACCATGGCCGCGATCGGTGGAATGACCATGGCGACGATGCACAGGGCGACAGCGGCCGGAACCGACCAGAATCGTACGAAAGTCCAGGCGGAGACGAAGAGGATCAGGCATCCGCCCATCAACAGGAAGTACCGACGACGGCGTCGCGTGTACATGTCTCCAGCGTACGACCGAAACCGCCGCAGGGACCCGGCCGAGCGGGCCCGGACCGTACGTACGTGGCGCACCCGAACGCGCGAAGGGCCGCACCCCGTCAGGTGATGCGGCCCTTCACCACGGCCCTGCGTTCAGGGCCCAGGACTCAGGACGATTGCGGAACTCAGACCGCGATCGCGACCTCCGAGAGGCCTCCGGTCTGCGCGACGACCGTACGGTCCGCCGTGGCGCCGGGAACCAGCGCGCGCACGGTCCAGGTGCCCTCGGCGGCGTAGAAGCGGAACTGACCGGTCGCCGAGGTCGGAACCTCCGCGGTGAACTCACCGGTCGAGTCCAGCAGGCGCACATAACCGGTGACGGGCTCGCCGTCACGGGTCACGGAACCCTGGATGGTGGTCTCGCCGGGCTTGATCGTCGAAGCGTCGGGGCCGCCGGCCTGTGCTCCACACATACTGTTCAGTCCTCCAGGTCGGGGCGTGATTACTTGTTGGCGCCGAGCTCGATCGGCACACCGACGAGCGAGCCGTACTCGGTCCACGAGCCGTCGTAGTTCTTGACGTTCTCGACACCGAGCAGCTCGTGCAGCACGAACCAGGTCAGCGCGGAACGCTCACCGATACGGCAGTAGGCGATGGTGTCCTTCGCCAGATCCACCTGCTCCTCGGCGTACAGCTCCTTGAGCTCGTCGTCCGACTTGAAGGTGCCGTCGTCGTTGGCGTTCTTGGACCACGGGATGTTACGGGCGGACGGGATGTGGCCCGGACGCTGCGACTGCTCCTGCGGGAGGTGCGCCGGCGCGAGCAGCTTGCCGCTGAACTCGTCGGGCGACCGCACGTCGACCAGGTTCTGCGTGCCGATCGCGGCGACGGCGTCGTCACGGAAGGCGCGGATCGCGGTGTTCTGGGGCTTCGCCTCGTACGTGGTCTCCGCGCGCTCCGGAACGGCCTCGACCAGGTCGCGGGAGTCCAGCTCCCACTTCTTGCGGCCACCGTCGAGGAGCTTGACGGAGTCATGGCCGTACAGCTTGAAGTACCAGTACGCGTAGGACGCGAACCAGTTGTTGTTACCGCCGTAGAGCACGACCGTGTCGTCGTTGGCGATGCCCTTGGCCGACAGGAGCTTCTCGAAGCCCTCCTGGTCGACAAAATCACGGCGGACCGGGTCCTGGAGGTCCTTCTTCCAGTCGATCCTGACGGCGTTCTTGATGTGGTTCTTGTCGTAGGCCGAGGTGTCCTCGTCGACCTCGACGATGACCACCTTCGGGTCGTCGATGTGGGCCTCGACCCAGTCGGCGTCTACCAGGACGTCGCTGCGGCTCATGCTGTTCTCCTCCGGGGCAGTGTGCGGCGGGGTCATGCGTGATGCGGGTGGCTTCCGGGCATGGCACGCATGGGACGGAAGCCGGCGTACGGCGCGGGGCCGGCCCTGAGATACTCGAAGGGCCAGGGAAAAACGGGACGCGGAAGTCCCGCTCAGACAGCGCGACAGAGCATGGCGGCGACGCGGCACAGGTCAACTGCCCGCCGCTTCGTGAAGTCCGCCTGCTGCCTCATACGTCCGATCGTAGGGACGTTCCGCCGGACATGTCACCGGTGTGTCACATCGTGAGACACGATCATCCACGAAGTGAGACAAGTGTTCAGCTCGCGCGCTTCCCGCCGTCCCGCCCGGCACTTCCGCCCGTCGGCCATCTGAGGAGCGGACACCGCCGTCTCACCATCCGGCCATGCGGCCGGGCAGGGCCCGCTGTCCGGTCGGACGGGCCCGACGCGCCCCGGTCGGTCGGACCTAGCCCGCGAGTGAGACGTCCGTGCCCGTGCCGGAGAACTGGAGGCCGCTCTCCGAGGCGGTGACCTGGTCCAGCTTGATGGTGGACGGCAGTCCGTCGATCTTGAGGTCGTAGTTGACCACGTCCCGTACCTGCTCGTTCAGGCCCGGCACCGGCAGCTCGGGCAGGGCCTCGGCGCGCAGCCGGACCGTGTCGCCGCCTTCCAGCGACACCGTGCTGTACACGGTGACCGTACGGTCGTCCAGCAGCGCCCGCACCGAGGACGGCATATCGATGCCCGCGCCGTCCAGCACGTCCGCCAGCCGTCCCGAGACCTTGACCTGGCCCTTGGCGGCCCGGTCGGCGCCCGCGTAACCGACCGTCGCGCCCTTCGGCGCCGACTTCGCGAGATCCGCGTACGAGATCTGCGCCGAGCCGCTGGCCTGGGCGGCCGTCGCGGAGGAGAAGCTGCTGTCGATCTTGACGTTCTTGAGCTCGGCGCTGACCTCGGTCACCTGGACCTGATGGCCGTCGGCGGTGGCGTTGACACCGTCGAGGCTGATGTCGACCTCGTCCAGCGAGGAGCCCACGACCTGGGTGAGGAACGGGAAGCCCTTGATGGAGACCTGAGGCTGGGAGCTGAGCCCCTGGCTCGACCTGATCTTGTCGGCGACCTGGCCCTCGGCGAAGTACACCGCGGCACGGTCCGCGGCGACGAACAGTCCGCCGAAGACCACGACAAGGATCAGCAGTATTCGCAGTGCGCGCATTCTTCGGTGTCCCCCACCCTGTTAGGTGCGTGTGCCCAGGTGTCTTGTCATGCGTGTCCTGATCATGCGCCGGTCGGGCGCTGACCATTGACCGTCATGATCATCTTTGATCGGTTTCGATCGCTCTGGCTTGCCTCTTGCCTGACGACCGTGTGAGCGTAACGGTTCCCGGATATCGGCCCTGATGCGCGGGCGCCGGGCTGATGCGCGGGCGCGGGCGGTCAGCCCAGCACGCGGCCCAGCAGATAGACGGCCGGTGCGGCAGCCGTCAGCGGCAGGGCGACTCCGGCCGTCATATGGACGAAACGGGACGGATAGTCATAGCTCGCGGCCCGCAGTCCGACCAGCGCGCAGATCCCGGCCCCGAGTCCCAGCAGCGCGCCCGCGCCGCCCAGGTCCGTCATTCCGCCGACCACGAGCCCGGCGACCGTCGCGACCAGCAGGGCCACCACCACGGACGCGATCCCGGGCAGTGGCAGCGCGCGCGCCACGGTCGCCACGGCGACCGCCACTCCGCCCACGACCACGGCGTCCGGCAGAGCCGCGAGATGTCCGGTGGCGATGATGGTGAGCGCGGCCGAGGCGATGGTGGCCATCAGGCCCTCCATCCGCTCGTCGGCGCCCGCGCGGCTGCGCAGTTGCAGCACGACCGTGAGCAGCACCCACACACCGAGCGTGCCGATGATCGCGGACACGGCGTACTCGTCGTCCACGGCGAGCAGCGCGACATCGGCGGTGAGCCCGCCGAGGAAGGCGAGCGCGATGCCCTGTCTGGCCGGCCACATGCCGTTCAGCCGGAACCAGCCCGCCGCGGTGACCGCCTGGAGCAGCACCAGCGGGACGAGCAGCGCGTACGGTCCGATCGCCGCGCCTCCGGCCAGCAGCAGGCCGAGTACGGCGGTCAGCCCGGCCGGCTGCATGCCCGGCGGGATGATCGGCGACCGGCCCTCGGCGCGGGCGCGCTGGGCGTCGGTGATCCGGGCGTTGCCCATGGTGGTGGGCGCGCTGTAGCCGTCGACGGCGGCCGGTTCGTGGGTGGGGCCGGACGCGGGACCAGACGCAGGACCGGTCGGCGCGGGTCCCTGAGGCGCGTTCTGGAACGCGTACGAAGCCGGACCGGGCGCCGCGCCGGGCGTCGGGCCTGACATCGGTACCTCCGGCGGCAGCGGATAGGCGCCCTGCGCGCCCGGCACGCTCTGCGCACCTTGCGTGCCCTGCGCACCTTGCACCGGCAGATAAGCGGTCTCGGCGGCGGCCTGGTGCGGCTGCTGATACGGCTGGTACGGCTGAGGCTGCTGGTCCTGTTGCCCGTACTGCCCGTACTGGGACTGCTGCCACTGGAGGCGCGGCTGGTACTGCGTGTCCCAGGTCTGGCCCTCCCAGGTCTGCGCGGCGCCCGCGTCCTGTTGAGGCTCCTGGTACGCGGGCTGCTGCTGAGATTGCTGGGACTGCTGAGGCTGTAGCGGGTTGCCGTACTGGTCGTACTGGACGTGGCCCTGGCCACCGTTCCCCTGACCGTACGGATACTGCTGATCGTTGCTCATATTCTGCGGTTCACCCTCCTGCGAACGGCGGGAGCACCTCGACCGTGCCGCCCTCGGCAAGCCGTACGGTCTCATGGCCCCGCGTCCCCACGGGGTCACCGTCGACGAGGAACGAACACCTCTGGAGTACACGCGTCAGCTCGCCGGGGTGCCTCGACCGCACGGCGTCGAGCGCGTCGGCCAGGTTGTCGGCCGTATACGATTCCTCGGCGACTCCGGCGGCGGCCTTGGCCGCGGCCCAGTAGCGGATCGTGCCCGCTGCCATAGCGGCACTCCTTTCGTCGGCCTCCATGATGGCCGACGCCCAAGGCAGTTCCGGGTCCGGGCCTCCGCAACCGGACGGCAACCGGGCCACTACGGGACCACTACGCCGCCATATGCGCGCCCCATCGCCGTCCCTCGGTAGTACCAGCGCGCGGGAGCGCTTACGGAGACAACCGCGTCGGTCCGCGCATCCGTGCGCCCCCTGTGCAACGCGGCATGTCTCAGCACCACGGAACCGCCCGTCGAGAATCCCGCCGCCACCCGCCAATTCCCGGGCGAAACCCGCCGTACACGGCTCGTACACCGACTCGATGGAGACCCCGTCCACGGTCCTGAGCACCGCGCGCCGGGTGCCGGCCGCAGTAGATGAATCAGATGATCTGCGGGATTGACCAGATCACGCGGTACACATGTGGGTTATTCTGCTGCGAAGAGGATCCGGGCAACGTAGCCCCCGGGTCCTTTTGTGTTTCCGGTCCGTTGTTACAGACAGATGACACAGCGGTACCGGGCAGTACCAAGCGGTAGTACTGAGCAGTGCGGTGCGCGAGCACCGCGCTACGGCACTACCGAGCAGTGCCGCATACGTCCTCGCAGGGACCGAGGAGGAACCGACGTAATGGGCAAGCAAACAACGTACGACCACAGTCCGACCGAGCCGGCCGGACCAGCCGCAGGGCCGGCGGCCGGGCCGACGACCGCACCGGCCGCCGCTCCGACCACCGGACCGACCTGGGCAGGTGAGCGGCGATGAGCTCTCTGCTGCTCCTGACCAACGCGCTCCAGCCCTCGACGGAGGTGCTGCCGGCACTCGGGCTCCTGCTTCACAATGTGCGGGTCGCTCCGGCCGAAGGGCCCGCGCTTGTCGACACTCCTGGTGCCGACGTCATCCTGATCGACGGCCGGCGCGACCTTCCGCAGGTCAGGTCGCTCTGCCAGCTTCTGCGCTCCACCGGACCCGGCTGCCCGCTGATCCTCGTCGTGACCGAGGGCGGGCTCGCCGCCGTCACGGCGGACTGGGGAATTGACGATGTACTGCTCGACACGGCGGGTCCGGCCGAGGTCGAGGCGCGGCTGAGGCTCGCGATGGGCCGCCAGCAGATCTCGTCGGACGACTCGCCGATGGAGATCCGCAACGGCGATCTGTCGGTGGACGAGGCCACGTACAGCGCGAAGCTCAAGGGCCGGGTCCTGGACCTGACCTTCAAGGAGTTCGAGCTGCTCAAGTACCTCGCGCAGCACCCCGGCCGCGTCTTCACCCGCGCCCAGCTCCTCCAGGAGGTCTGGGGCTACGACTACTTCGGCGGTACGCGCACGGTCGACGTACATGTACGGCGACTGCGCGCCAAGCTCGGCCCGGAGCACGAGTCCCTGATCGGGACCGTACGGAACGTGGGCTACCGCTTCGTCACACCGGAGAAGGTCGAGCGGGCCGCCGAGGAGGCCAAGGCGAGGGCGACAGCTCCCGAATCCTCCCGTGACGAGCCGCGCGACCCCACTCGTGGCGACCTCCGTAACGGCCTTCACCACGACTCTCGCGCCGAGCCGCGGCACGAGAACGCGGAGGAGCGTGAGCGTACGGTTTCGGCCACCGAGCAGGCGCCGGTGCAGGAACCTGCCGTACGGCCTGCCAAGCGGTAGGTCACCCCGCGTAGACTGCCGCGCGTGGCCAAGGTGACGCGGGACGATGTGGCAAGACTGGCGGGGACGTCGACCGCGGTCGTCAGCTACGTCATCAACAACGGACCCCGGCCGGTCGCCCCGGCCACGCGCGAGCGGGTGGTCGCCGCGATCCAAGAGCTGGGCTACCGCCCCGACCGGGTCGCCCAGGCCATGGCCTCGCGGCGGACCGACTTGATAGGGATGGTCGTGCCGGACGCCCGGCAGCCCTTCTTCGCGGAGATGGCGCACGCGGTGGAACAGGCCGCGGCCGAGCGCGGGAAGATGGTGCTGGTCGGCAATTCCGACTACCGCGACGAGCGTGAGGTCCACTATCTGCGGGCCTTCCTCGGGATGCGGGTGTCCGGGCTGATCCTGGTCAGCCAGGGCCCGAGCGAGCGCGCCGCCGCCGAGATCGAGGCCTGGGACGCGCGGGTGGTGCTGCTGCACGAGCGGCCCGAGGGCATTGACGACGTGGCGGTCGTCACGGACGACATCGGCGGCGCCCAGCTCGCCACCCGCCATCTGCTGGAGCACGGCTACGAGTACGTGGCGTGTCTCGGCGGCGTCGAGTCCACACCGGTCGTCGGCGACCCGGTGACCGACCACGTCGAGGGCTGGCGGCGGGCGATGCTGGAGTCCGGCCGGTCGGTGGAGGGACGCCTCTTCAAGGCTCCGTACAACCGTTACGACGCCTATGTGGTCGCGCTGGAGCTGCTCTCCGGCCCGGAGAGACCTCCGGCGATCTTCTGCGCCACGGACGACCAGGCCATCGGTGTGCTGCGGGCCGCGCGCGAGCTGCGGCTCGATGTCCCGGGCGAGCTGGCGGTGGCGGGCTTCGACGATGTGAAGGAAGCGGCGCTCACCGATCCGCCGCTGACGACGGTCTCCTCGGACCGGCCGGCGATGGCGCGGGCGGCGGTGGATCTGGTGCTGGACGACGGGCTGCGGGTGGCCGGGTCGCGGCGGGAACGGGTGAAGCAGTTCCCGTCGGCGCTGATCGTGCGGCGTTCCTGCGGCTGCGACTAGGGACGCCCGTTCGGGCGCCTGTTCAACCGCTGCCCACCCTGTTTATATGGGGCATACACGGTTTTGTTGGGCTTCTCAGGACGTCCTCAGCCGCTTCTCATCTCGCGCGCCGACAGTCGATTCCATGACCGACTACTACCGCAGCAGCGGCGACGCAGACAGCACGCAGCAGCAGCCCTCCGTAGGGTCCTCAGGGTCTTCCGCGGGGGTCCAGGGCCCGGCGTATCCGCCACCGCCCGCGTACGGTCCCACCGCACCGCCCGCCCACCACCGGGGCCGGGCCAAGGCGCCGGTCGCGGTCCTCGCGGCCGTGGCGATCGCCGCCGCGATCATCGGCGGCGGCACGGCGACCCTGGTCGGACGGTACTCCGGCGGCGGTACGAGCAGCGGTGAGACGATCGTGAGCGGGACCACCGTCTCGCAGAGCAGCAAGGGCACGGTCGCCGGTGTCGCCCAGGCCGTGTCGCCCACGATCGTGGAGATCACCGCCAGCTCGAACTCCGGGCAGTCCACCGGCTCCGGCGTGATCATCACATCCGATGGCGAGATCATCACCAACAACCATGTCATCTCCGGCGCCTCGACGGTGAAGGTCCAGCTCAGCGACGGCAAGACGTACAACGCCCAGGTCGTGGGCACCGACGCCGACAAGGACCTCGCGCTCATCAAGCTGGACGGCGCGAGCGGCCTCAAGACGGCCGCGCTCGGCAACTCCGACCAGGTACGGGTGGGCGACGAGGTCGTGGCGATCGGCTCGCCCGAGGGCCTGACCGGCACGGTCACCAGCGGCATCATCTCGGCGCTCAACCGCGATGTCACCGTCGCCAAGGACCAGGGCCAGGATCAGGGCCAAGGGCAGGGACAGCAGTGGGGCGGCGGGAACTGGCCGTTCGAGTTCGGCGGCCAGCAGTTCAACGGCGACACCGGGTCCTCGAAGACCACGTACAAGGCGCTCCAGACCGACGCCTCGCTCAACCCGGGCAACTCCGGTGGCGCGCTGATCAATATGAACGGCGAGATCATCGGCATCAACTCGGCGATGTACGCACCGAGTTCGTCCTCGGTCGACGGCAGTTCGGGCGCCGGGAGCGTGGGCCTGGGCTTCGCCATCCCGATCAATACGGTCAAGTCGGACCTCGCCGCGCTGCGCGACGGAGGAACGAACTGATCGGTTCCACCGGAACAGGAGCCACCATGCCAACCACGGAGAACACCGACACCGAGAACACCGACACCGAGAAGACCCGAAGCACGCACAACACTCAGAACACTCAGCACAACGTCACCCGCGCCCTGGCCGTCGGACCGGCCGATCTGGCCCTTCCGCTCGCCCTCGTCCATGATCTTGTCCAGGCCTCCGCACGCCGTGAGGAAGCGGCCGGGCAGGCGGACGCCACTCGTGGTGCGGCGCACGGCTCGGCTCGCGGCGAACGGGGTGACCGCAGGGAACGCGGTGACCGCGACCGTAAGAGGCGGGCGGCACGTAGGCGCACCGCGGCCGTGCGACGCTGATAGGAGCGGCAGAGCCGACAAGACGGCAAGACCGGCCCGACCGACGAGACCGACGAGACCGACGAGACCGACGAGGTAGAAGCGATATGAGTCCCGCCGAAGGCGATCCCCAGAGAATCCTGATCGTCGACGACGAACCCGCCGTACGCGAGGCCCTCCAGCGGAGCCTCGCGTTCGACGGGTACGGGACCGAGGTCGCCGTCGACGGTGTCGACGCCCTCGCCAAGGCCACCGCGTACGCACCGGACCTGATCGTCCTCGACATCCAGATGCCTCGTATGGACGGCCTGACCGCCGCCCGTCGGCTCCGGGCCGGCGGCTCGAAGGTGCCGATCCTGATGCTGACCGCCCGCGACACGGTCGGCGACCGCGTCACGGGACTGGACGCGGGCGCCGACGACTATCTGGTCAAGCCTTTCGAGCTGGACGAGCTGTTCGCCCGTATCCGCGCCCTGCTGCGCCGCAGCTCGTACGCGACGACGACCGGCGAGCTGCCCGGCAACGACGTGCTCGCCTTCGCCGATCTGCGGATGGACCTGACCACCCGCGAGGTCACGCGCGGCAGTCGGCGGGTGGAGCTGACGCGTACCGAATTCACGCTGATGGAGATGTTCCTGGCGCACCCGCGGCAGGTGCTCACCCGCGAGCAGATCCTGAAGGCCGTCTGGGGCTTCGACTTCGAGCCGAGTTCCAACTCGCTGGACGTGTACGTGATGTATCTGCGCCGCAAGACGGAGAGCGGCGGCGAACCGAGGCTGGTGCATACGGTGCGTGGTGTGGGATACGCGCTGCGTGCGGACAGTACGGGCGGCGGAACGGGCGGTGCGGGAAGCGGTACGGGAGCCACCACGGCGCCCGGCAGCTCGTCGGCCGGCGGCGGAAGCGGTGGCGCGGAGTGAGGGCTCTGGTCCGCCGGTTCCAGTCACTGCCGCTGCGCTCCCGGCTCGCGCTGCTGGTCGCCACGGCCGTCGCCGTCGCCGTCGCCGCGGTGGCCGTGACCTGCTGGCTGCTCACCCGTACGCAGTTGCCGAGCGAGCTGGACACCTCCCTGGAGAACACCTCCGCGCCGCCCAGCACCGTGCAGAACGCGCTGAACAACTGCAACAGCGGCCTCCCGCCCGAGACCACGAGCGGATCATCCGGCTTCGCCTATATCCAGGTGGTCCTGGCCGACGGCACGCGGTGCGTGGCCCCGGACTCGCAGGCGGTGAAGGTGCAACCGCAGGATCTCGCGGTCGCCGACGGCACCGAGCACACCTCCCTGCACGACAGCACCACCGACAGCGGCACCGAGGTCCGTGTCTTCACACAGCGCCTACGCTCCGGCAACGCGATCAGCGCTCCGATCGCCGTCTCCGTGGCGCGCCCTCTCACCGAGATCAACTCCGCCCTGAACCGGCTCGCCCTGCTGCTCACCGCCGTCGCCGGCATCGGTGTCGTCGGCGCGGGCGCGGCAGGCCTCTGGGTCGCCAGGGCGGGCCTGCGGCCGGTCGACGGGCTGACTCGCGCGGTCGAGCATGTGGCCCGTACGGAGGACCTGACCGTCCGTATCCCGGTCGAGGGCGAGGACGAGATCGCCCGGCTCTCCCGTTCCTTCAACTCGATGACCGCCGCCCTCGCGTCCTCCCGTGACCGGCAGTCCCAGCTCATCGCCGACGCCGGGCACGAACTGCGGACCCCGCTGACCTCGCTCCGTACGAACGTCGAACTGCTCGCCCGCAGCGAGGAGACCGGCCGCGCGATCCCGCCCGACGACCGCATGGCGCTGATGGCCTCCGTCAAGGCGCAGATGACCGAGCTGGCCTCCCTCATCGGCGACCTCCAGGAGCTCTCGCGCCCGGACGCGACCGATCCCGGCCCTCTCCAGGTCGTCGCGCTCCACGACATCGTGGAGAGCGCGCTGGAACGGGCCCGGCTGCGCGGCCCGGAGCTGACCATCACCGCGGATCTGCGCTCCTGGTACGTACGGGCCGAACCGGCCGCGCTCGAACGCGCGCTGGTGAACGTCCTCGACAACGCGGTGAAGTTCAGCCCGCCGGGCGGCTCGGTGGAGGTCGCCCTGAGCGAAGGCGGCGAACTGACCGTACGCGACCACGGTCCGGGCATCCCGGCCGACGAACTCCCGTACGTCTTCGAACGCTTCTGGCGCTCGCCGTCCGCCCGCGCCCTTCCCGGCTCGGGCCTCGGCCTGTCGATCGTCGCCCGTACGATCCACCAGACGGGCGGCGAGGTGGCCCTCCGCCACGCGGCGGGCGGCGGCACGGTAGCGGCCATCCGCATCCCGGGCGCGCCCACGCCGCCGCCGGAGACTCCGTGAGGGCGTGGGGACCCGGTTGGAGAAACCGCTGCTGGTGCGCTACTGGTTGTTGAGGACGGTGAAGTTGGCCGTCGAACCGGCGGCATCGTAGTACCGGAACGTGATGCGGCTCCCTTGGCCGCCCAGCTTGTTGGGCGAGGTGCTGTTCTCGTAGAAGTCCTTGTTGCAGACGACCGTCGAGCCCCGGTAGTACTCGCCGTAGCAGACGCCCTCGCGGTAGGTCTTCCAGGCGCCGGAGCTGTCCTTGAGCTGGTTGGTCCAGTAGACGCGAGGCGTTCCGTCGACGGTGTCGCCCGCGTACACCAGGAACCGGTCGCCGTAGCGCTCGAAGCATCCCCATCCGCTGTCGGGGCCGACGCCCAGACGGATGACGTCCCCGCAGCCCTCCTGTGTGGTGAGCGTGCCCCAGTCGTACTCGTAGTCCGCCGCCTGGGCGGAGGTGGCCACCGCGATCGGAGTGACCAGCGCGACGGCGGCCGTGAGCAGCGTGCTTCTCACCCAGTTGCGCCCGGAGCTCTGCTTGCTCGACTTGCTCTGCTTGCTCTTCTTGCTCTTCATGAAGGAGCCTCTCTCTCGTCTCGTACTACTCGTGTCTCGTCTCGTAGCGGTAGGTCAGGCGGCCCAGCTGCCGGTGGAGCGGGCGTCGGAGCGGAAGGAGAACACGAACAGGGCGCCGTCCCGGACGTTCGTCGCGATCGTGTTCCACTGGCCCGCGTAGGCGAGGGTGTAGTTCGCCTGGCAGTCCAGCCGGCCCTGGGTCTCGAAGCAGACCTTGATGTAGCGGTTGGTGTTGGGCTTGATGTTGATGTCCGCGCAGGCGGTCGAGGTGGAGAAGAGGCGGCCGGCCGGAAGGTCGACGTCTCCGGCGGCCTTGGTGTAGGGATTTGCGAAGTCGTAGCAGGACGCCGCCGCCACGGGCGCCTGGGCCTGAGCGGTCGGAGCGATGGCGAGCGCGCTCCCGACGAGCGCGGCCGAGAACAGGCCTGCGGTAAGACGACGTGTACGGATCCTCATGGTGTGCGGCCCCCAAGCACGGTGTGTGAGCCCGGATTCGGGCGGTGAGGGCAGGGTGCCCTTGACCGGTCACCACTGTGCCGGGCGGGCTTTGAGTAAACCTTGAGAGAACCTTGGAGGTACTGAATACGACCGTGTAGTGACTACGGCCTTTCAGATAACTACGGCCTTTCAGACGGAGTCCTGAGGCGGTACGCGGTCCAGCGGCGACGCAGCCAGTCGCCGGTTTCCCCGATCGCGACCAGCAGGACGGCGGACGCGGCGCAGGCCGCGAGGCCTGCGGACTGGCCGAGTGCCTTGCCCAGAAGCCACAGGATGAGGGTGACGACCACCCACCACATGAGGAGCGAACGAGCCAGGGGCAACCAGCGTGTCTTGTCCGTCATGGTGCGTGCGTTCCTTCCGTACGGTCCTACGGTTCATACCGGCCGTTCACAGCGGAGCTCAGGGGCGCCACTTTCCGGCCACCGCTGAGGTACCGTCACCGCTCGTGTCCATACCCACGTCAGTCGCTACGGCACCTCGCGATTCCCGCAGCCTGGCACGGGCCGCACAGATCTTCGTCGCGCTCTTCGCACTGCTCGATCCTCTGCGTCCGACGCTCTTCACCGACGCCGAGCAAGGGGAGCGCGGGGAGCTCTACGGCCGCTACATGCAAGTCTCCTCAACCCTCGGGCTCGTGGCGATCATCGTTTTCGTGCTCTGGTTCCGGCGATGCCGCCACAACGCCGAGCTCCTGTCGCCCGGCTCCTTCGCCTACTCACCAGGCTGGGCCGTAGGCGCCTGGTTCACCCCGATCCTGATGTTCTGGCGCCCGCGCCGCATCGCCCTAGACATCCACCGGGCTCTCACCCACAACTCCGCCCCGGACAACACCGTCACCCTCATCAACGCCTGGTGGGCAACATGGATCGGCCACACGGCCACAGCCCTGATGGCCACCTCGGCCACCACCACCTCGCTCCCTCTGTCGATCACCGCCCAGGCCCTGTATCTGATCGCCGCGGTACTCGTCATCGTGATCATCCAACGCTTCACCACAGCCCAAACACCGGCCCAGGCGGCATGAGCACACAAGACAACGAGTCCGGAGCGCCGGCCCGGCAGAGCTGATGGCGGCGTGCCCGGAGAACCGGTCACGCCTCCCTCCGCAGACCAGTTCCCTCACCTGGCACAACCCTTCTGTCCGGTCCGTGGTCCAACATCACGACGGCGGGGAACGGGCCCTCGCAGTGCCTCCCGCGACTCCATGCCCGGCCTCACCATGCCGAGATCCCAGGAGCCACGACATGCGCAGCACGCGTTCCACCACCGGAACCGCCAGAAGCACCGGGACCGCCAGAAGCACCGGAAGCCGAACGAGCCGGATGTCCGGTACGGCCGTGGCGACCGTGATGCTGACGATCGGCGCCACGATCACCGCGACGGCCTCTCCCGCCGTCGCCGCCCCCACGGCCCTGGAGGCGGCCCACGACGACTTCAACGGCGACGGATATCCCGACCTCGTCGTCTCCGCTCCCGGCGGCACCGTCAGCGCCCAGAAGGGCGCCGGCTACGTCGCCGTGCTGTACGGCTCCGCGAGCGGCCTCTCCACCTCCCGTCGGGCGACGTTCAGCATGAGCACCCCCGGCATACCGGGTCTCGCCCAGCCCGGCGACGGCTTCGGACAGACCACCGCCTCCGGCGACCTGGACGGCAACGGCTACGCCGATCTCGTCATCGGCATGCCCGGCAGAGACATCGGCACCGCCACCGACGCGGGGGCCGCGGTCGTGCTGTGGGGCTCCGCGAACGGGCTGCGGGCCACCAGCCCTCTCTGGCTCCAGGACACCGCTCCGACGGCCGGCGGCCGTTTCGGGACGGGACTGGCCACCGGCCGGTTCACGGGCTCCGGCGTCGAGCTTGCGCTCTTGTCCAAGAAAGCCCTGTGGACATACGGCTTCGAGGCCACGGCCGACGGCGGGCACACCTCGGAGGGCGCCCCGATGGCCTGGAAGTGGTGGGAGGAATTCACACCCACCGGCCTCACCTCGGGCGACTACAACAACAGCGGCGCCGACGACCTGGTCCTGCTCGGCACCATCACCACCTACGAATCGCTCAATCCCGTCGAGACCGTCGGAGCGGCCAGTTACTTTCCCGGTGGCCGCAACGGGCTGACGTACAGCCACGGACTCCGCGGCGGCCCGGTCGGCGCCTCCGGTGACATCAACAACGACGGCTACACCGACCTCGTCTTCGGCTCCCCCGCCGACAGCGACGACCTCAACGAGTGGCTGCTCGACGGAGGCACCGTCGACGTCTTCTTCGGCGGGCCCAGCGGCCCGAAAGGTCTGGACGCCGACCAGCACTGGAGCCAGACCACCATCGGCGCCTCCGGCGACGACAAGACCGGTGACCGCTTCGGCGGTGCCGTCACCGTGGGCGACGTCAACGGCGACGGCTACGCCGACGCCGCGATCAGCGCCCCGGCCAACGACATCAAGAACCTCACCGACCCGGGCACCGTGTGGGTGATGCGTGGTACCGCCCGTGGGCTCACCCCGAGAGACCTGTCCAGCTTCAGCCAGAGCACGCCGTCCGTCCCCGGTGACAACGAGAACCACGACCGGTTCGGCGGCGCCCTCCGGCTCATCGACGCCAACCAGGACGGCAAGGCCGAACTGATCGCCTCCGCGCCCGGCAAAAACACCAACGACGGCGCCGCCTGGGTCTTCCCCGGCACGAGCAACGGCCCCACCGCCAAGGGATCATGGTCCTTCAACGGCGCCACGCTCAGCGCGCCTTCCCCCGACGCCCGCTTCGGGGAGACCCTCGCCCCGTAGGGGCGACTCCGGGACGGGGGCACTGGGCGCAGGGGCAGGGGGACCTCAGACCAGGTCGGCGAACTCGCCTTCCGCTATGCACCGTCGTTGCCGTCGCGCAGGGAATGGATCATGCTCCGCAGGATCCGGAACGCGTCTGACTGCTCGGTCTCGGTCATGCCGGCCAGCATTCTGACCTCGACGGACCGGACCGCTACGGTCGCCTTCTCCAGGCTCCGTCGGCCGCGAGGCGTGAGCCGCGTGGGAAGAACCTTCCCAACGGGTGCCTCCGCGGGCCTGGTCACGTAGCCCTCTCGTTCCAGGGCCTGGAGCAGCACGTTCATCGACTGCCGTGTCACGAACGCGCCCCGCGCGAGCTCGGAGTTCGACAAGCCCGGCCGTTGAGCCAGCAGTTCGAGGCAGGAGTAGTGCGTCACGCTCATCCCGAGCGGCCGCAGCACCTCCTCCATGGCTGAGCGCAGGACGCTCGACGCCTCTTTCAGCAGGTAGCCCAGCGACGTCTCCAGGTCGACACCGTCTTGATTCATGTCAGAAGTCTGACATACATTGACCTGTGTCAGAAAGCTGACACGAAAAGAAGGAGCATCACCATGCCCGCCACCGGCCCCGACTTCATCTCGCTCCAAGCGCGCGACCTCGACGCTTCGCAGGCGTTCTACGAGCAGTACCTCGGCCTCGTCCGCTCGCAGGCCGGACCTCCGCACGCCGTCGTCTTCGAGACGAAGCCGATCACGTTCGCACTCCGCGACATCGTTCCCGGCACCGATCTCGCGTCCGTTGCCCAGCCCGGCATCGGTGCCGCGATCTGGCTCCACGCCACAGACGTCCAGGCCATCCACGATGCTCTCGCCGCCGACGGTCACACCATCGTCTCCGCACCGATCGACGGCCCCTTCGGCCGGACATTCACCTTCGCCGACCCCGACGGCTACCAGGTCACTCTCCACGACCGCGCCTGACCGGCCGAACGCCACCGGACGATCACGATCCCCGAAGACCGCGGTTGCGCCCTGGGCTCGTGCGCGACGCACGCGTGGCGCCACACCCGCCGCGGGGACACGTTCGTCACCGGCATCATCGACCTCACCCCGGTCCGCGACGGCACCGGACCGTCGAGACTGCTGAACATGGTCGAAGGCCGATCCAAGCAGGTGCTCAAAACCCGGAAGCGATGCCGGCCGTTCAGGCCAGGTCGTCGAACTCGCCTTCCTTGGCGCCGCCAAGGAAGGCGCGGAGCTTGGCACGGGTGGTGCGGATGACGACGTCCGGGTTGTCGCTCTCACGCATGAGGATCTCGCCGTCGTACTCGGCTAGTTCGAGGCAGTTGTCACCGTCGGCGTCCGCCGATTTTGAGGACCTGCGCCACTGAACATCCATCGTTTTCAAACCCTTCTGCTGTTGTGACAACTCGGGAACGAAACGGGCGGCCCCCGCCTGCGCCGATGGGGACCGCCCGAAGGGGGAGTGACACCGGCTGTTCAGGCCAGGTCGTCGAACTCGCCTTCCTTGGCGCCACCGAGGAAAGCGCGGAGCTTGGTACGGGTGGTGCGGATGATGACGTCCGGGTTATCGCTCTCACGCATGAGGATCTCGCCGTTGTGGTCGGCTAGTTCGAGGCAGTTGCTACCGTCGGCGTTCGAGGACTTTGAGGACTTGCGCCACTGGATTTCCATAAATTCTCACGCCTTCAGACTTGTTGTGCGATCTCGCGGATGAAGCCCCGCGAGCTCTCCGGGTCGAGCGACTTCTCCTCGGTCCGGTCCAGCGCGACTCGCCAGTTCTCAAGACCCGTTTCGGCATCCAGGAAAGCCGATCCAGTCGTGGGATCCGTCTGTACGGTGTCGAGCTGCGGAACGGGGCCGTACACGTAGTGTGCCGAACTGCTCGCGTGCGGGAAACCGCCCGCCGCGAACGGGATCACGCGCACGGTGACGTTGTCGCGTTCCGACTCCTTGAGCAGGTGGTCAAGTTGACCCTTCGTCACCTTGGTCCCTCCGTACGTCATCCGGAGTGCGGCCTCGTGAATCAGGAACGTACAAGCGGGTGGGTCCGTTCGGTCGAGAACGTCGCGTCGCTTCAGCCGGTGCGACAGCAAGCGCCGTAGGTACGCGGGGTTCGGCGGCGGCACAGTCTCCGCGAACACCGCGCGTGCATAGTCCTCGGTCTGGAGCAGGCCCGGGAAGTGCATGATCTCCACCGATCGGATGCCGACGGCATGGTGCTCCAGCTCGGCGAGATCGAGTGCGGCACTGGACAAGTCGCCGCGATAGTCCTCCCACCAGCCGTTTATGCGCTCCCCAGCCATGTCGGCCAAGGCATCGATGTACGCCACGTCAGGGCACTTGTAGTGGCTGGCCCATGCCCGTACCCGCGCGGGGCTGACACCGAACCGTCCCGACTCGGTGTTGCTGATGGTGGTCCGGTCCGCGCCGAGCAGGGCCGCCGCCTGGGCAATCGAGAGGCCGGTGTGCTCCCGGATCTTGCGTAGCTCGGAACCCAGTCGGCGCTGTCGCGCGGTGAGTGCCTTCCTCGGCGCCATCGACCTCTCCTCTTGTCAGGTCTCAGTGTGGCCCGTACCCAAACCACAATCCACTTCGTCACCCACAATATCGAAGCGGGTACCACTAGTGATGAGCAGAGGGTACTGTCGTCATAGCACCGCGTCGCACGTCAGTAAGACCGAAGTGCAGCCGCACGGGCGTGCCTTGAGGCGTGCTCAGGCTTCGGCGGCTATTGCCACGCATGGCGGGCATCGCGGGTACACACCGCGTTGGGAGACGAGACATGACCTCTGTGAGTGCACCGGTTCCTCCACCTCAACCAACTCCGGACGGGCCAAGAGGCAACTGTTACCGGCTGGTTGTGCCGAATTCGGCGTGTGCGCCGAGGATCGCGCGGGACTTCGTCGGGTCGTTACTCCGTATCACCGACCATCCCGCCCTCGCCGACGACGCCCGCCTCTGCGTGACCGAAGTCGTCACCAACTCCCACCGCCACACCGACTCATGGCAGATCCAGGTCGATGTGACGGTTCGTCAGCGAGAGGTGACGGTGTACGTCAAGGACGACAAGCCGTACGCCCTGCCCGTACCGGGCAACAGCGACACCCAGCAGGAACACGGCCGTGGCTTGCTCCTCGTGGAGAACCTCGCCGCGCAGTGGGGTTCGACGGTGTACGGAGGCCGCTCGCCCGTGGCGAAGACCGTCTGGTTCACGCTGGCCGAGGGCGCGGCGGGCACGTAGTGGAGCCCGTGACCGATCCTGTTCTGTGGGCAGTCGTGTCCATCGTCGTCAGTGCGACCATCATGGCGGTGGGCGTGCTCTACGCGTCGATGGCGGCCTCGAACGAGGCCGATCCGCCCGTACCGGCCGACGGCGAGAAGGGCTTCACATACACCTGCCACTGCTACCGCGATCCCATACGCGTTACGGTCCGGCCTCCCGTCGACAGACGGCCGTGGCAGTAAGGGCAGTTTCTCCAAGCCGGGCGGCCGTGGCCTCTTGGAGGCGACGGCCGCGTCGGGAACGTTTCTGCCCTGCGGATGCCGTTAGTTGGCAGCGCAGTTGACCTGGACTTGGTACGTACGCTCAGCAGCGTCGATCGCGCGGTCGCTGCCGTGGTATGCGCCGACCTGGTAGTAGTTGAACGTGACGGTGTAGGCGCCGCACTCGTTCAGCTCACCTGAACCACCAAAGTGCTGTGCAGCCCGAGACTCCTGCTGAGCCGACGCTTCGTAGTCGAATACCTTCTCTCCCTGCTTGCTCACTGTCCCGGTGGCCCGGACCGAGGACGGGTAGCCGGGCGTGCTGTTCCACCAACTGGCTCCCCAGTAGTAGGTGTTCCGGTCCGTCTCCAGCCACGCCTGCACGAGACCCGTGTCGTAGACCTTCAGACACACCCATGCGTCAGTGAAGATGTATCCACCGGAACCGTAGAACTCCTCCTTCGGCGTGCAGTAGTTGCCCGGCTCCGGATGCTGCGGGGCCGCCGCCGCCGGACCTGCGCCCGGGATTGCCAGAGCAGCCAAAGCAAGCACCGCCGTACTGACGACGGCCCGGAACATGGCGTGCGCTTTCCTCATGTCGTTCCCCTCCTGTGGGAGTCACCGACCGCGAACGCGGTGGCCGCCGGGAGAACGATCATGCCGACAAACTGGAAACCGTCTGATCCAACCGGAACTTTGACCGACGGCTGGGACAGGGTGCGCAGGAGTGGAATGGGGCTTCTGGGCTTGGCTCAGCGGCGAACGGCCGGTGAGTGGCTGGGGTTCAGGACCGCTGTGAGGGTGGGGTTTTCGGGTGCGGGTCAAACCCAAGAGGTAGTTGGGGTGGGCCGGGTGGTTTGGTGTGACGTGGGGGCCGCCCCTCTGGTTTTGATTGTGGCGGGGTCGTGCCGGGCGTCAAGGGCGCTCCTTCGTCGCGTCGCTGCGCGATGGGCTGCGCCCACCCTTGACACCCGGCACGATCCCGCTGAAGTGCAGGTGGGAGGGGCGGCCCGGGGGAGGGGTCCCCGGGGAGCTCAGATATGGGTGCCGGTCTCTTTCCGGCCTGCGGCCCGGCGGGTGGAGTGCGCAGCAGTGGAATGGGGCGGCCCGGCACCGGCTCAGCGACAAACCGTCCGCTGCTTGCCGAGGTTCAGTCCCGTGTCTGAGATCCGTGACCGCATGGCACCCCGGGCATCAGGCCATTCCATCCGCCTGGCCAGGGGCCGGTGGAGCGACAGGCCGGTGTCCGTCCACTCCTCACGTCCGCAGGACACAAGAGACCGTCGGACGGCCCTCAGGTCGGGATGAGTGCATGGCGGACTTCAATCGATGCCCCATATGCCCCTGTTTGGCCGCCCGTTGAGGGTCCCAGCGGGCGGTCTTGTGTCCTCAGTAGCGATAAGCCGTCCTCAGGACGTATCGACGGCCCGCACAGGCCCACTGTCCTTCCGAACAGCCCCACCCACTCCACCACCCACACACCCCAGCAGCGGTCTTGAACCTCAGCAAACGGACGGTGGCCAGACGCTGAGCCGACGCGCCACCGCCCCATTCCACTGGTGCGCAGACCACCCACCGGCCCGCAGGCCGGGAAGAAACAGGGACCTCCCACTGAGCCCCCGGGGACCCCTCCCCCGGGCCGCCCCTCCCACCTTCCTTCAGCGGGGACGGGACGGGTGTCAAGGGTGGAGCGCAGCGCAATCGGCGCAGCCGACGCGACGAAGGAGCGCCCTTGACGCCCGGCACGACCCCGCCACAATCAAAAACAGAGGGGCGGCCCCCACGCCACACCAAACCAACCGGCCCACCACGACTACCTCTCGGTCGTGACCCGCAGACAACGGCCCCACCCTCACAGCGGTCCTGAACCCCAGCCACCCACCGGCCGTTCGCCGCTAAACCGAGCCCAGAAGCCCCACTCCACTCCCGCGCACCCCGCGCACCGACCCGCACCCGCCCCCATCCCACCGCCCCACCGCCCCAACAATTCACTTGCCCCACTGTCACAGCCGTGGCATACGCTGCGCACAGTAGTGGCCGCGCCCCGCGTACCGTTCTCAGCTCCTCATCTCCTCATCGGCGTTTCTCATCAACGGTGTTCGGAAGCCGCGCGGCCCGGCTCAGCACCCGGCCCATCCACCGGGTCTCTTTGTGGGGGTACGAATCAACGTGCGTACGCGCACCCTGTCGACCGCGCTCGCGGTCCTCATCAGCTCGTCGGCGCTCGCCGTCGGCACCGCGGGCTCGGCCACCGCCGACTCCGCCACGGCCCTGCCGATCAACTCGTACGGCGATCTCGCCGTGGACGGTGTCCACAAGCGGGTCTACATCAGCGACCCGAGCGGCAACAAGGTCGTCGTCACCGACTACGCGGGCAAGCTCGTGACGACCGTCACCGGTCTCCCCGGTGTACGGGATCTGGCGATCACTCCCGACTCCACCACCGTCTACGCGGCCGTCCCGGGCGACGACAGCGTCGTGGCCATCGCGACCGCCACCGCGACCGAGGCGACCCGGTACGCGATCGGCGAGAACACCGATCCGCAGACTCTCGCCGTGGCCGGCGGCCGGGTGTGGTTCGCGTACGGGCAGGAGCCCTCGCACCACCTGGGCTCGTTCGATCCGGCCGCGAGCACCCCCGAGGTCGTTCTCGACCAGCTCCCCGACCGGCCGTGGCACGACGCGCCCGAGATGGAGTCCACCGGGAACACCCTGGTGTTCGGCACCCACAGCACCTGGTCGGGCCTGGCCGTGTACGACGTGTCCACCGGCGTCCCGGTCCTGAGCAAGGAGGGAATGCCGCCCGAGGCCACGAGCGGTATGAACGACTTCGCGCTGAGCGCCGACGGCAAGAAGATCGTCGCCGCGTCGGGCGAGTCCCCGTACGCGGCCACCGCGATCAACGCCGAGGACCTCACCCGTACCGGCGGCTATCCCACCGAGGCCGGCAACCCCACCTCCGCCGCGATCGCTCCGGACGGCACGGTCGCCGTGTCCACGTACTCCTGGTACGACAAGGACATCTACGTCTACAAGCCCGGTACGACCAAGCCGTACCGCACCTACACATACGCCCAGACCGCGACCGGCGGCGACACCATCGCCACCCAGGGGCTGGCCTGGGCCCCGGACAGCAGCAGGCTGTTCGCCATCGCCTCCGGGTACAGCAAGCACTATCTGCGCGTCCTGGAGAACGCCGCCCGCTATCCGTCGGCGGTGAGCGTCGCCGCGCCCTCGAAGGCCACGCGCGCCAAGAAGATCACCGTCACCGGCAAGCTGGCCTCCGCCAAGGCGTTCCCGGCGGGCACGAAGGTCACCGTCGTCCGCACCGACATCGCCTCGCCCAAGGGCCGGTCGCTCGGTACGAAGACGGTCACTTCCGCCGGCACGTTCTCCTTCACCGACGCACCGCCGGCCGGCGGCAGTGTCGTCTACACCGCGCAGTACGCGGGCGACGCCACGCACGCGCCCGCGTCGGGCAAGGACACGGTCGCCGTCTCGCGTACGGCCACCGCCCTCTCGCTCAACCACAACGGCGCCGTCTACTCCTACGGCGCCGATGTCTCCTTCACCGCCCACCTCGGCAAGACGTTCTCGAACCGCGTCGTCGAGATCTGGGCCGACCCGGCCGGCAGCGACAAGCCCAAGAAGCTGCTGAAGAGGGGCAAGGTCAACTCCAAGGGCAATCTGTCCGCCACCGTGGACATGACCCGGGACACCTCGGTCACCGCCGTCTACGCGGGCGACACGCGCTCAGGTCCCAAGACGGTGAAGTCGAGCGCGTTCGCCAAGGTGAAGGTCTCCACAGCCGTCTCCAGGCACTACAAGACGGGCAAGATCGGCTCCACGTCGTACTACTGGTTCCACAAGAACACCGATCCGCTCCTGACGACGTCGATGACGTACTACAAGGGCCGTGCGCAGCGCTTCCAGCTCCAGGTCTACTACCAGGGCACGTGGTACGACTCGGGCTCCGAGTACTTCGCCCTGGCCACCAACGGGAAGTCGGCGGTCCAGCTCGGAGCGCCCGGCGAGGCCGGGATCCGCGCCCGTATGCGCTCCTCGTACATCAACGCGTCCTCGGGCGACACCGTGAACTCGACCACGCACGGTGCGTGGAAGTACATGTACTTCACGAAGTAAGCCCTTCGATGCCGTGAGGCCGGGTCCCGCATACGGGACCCGGCCTCACGGGCGTTACGGGCACCGGCCGTAGGACCTAGTGCGCGATGCTGTCGATCAGTTCGCGCGCTCCCTGCCGCAGCAGCGAGACGGCCACGGACGTGCCCAGAGTCGCCGGATCGAGCGGGCCCGCCCACTCGTGGGCGTTGAGTACGGTCTTGCCGTCGGGCGTGAAAACACAGGCGCGCAGCGAGAGGTCACCGTTGCGCTGGGCCTGGGCGTATCCGGCGATCGGTGAGTTGCAGTGGCCCTGGAGGACATGGAGGAACATCCGTTCCGCCGTCGTCTCACGGTAGGTGCCGGGATCCCCGAGGCCGCTGACGGTGTCTATCAGGACGGTGTCGTCCTCGCGGCACTGGAGAGCGAGGACGCCCGCGCCGATCGGCGGGCACATCGTCTCGGGCGAGAGGATCTCGCTGATCACATCCGCGCGGCCGATGCGTTCGAGGCCCGAGACGGCCAGGAGGATGGCGTCCGCCTCGCCCGCGGCGAGCTTCTCCAGCCGGCGGTTGGCGTTGCCGCGGAACGGGACGCACTCCAGATGCGGATGCGAGGCGGCGAGCTGGGCGACACGGCGCACCGAGGAGGTGCCGATCCTGGTGCCGTCCGGGAGTTCGCCGAGAGTGAGACCGCCCGGGTGGACAAGGGCGTCGCGGATGTCGTCGCGCTTGAGGAAGGCGGCGAAGGTCGTGCCCGCGGGCAGCGGGCGGTCCGCGGGAATGTCCTTGACGCAGTGGACGGCGAGGTCCGCCTCGCCGGACAGCAGCGCGGCGTCGACCTCTTTGGTGAAGGCGCCCTTGCCCTCGACCTTGCTCAGGTCGCCCATCCACTTGTCGCCGGTGGTCTTCACCGGGATGACCTCGGTCGCGATCCCCGGGTGGAGCGCGGCCAGCTCGGTGCGGACGCGCGCCACCTGGGCGAGGGCCATGGGCGAGTCGCGGGAGACGATACGGATCAGCTCAGGCACGGACATGCGCCCACGATAGACCGTCGTGCCCGCGCCCACGCGGCCCGCCCGCCCGGCCGCCGGAGAGGCGGCGCGGGCCGACGAAACCGTACGTCGACGCCTCAGGCGGTCAGCCGTTGTGCCGGATCAGGGATTCCACCAGGCCGGAGCGGGTCGCGGGAAAGTCCAGCGGTACGATCCCGAGCCCGCGCCAGCCGGTCGCCTCCGCGCCGTCGAGGAACGTATGTACCTGCGGATTGAGCCGGTCGGAGTTCCAGCGTGGCGGCAGCAGGGCCGCCGTGCTGACGTAGTTGACGAACAGCTTGCCGGGCTGCTGGACGGCCTTGCGGAAGTGGGCCTCGATCTTGGGGTACTTGGCGAAGGGCTCGGCCTGGTAGTCGTCCTGGATGTCGAACAGCCCGCCGTCGCCGTACCGCACACCGGGCAGCCCGCCGTTGTCCGCGAGCAGCACGACCCGGCCGCGCGCCTCGCCGAGCGTGGGCAGACCGCCGTCGAGCCGGAAGAGGGAGCGCCAGCCCTTGCCGTCGAGATAGGTGTCGAAGATCCGCCGGAACTCGGCGTCGCTCTCCTCGGAGTACTCCTGCTTGAGCCGCATCAGCACGGTCTCGGAGGGATGGTCGCGCAGGAAGTCCCGGCAGGCGCCGAGCACATCATCGAAGTTGAGGTTCTGGTAGAACGCGGCGTGGTGGATGCTGAACGCGTTGTCGAAGGCGCGGCAGCGTACGTCCAGGAAGCGGATTCCGCTGTTCAGCTGCGCGGCGATGGTGGTGTTCTGGCACGCCACCCACAATCCGCCGACCTGCGCGCCGGAGTTGTGCGTACCGGGAATCGTCAGCCGCTGTAGGGGCGTGGCGTCACCGAAGCCGCCCATCCAGTCCTGTGGCGCGAGCGCCCGTCGCGACGCGGCGACGGCGGGCGCCGCGCCGATGAGGGCGGTGGCGGACACAGCGAGCGCGCCGGCCAGAAAGCCGCGGCGCGTACCGGTATGTGTGCTCATACGAAGGTGCCTCCGTCTGCTGTGGGGGGTCAGCCCTCGGATTATGTCCGGTACACGTCACACGCGGAACAGGGCGGAATGAACGGCGGCGAAAGGAACGGAGCGCAGCACAAGCGGAATCAACGGAGCGCAGCACAAAGGGCGGCGAGCCGAAGCCCACCGCCCTCCGTACGTCGTACCGCTGACTACACGTCGTACCGCGAACTACCGGATGATCGTGATCCGGTCCGCCGCCGGCGGGGCCAGCGGGGACTGGGCCGACGAGTTCGCCGCGAGGTACGCGTTCAGCAGGTCCAGGTCCGAGGGACCGACCAGCTTGTTCTTGCCCTGGGCGAGCACCGCGAAGCCGTCGCCGCCGCCGCCGAGGAACTCGTTCATCGCGACGCGGTAGGTCTTCGCCGGGTCGATCGCCTCACCGTTCAGCTTCACCGAGTCGGTGACGATGCGGTCCGCGCCCGTCTTCGTCATGTCCAGGGTGTAGGTGAGGCCCTTCGAGATCTGGAGGATCTTCGGAGAAGCCGCGTTGGCGCCGCTGACCTGCTGCTGGAGCGCGGTGACGATCTGCGCACCCGTCAGGTCGAAGACGTTCATCATGTTGGTGAACGGCTGGACCGTGAAGGCCTCGCCGTAGGTCACCACACCGTCGCCCTCGGCCGCCGACGCCTTGTAGACCAGGTCGGCCCTGATGCCGCCCGGGTTCATGAAGGCGAGCTGCGCGCCGCCCTTGTCGGCCGGTGCCGTGCCCGCGAGCTGGGCGTCCGCGATCACATCACCGAGCGGGGACTCCGGGCTCGTGGAGCCGCGGCCGTTGATGTCCGCGGAGATATAGCCCTGCGGGGTGTTGGAGATCGGCGCGGCCACCTTGTTCCAGCGCGCGATCAGGTCCGTCATGTCCTGGGCCTTGGGCTGGTCACGGCTGACGATGTGGTTCGCCGACTTCACGCTCGTGCGCACGATGTCGTCGGTACGACGGTCGTAGGTGAGCGTGGTGTCCGTGTACAGCCTGCCGAACGACGCGGCCGACGTGACCAGCCGCGGGTTGCCGGCCGGGTCCGGGATCGTGCAGGCGTACGCGTTGTGCGTGTGGCCGGTGACCAGCGCGTCGACCTGCGGCGAGATGCCCTTGGCGATGTCGACGATCGGACCGGAGATCCCACCGCCGGGCGCCGGGCTGTCACAGTCGTAGTTGTACGCGGAAGAGGCCGGCGAGCCGCCCTCGTGAATCAGCGCGACGATCGAGTTGACGCCCTGCTTCTCCAGCTCCTTGGCGTACTTGTTGACCGTCTCGATCTCGTCGTGGAACTTGAGTCCCTTGACGCCCTCGGCGGTCACGATGTTCGGCGTGCCCTCCAGGGTGACACCGATGAAGCCGATCTTGATGCCGTGGCTCTTCCAGATCTCGTACGGCGCGAGGATCGGCTTGCCGGTCTTCTCCGACGTCACATTCGCCGCGAGGTACGGGAAGTCGGCGCCCTTGAACTTCTTGCCCTTCTCGTAGCAGCCGTCGATCGGGTGACAGCCGCCCTTCTGGAGACGGGCCAGCTCGACGGCGCCTTCGTCGAACTCGTGGTTGCCGACGCCCGTCACATCGAGGTCGAGCTTGTTGAGCGCCTCGATGGTGGGCTCGTCGTGGAAGAGGCCGGACAGCAGCGGGCTGGCACCGACCATGTCACCGGCCGCCGCGGTGATGGAGAACTTGTTGCCCTCGCGCGCCTTGCGCAGCGAGGTCGCCAGGTACTCGACACCGCCGGCGGGAATCGCCTTGGTCGTACCGTCGGCCTGCTTCTCGTTGACGTTCCCGGACGAACCGGCGGGCGGCTCCAGGTTTCCGTGCAGGTCGTTGAAGGAAAGGAGCTGCACCTGGACCAAGTCGTCCTTGTGGTGGCCCTTGTTCTTCTCACTGTCCTGGCTCGCCACGGCCGGCATCGCGGCGACGAGCGCTCCGACGGTGGCCAGGCCCGCGGCAGCGGCGAGTACCCGCCGTGTCGCGCGCTTCTTCTGCGGTCTCGCTGACATCGGTCCCCTTGTGGATCGAACGTATGCCTGAAGATTCTTGAGGGTATTCAGGTTTTTGAGGGTGTTGAGAGCGTTGAGAATCATGAAAAGTCCGGAGTCTATGAAGACTGCGACGGCAGCCTAGAGTCAACGCGCGTAGCGCGACAGGGGGTACCGGGTTACGAGCTGGTTGATTTTGCGGGTGGAGAGGCTGTCGGGGGACGGGCGGATCTACGTTGCGGGGCCGCCGTCGCCGTACTCTCGATCCATGACTGACGCAGCAGCCCGCGAGCCCGGCCGGCAGATCCAGACACTTGACGCGCTGACCACGGAGCAGGCCGAGGACGTCCTCGACCTGCTGGCCGACGCGGTCGCCTCGGACGGCGTACAGGCCATCTCGGAGCAGGGCAGGCTCCAGTTGCGCGGTGGACACCGCGAGGGCGTACGGCACTTCCTGCTCAGCGTCGAGGGCGGACTCGTCGGCTACGCGCAGTTGGAGGACACCGATCCCGTCGAGGCGCCGGCCGCCGAACTGGTCGTACGGCCCGGCTGCCGCGGTCAGGGCCATGGCCGGGCGCTGGGCGCCGCGCTGCTGGGCGCGTCCGGCAAGCGGCTGCGGGTGTGGGCGCACGGCGGCAAGTCGGCCGCCCGGCATCTCGCCCAGGTGCTCGGGCTGACGCTCTTCCGCGAACTGCGCCAGCTACGGCGCCCGTTGGGCCCGCCGGGCCTCCCGGAGGCGGCGCTGCCCGCCGGCGTCACCGTCCGTACGTTCGTACCGGGACAGGACGACGCCGCCTGGCTCGCGCTCAACGCCGCGGCCTTCGCGCACCACCCGGAACAGGGCGCGCTGACCCAGCGTGACCTGGAGGACCGTATGGCCGAGCCGTGGTTCGACCCGAAGGGCTTCTTCCTGGCCGAGCACGGCGGCGACCTGATCGGGTTCCACTGGACCAAGGTGCACGCCGAGGACCGGATCGGTGAGGTGTACGTCCTCGGCATCAGGCCCGACGCGCAGGGCGGCGGTCTCGGCAAGGCGCTCACCGTCATCGGACTGCGCCATCTCGCGGCGCAAGGTCTGCCGACCGCGATGCTGTACGTGGACGCGGACAACGCGGCGGCGGTGACGGTGTACGAGCGGCTCGGCTTCCGTACGCACGAGGTGGACCTGATGTACCGCACGGAGTCCTGACCGAGGGTCCCGGAGTCCTGGCCGAGGGGCCGGCCACCCTGACCGGCGGTCCCGGAGCCCTGGCCGACGGCCCGTCCCGGTCAGCCCGCCCGACGGTCCCGGCCGCCCCGCCCGACCGGCCGGGACCGTCCCGTAATCCCGCGCGCACGGCCCGTAACAGCGCGCACTCCGGCGCGCCCACGCCACCACCGCGCCCGAGCGCCCCCGATCCGCCTCGGAAAGCCCCCGGGGAGCCCCGTCCCGCTTTCCTTCACGTCATGTCACCGTTACCGGCCATTCAGACGGTCTTGCGACTCTCTCTCAATGCAGCCCGCTCTGCCCCCCACACCGAACGGCAGGATCCGCCTCGCCCCTGCTCTCTCCGACGCGCCGGTCGTCCCCTCTGCGCGGAAGAATGGGGACATGAGCCAGCAGCCCGCCGAGGTACCGGTACAGCAGACCCAGCCGTCCGTAGGTTTCATCACCGCCCACCGCCCTCACACGGTCGCCACGGCCTCGTCCGGCCTCGAACCCGATCTGGACTCCGATCTCGATGTGTACGAGGAGGACGGCGACCAGGAGGGCGAGCTGCCCCACGGCCGGTTCCTCGACCGTGAGCGCAGCTGGCTCGCCTTCAACGAGCGCGTCCTGGAGCTCGCCGAGGATCCCGCGACTCCGCTGCTCGAACGGGCCAACTTCCTCGCCATCTTCGCGTCCAACCTGGACGAGTTCTTCATGGTCAGGGTGGCCGGTCTCAAGCGGCGCATCGCGACCGGCGTCGCCACCCGCTCCGCGTCCGGCCTCCAGCCCCGTGAGGTCCTCGATCTGATCTGGACCCGCTCGCGTGAGCTCATGGCCCGGCACGCCGCCTGCTACCAGCAGGACATCGCGCCCGCCCTGGCCGACGAGGGCATCCACATCATCCGCTGGCCCGAGCTGACCGACAAGGAACAGGCGCGTCTGTTCACACTTTTCCGACAGCAGATCTTCCCGGTCCTCACACCGCTGGCCGTGGACCCGGCGCATCCCTTCCCGTACATCTCCGGGCTCTCGCTCAATCTGGCCGTGGTCGTCCGCAATCCCGTCAGCGGGCACCGCCACTTCGCGCGCGTCAAGGTGCCGCCGCTGCTCTCCCGCTTCCTGGAGGCCTCGCCGCAGCGGTATGTACCGCTGGAGGATGTGATCGCCGCACACCTGGAGGAGCTGTTCCCCGGGATGGAGGTGTTGGCGCACCATATGTTCCGGGTGACTCGTAACGAGGACCTGGAGGTGGAGGAGGACGACGCCGAGAACCTCCTCAAGGCGCTGGAGAAGGAACTGATGCGGCGCCGCTTCGGCCCGCCGGTCCGGCTGGAGGTCGAGGAGTCGATCGACCCGTACATCCTCGATCTGCTGGTCCGCGAGCTGAAGGTGTCCGACGCCGAGGTCTATCCGCTGCCGGGACCGCTGGATCTGACGGCGCTCTTCGGGATCTCGCGGCTGGACCGGCCCGAGCTGAAGTACCCCAAGTTCATAGCGGGCACGCACCGCGATCTCGCCGAGGTGGAGTCGGCGTCCGCGCCGGACATCTTCGCCGCGCTGCGCGAGCGCGACGTGCTGCTGCACCACCCGTACGACTCGTTCTCGACCTCCGTCCAGGCCTTCCTGGAGCAGGCCGCGGCCGATCCGGACGTGCTGGCCATCAAGCAGACGCTGTACCGGACCTCCGGCGACTCGCCGATCGTGGACGCGCTGATAGACGCGGCCGAGTCCGGCAAGCAGGTCCTCGTCCTGGTCGAGATCAAGGCGCGCTTCGACGAGCAGGCGAACATCAAATGGGCGCGGAAGCTGGAGGAGTCCGGCTGCCATGTGGTGTACGGCCTGGTCGGGCTGAAGACGCACTGCAAGCTCTCGCTGGTGGTACGGCAGGAGGGCGACACCCTGCGCCGGTACAGCCATGTCGGCACGGGCAACTACCACCCGAAGACGGCGCGGCTGTACGAGGACCTCGGGCTGCTCACCGCGGACCCGCAGGTCGGCGCGGATCTGTCCGACCTGTTCAACCGGCTCTCGGGCTACTCGCGCCGGGAGACCTACCGCCGGCTGCTGGTCGCTCCGAAGTCGCTGCGCGACGGACTGATCGCCCGGATCAACAAGGAAGTCGCACACCACCGGGCGGGACGGCCGGCCTATGTCCGCTTCAAGGTCAACTCGATGGTCGACGAAGCCATCATCGACGCCTGTTACCGGGCCTCGCAGGCGGGCGTGCCGGTCGATGTCTGGGTCCGGGGCATCTGTGCCCTGCGTCCCGGCGTCGCCGGGCTCTCCGAGAACATCCGGGTGCGCTCGATCCTGGGCCGCTTCCTGGAGCACTCCCGGATCTTCGCCTTCGGCAACGGCGGGGAGCCGGAGGTCTGGCTCGGCAGCGCGGACATGATGCACCGCAATCTCGACCGGCGTATCGAAGCACTGGTCCGGGTCACCGATCCGGCCCACCGCGCGGCACTCACCCGGCTGCTGGAGACCGGGATGTCCGACGACACCTCCTCCTGGCACCTCGGCGCGGACGGCAACTGGACCCGGCATGCCACGGACCAGGACGGCCGGCCGCTGCGGAACGTACAGGAAATGCTCATAGACGCCCGGAGGCGCCGGCGTGCAGCACCATGAAGTGGACATCGAACCCTTTACCGCGGGCGACACCGACCGCCTGACGGCGGGCGAGGTCCTGGCCGGATATCTGCACGCGCGCGCGGGAGACTTCCTGCGCGGGCTGCGGATGTACGGCGAGAGCGGCTCGGACACGGCGGCGGCCGAGGCCGCGGCCCGTACGTTGCGCGGCGCGGCGCGCAGGATCGGCGGCGGGCTGCACACATACCGGCCGCTGCTCGATCCCACCTGGGCCGATCAGCTCCGTACGGAACTGGGCTGGCTCTCCGGCACCCTGGCCCAGGAACACGCGTGTACGAGCAGGCTGCACCGGCTGCTCGGCGCGCTGGCCCGGCTCTCGGGCGCGACGGCGGCGTCGGCGGTGCAGGCCACGGTGCCGGCCGTGTCGGTCTCGTCGGCCACGGCGATCTCGCGTGCGGAGGACCAGCCCGAGGGCGTGCCGTCAGGCCCGGGCACGCTCACGGTCGGCGCGTCCCGCGCGGGAGCGCTGCTGGACCGTCAGCTCACTCTCGCCAGGACGCGCGCCCACTCGGCGGCGCTCCAGGCGCTCGGCTCCTCGCGCTTCCACGCGGTGGCGGACGCGGTGGCCGTACTGGCCTCGGAGGTGCCGCTCGGGCCGCTGGCCGCGGCGCCCGCCGTGGAGGTGCTGGCGGAGCCCGGTGAGACCACGGCACGGCAGTTGCTGGACGCGGTGGCCGCGCTGCCGCTGGCGCGCGCGGCGCATCCGTACAACGCGGAGGCCCTGGTCCACGGTCTCGCGACGGCGTCGGAGGGCGAGGCGCAGGACGCGCCCTGGCATCAGGTACGGCAGTTGCTGCGGCTGCACCGGTACGGGCAGGAGGTCTGGTGCGCGGGCGGCGCGCCGGATCCGATGCTGCTCGGCGCGGGCCAGGCGCTGGACCGGCACCGGGACGCGGCCGAGGCGGCTGCGGCGGCTGCGAACGCGGCCCGCACTCCGCGGATCGCTCCGGCGACGGCGTACGCCCTGGGCGTGCTGCACGCGGATCAGCGCCTTGAGGTGGAGGCGGCGCGTTTCGCCTTCCAGCAGGTGTGGCAACAGATGCCGATGGCGGCGACCGCGCCATGACCGGCCACGGGCACGAGTACGGCCAGGACCGCGAGGGCGAGGATGCCTACGCGTCCACGCCCACGTACACGTACGAACACGGGGACAGCGCAAGCGACAGCGACGGAGGCGACCATATGGCGGGCGTCGGGCACGGCAGGCCGGACGACACCGTGCTCGCGGCCGGCTGTGTCCTGTGGCGCCGCCCGCGCGAGGGAGCCGGCGGGCCCGAGATCTGTCTCGTACACCGGCCGAAGTACGACGACTGGTCGCACCCGAAGGGCAAGCTCAAGCGCGCGGAGGACACCCTGGAGGGCGCCCTGCGCGAGGTGTACGAGGAGACCGGCCACCACTGCGTGCCCGGCGCCCGGCTCGGCACGGTCAGCTATCTGGCCCAGGGCCGTCCCAAGCTGGTCAGTTACTGGGCGGCGGAGGTGACGGACGGCGCCTTCACGCCGAACACCGAGGTCGACCGAATAGCCTGGCTCGCTCCGGCGGCGGCCCGGGACCGGCTCACCCAGCCTCGCGACCGCATCCTGGTGGACGCGCTGCTGGACGCGCTGCACGCGACCTGATCCCGTTCTGACGGCCGACGGACCGACGGGTGATTTCAAGCATGATCAGCCGTCAGCAGCGATAGAAAGCGCCCCGGAGACCGACCGAGCCCTTCAAAAGAAAGGCCGGCACCGGGCTGTATGTCACGGTTCACTTTCCGTTCACCCTTCCCCGTCGGTGGCTTCATCTCATCTGCCTAATTTCGGGCTTACACGGTGACGGTCTCAGTGCCCCACCAACCACCCCGACACACGCCGCCGTCAACTCGTATGGACCGGCGGCTCTTGGAAGGAACACCCGAAGTGAAGCTTCAGCGCAAGAACGGGCTGCGTGCCACCGCGCTCGGTGCCCTCGCCGTCTCCGGCGCCCTGGTTCTCACGGCGTGTGGATCGGACGACAACTCCAAGCCGAGCGACGCGTCGTCGAAGCCCGCCGCCTCGGCGGCGGCTGTCTGTGAGGGTGCTACGGGCCAGCTTCTCGCGTCCGGTTCCAGCGCGCAGAAGAACGCCATGGACCTCTGGGTCAAGAACTACATGGCCACCTGTCCCGGTGTGGAGGTCAACTACAACAGCTCCTCCTCCGGTGAGGGCATCGTCGCCTTCAACCAGGGCACCGTCGGCTTCGCCGGCTCCGACTCGGCGCTCAAGCCCGAAGAGGTCGCCGACTCGAAGAAGATCTGTGAGGGCGGCCAGGGCATCAACCTGCCCATGGTCGGCGGTCCGATCGCGATCGGTTACCACCTGGAGGGTGTCGACAGCCTCGTCCTCGACGCGCCCACGCTCGCCAAGATCTTCGACAGCAAGATCAAGAGCTGGGACGACGCGGCCATCGCCAAGCTGAACCCCGACGCCAAGCTCCCGAAGAAGCCCATCCAGGCCTTCCACCGCTCCGAGGACTCCGGCACCACGCAGAACCTCGGCAAGTACCTGAACGCCACCGCCGCCGACGACTGGAAGTACGAGGCCGAGAAGAAGTGGCCCGCGCCCGGCGGCCAGTCGGCGTCCGGTTCCTCCGGTGTCGCCACCCAGGTGAAGCAGGTCGACGGCGCGATCGGTTACTTCGAGCTCTCCTACGCCACCTCGCAGCAGATCTCCACCGTCAAGATCGACACGGGTGCCAGCGCTCCCGTGGAGGCCTCCTCCGACAACGCCTCCAAGGCCATCGCCGCCGCCACGATCAAGGGCACCGGCAAGGACCTGGCCCTGGAGCTGGACTACGCCACCAAGGCCGAGGGTGCCTACCCGATCGTCCTCGTGACGTACGAGATCGCCTGTGACACGGGCAACAAGGCCGAGACGCTGCCCACGGTCAAGTCCTTCCTGACCTACACCGCCAGCGACGAGGGCCAGAAGGTCCTCTCCGAGGCCGGCTACGCGCCGATCCCCGCCGAGATCAACGCCAAGGTCCGCGAGACGGTCGCCTCCCTCTCGTAGTCCCCGGCACAGCAGGTGACGGCCGTCGGCCCGGCGCAACGCTCCGGGCCGGCGGTCGTCCACCCATCCGGTGCACCGCCGCCAGGGGAGCCATCCCTCCCCCACACAGACCGGAAAGATCATGGCTTCCACCACACCCACAGACACTCCACCGGCCCCGCCGCTCAGCCCCAGGTCGGGCACCTCCACAGGGCGCGCGGGCGACAAGATCTTCTCGGGCCTCTCCAAGGGCTCGGGCATTCTGCTGCTCGTCATCATGGCGTCGATCGCGGGGTTCCTGACCTACCGCGCCGCCAACGCCATCTCCTTGGACGAGGGCAACTTCCTCACCACCTTCGACTGGAACGCCTCCGCGGACCCGCCGGTCTTCGGAATCGCGGTCCTCCTCGTCGGTACGATCGTCAGCTCGATCATCGCGATGGTCATCGCCGTCCCGATCGCCGTCGGTATCGCGCTCTTCATCTCGCACTACGCGCCGCGCCGGCTGGCCGCGCCCATCGCGTACATCGTGGATCTGCTCGCCGCCGTGCCGAGCATCATCTACGGCCTCTGGGGCGCCATCGTCCTGGTGCCGTATCTCGGGGGCCTCAACCTCTGGCTCGACCAGTACTTCGCGTGGACGTACATCTTCGACCAGACCCAGCCCGGCGTCGCCCGCAACATGCTGACCGTCGGCATCCTGCTGGCGATCATGATCCTGCCGATCGTGACCAGCGTCAGCCGGGAGGTATTCCTCCAGGTCCCGCGGATGAACGAAGAGGCGGCCCTCGCCCTGGGCGCCACGCGCTGGGAGGTCATCCGGCTCTCCGTCCTGCCGTTCGGACGCTCCGGTGTCATCTCCGCCTCGATGCTGGGCCTCGGCCGCGCGCTCGGCGAGACGATGGCCGTCGCCACGGTCCTGTCGCCCAGCTATCTGATGTCGCTCCATCTGCTCGACCCGGGCGGCGGTACGTTCGCCCAGAACATCGCGGCGAAGTTCGGTGAGGCCAATGAGGTCGGGCGTGACGCCCTGATCGCCTCCGGCCTGGTCCTCTTCGTCCTGACTCTGCTGGTGAACGGCGCGGCCCGGCTGATCATCGCCCGCCGCAAGGAGTACTCGGGGGCCAACGCATGAGCCACGCAGCCATACAGGACACACCGACTCCGCTGCCGCCCTCGGCCGGCGGGCAGAGCCTCAGCAGCCGTGGCCTCCCCAACTGGGCACCGGCCGGATTCGCCGTCCTCGGCATCCTCGTCGGCGTGGGCATCGGAGCCGCCGCCGGCCTCGACAGCAAGGTCCAGTGGGGCCTGATCGCCGTCATCGCCTTCCTCATCATCTCGTACGTCACCACCACGGTGGTCGAGAACCAGCGCCAGGCCAAGGACCGTCTCGCCACCAGCATCGTCTGGGTGTGCTTCATCCTCGCCGTCATCCCGCTGTTCTCGCTGTTGTGGACCACCATCAGCCGTGGTGTGAAGGTCCTCGACGGGTACTTCCTCAGCCACTCCATGGCCGGTGTCCCCAGCGCCCAGCCGGGCGGCGGTGTCTACCACGCGCTGATCGGCACGCTGGAGCAGGTCGGCATCGCCACCGTGATCGCCACGCCGATCGGTCTGCTGACCGCCGTCTATCTGGTGGAGTACGGCAAGGGCGCGCTGGCCAGGGCCGTGACGTTCTTCGTGGATGTCATGACGGGCATCCCGTCCATCGTCGCCGGTCTGTTCATCCTGTCGCTCATGCTGATGGCCGACATCCCGCCGTCCGGTCTGATGGGCTCGCTCGCCCTCACGATCCTGATGATCCCGGTCGTGGTCCGCTCCACCGAGGAGATGCTCAAGCTCGTACCGAACGAGCTGCGCGAGGCCTCGCTGGCCCTCGGCGTACCGAAGTGGCGCACCATCCTCAAGGTCGTCCTGCCGACCGCGATCGGCGGAATCACCACCGGTGTGATGCTGGCCATCGCGCGTATCGCCGGTGAGACCGCGCCGATCATCCTGCTCGTCTTCGGCAGCCAGCTCATCAACCCGAACCCGTTCGACGGTGCTCAGACGTCGCTGCCCTTCTACATTTACGACCAGTACAGAGCCGGCGAGGTCGCCGCGATCGACCGTGCCTGGGCCGCGGCCCTGGTGCTGATCGCGTTCGTCATGATCCTCAACCTGGTGGCGCGCGGCATCGCCCGCTGGAAGGCCCCGAAGACCGGCCGCTGAGGCCCGATATCCGGCTCCGCCGCGCGGGGCCACGAAAGAAGCAGTGATTGACATGGCCAAGCGAATCGACGTCAGCGGACTCTCCGCCTACTACGGCTCCCACCGGGCGATCGACGACATCTCGATGACCGTCGAGCCCCGCTCCGTGACGGCCTTCATCGGCCCGTCCGGCTGCGGCAAGTCCACCTTCCTGCGCACGCTCAACCGGATGCACGAGGTCACTCCCGGCGGTCGCGTCGAGGGCAAGGTGCTCCTGGACGACGAGAACCTGTACGGCCCGAACGTCGACCCGGTCGCCGTGCGCCGCACGGTCGGCATGGTCTTCCAGCGGCCCAACCCGTTCCCGACGATGTCGATCTTCGACAATGTCGCGGCCGGGCTGCGGCTGAACGGCACGGTACGCAAGAGCGAGCTGCCCGAGGTCGTGGAGCGCTCCCTCAAGGGCGCCAACCTCTGGAACGAGGTCAAGGACCGGCTGAACAAGCCCGGCTCGGGTCTCTCCGGCGGTCAGCAGCAGCGTCTGTGCATCGCCCGCGCGATCGCGGTCGAGCCGGACGTGCTGCTGATGGACGAGCCGTGCTCGGCGCTCGACCCGATATCGACGCTGGCCATCGAGGATCTGATCGGCGAGCTGAAGGAGCGCTTCACGATCGTCATCGTGACGCACAACATGCAGCAGGCGGCGCGCGTGTCGGACCGTACGGCGTTCTTCAACCTGGCCGCCGTCGGCCAGCCCGGCAAGCTCATCGAGATCGACGAGACCGAGCGCATCTTCTCCAACCCGTCCGTGCAGGCCACCGAGGACTACATCTCGGGCCGCTTCGGATAGGTCGCAAGGACCGTCGTGCGGTGCTGCATGGCGGTGCCACCGCACGGCGAAGGGCCCGCCTCCTCTCCCAGGGGGGCGGGCCCACTTCTTTCGGCTCAGCCGAAGACCAGGTCCACAGCCCAGAAGCTCAGCGCGGCCACCAGTGCCGCGGCCGGCATGGTGATGAACCAGCCGAGAACGATGTTCTTCGCGACGCCCCAGCGCACCGCGTTCACCCGCTTCGTCGCGCCGGCGCCCATGATCGCCGAGGTGATGACATGTGTCGTCGAGATCGGCGCCTGAAACAGGAACGCCGAGCCGAACATGATCGACGCGCCGGTCGTCTCCGCCGCGAATCCCTGCGGCGGGTCCAGCTCGATGATCTTCCGGCCCAGCGTTCGCATGATGCGCCAGCCGCCCGCGTACGTACCCAGCGAGAGCATGACGGCGCATACGATCTTCACCCAGATCGGGATCGAGTCCCCCGAGTCCTCCACATCGGCGATGACCAGGGCCATCACCACTATGCCCATCGTCTTCTGCGCGTCCTGCAAACCGTGTCCGAGCGCCATGCCGGCCGCGGACACGGTCTGGGCTATCCGGAAGCCGCGCTTGGCCTTGTGCGGGTTGGAGCTACGGAATATCCACAGGATGCCGACCATCACCAGATAACCGACGACCAGACCGACGACCGGCGACACGAACATCGGCACGACGACCTTCTCCAGCACACCGGACCAGATCACATCGGTGCCGCCGGCCAGCGCCGCGCCGACGATGCCGCCGAAGAGCGCGTGGGAGGACGAGGAAGGAAGCCCGTAGTACCAGGTGACCAGATTCCAGACGATCGCACCGACCAGCGCGGCGAAGAGGATGCCCATCCCCCTCGATCCATGAGGTGTCGCGATCAGACCCTCGCTGACAGTCTTCGCGACTCCCTGGCCCAGGAACGCGCCCGCGAGATTCATCACCGCGGCCATCACCAGAGCGGCGCGCGGGGTCAGGGCCCGGGTGGACACCGAGGTCGCGATGGCGTTCGCGGAGTCGTGGAAACCGTTGGTGTAGGTGAAGCCGAGCGCGACACCAATGGTCACGATCAGTGCGAAGGTGTCCACGTGGTTCAGGACTCCTTGACCGCGATGGTCTCCACCGTGTTCGCGACGTGCTCGAACGCGTCGGCGGCCTCTTCCAGCACGTCGACGACCTGCTTGAGCTTGAGCACCTCCATCGCGTCGTACTTGCCGTTGAAGAGATGGGCCAGCAGTTTGCGGTGGATCTGGTCGGCCTGGTTCTCCAGCCGGTTGACCTCGATCCAGTACTCGGTGAGGTTGTTCATCGTCCGCAGATGCGGCATGGCCTCCGCGGTCAGCTCGGCGGCCCTGGCCAGTACCTCGATCTGCTGCTCCACGCCCTTGGGCAGCTCTTCGATGTTGTAGAGGACGACCAGGTCGACGGCCTCCTCCATGAAGTCCATGATGTCGTCGAGAGAGGACGCGAGATTGTAGATGTCCTCGCGGTCGAAGGGCGTGATGAAGGAGGAGTTGAGCTGATGGAAGATCGCGTGAGTCGCGTCGTCGCCCGCGTGCTCCGCCGCCCGCATCCGCTCCGCGATCTCGGCCCGGGCGGAGGAATCCGCCCCGAGGAGTTCCATCAGGAGTTTCGAGCCCGTGACGATGTTGTCCGCGGACGCGGCGAACATGTCATAGAAGCTCGTCTCCCTGGGGGTCAGACGAAAGCGCACCTGGGGTCCTCGGGTTACATGGAATTCGGTCAGGGTGATGCTAGGCGCATCATCCGGCCACTGCTAAGCGGCCGGTCCCAAGTGTCGCCCATCAGACAAGGTGATAAGCACAGGGCCCTGCCCCAAGGCACACAGACAGGTACCATATACCCACGAGGGGTATATCAACCCTTTTCGGACAAGCTGCGGCGGACCGCCGACAGCGGACCGAAAAACCGCTGAAACACAGCGGATACACAGCAGGAGGACGCGATGACGACCACCGAGGCGGCCGGCGCGGCGACGAGCGACGCGCCCTCCGCCATCACCGACCACGACCGCGGTGTGCACGGCTACCACAAGCAGAAGGACGAGCATCTCAAGCGGCTGCGCAGGATCGAAGGGCAGATCCGGGGCCTTCAGCGGCTGGTCGACGAGGACGTCTACTGCATCGACATACTGACCCAGGTCTCCGCCTCGACCAAGGCGCTCCAGTCCTTCGCGCTCCAGCTCCTGGAGGAGCATCTGCGCCACTGCGTGGCCGATGCCGCGGTCAAGGGCGGGGAAGAAATCGACGCGAAGGTGGAGGAAGCGACCAAGGCGATCGCCCGGCTGCTCCGCACCTGAGGCCAACTCACGCCATCCGACGCCCGTATCTGTGCCCGACATCACCTTCGCACCGGACGTCACCTTTGTGCCCGATGTCACAGCTGGCGCGAGGTGAACGGACGTAACGGCCGGGGCGCGGCGGGACCGCGCCCCGCTGCGGGCTTCACTCCCAGGGAGAATTCCCGAACAGCGCCCGCTCGCCGGACTCTCCGAGCAGCGCCCGCTCGGACTCCTCCAGGAGGGCCCGCTCGGCCGTTACGTTCAGCACCTCGTCGATACGGTCCGGGCTGAGCCGGTCCTCGTCCGCGGCGGACGCCGCGATCATCAACTCACCGCACAACTCGATCTCGGCGAGGGCCACGTGGTCCTGGACGGTCGGCGTACGCAACAGAGCCACGTGCTATCACCTCTTCCTGCCGGTGTCGACTTCCTAGCGTAGGGAGCGTGATACGGACCGCGCATGGCACGTCCGGACCATTTCCGCCTTGGTCCTCGATGGTTACGGCTGGATCCACTCTTGCCGATCTTGCCGATCCGCAGTCCGGCCGCCCGGCTCATGCTCCGCGGGGAATACGCGAGGAACGCGCGAGGAACGCACGAAGAGCCCGCACTCAGGCCTTGATCTCACCGGCGAAAATATCGTCGGACGGAGGCAGCGCCACCGAGACCGCGACTCCGAACGCATACAGCAGTGTGGTCGACGCGACATCGACCGTATGTCCCTGATTGACATAGCTGAACTGGTGCCTGACCTTGCGCAGCCGTCCGTCCTCGTCCAGATACGCGTCGAACGGCACCGCGTCCTCGCCGAATCCCTTGGCCGCGGCGGCCAGCGCGCCGCGCGCGTACGGCGCCGCCGATTTCGCGGCTCCACCGATATAGGTGGTGCCCCGGTAGTGCCAGACACGGGTGCCCGCCAGATCCTTCTCCCCGACAAAGGCCACATTCCGGGCAGCGCGCAGCAGTTCAGCCGCGGTCAGCGGATCGGTCGCGCCGCCCGTGACCAGATTTCCGTCCTCCAGCGTGGTCGAATCCACTCTGACCCATTTGTCGGCGGGCACGCCGGCGCCGCGGTTCTTCATATACAGGGCGGCGGGCGAGAGCAGTTCGGTGATGGGCCGGTGCCGGTTCACGCCCGCGGGATCCTTCGGCAGCACGACTCTGAGCCGTCCCATCCGCCGCGCGAAGTCGTATCCGCCCTCGCCCCGGATGGTCACGCGCGTCCCGCCGGCCGCCATCTCCATGGACGTACGGGCCTTCGAACTGCCCGCCGCCAGCAGCACGTCGGCCGCCCTGAGCACCGCTCCCGGATCCTGGGCCGGCCGGTCGTCGGCCATGGCACCGCCGCTTCCCGAGCAGCCGGCGGTCGTGGCGACGACGCCTGCCACGGCCACGACGGCGAACGCCACGTTCCTGCGTCTGTGCTGCTGCACCACCATCGCCTGCCAACCCCCAACGCCTGGCCGTCGCTTGTCCGAAGCCCACCCGTTCCGGATAACGACGCCCCGCGTTCCCCGTCACGCCAGGCCGTGTGCCGAGCCCCGTGCCGGGCGGCGCCGGGCCCTGCGCCGGGCCTTGTCATGCCGTACGCCGGGCCCCGCGCCAGGGCCCTGTCATGAGGCACGAGCACCTCGGTACCGTGGAGTTCGTGTGCGAGCAAGACACCTCCGGTCCCCCCACCGCCACTTCATCCCCCACCTCGCCCTCCGGCTCCTTATTCCAACCCATATCACCGCACATCACCTCGACCGTGGAACGCGGTTCGTTCTGTCTGGCCCGCTGCTCGTGCGGCTGGTCCGGCCCTGCCCGCAGATCCCGTGACCGCGCCCGTACGGACGCGGCGTCCCACACGCCACAGAGCTGAAACGGAACCTTACGATCCGGAATCTCCCATTCCGGAACCGTCGGCGCCTGAGGCACACTTCCCTCCTCAGGAGGTCGTCATATGGAACGGCGCACAGTGCTCGCCGCGGCGGCGGTCGCCCTCACGGCGGCTGCCGCGTCCGCGTGTTCCGGCGGCGGCCACGATCGGCCCGGCGGTACGGGCGGCACGGGCGCGGGCGGTGACAAGGGCGGACCGCCCGGCGGTACGGGCCAGGCCACCGGCGGTACGGGAAAGCCTCCGGCCGGCGCGCCGGACTGGGCCGCGCTGGCGGAAGGGCTCGACGGAGATCTCGTACGCCCGCAGGACACGGCGTACCCGACGGCCCGCCAGCTCTACAACACCCGGTTCGACTCCCTGAAGCCCGCGGCCGTCGCGTACGCCGCCGGCGAGGACGACATCAAGGAGTGCCTCGCCTTCGCCAGGGCCCATGGCACTCCCGTCTCGATCCGCAGCGGCGGCCACTCCTACGCGGGCTGGTCCAGCGGCAACGGCCGGCTCGTCATCGACATATCGAAGCTCGACTCGCTCGACCACGCGGTCACGGACGGGATCGTCGGTGCGGGCGCCCGGCTGGGCGACGTCTACCGCACTCTCGCCGAACAGGGCCTCACGATCCCCGCGGGCTCCTGTCCCACCGTCGGCGTCTCCGGCCTCACGCTCGGCGGCGGACACGGCGTGGCCGCCCGCGCATACGGTCTGACCTGCGACAGCCTCACCTCCGCCACGCTCATCACCGCCGACGGCCGACGGCTGACCGCCGATGCCGAACAGAACACGGACCTCTTCTGGGCGCTGCGCGGCGCGGGCAACGGCAACTTCGGCGTCGTCACCGAGCTGCGCTTCCGTACGCATCCCGCACCCGCGAGCATCTCCGCCTATCTGAGCTGGCCCTGGTCGAAGGCCGGGACACTGCTCGCCGCCTGGCAGCGCTGGGGCCCGGACCAGCCGGACGAGATCTGGTCCTCGCTCCATCTCTCCGCGGGTCCCGGCGGCGCCGCTCCCACCGTCTCCCTGTCCGCCTTCTCCCTCGGTGACGAGGACGATCTGAAGAACGCGCTCGACCGGCTCGCCGACGGCCCGGGCGGTCCCGGCCCGGCGAGCTCCATATCGCTGCGTCAGCGCGGTTACGGAGACGCGATGCTCGTATACGGAGGCTGCTCCGGGCTCGACGAGGAGCAGTGCCATCTGCCCGGCACGACGCCCGGCCGCAGTGCGCGAGGCGCGCTCCAGCGCGAGACGTACGCCGCGGCCTCCGACTTCTACGACCGCTCCCTCTCGCCCGCCGCGGTGCGCGCCCTCGTCTCGGCCGCCGAGGCCTTCACCCGACTGCCACCGGACGGGAGCGGGAACGGCGGCGGGAGCGGCAGCGGAGGCAGTGGCGGAAGTAGCGGCAGCGGCGGCTCTCTCGCGCTCACCGCGCTCGGCGGCGCGGTCAACCGTGTCGATCCGCTCGCCACGTCCTTCGTCCACCGGCGCTCGCGGATCCTGGCTCAGTACATCGCCGCCTGGCAGCCGGGCACCTCCGGTTCCGCACAGCGCGCATGGCTGAAAACCACCCATGCGTCGCTGCGCCGGTACGCGTCGGGCGCGGCGTACCAGAACTACACGGACCCGACGCTGACGGACTGGCGTACGGCCTACTTCGGTCCCGCCGCGGACCGGCTGACACGGCTGAAGAAGCAGTACGACCCGGACCGGCTCCTCGACTTCCCGCAGGCGCTCTGACCGACCGGGCGCGGGCTCTCTGACCGACCCGGCGCGCAGGTCGGTAGCGGCCGGCCGCTGTCGCCCGTACGGCCCACCGAGGTGGCCGTACGGTCCGCCGGGCGCTGCTCTGTAGATAGCAAGCAGACAGCAAGAGGGGGCACACCCGGCATCCCCGACTCCCAAGGGCGTACCCATGGACCGACAAGGACCCCGGATAGCCACGCTCACGACGGCCACCGTTCTGCTCGTCGCACTCGGCGGCGCCGCCGCCACGGCGGTGGACAAGCCGAAGGAGCCGAGCGAACTGACACTCATCAACACGGGCGTGGGCCAGGTACTGGCCGACGAGAACGGCAATCCGCTCTATCTGCGGCTGGCCGACAAACCGGACCGACCCGAGTGCGCCGGCGAGTGCGCCATCACCTGGCCCGCGGCGGTCGGCTTCCCGACAAAGGCGACGGGCGTCGTCGGTGAGACCGCGCAGACTCCGCTGAACGCGGCCAACAGCGACCAGCCGCACGTCATCTACAACACGCACCCGCTGTACTACTACAAGAACGACCGGCCGAACCAGCCGCAAGGGCAGAACGTGGACGGCTTCAGCCTGGTCTCCGCGGACGGCAAGGCGGTGACGGACCGGAGCAAGTCGGCGGCGACCGCGCCGCTGCCGGTTCCGTCGAAGGCGAAGCCCTCGGCCTCGAAGACGCCGAAGGTCCCGAAGCCGCCGAAGCCGCCCACACCCGCGACCTCGGCAGGCGACCGCGTGCCCGGACCTCGGAGCACTCCTGCTCCCACGCGGACCCCGCCGCGGATCACTCCTCGTCCGCCGACCGGGAGCGTCCCGCAGGCCCCTGCGGCGACCAGCACCCGGGCCCCGGCAGCCAAGCCGGTGCCGCCGGTCGCGCCTGTGCCGCCGGTCGCGCCTGTGGCGCCTGTGGCGCCCGTACAGCCGTCGGCTCGCGGAAGCGCGAGCACGGGTACGGGGACTGGTACAGGTACAGGTACGGGGACAGGGACTGGCACAGGTACGGGGACTGGCACGGGAACCAGTACGGCGGGGACGAGCACCGGCAAGGACACCGTCCCCGGGCCCTCCGTAGGAGCGCTCCAGATCACGCCGTCCGGCGCGGCCCGAGGCGGCGCGGATCATCTGATCGCCACCGACTCGGTACGCACGACCGGCGCGCCCGAACTCACTCTCGCCATCGGCGCCACCGCGGCGGCGGCCCTCGGCACGATCCTCGTGGTGCGCCGTCACACGCGCCGCGCCACGGGTGACCACCACTGACCGGAACGGCGGGGCCGTCGGGCCCGGACCGCAGAACGCGTAAGGCGCGTACGGCACGTACAGCGCGCACGGCGCACAGGCTGGACAGGGTGGACAGGCTGCTCATGGTCCTCTTCGTCCTCGCGGTCCTGTGCGCCGTGGCCGGTGTCCTGCTGCATCTGCTCCCGCAGCGGCAGGCACCCGCGACCGGCACCGCCGAGCCCCGCCTGGTCAAGGTCACGGACCCGCCCTCCGCTCCCGTACGGCTGCGTATCCCGGTGCTCGGCGTGACCGCGGACGTACTGCCGCTCGGCGTGGACGACAACGGCGCGCTGGACGCGCCGGGATTCCGCAACGCGATGAAGGTCGGCTGGTACGCCCTGGGCCCGCGCCCGGGAGAACAGGGCCCGGCCGTCCTCGTCGGCCACCGGGACGCACCGGCCAATCCGGGCAGCGTCCCGGTGCGGAACGGCCGCGACAACATCAAGAACGCCGTCTTCGCCAAGCTCGGCCGGCTGCTCCCGGGCGATCTGGTCGAGACGGAGCTGGGCGACGGGCGGCGGCTGCCGTTCCGGGTGACGAGGGTGGACACGTACCCGACGAAGAAGTTCCCGACGGACGTGGTCTACGGAGCGGTGCCGAACTCGCAGCTACGGCTGATCACCTGCGGCGGGGTCATCGACGCGCAGGGCCACTGGGATTCGAACGTGGTGGTCAGCGCGGTGGCCTCGGGCGGGGGCGCGTCGTAAGCCGTCCGGACCTGTGGTCACGCGGCGAGGTTGTTGTCGTCGGGGCGCGGCTCGGGGATACCGAGAGGCCGCGTCCCGCCCACGGCGCCGCAGCCCGCCGCGCGGTCGGCCTCGCGCGCGGCCCGTGACCGTACGGCCCAGCCGGCCCGCTGCGAACGGGAGACCGCGGACACCAGCGGCGTCAGCAGAGCGAGCGCGAGCGGGGTGAGCAGCAGGGCGACGGCCGTACCGAGCGCGAAGCCGCCGATCACATCGGTCGGGTAGTGGACGCCCATGTAGACCCGGCAGAAGCCTTCGAACAGCGCCAGCCCGATCGCGGCCAGACCGAGCCCGCGGTGCGCGATGAAGATGCCCACGCCGATGGCCATCGCCATGGTGGCGTGGTCACTGACGAAGGAGTAGTCCGTCTTGCCCGCCACCAGGACTTCCAGGCCCTTGTGGTCCAGGAACGGTCTCGGCCGTTCCACGAAGCCCCGGATGGGGATATTGACCAGCAGCGCGACCGCGGCGGCCAGCGGCGCCCAGAGGAGCCCGACGACGGCGGTGACGGAGTCCTCCGCCGATCCGCTCCTGCGCACGCTCCACCAGCTCCAGAGCAGGATGAGCACCAGCGCGGCCATGATCCCGTACTCGCCGACGAACTCCATGACGCGGTCGAACCACGGCGGTGCGCCCTTGGCCAGCCCATTGATGTCATAGAGCAGGCTGACATCGGGGTTCGACCCATCCAGTGCGAGTCCAGCCATCTGCTGCGGCCCCTTGCCTTGTCGCCCGGCGCGCCGCATCTCCGTGCGCGCTGCCTCTTACCAACCCCCGTGGTCGGTACGGAACATGCCGCGCGATCAAGGTGATCAATACCCGGCTGCTGTCCAGGGAACGGCCTGCTCACCGTCTACGTTCCGCTCTCCACCGAACGATCACCATGACGTTATCGAAGAGTGATACGTCGTCCCAGTTCAGAAGGGCCTCGGGAGGGAGAGTTCCGGCCATGCGGAGGTCCGCCGGCCCGGTGGTGAGGACCTCCGGTCAGTCCGGTCAGACGGCCGGCCGGCTCTCCGGAAGATCGGTGGGCAGGGATTTCGCGCCGTCCTCGGTGACGCGGGTGGCGCCGAAGTAGTCCGGCGTGTCGATCTTGTCGAACCGGATCACGGCTCCGGTGTACGGCGCGTTGATCATGTATCCGCCGCCCACGTACAGCCCCACGTGCCGGATGGTCCGTGAGTTCGTCAGATCGTCCGAGAAGAAGACGAGGTCTCCGGGGAGCAGCTCGTCGCGCGAGGGATGCTCCCCGGCGTTGTACTGGTCATTGGCGACTCGCGGCAGCTCGATCCCGACGGTCCGGTACGCGGCCTGAGTCAGCCCGGAACAGTCGAACCGCCCGCCCTGCTCGGCCGTACCGTTCCCGCCCCAGAGATAGGGCGTACCGAGCTTCTGCTGCGCGAAGTAGATGGCGGCGGCGGCCTGCTGCGACGGCGCGACCCGCCCGACGGGCCGGGCGAAGCTCTTCTCCAGTGTCCGGATGACCTTGACGTAGTTCTGGGTCTCCCGGTACGGCGGCACGCCTCGGTACTTGATGACGGCGTAGGCCCCCGCGTTGTACGCCGCGAGCATGTTGTCGGTCGGGTCGCCGGGCACGTCCTTGACGTATCCGGCCAATTCGCAGTCGTAGGAGGCGGCGGAGGGAATCGCGTCGGCGGGATCCCAGATGTCCCGGTCCCCGTCGCCGTCCCCGTCGATCCCGTGCGCCTGCCAGGTCCCGGGGATGAACTGCCCGATGCCTCTGGCGTCGGCGGGACTCTGGGCGCTGGGGTTCCACCCGCTCTCCTGGTACAACTGCGCGGCGAGCAGAGCCGGGTTGATGGCGGGACAGTAGTTGCCCCACTTCTGCACGAGCGGCTGATACGCGGCGGGCACGGCCCCCTTGGCCAGCCCCACGGCCCGCCCGCCGCCGACCAGTCCGGCGGCGGCGGAGTAGGTCCCCACGACGAGCAACGCCACAAAACTCATCCCGACCCCACCGACAGCGGCCACGACCAGCCATGCCTTACGCACCGTCAAACACCCTCCGCGTCAGGGCCACAGTCCCGCCCCAGTCTAGGTCGCGAAGCCCCGATTCAGGAGATCCCAACCCCCGCCACCGAACCGCCCCCGCCGGATGACCAGAAGTCGTCGTACACATCGGGCCGCGTGGGGTACTCGCCCGCGCGCTGCGGGGTGTTCGGCTCGGTCGCCGGATCCGGCACGGCGGATTCCGTGAAACACGGGGTGGTGATGGAAAAGAAGAACTGTCCTTCGCCGCCGACGGCGACCCTTATCCGGAAGTTGTCCGGTGTCGACGCATACATGGCGGGGACTTCGCCACTCGCCCGCACACTGGTGATCCGATACCCGCGGGCAGTCCAGTCGCGTTCCACGACACCCAGCAAACTTCCACGTCGCTCCTTGGAGACGATGGTCATGACCGCGATTCGGCGCTTCACTGAACCAGCTCCCAGGGAATCGTTCTTGGAGTCGGTGCAGATTCTGTGGTTCGAAGGACCGTGATTCCATCGTAATTCTGGCCTGATGGCCGACAGCGTTCGCTGCATGATCGCATCAGCCTTGGCGGCAGCCTGCCGCATATTCATGTCGGACGTCTTCCCTTCCGGGGCATAAGTATCGGCACGAGTGCCGCATCCAGCCGCCATCGCAAGCACGAACAGGGCGAATAAGAGACGCAGGTTGGTCATCGGCGCTCCTGGGTGCTGATCTCGTGGCTCCGGCCGGCAACAATCAAGGCGATATTGTCCGCAGACTCTTCGTCCTCGTCCGGATTGAAATAGTTGGTGTGCGCCGTAAACCCGCCCAGGTCCCCCAGAGGACGCGGCCCGTCATCGACCCGGAATCGGCGGGCGCCGAATGCCTCGTGCGCCGGATCCGTGCCGAACCAGATTTCTCGGTCGTCCGCCTGCGCGTCCTGCGCGAAGAACGCCGCCGTGCCTCCGCCCAGTCCTCCCACCACCGCTCCCACAGGGCCGCCCACCGCGCCTCCCACCACCGCTCCGCTGACCGCGCCGGTCGCCATACCGCGCGCCTCGATCCTGGCCGGCATCGCCGTCACCGGGTCGTTCTCCGCCGCGCCCACGAACACATGCCTCCGCCCCACCCCCAACTCATCGGCCGAAGCCGCACCCGTTCCCGGGCTGCCCAGCAGCACGATGTCGTCGGCGCCCGGAATCCCGCCCTGCCGCTGCGCGGCCTGGCCGACCGTCAGCGAACCGTACGAATGCCCGATGGCCGTCACATGCGGATCCCCGTTCCGGTTCGTCGCCGAGACACCGGACATGAATTCGTTGTACGCGACCGCTCCCACCCGCGCCTGATCAGCGAATATCACATCCGTATTCCCCGCGACATCGGCGGCGGAGAGCTGAGGCGCGTCGTATCCCAGCCATACGATCGAGGCGCTGGACGCGTCGTACTCACGCGCTCCCACCGCCGTGTCCCGCGCCCGCTTCAAGTCGTTCCTCGCGAATTCCTCGTCCAGCGCCGTCCCCAGCCCCGGCACATACACCGAGACATTCCTCGCCGCGTCCGGATTCCCGTAGGAGACGATCGCCCGGCCGTTTCCCTGCTCCCCGAGCCCCAGCAGAAACATCGGCGGATGGCCGCCCGACCGCAACTGCTCGTCGATCGCCCTCAGGCCCGCCAGCCGCGTCTGCGCTTCCTCGTCGCCCACCCGTCCCTCCAGCTTTCCGATCAGCAGCGCCAGGTTGTCCCGGTTCGCCGCGTCCCGTACCTCCGCCGGGATTCCGTCCAGGTTGCCGATCTCGTCCGGGTAGACCGCCAGATACTCCTCCCGCCGCTCCTGCGTCAGACCGTCCCACCACGCCCTGCGCTCCGCCGGGGACTTCTCCGTCGGGATGGAGTCCTTCAGATACTCGTCCGCCAGCCTCCGCACCACCGTCGCGTCTCCGTGCGCGTCCGCCCAGAGCGCGTCGGAGGTCAGCAGGCCGTCCCGGGGAGCCGTCAGCTTCAGGAGCGTGGCCGTGTAGCGCGCGTCGATCCGGTTCGCCTCGCCGACCGCGCACGCGATCGCGTCGGCGATCTCCTGGGCCTTCGCCGCATGAGGATTCGGGGCCGTCAGGGCCGGCGGCGGGGACAGCAGCCTCGGCAACGGGCTGCCCTCGGCCGTGCCGCCCGGGAGCTTGTCCTGTGTGACGATCTGCTCGCCCGCCGCCGGATAGCTCACCGAACCGTCCGCGTGGACCGTGAACTTCAAGCCATCCGCGTCGTCCAGCGCCGCCCGCAGCCTGCGCTGAGCCTCTCTCAGCTCCTGGGCGAGGCTGTTCAGAGTCGTACGGACCAGACCGCATTCCATATAGACGTACTGGAAGTTACGGCTCAGCTCCTCCAGCCGCGCGCTCGCCGCCTCCACCGCCTCGCCCTCCTGCGTGGCCTCAAGGCCCGCGAGAAGCTGCTTGTCGATGCGGTCCCGTGCCGCGTCCGCACGGTTGCTCACCTTGCCCCAGCCGTCGGCCGCGCTCTCCAGTTCGGAGCACTTCAGCTCACGCAACTGCGTCCATGTCAGCGCCCCGCTCCAGCCACCACGGCCGCCGCCACCGTGCCGGCCGCCACCCCAACCACCAGCACCACCATCACCGCCACCACCGAACCCGTTCAACGCGCACCGCCACCCGCCCGCGCGAACGACGCCCTGATCGCCGCCTCGTTCTCGCCCTGCTCCCGGGCGACCGCCCGCAGATGAACCGCCAGGCTCTCGCACTCCCCCATCGCGATCTCGATGCGCCGCTCCCACGACATACGCACCGTTCGCAGCACCGCCGCGGCGCCCAGACCCTCCGTACCGGCCGCCACGCCCTCATGCGCGGCGGCGAACTCGCCCCGTACCAGGCCCATGTGCGTACGCAGTGCCTCGGCCGCCCCGGCCGCCCGTGTCCAGGGACCGCCGCTGTGCCGCAGCTCTCCACCGTGCCGCAGCCCGCCGGTGCGCGGAGCCGGTACGCCAACGCCACCGGCCATGTCGATCAAACGCTGCCGGCCGTCCTGGCCCTGCCCGCCTTGCGCCGGGCCCTGCGTCGGACCCTGCCAGCCCTGCTCGCCCTGCCCCTGGCTCTGCCCCACAAACCCCGCCATGCCGCTCTCGCCTCTGCTCCTCACCCGGGATCCTGTTCCTCACCCGGGATGCCGACGGCACTGTCCCAAAGGCGGACGCATCGTCGGCCCGCCCGTAAACAGGGCGCGGGAGCAGGCACATACGGCCGAGCCGCCCGTGGCCCCGGGCAGTCCTGGGCATCCATGGGCAGCGGCCCGTCGGCCGTACGGCTCGGCGCGGGCGCCAAGTTCACCCGTACGGTTGGCGCGGCGCGGCGGCATCCTCAACTCGCCGCCCACGACCGCCTCAGCACCTGGGCCCGCGCGGGACGTGACCGTAAAGGTGTAACAACGACAGTCATTGCCCGCAGTCACGGCCCGTGATACACAGAGTAACCATGCGCGTATACGCATGGCCGATCTACGCCAGGCCAGGACGGCATGATCGGTCATATGTGCGGGGATCGGGTAAAGAGAGCCGCCAAGCGGCATACGAGAGCGGTTCCATCAGCGAAGATAGAGCGTGACCCATGCCATGGGGGCGTGGGCGTGAACAACCCAACAGGGGCGGTGAGTTACATGTACCTGGCGGCCGAGAAGGGCGACATCACCACCATCATCGGTGGCATCGCCCCGAACTGGGGGCCTTTCGGGACTCTGGGGAACGAGGCCCGCGTCATGATCGAGGTAGTGATGGCCGTGGCCATCCTGCTCTGCCTCGGCATCGCGATCTGGGGCGCGGCCAAACAGCGGATCGGAGCGACCGCGCTCAGGGACACGTTCAGCGCGGAACAGGGCAAGGGCCTGATCGTCGCCGGGCTGACCGGTGTCTTCATCATCGGCTCGCTGGGCACGCTTTTCACCATCGTGTACGGGATGGCCGTCTAGCCGCCGTCCCCAAGTCCCTGTCCCCGAGCCCTGTCTCCGACCCGAGCCCAGTCCCGTCCCAACAGTCCGTACCGGGCGTGCCCGGACCACCTTCAACACCACCTGTCCGTCGCACCCACCGGCTGAGGTTGCGTCTCCCTGATGTCGAGTCACCACACCGCGCCCGCGCGGCAACCAGCACGGCTACCGTCGTACTACGCGGACCACGCGGAACCGCAAACGGCTGAGGGGACGTACGCGGCATGAGCTTCGGCGACGAGCACGGCTACGGCGGCGACTCGGGCCGTACGGACGACGGTTTCGGCGGCACGGGCCAGACGCGTACGCGCCTGCCCGACGGCAGAAGCGGCGACATGTACGGCGGCGGCGCCCGCCGCCCGGCCCGCGGCTCCCGCTCCCTGATCACCGTGGTCGGCGTGGTCGTCCTCCTCATCGCGGCCATCGCCTTCGCCAACCGCGGCGGCGACAAGTCCGCCGAAGGCGGCAAGGGCACAGGAGGCACGGCCGCCGACCCGACGGCGGCATCGGGCGTCAAGCCGGTCACGGGCAAGAACGGCACAATCCCATCAGGCTTCGCCCAGAACGAACAGGGCGCGGCAAGCGCGGCAGCCAACTACGCGGTGGCACTCGGCTCCGACGGCATGTTCAGCCAGGACAGCCGGCACAGCATCCTCGACACGGTCTATACGCCGGACGCGGCGGGCAGGCTCAAGGAGTCACTGGATGCCGCGTACACCACGGAGTTCCTGGAGAAGCTCGGCCTGGACGCCAATGGCAGTCCTCCGCAGGGCAGCACCTTCGTCTCCCGGACGATCCCGGTGGGCACCAGCGTCGAGAGTCTCAGCGGTGACAGCGCGAAAGTGTCCGTCTGGTACACGGGCCTGATCGGGATGTCCGGTCCCGACTCGACAGACCCGGTCAGCACGACCTGGAAGACCTGGACCTTCGATCTGCGGTGGATGGAGAACGACTGGAGGATCGCCGCGGAATCGCAGAAGGACGGGCCGGCCCCTGTCCCCGGCGACGTGGCGGCCTCCACCGCGGACGAGATCAGCAAGGCTGTCGAGCAGTACGGAGGCTTCACGTATGCCAGGTAGCTCCCGACACCGCGCTCGCTCGGTCGTCGCCGCCCTGACGGGTGTTCAAGCCGCGCTCCTCGTGTTCGCGGCGCGTGCCACGGCGGCACCGTCACCCACGCCTACGCCCACACCCACCCCGTCGTCGACGGGCAGCCAGGGCGACTGCGACCTGCTCAAGGGACTCGTCAAGGAGTACTGCGAGAACGGCGACACCGGCACCGCCCGGTCCGGTCCTCCCAGCACGCCCGACGCCCTCGACCCCCTCTCCTCCCTGGCCAAAGGCTGCGCCGACGCCGCCGCCTGGATCGTCGGCAAGCTCAGTGACGCCGTCAACGAGACCGCCAACGTCGACTTCACCAACGCCGCCTTCCTGCGTCAGTACGCCGTCATCTTCGCCGCCTCCACCGTCCTCACCCTCGTCATCTGGCTTCTCGCCGTCGCCAAGCGCGCCATCCGCGGCGTCCCGCTGACCACCGCGCTCTCCGAGGCCATCGGTTTCCTCTGGCTGACCGTCCTCGCCTCCGCCTTCACGCCGCTCATCCTCTATACGGTCGTCTCCGCGACCGACGGCGTCACCGAGGTCATCGCCACCTCCACCGGCGGCCAGACCGATGTCTTCTTCGGCGGCTTCGCCGAAGCCCTCAAGAAGGGCGACGACATCGGCGGCGGCCCGATCATGCTGATCGTCGTCGCCCTCGTGTCGATCCTCGCCGCCGGCGTCCTCTGGCTGGAACTGGTCATCAGAGCCGCGCTCCTCTACGTCGGCGCCCTGCTCGGCACCGTCGTCTACGCCGGGCTCGTCGACAAGAACATGTGGGGCCATGTCCGCCGCTGGGCCGGCATCATGATCGCCGTCATCATGGTCAAACCCGTGATCATGATCGTCCTCGGTCTCGCGGGCGCGCTCTCCGCCGACGAGGGCCCCGACGCGTTCTCCGCCGTCGTCTCCGGCCTCGCCATCATCCTGCTCGCGATCTTCGCCTCCGCGATGATCTACCGCTTCGTGCCCGGCTTCGGCGACGAGGTCGCCTCCTCCCGCACCAACCGGAAGCAGGCCACCGACGGCGCCCAGGCCGCCGCCCTCATCAGCTCGCCCGCCGCCCTCGTCTCCCAGGGCATCAAGACCCACAGCAGCCGCAGCCACCAGCAGCAGGGCAACAGCGGCGGCGGAAGCGGCGGACGGCCCGCCAATCCCGTCTCCGGAGGCGTCGCCGCGCACAGCTCGCGCAACACCGGCGGAAGCACAGGCGGCGGAGGAGGAGGGGGCACCGGCAGCCTTCCCCCCGCCGCGCCCCCGCCCCGCAGCGGAGGCCCCACCAGCGGCACTCCCCACGGCTCACGTAACACCGGCACCGGCAACAACAGCACTGGAGGTGGAGGGCGTTGACGACCCAGGCCCACCCGATCGCGCCCCGTCGTACGTATCTCATCGGCCGCGCCCGGCCGAACGCGATCGTCGGCAAGAACCGCGAGACCGGCGAGATCGCCCTGATCATCGCCGGCGCCTTCATCGGCATGATGTGCGGGCTGCTCGTGCCCGTCCTGCCGCTGCGGATCGTGACGCTCGCCGGATTCCCGCTCATCGCGCTGGCCGCCGTCTACGTACCGTACAAACAGCGCACGTTCTACAAGTGGTACGAGATCAACCGCAGCTACAAGCGCACGCTGCGCGGCGGCACGGTCTACCGCTCCGCCGCCATGGAGGCCGGCACCTCCCTCGACGGCCGCGAGGTCGAGATCGGCCCGCCTCCCGGCATCGGCCGTATCAACTGGCTGGCCGCGCCCTTCGGCCCCGACGAGATCGCCGTGCTCCTGCACGCCGACCGCCGCACCGTCACCGCCGCCATCGAGATCGAGGGCCCCGGCGTCGGACTGCGCGACAGCGAGGACCAGGAAGCACTCGTCGACCGCTTCGGCACGCTCCTCAAGCATGTCGCCAACGGGGACGGCTTCGTCACCCGCCTCCAGATGCTCGCCCGTACGCTGCCCGCCGACCCCGACGCGCACGCCAAGGACGTGGCCCAGCGCGGCGATTCCTCCTCGCCCGACTGGCTCCAGAACTCCTACGAGCAGCTCCAGTCGATGGTCTCCACCTCCAGCGAGCAGCACCGCGCCTATCTGGTCGCCTGTATGCACTACACCCGTGAACTGGCCGCCGAGGGCCAGGCCATGGCCCGCGCCGCCCGCCAGGCCGCCGGTGCGAAGAAACTCGACCGGGACGCGGGCCTCGCCGTCGTCATGGCCCGCGAGCTGACCGACATCTGCGCCCGGCTCGCCGAGGCCGACATCCGCGTACGCCAGCCTCTCGGACAGAGCCGTCTCGCGTCCCTCGTGCACTCCATGTACGACCCGGACCATCCCATCGACCACATCCAGGCCATGACGAAACGAAACGCCTGGCCGGCCGAGCTGGACGCGATGGAACCGACATATCTCCAGGCCAAGACCAGGGAGTCGTCCACCCGCGCGCCCTGGTGCCACTCCACCGCCTGGGTCAAGGAATGGCCCATGACTCCGGTCGGTGTGAACTTCCTCGCGCCTCTGCTCGTCCACACACCCGATGTGATCCGCACGGTCTCGGTCACCATGGATCTCGAACCGACCGAGATCGCCATCGAGCGGATGCTGACGGAGAAGACCAACGACGAGGCGGAGGCGAGCCGCGCCGCCAAGATGAACCGCACCGTCGACCCGCGCGACATCGCCGCGCACGGGCGGCTGGACCAGCGGGGTGAAGATCTCGCCAGCGGGGCGGCGGGCGTCAACCTCGTCGGGTACATCACAGTGTCGTCCAGGACGCCCGAGGCGCTGGCCAGGGACAAGCGGACGATCAGAGCCTCGGCCGGCAAGTCGTATCTGAAGCTGGAGTGGTGCGACCGCGAGCATCACCGGGCCTTTGTGAACACCCTGCCGTTCGCGACCGGCATCCGCCGCTGACCGCCCGGCCGGCCGTCCGACCGTCCCGCCTTGCCAAACACCGACCTGCCGACACCACCGACGAGAAGCGCCGACAAGCGCTGACAACCGCTCAGAACCGCTGACAACCGACGAGCCGAAAGGGGCCTGTGGTGCGAGATCCGCTGTCCGTCCTCACGGATGCCTTCACCAGCTTCCTCTTCGGGAAGGTGGAGACGACCAGGCTGCCGGTCCGTACGTCCACGGGCCAGGCCCAGGCCGTCTATCTGCCCACCGCGGCCCCCGGCCTCGGCGACTCGGGCGTGATCATCGGCCGCGAGGTCTACAGCGGCAAGGGCTATATCTACGATCCGTTCCAGCTCTACGGCCAGCAGCTCCCGGCGCCGCACTGGCTGGTACTCGGCGAGTCCGGCAACGGCAAGTCGGCGCTGGAGAAGACCTACGTCCTGCGCCAACTCCGCTTCCGCGACCGCCAGGTCGTCGTCCTGGACGCCCAGGGCGAGGACGGCGTCGGCGAGTGGAACCTCATCGCCCAGGAGCTGGGAATAACTCCCATCCGGCTGGACCCGATGGCGGCGCTCGACGGCGGAATCCGGCTCAATCCGCTCGATCCGTCGATCACCACGACCGGTCAGCTCGCCCTGCTCCGTACGATCATCGAAGTGGCGATGGGCCACGGCCTGGACGAGCGCTCCGGCTTCGCGCTCAAGGTCGCGCACGCCTACGTCAACGAAACCATCGTCGAGCGCCAGCCCGTCCTGATGGACATCGTGGAGCAACTGCGCCATCCAGAGCCCGAGTCGGCCGAGGCGATGAATGTCGACCTGGACGATGTACGGGCCTGGGGCCTGGATGTGGCGCTGGTCCTGGACCGGCTGGTCGACGGTGACCTCCGGGGCATGTTCGACGGGCCGACGACCGTCGGGATCGATCTCGACGCGCCGCTGATCGTCTTCGACCTCTCGCACATCGACCGCAACTCGATCGCGATGCCGATCCTGATGGCGATCGTGGGCGTCTGGCTGGAGCACACCTGGATCCGCCCCGACCGCAGGAAGCGCATCTTCCTGGTCGAGGAGGCCTGGCACATCATCAACTCGCCCTTCGTCGCCCAGCTCTTCCAGCGGCTGCTCAAGTTCGGCCGGCGGCTCGGGCTCTCCTTCGTCGCCGTGGTCCACCATCTCTCGGACGTGGTCGACGGCGCGGCGGCCCGCGAGGCCGCGGCCATCCTCAAGATGGCCTCGACGCGGACGATCTACGCCCAGAAGGCCGACGAGGCGAGAGCGACCGGCCGGGTGCTCGGACTGCCGCGCTGGGCGGTGGAGATCATCCCGACGCTCACACCGGGAATCGCGGTCTGGGACGTCAACGGCAATGTCCAGGTCGTCAAACATCTCGTGACGGAGGCCGAACGGCCGCTGGTCTTCACCGACCGGGCCATGACGGAGAACTCCCAGGCGTCGAACGCGGCCGACGCCGCCGATGCCCTGGCCGCGGGACTGCCCGCGGACATGCAGGCGGCGGAGTGGGAGGCCGAGCAGCGGGCGATCCTCCTTGAGCGGCAACGGCAGTTCAACGAGTCCTCCGAGTCGACGGTGGCGTGAGATGCCGCGCCACCACGACGGGCAAAGGCAAGGGCAGGGACAGGGTTACGGGCAGGCCCAGGGCGGCCGGGGCGGAATCCCCGACGGACTGCTGCTCGGCCTGCTGGGCTTCGTGCTGGGACTGTCGCTGCTGGTCTGGACGGCCACCGGGCTGGCCGGTCTCTTCACGCACGGCGCCTGGCCGGACGGAGTGACCTACGGCCGTACGCCGCTGGCGATGCGTCAGCTCGCCTCCGCACCGCACGATGTGGCGGGCGCCTGGCCGGACACGCCGTCGTCGCAGCTCTCCGGGTACGGGCTGTTCTGGGGACTGCTGATAAGCCAGCTCATGGTGCTGACCGTCCTCGCGGTGTTCGTCCTGGGAGTGACGGCGCGGTACCGAGTGGTACGAGCACGTCGGCGCGAACAGCTGCGTGACGAGCGGGAACAGGCCGCAGGCAGCCGCGACGCGCGCGACATGCTCGCCAAGGAGGTCCGGCCAGGCGTCGCCGCGATGGCCGGACCGGGTCCAGGGCCCGGTCCAGGACCTTCCGTACCGACGGCCGCCGAGACACAGGCTCACGCCCAGCCCCAGCCCCAGCCCCAGGTCGAGGCCCACGCCCGGGCGCAGAGGTGGACCGCCGCCGCCCAGGGACCGGCCCCGGCTGCTGCGCCCATGGCCGTACCCACGCCCGTCGCCTCCGACACCACCCTCGCGTCCGCGTCCGCCGGTGTCGTGCCCGGCCCACGTACCGCGCCGCGCGTACGGTACGGCGATCCGCTCACCCGTCGGCCCATCTCCGTGCAGGCCGTCCTGGACGCCGAAGGTCCCGCGCTCGTCGTCACCTCCGACCCGACGGTATGGGCGGAGACGAAGGACACGCGGGCCAAGCTCGGTCCCGTCCTGCTCTACGACCCGGGCCATCTCTGCGACACTCCGGCCCGTCTCCACTGGTCTCCCACCGCCGGATGCGAGGACGCGGCCACCGCCGCCGCCCGCGCGACCGCGCTGCTCGCGCCCGTACGCCCGCACGCCCTGCTCGACGCCGCCATGGCGGACACGGCGGAAACGCTCCTGCGGTGCTGGCTGCACGCCGCGGCCGTCGACGGGCGGCCGTTCAAACAGGTGCACCGCTGGGCGCAGGGCGGCAGCGCGCACGAGGCGGTACGGATCCTCCGTACCCACCCCAAGGCCACCTCGGGCCTCGCCGGCCTCCTGGAGTCCGCGCTCACCGCGCATCCCGAACGCCGGGAAGTGGCCCAGCAGTTGACGGCCCGTGCGCTGGCCGCCCTCTCCTCGGTCCATATCCGGGACGCCTGCACACCGAACCGAACCGATACGCTCACGCTGGATTCTTTTGTGAACGAGGGGGGCACTCTGTATGTGGTGGGAGAGCCGATCGAAGATCCGCGCTCCCGCCCGGGTGCGATGCCTCTGCTCACCGCACTCACCTCAAGCGTGGTCGAGCACGGCCGCCGCATGGCCGCACGGTCATCTGACGGTCGGCTCGACCCACCAATGACGCTCGTCCTCGATGACGTCGCCGCCGTGGCCCCGCTCCCTCAGCTCCCGGAGCTGCTGGCCACCGGTCAGGACCAGGGACTGCCGACTCTGGTCCTGCTCCGCTCACGGCAACAGGGCCGGGCCCGCTGGCCCGACGCCGACATCCAGAGCCTGTCGGACGAGGCATAGCCGAGGCATAGCGGGCGCCTTCCCGGGCCGGACGGAGCGAAACTCCCTGAATCTCCCTCAGGACGCCCCGTACAGCTTCAGAAACGCCCGAGCTCCGCTCACCACAAGGCTCTCCGCCTCGTCCGCGCTCACCGGTACGGCACCGAAGAACGACTCCAGCGTGATGCTGCCGACGAGCAGGCTGAAATGCCGTGCCGCCACATCCGCGTCGTCGATGTCCAGCAGCCCTTGCCGCGCGAGCGTACGCAGCCACTCCGCCAGCTCCGCGCGCACCGCCCGAGGCCCGACGCGCTGCCACTCCTCGATCACATCGGCCGGCATCCGCGGCGCTTCGGTGATGATCTGCCGTACGAGGGCGAAGTGTTCAGGGTGCTGGACGGTGTGCTCCGCCCACTCACGCGCAAGAGCGAGCAGCTCCGACTCGATGTCGGCCGTCGTCCTGAAGCGCCGGAAGTGCTGCGCGAACAATTCGCCCAGCCCCGCTGTCACAGAAGCGGCGCTCTCCAGGAAGACCGTACGGAACAGCTCTTCCTTGTCGGTGAAGTGGTTGTAGATGGTGCGCGTGGAGACACCGGCGGCGGCGGCGATCGCGTCGATGCTCGCCCGCGTATAGCCCTCCTGACCGAAGACCGTACGCGCGCCTCGCTCGATGGCCCGCCGTTTCTCCAGCAGCCCTTTGCGCGGCGGCTTCTCTGCCGTACCGCCCGTCCGCACCGCGCCTCGCTCCTGCATCGCACCTCCCAGAAACTACAACGATCGTTGCAATCATTGCCATGCACGTTGTACTTTACCCGTATGCCCGACGGGTACAGGTGCCGCCGAAGCCCTCTCACGGGATGAACTCGCCTGAGGAGTCCGCCATGTCCACCGCCCCGATCATGTCCACGGACCCGATACGCCTCGCCGTCATCATCGGCAGCACCAGGGAAGGCCGTCTCGGCTCCACCGTGGGCGGCTGGTTCACCGCCCTGGCCTCGGCCCACGGCAACACGGAGGTCGACCTGATCGACCTCGCCGACGCCGAACTGCCCGCCGTCCACCCCGACTGGGGTACGGAGCCGACGCCGGCCCTCGCCGCGCTGACCGCCCGGATCGGCGCCGCGGACGCGTTCGTGGTCGTGACACCGGAGTACAACCACAGCTTTCCCGCCGTCCTGAAGCACTTCATCGATCTGCACCGCGAGGAGTGGCAGGCCAAGCCGGTCGGCTTCGTCTCGTACGGCGGCGTCGGCGGCGGACTGCGGGCCGTCGAACAGCTCAGGCTGGTCTTCGCCGAGCTGCACTGCGCGACCGTGCGCGAGACCGTCAGCTTCCACAAGGTCACCGCAGAGGTCTTCGCCGCCGACGGCCCCGCATACGACACGGAAGGCGCGGCCGGCGCCGCCAAGACCATGCTCGACCAGCTCGGCTGGTGGGCCCACGCACTACGGACGGCCCGCGCGGCGCACCCGTACGGATAAAAAGGCCCGGCAGCCGAAGAACGTTCAGGAACCTGCGCGGCTAAGGGCGTTCGATGGCCATCTCCAGCTCCTTGGCGAGCGGATCGAGCTCGAACGGTACGACGGTCCCGGTCGGCACGAAGCCGAGCTTGCGATAGGCCGCTCGCGCCCGTGGGTTGTCCTCATGGACATAGAGCCGTACTCGGGACAGCTGTGGCTCCTGCCGCGACCACGCCCAGTCGAGCGCCTCCGCGACCAGCGCTCCGAGCAGCCCGCTGCCACGCTGCTCGGGACGCACATAGACACCTACGAGATGTCCCTGTGCCTGGGTGATGGCGGAGCCGAAGAAGTCGCTGCCGCCGGCCTCCTCGATCAGCACGGCCACAGAACCGGACCAGCTTCCGTCCGGGGCCTCGGCGATGAACTGTCCCGAGCGGGCGCCGTTCCGGGGCGAGGCGTCGGCGGTACGCTGCTGCCAGAACGAGTCGGGGTGCGCGAGCCCTTGCTCGTACGTCTCCAGAAACGCCACCGGCGCGGCCGGATCCTTGAGCGCGGCGAGCCGGATCTCCTTGGCCTTGGCCCATTCGTCGGGCTGTACGGCCCGTATCACATGGTTCATGCACCGATACTCCGCGCGCGGGCCACCACTCGCAAGGCGGTTTTCGCGAGGGGTCGTAAACGCAGAAATGCCCTGTACCAGATACCTGGCACAGGGCATTCCCGTCAAAGATTGTTCGGCGGCGTCCTACTCTCCCACAGGGTCCCCCCTGCAGTACCATCGGCGCTGTGAGGCTTAGCTTCCGGG
>NZ_JBHWGS010000028.1:0-97727 GCF_042732975.1 Streptomyces sp. NPDC059743 | reverse complement strand
CCGGACAGAACAATCGGAAGACAGCCCAGCAGGGCGCCAGTCAGTGCCCGAGCCACGACCACCGGAACCTGAGTATCAGCTTCGATGTCAGTGCCCGCTGCCAGGATGACCGCCATGAAACCGTTGCTTCTCACCGACATCGAGCGCGCCCTTCGTGACAGCTGGGGTGCCGACACCTGCACACCGGAGTTCCGTCCGCACTGGAGCCCGGACAACCCGGCCCGGGACCAGTGCGGTGTCACCGCGATGGTCCTCAACGACCTGCTGGGAGGCGAGCTGATCCGCGGAGAGGTCCACGTCGAGGGCGTGCGCACGGACTACCACTGGTGGAACCGCCTGGGCATGGGAATCGAGATCGACCTCACCCGCGAACAGTTCAGCCCGGAGGAGATCGTCACCGAGGGCATCGTCATCCCCCGACCGCCGACTTTCGTACGGCTGAGGGAGGAATACGAGCTCCTTCGCGCCCGAGTGGCAGAAAAACTCACCCAACGGCAGACGGCGAATCCCGTACCTGTCGCCGGCTAGGGGCTCTCTTACGGATCACTTGGCGGGGGTTCGATCTCCGGGCCTGCTGGCACTGGCGGGGCCGTTCCCTGCGACGATGCGCTTGTGAGTTATGACCTTGCGGTGTGGGACGGCGACCGTCCACTCGACCACCGCCAAGCGGGCTTGACCTACGACCAGCTCTACGAGCGCTACCTGGAGTCAGACGATGTCGTCGTGCCTCCGGCGCCACGCATCGTGGCGTATGTGGAAGCACTCGTCGCGCGATATCCGGATGACGTCGATCGCAGTGTCGTATGGGCGTCCCTGCCGGTTATCGAGGAGGCATCGGGCCCGATCGTGTACTTGCTCATGTCCTATGGCGAGGCGGAGGAGGTGTCCGGGTACGCCGCTACGCTGGCTCGCGAGCACGGACTCGTCTGCTTCGATCCGCAGGGAGAATGCCTCCGGCCCTGATCTGCTTGTTCGTTCAGCGGGCAGACCAGAGGAAGATGCCCGCGATGAGGAGGCCGGCGCCGTAGACTGTGGCGGTCTTCTCGTAACGCGTGGCGATGCCGCGCCACTGCTTCAGCCGGTTGATGCACCGCTCGACCGTATTGCGCTGCTTGTACGCCTCACGGTCGAAGGCGGGTGGGCGACCGCCGAGGCTGCCTCGACGAAGGCGGTGGCCCCGCTGGTCCGCCGGAACCGGAATCACCGCCCGGATGCCGCGCTTGCTCAGGTGGTCACGAATGGCGCGTGAGGAGTACGCCTTGTCGGCCAGGACCACATCCGGCCTGGTGCGAGGTCGTCCGCGTCGGCGCGGGACACGCAGGCGGCCCATCACCTCTACGAAAGCGGGTGCGTCACCGGCCTGGCCGGCGGTGAGCACGAAGGCCAGCGGCCGACAGTTGCTGTCGGCGGCGAGGTGAATCTTCGTGGTCAGCCCGCCGCGGGAGCGGCCGATGGCATGGTCGCCTGGCTCCTGGGCCGGGGCCCCTTTTTGCGAGCGCCGGCAGCGTGCCGGTGAACGCGCACGATGGTGGAGTCAACCGCAACGACCCAGTCCAGGTCGCCGTCGGCATCGGCCTGGGCGAGAAGCGCGGTAAACACACGCTCCCAAGTGCCATCGATGGCCCAGTTTCTTAGCCGCGTATAGACGCTCTTCCACGAGCCGTACTCGGCGGGCAGGTTCACCCACTGGGACCCCGTCCGGAACTTCCAGGCGATCGCATCGATCACCTGTCGATGATCACGCCACCGCCCGCCCCGCCTCGGCGTCCGATCAGGCAACAACGGCTCTATTCGCGCCCACTGCGCGTCAGTCAACGGCACAGGCAGACCAACGATCCGATGATCGGAAAGAAACGCCCTAGGCCCTGTCCGGGGCCCGGGGCCCGGGTGTTACGTCGGGTGGCGGGAGTGGGCGGAAACGGTGTCCTTACCTGCGAAGCGTAGGCAGGTAACAGGTTCTGGCTAGTGTCCGCCTCGGACGAAGTACACGCCAGGGCTGATCCATCCCGCTCCTTCTCCTCCCGCCGCTCTCGGCTTTTGTGCCGTACGGACGGTTCTCGCGTACGACCCGCGCATGATCCCGCGTACGACGCCCCGTGTACGGCCTGCCCGGCCGGTGATCAGCACCGCCCTGAACAGTCCTCACCTCACTCTCCCCAGGAGGCGCGGCATGAGCAGCGAGCCACAACTGATAGCGCCCGGCAGCGGTCAGGAGCCTCCCAGGCCGGAAGCCGAGTCCGGTCCAGCCGGTCCGGCCGATCCCGCAGGCCGGGCGGCCTCCGCCGGTCCCGCCGGCCCAGTCGGCCCCGCCGTCAGCGAGACCCTTGAGGACTACACCCTCCGCTTCGCGCCCCGCAGTTACCGCCGCTGGACGCCCATGGTCGTGGCCACCACCGCCCTCGGCGGCATCGCGTACCTCGCCGACTTCTCCATCGGCGCCGGCATCGGCTTCACGCATGGCACCGGCAACGCGCTGGCCGCCATCGCCCTCGCCGCCGCCGTCATCTTCGTCACCGGTTTCCCGCTCGCGTACTACGGCGCGCGGTACAACATCGATCTGGACCTGATCACCCGTGGTTCCGGATTCGGCTACTACGGCTCCGTACTGACCAGCGTCATCTTCGCCAGTTTCACCTTCATCTTCTTCGCCCTCGAAGGCTCGATCATGGCGCAAGGGCTGAAACTGGGACTGGGCCTGCCCTTGTGGGCGGGCTATCTGGTCTCCACCGTCATGGTGATTCCCCTGGTCATCTACGGTATGAAGGCGCTCAGCAAGCTCCAGGTCTGGACGACGCCCGTATGGCTCCTGCTGATGGCGGGCCCGCTCATCTATCTGATCGTCACCGACCCGGGCACGGTGGACCGTTGGCTGTCGTACGCAGGTACCGGTACTGGTACCGGCGGCGGCGACGGAGCCGTCAACACCGCCTCGGTGCTGCTCGGTGCGGGAGTGTGTCTGTCGCTCATCGCGCAGATCGGTGAGCAGATCGACTACTTGCGCTTCATGCCGCCCAAGACCGAGGCGAACCACCGCAGTTGGTGGGCGGCGGTGGTCATGGCCGGTCCCGGCTGGGTGGTGCTCGGGGCGCTCAAGCAGGCCATGGGCGTGTTCCTCGCCGTATACGTTCTCTCCGAGGTCGGACCGGCCGCGGCCACCGAGCCCATCCAGCAGTTCCGTGGTGCCTTCGACGCGATGATGCCGTCCTGGCTGGTCGTCCCGCTGGCGGTGGTCCTCGTCGTGATCAGCCAGATCAAGATCAATGTCACCAACGCCTACTCGGGATCACTGGCGTGGACCAACTCCGTCACCCGTGTCACCAAGCACTATCCGGGCCGGATGGTCTTCGTCCTGGTCAATCTGGCGTTCGCGCTGATCCTGATGGAAGCGGATATGTTCAGTTTTCTGAACAGCATCCTGGGCTTCTACTCCAACTGCGCGATCGCCTGGGTCGTGACCGTCGCCACCGACATCATGGTCAACAAATATCTGCTCAAACTCTCGCCGCTCGTACCGGAGTTCCGCCGCGGCATGCTGTACGCGGTCAACCCGGTCGGCGTCGTGGCCTTCACCGCCGCCTCGGGACTGTCCATCGCCATGTACTTCCATGTCCTGGGCGATGCGCTGCAACCGTACTCGGCGGTCGCCGCCGCCCTGATCGCGTTCGTCCTCACGCCGCTGATGGCCGTCGTCACCAAGGGCCGTTACTACCTGCGGCGCACCGGCGACGGCCTCGACGAACCGCTGCTCGACGCGGACGGCAACCCGAGCGCCGTCCCGTACGAATGCCACGTCTGCCGCCAGGAGTTCGAACGTACCGACGTGGCCGCCTGCCGTACGCACGACGCGGTGATCTGCTCGCTGTGCCTCAGCACGGACAAGACGGGCGCCCATCTGCTGCCCGCGGAGCCCGTCTCCGTCTCCTGACACGCGCGGTCAGACCTGCTCCGGGACCCGGGCCTCGCCGCGGAACACCTGCTGCGTGTGCCATTGGACGTGTTCGGGGGCCACGTGGGCGCTGCCGTTCTGCGGGCCGATGAGTGGGCGGCCGGTGAGGTCGAGTACGTGCGTCCTCGCCGCGGCGCTGTGGCCGACGAACTCCCGGGACACGGTGATCCGCCGGCTCGTCCCCGTGCCCGTACCCGTGCCTGTCCCCGTACCCGTACTCGTGTCCGCGTCGAGGCCGAGCACGCCGCGGTCGAAGAGCTTGTGGTGGAGGGAGCACAGACAGAGCGCGTTGGAGAGATCGTCCGGGCCTTTGAAGGCCCACCACTGGACATGGGCGGCCTCCAGCCCGACCGGCACGCGGCCGATCGAACCGTCGAAGCCGCAGAACGCGCAGCGGTACTCGTACGCCACGAGCACCTGCCTGCGCAGCTCGGCCGCCCGGCGCCGTACGTCGGCTGCCTCGGCCGCGTCCGTCGCGCCGGCCGGCACGGGCGCGCGCCGGGCTCCGTCGGCCAGGTCCAGGTCGAGGCCCACGTCGGCGGCGATGTCCGGGTGGAGCGAGGGCGGGAAGTGGAGGTCCAGCAGAAGATGTGCGAGCCGCCCGAGCAGCGCCGGATCCGCGTCCAGCGAGTCCCGCAGCCCCGGCACGAGCCGCCCTTGCGCACCACTGGCCCGCAGTACGCGTACACCCGTGCCCGGACTGGCCGTACCGCCGTCGGTGCGCACCTCCCAGACACCGTCACTGGTGAGATGGTGGAACGGATACGCGGGCGAAGTCCTGCGCGGCGGACCGTAATCCCGCAACAGCTCCGCCAGATCCTCCTCGACCTCCGAGTACCGCAGCTCCCTGCCGGGCTCGCGCTGAAACCAGCCCAGCGCATACAGCATCAACAGCGGCTTGTGCGGCGCGCGTTCACCACCATTGGTCCACTGCCGCAGCTTCCCGACCCGCTCGACCCAGTCCATGGCAGCCGACTGTAACCGGCAGCCTTCGCTCCCCGACCGGCGTGAGGCGCAACCGACTCGGGAAGCAGTCGTAGGGTCAGCAGCAGTCCATGGCAGCCGAGTGTGATTCGGGGCCGCCGCCCTGTCTGCGCAGTTCCTGGTCAACAACTGTCGGTTCAAGCAGCGTGCGGCACGAAGGAGAGGTGCGTTTCCTCCGTGTCGATGGATACGTCCAGCTTCGCGTCCAGGCCCACTGCCAGCGCGCGCATCAACGGAAGCGTGGGAGCTGTCCCGCCGCCCTCGATGCGTTCGATGTCCTCAAGGGACAGCGCGGTCAGTTCGGCGAGTGACGCTTGATCGATGCCCAACGCCGTACGCCGGTCGTAGACGGCCTGCCCCAGTGCGATGGCGGCCCCAGCCTCGATGTACGCCGGATCGGCTCGATGTTCCTCGGGAATCGTCCACGAGGTGTGATATCCCGCGCTCACGCTTGCTCCCCGAACGTCCGGTGATACGTCGCCCCGGCGCCAGCCAGTAGGTGAGACGGACGGCGTCGGGACCCAACAGGAACCGGAGCTCTCTGACGGGGCCGCTCAGGTGCCGGGAGTATGGCTCGCCGAGCGTCGTGGGTGTCTCGGCGAGCCGGTCGGCGTGGCGTTCCACCGCGCGGTAGTGCTCGCGCGGCAGACCGTCCAGCCAAGCCCTGACCTCGGGTTCGATCTCGATGTCGTAGCGATCTTCCACTGGGGGAAGCGTAGGCGCCCATCAAGGGCTAGCGGTTGATCCGGACGGGTATCACCCGATTGTGTGGTTGGGGCCGCGGCGGGCGGTCAGCCTTCGGCCTTGGCCACGCCTATCGGGCAGGAGACTCCTGTGCCGCCCAGGCCGCAGTAGCCTGCTGGGTTTTTGTCGAGGTACTGCTGGTGGTAGGCCTCGGCCGGGTAGAAGGTGCGGCCTGTTGAGGGGAGGATTTCTGTGGTGATCGTGCCGTGGCCGGAGTCTGTCAGGACCTGCTGGTAGGCGTCGCGGGAGGCGTCTGCGGCTTTGGCCTGGGCGGGGGAGTGGGTGTAGATCGCGGAGCGGTACTGGGTGCCTACGTCGTTGCCCTGGCGGAAGCCCTGCGTGGGGTTGTGGGACTCCCAGAAGAGCTTCAGCAGCTCGGCGTACGAGATCACCTTGGGGTCGTAGACGACACGGACCGCCTCGGTGTGGCCCGTGAGGCCGGAGCAGACCTCTTCGTAGGTCGGGTTCGGCGTGGTGCCGCCCTGGTAGCCGACGAGCGTCGTCCAGACGCCGGCCTTCTGCCAGAACGTGCGCTCGGCGCCCCAGAAACAGCCCAGGCCGAAGTCGGCGACCTCCAGGCCCACCGGATACGGGCCGAGCAGAGGATTGCCGAGGACCGTGTGGCGGGAGGGCACCGGGAAGTCGCGCTCGGGGCGGCCGGGCAGCGTCTGCTCCGGGGTGGGAAGCTCGGGGGTGCGGCGGGTCAGGAACATCTCAGGTCTCCTCAGGTCTCCTCGGCTGTGGGGTCCTGCTCTGACAACGTACCGGCCGCCTCGGACATTCCGTGAAGCCCGCCGTACCCGGCCCTGCGCTGGGCTTGTGCACCGGCCACGCCCCCCGTCCCCCGCTACCTCGGCAGCGTCGCCGGATCCCCGCCGTTCGCCTCGTAGCCCGCCACCGCCAGCGCCCGGTACACCGCGTACACCGCCGCCGGATCGCCCTCCAGCGTCCACGGCAGCGCGCCGACATGGCCGTCCACCTGTACGAGCTGGTTCATCGCCTCCGACCAGCGTTCCTGGCGTACGAGGAAGAGGATCAGCAGATGCCGTACATGCGCGAGCATCGGATCGTTGGACCGCGCCGCGTGGACCGCGAAGAGCGCGCCCTCCACCGCCTTGCTCACCACCGCGCTCCGGTAGAAGCTCTGCACCAGATTGACCTCGGGCAGATGCTCGTACACCGCGAACAGCGGCAGCGCCGCCAGCAGTGATCCTCGCGGCGCGCGCGCCGCGGACGTCGTCGCGAAGTGGTCGGCCTCCTCGCGCGAGCCGTGCCACTTCTCGCACCAGTAGTGCAGCGCCGCGAGATGCGCGCCCATGTGCGCCGGCGCGCGGTCGATCACCTTCGCCCAGAGCTGGTCGAACCGCTCGGGCGGATAGCCGAGTCCGCGCGCCACGGCCAGCTCGGTGATGTACGGCACCGGATCGCCGGGCGCCAGCAGCGCCGCCTCGCCGCAGACCGTACGGGCCTCCTCCAGGATGATCCGGAAGTCGTCGGTCCCGGCGGCCGAGGACCGCCAGGCCTGCTGCACCAGGAACTCCGCGTGCACCGCCGCGCCGCCCGCGTCCTTCGGCGAATCGGCCCGCCAGGCCCGCAGCCAGGCACCGCCGACGCCGGGCCGCTGCTGAAGCTCCAGCGAGGCCGCGCCCGCGAACGCCTGGACGCGCTGCCAGCGCACCTCGCCCTCCTTGCCGGTGCCCGCGAGCAACTGCGCGGCGGCCCGCCAGTCCTGCGTGTGCTGGACGACATCGAGTACGTCGAGGAGATCCTGGTCCGGGCCGGGCAGCCGGATGTCCAGCTCCTCCTGGCGCACGAATCCGTACGCGGCCGGATCGGCGGCGTCGGGCGAACCGGGCGCGACCTGGCGGATACCGCCGCGGCGGCGCATGACGTACGGGCCGATGACCGCGGCCAGCAGGCCCATCGCGATCAGGAACCAGAGAATCTCCATGGCCCCATTGTCCCGGACGCCATGCGGCGCGTACCCGGCCGGTGTCCACCGCCCGTACCCGCACCTGACCACCCGTACCCGTACCCCGCGCCCGTGCGCGCCGATCCGGCCACCCGCCCGGCCACCCGGCCCACCGTCCAGCCGCGTCCAGCCGCGCGTGTGCCCCGTGCCCCATGTCCGGCGCTACGCTCGGGCCTCATGAGCCAGCAGCACACCAGCGAGCAGCACGCCGACGAGTCCGCCGCGCACCATCGCTTCGAGACTCTCGCCATCCACGCGGGCAACACCGCCGACCCACTCACCGGCGCGGTCGTTCCGCCGATCTACCAGGTCTCCACCTACAAGCAGGACGGAGTGGGCGGGCTGCGCGGCGGTTACGAGTACAGCCGCAGCGCCAATCCCACCCGTACCGCGCTGGAGGAGAACCTCGCGGCGCTGGAGGGCGGCCGGCGCGGCCTCGCCTTCGCGTCGGGTCTCGCGGCCGAGGACTGCCTGCTCCGTACGCTGCTGGCGCCCGGCGACCATGTCGTGATCCCGGACGACGCCTACGGCGGCACCTTCCGGCTCTTCGCGAAGGTTCTCTCGCGCTGGGGCGTGGACTTCTCGGTCGCCCACACCTCCGACCCGGCGGCGGTACGGGCCGCGCTCACGCCCCGTACGAAGGTCATCTGGGTCGAGACGCCGTCGAACCCGCTCCTCAACATCACCGACATCGCCGGTCTCGCCGGGATCGCGCGCTCGGCCGGGGCCCGGCTCGTCGTCGACAACACCTTCGCCAGTCCCTATCTCCAGCAGCCGCTCGCGCTGGGCGCGGACGTCGTCGTCCACTCGACCACCAAGTACATGGGCGGACACTCGGACGTCGTGGGCGGCGCGCTGGTCGTGGACGACGCCGAGCTCGCGGACGAACTCGCCTACCACCAGAACGCGATGGGCGCCGTCGCCGGACCGTTCGACGCGTGGCTGGTGCTGCGGGGCATCAAGACGCTCGCCGTACGGATGGACCGGCACTGCGAGAACGCGACGCGGATCGCGGAGATGCTCACCAAGCACCCGCGGGTCTCGAAGGTCCTCTATCCGGGCCTGCCGGAGCACCCGGGCCACGAGGTCGCCGCGAAGCAGATGAAGGCGTTCGGCGGGATGATCTCCTTCCAGGTCGACGGCGGCGAGGAGGCGGCGGTGGCGGTCTGCGACCGCGCGAAGCTCTTCACGCTGGGCGAGTCCCTGGGCGGTGTCGAGTCGCTGATCGAGCACCCGGGCCGGATGACACACGCGTCGGCGGCGGGCTCGGCGCTGGAGGTGCCGTCCGACCTCGTCAGGCTGTCGGTGGGCATCGAGTCGGGAGACGATCTGCTGGCGGACCTCCAGCAGGCGCTGGGCTAGGCCATGCTCTGCTGAAACAGTCTGAAGTGCCGTACGGCGTACGTACGTTCAGCCGGCCGCCGTTCAGCCGGCCGTCGCCGGTACCGGCCTACCACTCCAGCGGCGGCGTCGTCTCGGCCGGCGGCACCGCCCACGGGTGCGCGACGGACGCCCAGACCGTGAACACGACCACGGCGGCGAACAGCAGCGTCCACAGCACCCGGTGCACGGCGCGGCGGCGGTGCAGCAGCCGTACGCCGAGTTCGGTGGCGCGCGGTACGAGATCGCCGGGCACGGCGGGCCGGCCCGTCTCCAGCATCCGCCGTACCTCCGCCGCCTTGCGGTCGTGGCGCTCGTGCCCGCTCACGGCCCCGCCTCCCGCGGCTGCACCGCGCCCGGACCGGCGCCCGCGCCCAGTGAACCCACCGCGCGGGCGCCGGCCGACGGTCGGAGGACGGGCTTCTGCCGCATTGTTCTGATCGCGCGTGCGCAGATCGCGTGGACGCGCTCCACCGGAAGGCCGATCAGAGCCGCTGTCTGCTCCTCGGCCACGCCCTCGTACAGCCGCAGGACCAGTACGACGCGCTCCTGCGGACCGAGCCGCGCCAGTACGCCCGCCGTGGGACGGCGCCGGTGCGGATGCCAGGCGGTACGGGCGAAACGGAGGGCGAGATCCTGGCGGGTGCGGTCGTACGGGTCCTCGCCGCGCAGCCGGTCCCAGTCCGCGTATGTACGGGCCAGCGCGGCGACCAGCAGACGCTGGGCGCGCGGCGCCGCGTCCAGGGGCTCGCCCGTGAGCAGCGCCGCCACATGCAGCAGCCGGCCGCCCGCACCCGCGGCGAACGCCTCGAACTCACGGGCGCGGCGGCGATCCATGACAGTCCACCGCTCTCGCACGTCTCAATTGACGCGAGTTAGCAGACCACGGTCAAGAGTGCCTTTCGAGCACAGGCAGGCACAGACGGGCACAGGCCGACCATGAGCCTCCGGGCCGGCTACGAGCAGGCCGGCTACCAGCAGACCGGCTACGAGTCCCCGGCGGCGTCCCGTTCGTCCGTACCGCCCTCGCCCGGCTGCTGTCCCGCCGCCCGCGCCGACAGTGCTCCGTTGAACCTGGTCAGCAGCGTGGTGAAGGACTTCCGTTCGTCGGCCGTCCAGCCGCCCGTGACCTGTGCCATCAGTTCGCGCCGTGACGAGCGGACCTCCTCCAGCCTCGCCAGCCCGCGCGCCGAGAGCTGAAGCACGACCGCACGGCCGTCCTCCGGGTGCGAAGTGCGTTTGACCAGGCCGGTGTCGACGAGCGGCGCCACCTGCCGGGTGACCGTGGAGGAGTCGATGCCCATGCCCGCGGCCAGGGCCTTGACACCCATCGGGCCCTCCTGGTCGAGCCGGTTGAGCAGCAGATACGCGGCGCGGTCCATGGAGTTGCGGACCTGGCCGACACCGCCGAGCCGGGTCTGTTCGGCCCGCCGGGCGAAGACGGCCACCTGGTGCTGGAGTGCATCGAGGAGGCCGGCGTCGGCCAAGGGTTCGGAGCCCAAGGGTTCGGAACCCAGGGAGTCGGAACCCAAAGGTTCGGAGCCCAAGGATTCGGAAGCCGAAGGCGCGGAACCCAAGGGTTCTGAGGCCATCTCCCGGGAGGCCGACGCAGCGGAAGTCATGTCCTGAATGGGGGGCATGGCTGGGGGCTCTCTTGTGCGGGGGTCGGTTGGTGGGGGACAGAGTACGCGTGGATGACGCCGCCCGTACCCGAGCTGCGTAAACCCATGGGCAGGGATTCACGGTCGGCGGTCGTCGGCGGCCGTCGCCGGTCATGGACCGCCGCCGGCCCGGTGAGCTGCGAGACTGACAACCATGAGCTTCGGTACGTCCCGCCCCGTGCGTCCCTTGATCCTCGATGACATCCGAGGAGCACAGAAGATGCTCTCCGGCGTCGCGAGGACGACCGCGATGGAGGGCAGCAGATATCTGACGCAGCTCGTCGGTGCTCCCGTCCATCTCAAGTGCGAGAACCTCCAGCGCACCGGTTCGTTCAAGCTGCGCGGCGCCTACGTACGGATCGCCGGTCTCTCGCCGGAGGAGCGCGCGGCGGGCGTCGTCGCGGCCAGCGCGGGCAACCACGCGCAGGGCGTCGCGCTCGCCTCCACTCTCCTCGGTGTGCGGTCGACGGTGTTCATGCCGGTCGCGGCGCCGCTGCCCAAGGTCGCGGCCACCCGCGACTACGGCGCCGAGGTCCGGCTGCACGGACAGGTCGTGGACGAGACGCTGGCCGCCGCGCAGGAGTACGCCCGCGACACCGGCGCGGTCTTCATCCATCCCTTCGACCACCCGGACGTCATCGCCGGACAGGGCACGGTCGGGCTGGAGATCCTGGAGCAGTGCCCGGAGGTACGGACGGTCGTCGTCGGGATCGGCGGCGGCGGACTGGCCGCGGGCATCGCGCTCGCGGTGAAGTCCGTACGGCCCGAGGTGCGGGTGATCGGCGTACAGGCGGAGGGCGCCGCCGCGTACCCGCCCTCGCTGCGCGCGGGCCGGCCGATGGCGATAGAGGCACCGCAGACGATGGCGGACGGCATCAAGGTGGGCCGGCCCGGCGACGTACCGTTCCAGATCATCCAGGAGCTGGTCGACGAGGTCCGTACGGTCTCCGAGGACGCGCTGTCCAGCGCGCTGCTGCTCTGTCTGGAACGGGCGAAGCTGGTCGTGGAGCCCGCGGGCGCGAGCCCTGTGGCCGCGCTGCTCAGCGATCCCGGGGCCTTCCGCGGACCGGTGGTGGCGGTGCTCTCGGGCGGCAATGTGGATCCGGTGCTGATGCAGCGCATCCTGCGGCACGGTATGGCCGCGGCCGGACGCTATCTGAGTCTGCGGGTACGGGTGACGGACCGGCCGGGCGCGCTGGCGACGATGCTCACGGTGTTGTCAGTGGCGGATGCCAATGTTCTCGATGTGAGCCATGTACGGACCGATCCACGGCTCGGGCTGGCGGAGGCGGACGTGGAGGTGCATCTGGAGACGAAGGGCCCGGAGCACTGCGCGGAGGTGGAGACGGCACTGCGGACGGCGGGCTACACGGTCCTTCGATAAGGCGGGGGAGCGGGGCGGGCGCGGGCGTACGGTTTTCTTTACTTCAGGCTTACATCTGCCTCTTGTGGGTCGCGATGTATCGCGTTACCGTGCTGCGTCAGCAAGCACTGACCAAGCACTGACAGCAAGCACCGACACCGAGCACCACAGCGATCCCACTGGAGAAACCTCATGCCAGGCGCCATCTACGCCGAAGGCCTGGTGAAGACCTTCGGCGATGTAAGGGCTCTGGACGGCGTCGATCTCGATGTTCCCGAAGGCACGGTTCTGGGGCTTCTCGGACCCAACGGCGCGGGCAAGACCACCGCCGTACGGGTACTGACCACCCTGCTCCAGCCCGACAGCGGCAAGGCCGTGGTCGCGGGCATCGACGTCCTCAAGCACCCCAACGAAGTCCGCCGCTCCATCGGCCTCTCCGGCCAGTTCGCGGCAGTGGACGAGTATCTGACCGGCCGCGAGAATCTGCGGATGGTCGGCCAGCTCTACCAGATGAGTTCCCGGGCCGCCAAGGCCCGCGCGGACGAGCTGCTGGAGCGCTTCAATCTCGCCGACGCGGCGGACCGTACGGCCAAGACGTACTCCGGCGGTATGCGCCGCCGGCTCGACCTCGCCGCCGCGCTCGTCGTCTCGCCGCCCGTGATGTTCATGGACGAGCCGACGACCGGCCTCGACCCGCGCAACCGGCAGCAGCTCTGGGGCATCATCCAGGAGCTGGTGGCCGGTGGTACGACTCTGCTGCTCACCACGCAGTATCTGGAGGAGGCCGACCATCTGGCCCATGACATCTGTGTCGTGGACCACGGCCGGGTCATCGCCCGTGGCACCGCCGACCAGCTCAAGGCCCGTACGGGCGGCGAGCGCGTCGAGGTCGTCGTACACGAGCACGACCGGATCGACACCGCACGCACCGTGCTCGCGGCCCTCGGCAAGGGCGGCGAGGCGACGGTGACGGTTGACGAGCACACCCGCAAGCTGACGGTCCCGGTCACCGGCGGCGCCAAGCTGCTCGCCGAGGTCATCAGGGAGCTGGACACGCGTGGCGTCGAGATCGACGACATCGGTCTGCGCCGTCCGACCTTGGACGATGTCTTCATCTCCCTGACCGGACACGCGGCCGAGGCCGAGGACACGGCCAAGTCCGAGGCCGCGGCCAAGTCCGCCAAGCTCGCCAAGAACACGAAGGAGGCCGGGAAGTGACCGTCACCACGGAAGCCGCACCGACCGCGGCCCCTCGCCCGCGCGGCGGGATCGTTCAGTCGGCCACCGACTCGCTGGTCGTCGCCCGCCGCAATCTGATCCGGATGACCAGGATTCCCGAGGTCATTCTGTTCGGGCTGATCCAGCCGATCATGTTCGTGGTGATGTTCAGCTATGTCTTCGGCGGCTCACTCCAGGTGGCCGGCAGCGTCAATGCCGATGTCTACCGCAACTTCCTGATGGCCGGGATCTTCGCCCAGACCGTGACCTTCGCCACGGCAGGCGCGGGCGCCGGGATCGCCGACGACATGCACAAGGGCCTCATCGACCGGTTCCGCTCGCTGCCCATGGCGCGAGGCGCGGTCCTCACCGGCCGTACGCTCGCCGATCTGGTGCAGACCGCGCTCACCGTGGTGGTGCTCGCGATCGTCGCCGTGCTCGTCGGCTGGCGTATCCACGAGGGCCTGCCGAAGGCGCTCGGCGCGTTCGGGCTGCTGCTCCTGCTCGGTTACGCCTTCTCCTGGATCGGCGCGCTGATCGGGCTGTCCGTCCGTACGCCGGAGGCCGCCACCTCGGGCGGGCTGATCTGGCTCTTCCCGGTGACCTTCATCTCGAACGCCTTCGTGGACACCAGCGGGATGACGGCATGGCTGCGGCACATCGCCGACTGGAATCCGTTCAGCGCGACGGTGCAGGCCTGCCGGGTGCTGTTCGGCAACCCGGGAGTCTCGGAGTCCACCGCCTGGCCCATGGAGCATCCGGTGCTGGCCTCGCTGGCCTGGTCGGTCCTGATCATCGCGGTGTTCCGGACGCTGGCGGTACGGAAATACCGCTCGGCGACGGCGTGAGATCCGTACGTACGCCATTGAGGGCCATGACGGCCTGACGTCCGTACGCCATACGGAGACAGCCCCCGATACGGAAACAGCCCCCGGCTCCCATGGGAACAGCGTCCATGGACCGGGGGCTGTCGCGCTCAGCCCTGGTACGGCTTGGCGGCCAGGATCTTCACGGAGGCCTTCTTGCCGTTGGGCAGTTCGTACTCCGCGGTGTCGCCGACCTTCTTGCCGTTCACACCGCTGCCCAGCGGGGACTGCGGCGAGTAGGTCTCGATCTCCGAGCTGGCGTACTCGCGGGAGGCCAGCAGGAAGTCCAGCGTGTCGTCCGGATCGCCGTCGAAGGCGATCGTCACGACCATGCCGGGCTCGACCACACCGTCGTCCGCCGGCGCCTCGCCGACCTTCGCCTTCTGCAGGAGCTGGGTGAGCTGGCGTACGCGGAGCTCCTGCTTGCCCTGCTCCTCCTTGGCCGCGTGGTACCCGCCGTTCTCCCGGAGGTCGCCCTCCTCACGGGCCGCCGCGATCTTCATGGCGATCTCGGTGCGGGCGGGACCAGACAGGTACTCCAGCTCGGCCTTCAGCTGGTTGTACGCCTCCTGGGTGAGCCAGGTGACGTTTTCGCTGGTCTGGGTCACAGGTGCTCCTCGTAGGTACCGGGAATACAAAGCAACGCCCTACCCAGAAGAATGTTTCCTTCTCGGTCGGGCGAAACCACGAGCCTAACAATTTCGTGGCGCGAGGGGGAGGACGAAAGCCATCAGATTTACGTCGACGCAGGTCAGCGGCGAGACGTACGGCGGGTCCGACAGCCGAAGTAGGGAGTTCCTGGACGATGCGGTCGACGCGGGCGCGGCGCAGGAACAGGGCTCAGTCCGACGTACAGCCCAGCAGCTCCGCGCTGGTCGCGGTCGCCGTCGTACGCACGGTGAAGACCTGGTCGATCCTGGTCTCGCCGGGGCCGAAGCGTACGTCCTTGCGGCCCACCTCGGCGCCGTTCTCCGCGAGGGAGCGCAGCGTACAGCTGCCGCCGGCGTCCCGGTCCTTGCGGACTTCCAGATGGACTTCCACAGAGGTGGCGGAAACCACCTTGAACTTGATGAGCTCGCCGGAGACACTGCGATCGACTACATAGTGGTAGCCGAACCAGCCGATCAGGGCGATCAGCGCGGTGCCGAGGACGGCGCCGGTGATCCGCAGCCGGTGATCCGCGTGCTCGTCCGCCGAGCGGCCGTAACGGCCGGGGGGGAGCTGCTCGCGCACCACAGCCATGATCGTCCCTTTCCGCGTCGGGCGGCCGGAATTTCCGCCCCCGGGTATCCGTCACTATAGAAGCCGTCCGATGCGACGAATCACTGAGGATCGAGTCTTGACTGAGCAGCTACGGCTGATGGCCGTTCACGCCCACCCCGACGACGAGTCGAGCAAAGGCGCGGCCACGATGGCCAAGTACGTGTCCGAGGGGGTGGACGTGCTGGTCGTGACCTGCACGGGTGGCGAGCGCGGCTCCATCCTCAACCCCAAGCTCCAGGGTGACGCCTATATCGAGGAGCACATCCACGAGGTCCGTAAAAAAGAGATGGAGGAGGCGCGCCAGATCCTCGGTGTCGAGCAGGAGTGGCTGGGCTTTGTCGACTCCGGGCTGCCTGAGGGCGATCCGCTGCCGCCGCTGCCCGAGGGCTGCTTCGCGCTGGAGGACGTGGACGAGGCGGCGGGCCGGCTGGTGCGGCTGATCCGCTCGTTCCGGCCGCAGGTCATCACGACGTACGACGAGAACGGCGGCTATCCGCACCCCGACCACATCATGACGCACAAGATCTCGATGGTGGCGTTCGATGCGGCGACGGACAAGGAGAAGTATCCGGAGGACGAGTTCGGTCCGGTCTGGCAGCCGCAGAAGCTCTACTACAACCAGGGCTTCAACCGGCCGCGTACGGTCGCGCTGCACGAGGCGCTGCTGGCGCGCGGTCTGGAGTCGCCGTACGGGGCCTGGCTGGAGCGGTGGAAGGAGATCGAGCGCGAGGAGCGGACGCTGACCACGCATGTCCCGTGCGCGGACTTCTACGAGATCCGGGACAAGGCGCTGATCGCGCACGCCACGCAGATCGACCCGGACGGCGGCTGGTTCCGGGTGCCGATGGACATCCAGCGGGAGGTCTGGCCGACGGAGGAGTACGAGCTGGCGAAGTCCCTCGTCGATACGTCCCTCCCCGAGAGCGACCTCTTCGCGGGCATCCGCGACAATGCCTGATATGTATGCGACCCAGGCAATGACGCACATGCTGCCGCTCGCCAAGGAGCTGGACGAGAACAAGGTGACGCCCGGTGTGCTCGGGTTCATCGTGTTCGCGGTGATGGCGGGTGGTGTGTGGCTGCTGATGAAGTCGATGAACCGGCACATGAGCATGGTCAACTTCGAGGAGACCCCGAAGCCGGAGGAGACCTCGAAGCCGGAGAAGACGCCGGCCACGACCTCGACCTCGACCTCGCCGAAGCCGCCGCACGCCGAGTCGGATTGACGCGTCTGCCACAGTACTGGCCGCCCCGGCCCCGGGGCGGCCAGTACTGACGGGCGCGGCGAGCCCGCCGCGTACCTCAGCCGCGCCCTCCCGCGCGTCCTACGCCGGTGTCGTTTCCACCGGTACGCCCATGACCTCGCGGGCGTGGCGGGTGGGGACCATGCCCAGATGCCAGGCCTGCCAGCCGTCGTCCAGGGATACGCCTCGGCGGAGCATGACCGTGTAGGCGTCCGCGCAGTCCTCCAGTTTGCCGTCGCGGAGCGCGTGGCGGGCGGCGGTCAGGTCCGTCAGCTCCTGTTCGGCCACCGCCGAGCCGACCTCGGTACCGCCCGCCGAGGCGTACGGCAGCAGCGTGCAGCGCAGGAAGCGGGACCAGTCGGTGCCGCGCTCGTCGCCGTACGAGGCGAAGAGCGCCGTCGCCTCGTCGCAGAGCTGGAGCGCCTGGGCCGCGCGGTTGTTGCCCGCGTCGATGATGGCCAGTTCCAGACAGGTCCACGCCTCGCCGTGGGCCACGCCGATACGGTGGAAGTCGGCGCGGGCGTCGACCAGGAGCTGACGGGCGAAGCCCGAGTTGCGGAGATTGCCGGTCTGGGCGGCGCGCTGGTCGCGGGTGACCCGGCCCGAGTGGTGCCGGGCACAGGCCAGACCATATACGTCCCGCATCCGCGAGAACATCGTGCGGGCGCGTTCCAGCTCCCGTACCGCCTCGTCGCGGCTGCCGTTCTCCTCCAGCGCCTGGCCCAGGTAGTAGAGCGTCCAGGCTTCGCCGCGCGCGTCCTCGTTCTCCCGGTGGCGGGCGAGCGCGTCACGGAGCCCGCCGACCGCCGGGCCCGGTTCGCCGTCGACCAGACGCGCCCGCGCGAGCTGGGTCAGCGCCCAGGCCTCGCCGCGGCCGTCGCGGGTCCTGCCGTACAGCTCCAGCGCCTCGCCCAGCTCGGCCTCCGCCCGCACCACATCGCCCATGCGCAGACAGACCTGGCCGAGCTGGAAGTGCGACCAGGCCTCGCCGTGGACGGACTCGCTCTCGCGGTGCAGCACCAGCGCCGTGGAGAGCAGCGTGAGCGCCTCCGCGAGGCCGCCGCGGTCGCGTTCGACCGCGGCGAGGGCGTGCAGCGTCCAGGCGCGGTCCGCCGCCAGCTCGTCGCCGGACTGGAGCGCCAGCGCCTCGCGCAGCTTCGCCGACGCCTCGGGCAGATTGCCCTGGTGGTGCAGGGTGATGCCCAGCGAGCAGAGGGCGCGCGCCGCGCCCGCGTCGTGCTGCGCCTCGCGGTAGAGATCGACCACCGAGGTCAGGGTGGAGCGCGCCTTGTCCAGCTCGCCGAGCTGACGGGCCGCGATACCCGTACGCCACTGGACCGAGCGTACGAGCAGCCCTTGGTCCACCGCCTGCGTCAACTCGCTGATCTCGCCCAGCCGGTAGAGATCGCCGCGCAGCAGGCAGTAGTCGCAGAGCGCGCCGAGCAGATCGAGCACGGCCTGCTGGTCGACGCCCTCCGCGTGCCGCAGTGTGGCCGTGATGAAGCTGGACTCCTCGTCCAGCCAGCGCAGCGCCGCGTCCAGGGAGGAGAAGCCGTGCGCGCCCGCCGCGGTCTTGAAGAGGTCCGCGCGCGTCGATGTCTTGCCGTCGACCAGCCGGATCACGGAGTCGGCCAGCTCCGCGTAGTTGCGGATGAGGCGCTCCTGCGCGGCGGTACGGTCGGCCTCCTGCTCCTCCTCGCGCAGCCGCGCCTGCGCGAAGGTCCGTACGGCGTCGTGCAGCCGGTAGCGGCCGGACCGTACCGGATCGATCAGACCGGCCCGGGACAGTGTGGTCAGCAGCTGTGCCGCCGCCTGCTCGTCGGTGCGCCCGTCTGTGCGCTCGTTCGTGCGTCCGTCTGTGCGTCCGTCCGGGCGCTCGTTCGTGTGCTCGTCCGTCGCCAGCAGCGCCGCCGCGGCGGCGGCGCCCAGGGACGCGCGGCCGGCCAGCGCGAGCCGGCGCAGCAGCCGGCGGGCCTGCTCGGACTGGTCGGTGTAGCGCAGCCACAGCGCGCGCTCGACCGGCTCCACGGGGCCGTACGCGGCGAGATCCGCGGCCAGGGACTGGGCGGTACGGGTGCCGAGCGAGGATCCGGCGACACACAGGGCGAGCGGCAGCCCGCCGCACAACTCCCGTACCTTGTCGGCGGCTTGGGCGTCGTACGGCACGTCGGCAGAACCGGAGCCGGTGCTGGCCCCGGAGCCCGAGCCCGAGCTGGACCCGGAGCCGCCGCCGGACTCCGAGCCGCTTCCGGCCGCCGCGGCCACCGCCCGCAGCAGTTCCTCCGCGCCCGCGCCGTCCAGCGCCTCCACCGGCAGGTGGTGCACCCAGGCCGGTACATCGGCGGGCAGATCGAGCGGCCGGCGCGCCGTCACCAGCACCAGGCTCTCCGAGCGCTCCGGCACCAGCGTTCTGACCTGCTCGGGATCGGAGGCGTCGTCCAGGACGACCGTCACCGGCAGGCCCGTCAGATGCTGGTGGTACAGCTCGCTCAGCCGCCGTACCTGCTGCTCCGGAGAGGACCGCTCACGGAAGAGGAGCTGCTCGCGCGGCGCGCCGAGCCGGTTCAGCAGATGCAGCAGCGCGTCGCGCGTCGACAGTGGCGCCTCGCCCGCGTCGCCGCCGCGCAGATCGACGACGCACGCCCCGCGGAACTGGTCCTTGAGCCGGTGCGCCGCCCGTACGGCCAGCGCGGTGCGGCCGGAGCCCGGATCGCCGTGGATCACCACCACGGTCGGCCTGGTCTCCGTCGAGGCGCGGGCCGCGTGGACCCACTGCGCGATCTGCGCCATCTCGGCGCGGCGCCCGGCGAACGGCCCGTCGGGCTGCGGGAGATGGGCGAAGGACTGCTCAAGGACGGTGCGCCGGCGCGCGGCGGCGCTGCGGTCGCCGCCACGGAGCTGCGGTACGGACTTCTTGGTGGTGGTGCGGCGGGTCGCGGAGGTGAGCACGCGCTGCTGGTCGAGGAACGGGCGGATGCCCCGTACCTCCAGCGCCGTCAGCCACTGGAGCCGTAGCTGCTCGGTGCCGCCGGGCTGGCCGGCCGCGCCCGCGCGCTGATGGGCGGCGGGCCAGTGGGACGCGGTCACCTTGGCGACGGTGGTGGCGGCGCCGGCGACGGCGACCACGGCGCCCGCGCCGAGCGCGACGCCCGTGGCGGTGCCCAGCGCGACATCCGCGCCGACCGCGGCGGCGGTGGCAACGGCCGTGACCAGCACGGGCGTTCCGATGGACTGCCGGCTGAACCGGTGCGACAGTGGCCGCCGCTCCGCCTCCGCCGCCTCCATGGCCCGCGCGTAGGCGGCGTACTCCTCGGCCGCTCCGGACGCCATGGCATCCAGCGCGCTCCGCCCTCGCGCCAGCAGCGCGTTCCCGTCGGTCCGGCCGCCGGAGCGCCGCACCTCCTCCTCCACGGCACGCACCAACAGCCGCTCGGCTTCGGCCCGGTGGCTCTCCCGCATAAGCGTCCCCCTCCGCAAGCACTGGATGGAGGGACATTGTCCTGTGCCGACCCCACGAACGCGAGACCAGCCCGCCGGAGTTCCTCCCACGCGCGCAGTCGTACGCGGTTGCGCGTCCTCACTCCGGCCAGGCGCCGACAACGTCCCGAGGCCCCCAGACAAGCCCGATACGGTCCGAGGCGATGCCGGCCGTCATGCCGGCACGGGAGGCCACGACCAGGCCGGTGCTGCCCGGAACGAACCCGGGAAGCTGCGCCACGCCCTGTTCCAGCGCGGTGAGGTCGTGCTGATCGAATGGGCTGGTCAGCCATTTGACGGAGCCGGCGAAGAACAGCGTGCCGGCCACGGGTGCGCGGTCGGCACCGACCAGATCGATCTCCGGGCTGAACTGCCGGTTCCACCAGCCTCCCACCGTCCCGGTCTCCGGCCAGGGGAAGTCGCCGTCCATCGCGGCCAGTTCGAGGGATTCGCGGATCAGCGGCTCCACGGCACGGCCCCGCCAGGAGGCCCAGCGCCGCCGCACCAGCCCGAAGGCCGCCTCCGGGCGCCCGCGCCGGGTCTGTTCCTGCGCGGACCGCAGGGCCGCGAGATACAGCCGCAGATTGCTGTCCGCGACGCGGTAGAGCGCGGGCTTCCCGGGCTTGACGGAGAGCGGGCTGTCCACCGCGAGCACCCGCTTCTCCTCCGAGAGCCGGTGCAGTATCGGCGAGAGCACACCCGAGGGCAGGGCGCCGCTGCGGCTTCCCGCAGTGGCCGCGATGTTCGTGTGGGTACGGTCGCCGCCGCCGATCGCCTCCAGCACCCGGCGGGACTGGTCGGGCGCCGGGAACTCGGCCATGAGCGCCGCTTCGGGCACACCGAACAGCGGGGAGGCCGGGTCGGCGCACTCCGCCTCGATGAAGTCGAGGGCGGGTGTCGCATGAGGCCAGGCGCGCAGGATGCCGGGCAGGCCGCCGGAGACCAGATGCGCGTCGATGGCGTCGGAGGCGTCGAGTCCGAGGGCGCTTCCGGTCTCCGCGGGATTGAGCGGGCCGAGTACGAAGCTGTCGGCGCGGCCGTAGAAGGGCCGGTCGTAGGCGGTGAGCCGCTCCATCATGTGCAGATCGCTGCCGAGCAGCAGGAGCAGCACGGGCCGCTGGGACAGCAGACGGTCCCACGCCGTCTGGAGAGCGCCGTCGAAGACCTGATCCTGCTCCGCCAGCCAGGGCAGCTCGTCGAGTACGACCACACCGGGCGCGTCCGAGAGCGCGGAGGCCAGCAGCCGGAAGGCGTCAGGCCAGTTCGAGGGCGGACTCGCCGAGAGCAGGGCGCCGTCGCCCGGGAGGAGCTGTGACTCGCGCAGTTCGGTGTGGAAGGCGGCGAGTGCCTCCAGGGACGAGGCGCCCTTGGTGGCGGTGAAGAAGAGATAGGGAAGCCGCGCCCGGTCGCAGAACTCCTGCACCAGCCGCGACTTGCCCACCTGCCGCCGCCCCCGGATGGCCACGGCGGTACCGGACCCGGTCGCGAGAGTGCGGTCGAGACGCTTGCGCAGCAGATTCAGCTCGGCACCGCGGCCGACGAAGGGTGTGGAGGCCATCGCTGCTCCCGCAAGGTAGATTCAATCTATGTAGATTCATTCTACATAAAATGCTGCCCTGGTCTCTCTGCCAGAAGCAACGCCAAGGGACCCGCAGGGAGGAGGAAGCGGCCTGCCGCCGCTGCGTCGATCGCTTCCTCCATGGGCCACCAGGCGAGTTTGAAGTCCCTCTCCGTGGCAGTCAGTTCCTGCGGTCCGAGCGTCAGGTCGCGGGCCTCGAACAGGTGTACACGCGCCGTCGAATCGAGCGACATGGCGTACGAGCCGAGCGACCTCCACGACCCGGCGATGACGCCGGCCTCTTCGCGCAGCTCGCGACGCGCGCACATTTCATCGTCCTCCCCGGGTTCCCTGCGTCCGCCCGGAAGGAAGAGATACTCGCCACCGTGCCGTGGAAAGCCGGCGCTCAAGACGGCCACCAGGCCCTGCGCGTCGCGCGCTACCACAACGGACGCGTCGCGGAGACGCCCGCGTTCTTGGATGTCCTCGCTCATGCCTCGCGAGGGTAGCGGCCCTCAGCGCACCACCGCCGCGAACGGCACGTTCATGACGACGGGGTGAGCGATGCCTCGGCCATGGAATCCGTCGTCGCCGAATGCGTCGCCGTGGTCGGTACACACGATGATCAGCCACCGCTGCTCTGCGGTCAGGACGGATACCGGCCGCCCCAGGTGCTCGTCGGCATAGCTGGTGCCGGTCCGGACGACCTCGGCCGCGTTGATCACGACAGATCCTCCCGTTTCGTCAACTGGGAGCGCCAGGGCTCGGTGGTCCCCTTGGCCCGGGCGTTGACGGGGATCGGTACACGGTCCTCGGCGATCAGCCGCCGGATTTCCGCGAGACCGTTCGTATCGTCCAGGACGAGGCCCTGCCGGTTGTAGAGCGTGATGCGGACGACGAGTGCGCCTTCGGTCTCACTGGCGGAGAGCCAGGCACCGGGGACACCGTCGAAGCTCCCGAGCGTGGCCAGCAGCAGCTCCTCGGTCTGGAGCCCGAGGAACCGCACATTGCACGCGTAGTGCTGAGCATTGATCGCGCCCAGACAGAAGCGCTTGGCGAACTCGGTGATGGACGGATGTCCGTCGTGGGCCACGGCGATGCGGTCGGCCTTCTGGGTGATGACGAGGCAGGCTCCCAGCCACCAGGCGACTCCCTCGTGGATCTCGCCGGGGAACCCTCCGATGGCGCCACCTCGGCGGATGACGGCCTCGGTGTCGATGGGGTTAAGCACCGCCGGACTCCAGCCGGGCGATGACACACTCGGCGAGTTCCTCCGGTGTTTTGTCATCCGTGTCGATGACGACAGCCGTGGGATCTGCGGCGGATACAGCCTCGAAGTTGGCGAGCAGACCGGCGAGGCGACCGGGGACGGTGAAGAGCTCCATGTCGTCTTGCTTCAGGTCGTGCTTGCGGGCCATGCGCTCACGCAGCACCGATTCCGCGCACCGGAGGTAGAAGGTGTGAGTCGGCTCCACCAGATAGGGGCGGTAGGGCTCCAGGAGCCTGGTTACGGTCTCCACCGCGACGCCGTGTACGGCGGCATGGCACGCGATCACCGATGAGACATACCGGTCGGCGACGACCGGGCCGATCATTCGGGACCGGCGAATCGAGTCGGACGCATGGAGCAGAACGGCAAGCAGAACGCCAGCGAGGACGACATTCGCGTCTGGTGCGAGAGGACGCGGAATCAAGAGCACATCGGTGACTTGATCGCTACGGTCCGGCACATCGAAGAGCTGTGGATGGAGTGGCGGCGGCTGTTCCAGAACGGGGCGGCTTCGCGGCAACAAAAATCCCTGCCGGTTTACGCCAGGACCAAGATATTCAGGATCTGGCATCCGACAGTCATCTGGGGCACACTCCAGACTGCGGAGTATTCCGCGGAGGTGTTCAAGCAAGTTGTGCAGCTTTATGAGATTACCAACGACGACAGTGACGCGGCCGTGGCCAAGAGGCTCGAACGGCAGAAATTTCTGTACAGTGGCAACAGGATATTCGACGTTCTGCTTGCCGAGCAGGCCCTTTACACCACCTTCGGTGGCCCGGACGTGATGAAGGCCCAGCTCGACCGCCTGTTGGCGGTCATGCGGCTTCCGAGGCTGAGCGTGGGAATAATTCCTCGAGACGCGCGTCTGGCGGTCTGGCCCGGTAACTCATTTTCGATGTTCGATGACAAACTTGTACTCGTTGAGACCTACTCTGCCGAGATTTCGGTCACCCAGCCGAAAGAAATCGAGTTGTACGCCAAAGCGTTCGCGCTTCTCAGGCAGTCGGCGGTCTACGGTCAGCCCGCCAGGGCGTTGATCCTTTCTGCTGTTCAACATTTCGACCGAGCGCGGTAAGCCGATGGAGGAGCCCGGAAGCAAGAGATACTCGCGGCCCTCCGTGTTCCGGGCCGGTGAGTGGGTTCCGCCTGGGTGGCTGACCGTGGCTTCGTTCGGGGTGGGGGCTTGCTGGGGCAGGATGGGGGGATGGTGAACTGACTGGCCCATGAGACCTCTCCGTACCTGCTCCAACACGCCGGCAATCCCGTGGACTGGTGGCCCGGGTCGGCCGAGGCGTTCGCGGAGGCGGGATGTGCCGGTGTTGCTGAGTGTCGGGTACAGCAGTTGTCACTGGTGCCAGTGCGCTAGCTGAACCCGTGAGTGCCGACCAGGTGTGACGCCATAGGGTGCTGTTATGGGCGCCGATAGTGATGATCTTGACGCGAAGATCGATGCCTGGACGCAGGAGCAGCTTGCCGCCTCGCTTGGCTGGAGTGGAGACGGAGCATCCTTGCCCGTCAGGCGGCTCCCAGGTCCACGGTGACGGAGAAGGGCGCGGCAGCCTTGATTACGCCGGTGAACATCTCGCCGTCCCTGTATGCCTTGGTGGCTGGGTCGAGAACGTAGGTGTAGATGATCGGGAGACCGGTGGCGGCCTGTTCGATTCGCCAGTAGAAGGGGATGCCGGCCTTGGCGTACTGGTCCACCTTCACAACCCGGTCGGTGGTCTCCGAGCCCGGGGACACGACCTCGACAACCAGGAGCACATGCTCTGGGCGGGTGGGCGTGAGGTCGATGGTCTCCGCCCGGTAGACGGTCACGTCCGGACGGCGGTTGGTGAGCGGAACGTCCTGGAGGCGGACGTCGAAATCCGTGTCGGCGTTCCAGTCCGGGCCTGCGGCGGCGTCCAGGGCATTGGCCAGGATCCGGGCCAGCCGATTGCGACGCTTGGACGCACTCGGACTTACGACGACCATCCCGTCCACGATCTCAATGCCGACGCACTGCTCCTCGGACCAGGAGTCGTACTGTTCTGCGCTGATCTGCAAGTGCATCCATGCGGGTGCGACCATCTCGGCGGTCATGGCGTACCTCCTTCGAGGATGCTCGTCAGTTCCGGTGCCGCCCGGCTCAGCCTACTGTCCAGCCTGCCCGATTAGGGTGAGAGCGGAGGCCCCGTCTCTGCTCCAGTGCGCCGACAACCCGGTCGACCGGTGGGGCGCATTCTCTGGTTGAGGCCTGATCTACCGGGCTGCCGGACGTCGCATGAGAGGGTGATTACTGTGAACCGCTTGGGTGGCGCGACCTCGCCGTATCTGCTTCAGCATGCCGAGAATCCGGTCGACTGGTGGCCCTGGGGGCCGGAGGCTTTCGCGGAAGCGCGGCGGCGTGACGTACCCGTTCTGCTGTCGGTCGGCTACTCCGCGTGCCACTGGTGTCATGTGATGGCGCACGAGAGCTTCGAGGACACGACGACCGCGAAGTACATGAACCGGCACTTCGTCAATATCAAGGTGGACCGCGAGGAGCGGCCCGATGTGGATGCCGTGTACATGGAGGCCGTGCAGGCTGCCACCGGGCAGGGTGGGTGGCCCATGACGGTGTTTCTGACGGGCGACGGGGAGCCGTTCTACTTCGGTACGTACTTCCCGCCCGCGCCGCGGCACGGCATGGCGTCCTTCCCGCAGGTCCTGGAGGGTGTCAGTGCCGCGTGGACCGACCGGCGCGAGGAGGTCGCGGAGGTCGCCGGGCGGATCGTACGGGAGCTGTCCGGGCGGTCGCTCGCGCACGGCGGCGGCGAGGGCGTGCCGGGCGAGGCGGAGGTGTCGCAGGCGCTGCTCGGGCTGACCAGGGAGTACGACGCGCGGCACGGCGGCTTCGGCGGCGCGCCCAAGTTCCCGCCGTCGATGGTGGTGGAGTTCCTGCTGCGCCATCACGCCCGCACCGGCGCCGAGGGCGCGCTCCAGATGGCGGCCGACACCTGTGAGGCGATGGCGCGCGGCGGGATCTACGACCAGCTCGGCGGCGGCTTCGCGCGCTACTCCGTGGACCGCGAGTGGACCGTCCCGCACTTCGAGAAGATGCTCTACGACAACGCGCTGCTGTGCCGCGTCTACGCCCATCTGTGGCGGGCCACCGGATCCGATCTGGCGCGGCGCGTCGCGGTGGAGACCGCGGACTTCCTCGTACGCGAACTGCGCACGGACGAGGGCGGGTTCGCCTCCGCGCTGGACGCGGACAGCGACGACGGCACCGGACGGCATGTCGAGGGCGCGTACTACGTCTGGACGCCGGAGCAGCTGCGCGAGGTGCTCGGTGAGTCGGATGCTGAGTTCGCGGCGCAGTACTACGGGGTGACGGAGGAGGGCACCTTTGAGGAAGGTGCTTCCGTGCTCCAACTTCCGCAGGGCGGCGGCGTGGTGGACGCCGCCCGCGTCGAGTCCGTACGGGCCCGGCTGCTCGCCGCGCGCGAGGAGCGGCCACGGCCCGGCCGGGACGACAAGATCGTGGCCGCCTGGAACGGGCTCGCGATCGCCGCGCTGGCCGAGACCGGCGCGTACTTCGACCGGCCGGACCTGGTGGAGCGGGCCACGGAGGCCGCCGATCTGCTCGTACGGGTGCACCTCGGCGACACGGCTGAGACCGCGCGGCTCGTCCGTACCTCGAAGGACGGCAGGTCCGGCGCGCACGCCGGCGTACTGGAGGACTACGGGGATGTCGCCGAGGGATTTCTGGCGCTCGCCGCGGTCACCGGCGAGGGAGCGTGGCTGGAATTCGCCGGATTCCTGCTGGACATTGTGCTCGACCGCTTCGTCGCGGAGGACGGCGCGCTGTTCGACACCGCCGACGACGCCGAACAGTTGATCCGCAGGCCCCAGGATCCGACGGACAACGCGACGCCGTCCGGCTGGACGGCCGCCGCCGGAGCCCTGCTCTCCTACGCCGCGCACACCGGCTCCGAGGCCCATCGCACCGCTGCCGAAGGCGCGTTGGGCGTGGTGAAGTCCCTGGGCCCGCGCGCGCCGCGCTTCATCGGCTGGGGCCTCGCGGTCGCCGAGGCGCTGCTCGACGGGCCGCGTGAGATCGCCGTCGTCGCGCCCAAAGACGTCGGGCCCGAAGGAGACGCCGCGGCACGGGAGTTGCACCGTACGGCACTGCTCGCGACGGCACCCGGCGCGGTCGTGGCGTACGGCCCTGCGGACGGCGACGGGCTTGGCGGGGCCGACGGGACCGGCGGCGACGGGGGCACCGATGGCTTCCCGCTGCTGACGGGCCGTCCGCTTGTCGGCGGGCGGTCCGCCGCGTATGTCTGCCGACGGTTCGTATGCACCGCTCCCACAACCGAAGTGAGCGTACTGCGCGGCGAGTTGGGCGTGTTCGAGTAATCTGTGGCCGGTTTATGACGTGCGGTGAATCGGCCTGAAACGCAGTATTCACCCAAACGGCCCTCCGGCCGTCACAGGTCGGCCTTATTGTCTTCACAAGAGGCGCAACAGGTGTGTGGGGGGAGCCTGTTGCGCGAGGGGGATCGAGGGTGCGTCGGCGGCCAGGGGGGCCTTGCCGCGGTCCACCCGGGCCGAGGGGGGCCGTGTTGCTCACGTCTGTGTTCATTGCTGCCGTTTCACTGGCGCTTTTCTGGATGGCCGCGTTCACGCTCTGGTGGCAGATGCATGCCTGGCGTACACCGGAGACGCTGGCCGCGACCAAGTTCGCACCGCCCGACGGAGGCCGGCAGGGCTCGTTCTCCCTGCTGCTGCCCGCCCGCCACGAGCAGGCGGTGCTGGAGCACACGGTCGAGCGGCTGCTCCAGTCCAGCCACACCGACTTCGAGATCATCGTCATCGTCGGACACGACGATCCGGAGACCGCCGAGGTCGCCGAGCGGGCCGCCGCCCGTGATCCGGGACGCGTCAGAGTCGTCGTCGACACCCATGAGGCGAAGAACAAGCCCAAGGCGCTCAACACCGCGCTGCCGCACTGCACCGGCGACTTCGTCGGAGTCTTCGACGCCGAGGACCAGGTCCATCCCGAGCTGCTGACCCATGTGGACCACGCCTTCCGCTCCACCGGCGCCGATGTCGTCCAGGGCGGAGTGCAGCTCATCAACTTCCATTCGAGCTGGTACAGCCTGCGCAACTGCCTGGAGTACTTCTTCTGGTTCCGCAGCAGACTCCATCTGCACGCGCAGAAGGGCTTCATCCCGCTCGGCGGCAACACCGTCTTCGTACGGACCGAGGTGCTGCGCGCGGCCGGCGGCTGGGACCCGAACTGCCTTGCCGAGGACTGTGATCTGGGCGTACGGCTCTCCAGCATCGGCAAGAAGGTCGTCGTCGCGTACGACTCGGACATGGTGACCCGCGAGGAGACTCCCGGCTCACTGATGTCCCTGCTCAAGCAGCGAACTCGGTGGAACCAGGGCTTCCTTCAGGTCTACCGCAAGAAGGACTGGAAGCAACTGCCCACGCCAGGACAGCGGATGCTCGCCCGCTACACGCTGATGACACCGTTCCTCCAGGCGTTCACCGGACTGATCATCCCGCTCAACGTAGGGATCGCGCTCTTCCTGGACGTACCGGTGACGATCGCCTTCGTCACCTTCCTGCCGCTGGTCACCGCGCTGGTCACCTTTGTCTTCGAGGTCGTCGGGCTGCATGACTTCGGCAAGCAGTACGGACTTCGCGTACGGCTCACGCACTATCTGAAGCTCATCGTCGGCGGTCCCTTCTACCAGGTGCTGCTCGCCGGAGCGGCGATCCGTGCCGTCTGGCGCGAGCAGCGGGGCCACAGCGACTGGGAGCTGACCAGCCATGTCGGCGCGCATCTGGCGCCGGGCACCGGTGGCGCCGGAGACGCCCGAGACATCCGCGACATCCGAGAGGACGTCCACGCGTGACCTCCACACTTCCCGTGGTGACGACCGATCAGAGAACGGCCGTCCCCGCGCAGCCGAACGATGCCCGGAACGTGGCAGAGGACGCGGCAGAGGCCGCGCCCGACAAGACCGGCGACGGCCGTGCGCCAGGGCCAGGCAACAGACGGCTCACCGTCCGGCCCGTGGTGCGCTTCCGCAGCTCCCGTCCCGATCTGCTGCTGTGCGGTGTGCTCCTCGTCGCGATCCTGCTGGTCCAGGGCTGGAACATCCAGCACTATCCGACGCTCAGTGACGACGAGGGCACCTATCTCGCCCAGGCCTGGGCGGTCCAGGAGGGCGACGGCCTCGCCCACTACACCTACTGGTACGACCATCCGCCGCTCGGCTGGATGCAGATCGCCTTTCTGACCTGGCTGCCCTCGCTTCTGTCGCCCGAGTCGATGACCGTCGCGCCGATGCGGTTCGCGATGCTGCTGGTCAGCGCGGCCAGCGCGGTGTTCCTGTACGTACTGGCCCGGCGGCTGTGGCTGCCGCGCTGGGCGGCCGGACTGGCGATGGTCCTCTTCGGGCTCTCGCCGCTCTCCGTGGTGCTCCAGCGGGAGATCTTCCTCGACAACATCGCCGTGATGTGGATGCTGCTGGCGTTCTGTCTGGCGGCCTCGCCGCACCGTGATCTCTGGCACCACTTCGCGGCCGGGATTGCCGCCGCCGTCGGCGTGCTCACCAAGGAGACGATGCTCGTCATCCTGCCGGCGCTGCTGGTGACGATGTGGCGGTTCAGCCACCGTGACACCAGGAAGTTCGCCCTCACCGGCGCGATCACCGCCTGTGCGCTGATCGGGCTCTTCTATCCGCTGTTCGCCCTGCTCAAGGGCGAGTTGCTGCCGGGCGGCGGACATGTCTCGCTCTGGGACGGCATCACGTACCAGATGAGCCGGCCCGGCTCCGGCTTCATCCTCGACGCGGGCAGCGGCTCGTACGGAGTGCTCCAGTCCTGGCTCTACTACGACCGGGTGCTGCCGCTGGGCGGTCTCGCCGGTGCCGTCCTGCTGATGGTGACGCTGCGCTGGTCGGTCACGGCGCGGGCGCTCGCGGGCCCGGCGCTCGCCGTGGTCATCCTCACCGCCGTGGCCATGCGCCCGTCCGGTTATCTGCCCGCGATGTATGTCATCCAGGCGCTGCCGTTCCTGGCGCTGGTGCTGGCGGGCGGCGCGGCGAGTGTCACGCATGCCGTGCTGCGCAGACGGCGCGCAAGCGCGAAGAGCACGGAGAGAGCGAAGAGCACGAAGAGCACGGAGAGCACGGAGGACGCAGAGAACGCAGAGAGTGCGGAGAGGGTGGAGAGCCGGAAGGTGACCGTGGTGCGCTGGACGGCGCTGGCGGCCCTGGCCGCGACCGCCGCCGTATACGTCGTGCCTCACTGGTACGACGGCAACCGCACCGCCCTGACCGCCGACGCCAACGCTCCTTACCGGGCCGCCGCCTCCTGGATGGCCACGGAGGTGCCCGATCCGTCCCGGGCCCGGGTGCTCGTGGACGACGCGCTCTGGCTCGACCTCGTACACGCCGGTTACGAACCGGGCCTCGGCGCGATCTGGTTCTACAAGGCCGATCTCGACCCGGCCGTCACCGAGACCATGCCCGGCGGCTGGCGCGATCTGGACTATGTGGTCGCCTCTCCGACGGTACGGCGCGATGCGCGCGATCTGCCCAATGTGCGGGACGCGCTGGCCCATTCGGACACCGTCGCCGTCTTCGGCGAGGGCGAGGACCGGATCGAGATCCGGCGGATCGCGACCGCGACCGCGGCCACGAAGGGCACGGATACGACAAGTACGGGCGCGACAAGTACGGGTACGGCGAGCACAGCCACTACGAGCACGGTCACGACGAGCACGGGAGGCGCACGATGAGCATTCTTCCGCCCACCGGCGCCGGAGAGCTCGGCGAACCCGAGCTCGAAGCCACGGCCGTGGCCGAGCCCGGAGCCGTCACCGTCATCATCCCGACCTTCAACGAGTCAGGAAACGTACGGGAGTTGCTGCGCCAGCTCACCGACGCCGTACCGGCCAGACTGCCCTGCGAGGTGATCTTCGTCGACGACTCGACCGACGACACACCCGAGGTGATCGCGTCCGCCGCGCAGGACTGCCCGTTCCCGGTCGAGGTGATCCACCGGCAGACTCCCGAGGGCGGTCTCGGCGGAGCCGTCGTGGAGGGCCTGCGGGCCGCGGGCTCCGACTGGATCGTCGTCATGGACGCCGACCTTCAGCATCCGCCCGCCCTTGTGCCCGATCTGGTCGCGGCCGGTGAGCGGGAGCGCGCCGATCTCGTCGTCGCCAGCCGGTATATCAGCGGCGGCAGCCGGGCAGGGCTGGCCGGCGGCTACCGTGTCGCGGTCTCGCGCGCGGCGACCTGGCTGGCCAAGGGACTCTTCCCGGCCAGACTGCGCGGAATCAGCGACCCGATGAGCGGATTCTTCGCGATCCGGCGCTCGGCGGTCACCGCGGAGGCGCTGCGTCCGCTCGGCTACAAGATCCTGCTGGAGCTGACGGTGCGCTGCCGGCCCGAGCAGCCCGCCGAGGTGCCGTTCGTCTTCCGGGACCGGTTCGCGGGCGAGTCCAAGTCCTCGGCCAGGGAAGGGCTGCGCTTCCTGCGCCATCTCGTGGAGCTGCGCACGGCCTCGCCGTTCGCCCGGATGGCCGCCTTCGGACTGATCGGCCTCACCGGCTTCGCACCGAACCTGCTCGCGCTGTACGGGCTGACGGCGGCCGGGCTGCACTATCTCCCGGCCGAGGTGCTGGCCAACCAGTTCGGCGTGGCGTGGAACTTCCTGCTGATCGAGACGCTGCTGTTCCGCAGCAGGCGGGCGCACCGGCACTGGGCGGACCGGGTGGGCCGGTTCGCGGTGCTCGCCAACGCCGATCTGCTGCTGCGTATCCCGCTGATCGCGCTCTTCGTCTCGCGGCTCGGGATGGCGGTGCTGGCGGCGACGGCGCTGGCGCTGCTGGCCACGTTCGTCCTGCGGTTCGTGGGGACGGAGGCGCTGGTGTATCTGCCGAAGCGGCAGCGGGGCGCGCGGGGGCGGCGCGCGGGCCGGGGCACGGCCCGGGGGACCGGCCGTACGGAACGAGGAGCCGCGGCCGAGGGCCTGGGGAGGCCCGCGGCCGACCGTATCGAGGGGGGCGTGATCCGATGAGACTGCTGAGGAGTACGAGACTTACGGGGCCGGAGGGACCAGGAGGATCGGCGGGTTCGGTTGGCGACGCGGGACCAGCGGCACCTGCGGAACCAGCGGGTCGGGCGCGACCGGCGCGGGCGCAGGGCCCTGCGCGTCCCTTCCGTCGGCCGCCCGCGCGGCGCAGCCGCCGTACAGCCCTGCTCGCCGTCGCCGCGCTCACGTCCGGGCTGCTGCTCAGCGCGCAGCAGCCCGCCGCGGCCGGTGTGAACCTCATCAAGAACCCGGGCTTCGAGACGGCGGGCGCGGGCGGCGCCGGAGCGATGCCGTACTGCTGGGAGCAGTCCGGCTGGGGTGACAACGACTTCAGCTTCGCGACCGTCGCCGACGCCCACTCCGGCACCAAGGCGCTCAAGGTAGAGCTGACACGCCGCGTCGACGGCGACCGCAAGGCGCTGATCACGGAGTCCGTGGCGTGCGCGCCCGATGTGGTGCCGGACCGGCAGTACGACCTGTCCCTCTGGTACAAGTCGACCACTCCGGACGCGGCGATCACACTCTTCCGGCATGACACCACGGCCGGCTGGCAGTACTGGACCGACCTCAAGACGCTGGACCTGAGCGCCGGTTACCAGCGCGCCGAGGTCCGCACTCCGGCCGTACCGCCCGGCACCGACCGGATCACCTGGGGTGTGTCGGTGTACGGCACGGGCAGTGTGACCACCGACGACTACGCCATGGAAGAGGTGGCGCTGCCGCCCGTGGAGCCCGAGTGCACCGGGACCGCCCAGGAGTGCGCGGACGGCAGGTGGGAGGTCCTGCCGACGGAGAATCCCGTGCGCTCGATGCACTCGGTGGTCCTCAACAACGGCAAGGTGCTGCTGATCGCCGGTTCCGGCAACAACACGGACATGTTCGAGGCCGGTACGTTCACCTCCGCCGTGTACGACCCGTCGGACGGCTCGTACCACACGGTCCCGACGCCCGACGACATGTTCTGCGCCGGCCATGTCCAGCTCTCTGACGGCCGGGTGCTGGTGATGAGCGGGAACAAGGGCTATCCGTCGGCCGACGGCACGATCGGCTACCAGGGCTACAAGGACTCGTACATCTTCGATCCCGTCACCGAGACCTACAGCAAGACCAACGACATGAACGACGGCCACTGGTATCCGTCGGCCACGATCATGGGCAACGGCGATGTGCTGTCCTTCGGCGGGCTGCGCGAGGACTCCAGCGGGTCCGTGACCGCCGAGCGCTGGTCGGCCGCCGAGGACAAGTGGCTGCCGCTGTGGCAGGTGAACCAGACCTGGTCGTACTGGGGTCTGTATCCGTCGATGATCCTGATGCAGGACGGCCGGCTCTTCTACTCGGGCAGCCATGTCTTCGGCAACGGCACTCCGGGCACCGGATCCTCGATCTACGACTACGACGCCAACACCGTCACGGATGTGGCCGGGCTCCAGAACAAGGACGAGCGCGACCAGTCGGCGAGCGTGCTGCTGCCGCCCGCGCAGGACCAGCGCGTCCTGACCATCGGCGGCGGCAACATCGACTCCAACCCGGAGGCGAACCGGCTCACGGACCTGATCGATCTCAAGCAGCCCAACCCCCAGTACACGCCCGGTCCGCTGCTGCCGCAGGGCACGGTCGATCTCGGCGGCGGCCCGCAGCCGCAGACCGGCGCGCAGGGCAAGATGTACGGCTCGGCGGTGCTGCTGCCCGACGGCAAGGTCCTGGAGACCGGCGGCGCGCTGCACAACCGGGCGAATCCGGTCTACGAATCGTCCATCTTCGATCCGCAGACGGACACCTTCGATCCGGTGGCAGTGGATCCCGAGGCGCGCGGCTACCACTCCTCGGCGTTCCTGCTCCCGGACGGCCGTGTGATGACGACGGGCGACAACCCGGGCAACGGCACCTGGAACCACCAGGTTTCGCTGTACACGCCGCCGTATCTGCTCAAGGGCCCACGGCCGGAGATCACTTCGCTGATCGACGACCAGTGGCTGTACGGCGACACCCAGCGGATCACGGTCGACCGGCCCATCGCCAAGGCGGAGCTGATCCGCCCGGCGGCGGTGACGCACTCGTCCGACCCGAACCAGCGGTTCGTGGATCTGCCGCTGACGGTGGACGGGAACAACGTCGATCTGAACGTGACGAGCAACCCGAATCTGGCGCCGCCGGGCTGGTACATGCTGTTCGCGGTCGACGCGAACGGGATTCCGTCGGTGGCGGAGTGGGTGCATCTGGGCGGGCCGGCGGCGCTGGCGAAGCAGTCGGCGGAGTCGGCTCATGTCCACGAATTCGCCGACGACCTGGCCGGCAAGGTGAAGAAGCCGCAGAAGAAGCGGACTTCGGCGCCGGTGAGCCCGCAGATCGCGGGCTGCGACCGGCACTACGGCTCGGCGAACGTCTGCGTACCCACGGTCTTCCCGGACACGGTGAGGCCGACGACGAAGGCGCGCTGCGACTGGCTGGCGGCGAACGCGTACGGCCGGCTGAAGGTCAACGGCAAGGACGATCCGCTGCGGCTGGACCCGAACAGGGACGGCACGGCGTGCGGAAAGGGCGATGTGAAGCGGGCGAGAGGCTGACGGTCCGTCGGGGCTGACGGCCATGCGCTGACGCCCGGCCAGGGTCTCCGGGCCCGCCCTGGCCGGGCAGGCGTCTGCCAGGCGTCCGTCAGGAGTCCGGTCACGAGGCTGGTCACGATGCGACAACAAGCACGGCCGGAGCATGGGATGAGCCGAACCCGGTCCGGGCCCGGTGCGTCAGAGGGACGGTACGGGCTCCACGCCTGACCGCCGCGCGGCTTCTGCTCGGCACCGTCCATTCCCGGGGGACCCATGCGTACGAACACCTCACGCACCTCACGCACCGTCAATCTTCTTGTTGTGCTGGCCCTGTCCACCGCCGGAACCGGTGCCCTTGTCGGGTGCGGCGGCAACGGGAAGGAGGGGGACGGGGACGGCGGTGGTGGCGGCGGCGGTCGCGGCGCGGAGGTCCGCGCCCGCCAGGTCGCCGACGCCTGGGACGGTTCCAAGGCCGCCGATGCGTGGCGCAAGGGCTACTTCCCGATGGGCGAGGCGGTCCAACTGCCGGAGAACGGCCTGCGCGACGGAGCCGACAAGCACGCCTACACAACCCAGAGCTTCGTCCTCAGCGGCGAACTTCCCGCCACCGCGGACAAGGACGGGCAGGTGAAGTGGGGGAGCGCCGACTCACTCACGTTGCCGCTGATGGGGGCGCGGAAGGCGTACGACACCGTGGCCCGCGGTGGCAACGCCGGAGCGCACCTCACCGTGACCGGGGCGTGGCTGGGGGAGATGACCCTGGCCACCAGCCGTGGCCCGGCGACCGTCCCGGCCTGGCTGTTCACCCTGGAGGGCTACGACACTCCGCTCAAGCGGGTCGCCGTCAGCCCGTCGAAGCTGCCGGAGCCGCCGCTCGGGCCGGCCGGCCAGATGCCCACGGACGTACTGGCGCCGCTCGCCCGGCTGGTCGAGGTGGCCGGGGACGGCCGTTCCGTGACGGTGATGGCCACCCACGGATCCTGCGACGACGGCCCTGCGGTACGGGTGCTGGAGACGGGCGGCAGTGTTGTGCTGTCCGCATCCGTCGTCGGAACGAAGGACGGTCCCTGCACCGCTGAACTGAAGATGGAGGAGGTCACGGTGAAGCTGAACCGGCCGGTCGGCGACCGCGTCCTCCTGGACGCGTTCACGGCCCGCCCGGTGCCGTACGGAGAGCGCAACGGGCCCTCGCCGAGCTGGAGTTAAGGCTGTTGGCAACCGCCGCCGTGAGGGCCGGTGCAGATGTCGAGCGTGCGTGTGACGTACCGGCCGTCGAGGGAGTAGTAGAACCAGTCCACTTCGCCGCCGCGTTCGAGCCGTGCCCGCGCATCGGCGAGTACGTCCCTGGGCAACGGCGTCCTGGCGGCACGCGGGTACCGCTGGAGCGTCGCCTCCAGCCAGGCGTAGGCGTCATCGACGGTGCGGTGGGTGGTGAACACAGTGGCGGTCTCGGCGATCCGCTTCAACTGAGCTTCGATGTCGAGCGGTTGGGCATCCTCGGGCGTGACACGGGGGCCCGGGTCACTGCCGGGCCGGCACCGGGGGCCGTTCCAGGCGTAACCGTGCCAGTGGGGCGTCGACGGCTCCGACGTCATACCGTCGGCCGGTAGTCGTGTTTGCCGGCGTGCCCCGCGAGCGGCATTGGGCTCGTGCCGGTGCCGGAGCCGACGGGACAGCCGATAGTGAACGGCTGCGTCATCGCGTCATCCGTCATCGCGCCACCACCGCCCACACGGCTTTCCCGAAGTCCCTGTCGGTGACGCCCCACGTCTCTGCGAGCGCTTGGACGATGAACAGGCCACGACCTCCTCGTTCGTCGGGCTCGATGAAGCGCGGACGGCGCCGTACGGGATCGTGCACTTCGATGCGAATGTTCTCGGCTGTCGACTCGATGGCGACGAGCACAGAGCCGCCGGGCTCGGCTCCATGACGAATCGAGTTGGTCACCAGCTCCGAGACGATCAGCCGGATGTCATCCACCTTGCCGGTGTCGAGGTCCGGGGCATCCTGTGCCAGTACTTCGTCGGCGAACCTGCGGGCGGCTGCCACCGATTCCGGGTCGCTCGTGAAGAGGGCCTGCCCGGGTGTCTTGGGCACGTTGTGGGGGCAGTTGGCATATAACCCGCATGGCCTCATGGGGAGGGGACCCATGCAAATGCCTCGGCCCCGTGAGTTCGGCGAGTTCTCGTGTTGCGCGCTCTTCGTCATGGTGATGACTCCTGCGACCGGATCGGTTCGTACGACTAGGCAACACGGGCCGGCAAGGCAGGGGTACCGTCTAAGAGGGTGTCGAAGGGTGTTGTTTCCGCTACTCCCCGTCGCAGAAAGTTGTGAGGATGAAGACGCCGAACGACAAGCTCGTACATTGGCTGGCACGCTCGACCATGAGCCGCGGAGAGTTGGCGCGGCGCGTGAAATCGAAGGCTGTGCAATGGAAGCAGCCCCATATCTCCCCAGATACCACGCGGGTTCGGTGCTGGCTTCAAGGCGAGATGCCACGGGCGCCGCTTCCCGACATCCTGGCCGCCGTGTTCTCGGAGCACTTCGGATTCCGGGTCACCACGTACGACCTCGGGCTCGGTGAGAGTGCTGCGCCCGATGCCGCCCTCGTTTACAACTCCTCGTACGTGACTACCGTGGAAGTAGTGGCCGACCTGGGGAGAGCTGACGTGGACCGACGAAAGATCCTTTCAGCCGCGCCGTTTGCGGCCTTCGCGGGAGTGGGGCCTTCGCGGGACTGGCTCGTGAACACGCTCGATCAAGAACCGGAGCCGGGCCCGCAGGTGCGGCTCGAAGACGTCTCGGCCGTGAAGAACATGTTCGCCACCTTCCAGCGGATGGACATTTTCCAGGGCGGCGGATCGGGCCGGCTGGTCCTGGCCGAGTACATGACGCAGCATGTGTATCCGCTCCTGCGCCGTACTCACGGTGCTGAGGTGCGGCGCGCGCTGTGCGAGGCGGCGGCGGAGCAGACGTACCTCCTCGGGTGGATGGCGTACGACAACGGGGAGAACGGGACCGCACAGAGGCATCTGATCCAGGCGCTTCGCCTCGCCGAGGAATCGAAGGACGCCGCCCTGGGCGCGCACGTCCTCGCGGGGATGGCCGACCAGGCGACGCTGCTCGGCGATCCCGCCGAAGGCCGTCGACTGGCGCAGGCGGGACGGCACGGGCTGTCGCGGGTGGACTCGCCCGCGTGCCTGGCGGACCTGTGGTGTCTGGAGGCGCGGGCGCTCGCGCTGCTCGGCGAGAAGTCGGCGGCGGCGCACGCCGTCGCGCAGTCGGAGAAGGCGTACGAGCGCGTGCGGCTCGACGAGGAACCGGCCTGGGCCGCGTTCATCGACCCCGCGTACCTTCACGGCGAACATGCGAACACCTTCCGCGACCTGGATGACCCGTCCGCGGCCGAGGAGCACGCGCGGCGGTCCATTACCCACGCCAAGATGCAGAAGCGAGCGCGCCGAGGAGCCATGTCACAGGCCGCCTTGGCGGTCTCCCATCTGCAACGGCGCGATCTCGACTCCGCGTACGCCGCCGGTATCCGTACGCTCTCGCTGACCAAGCGAGTCAAGTCGTCGCGCGCCGTCGAGGCGGTGCAGGACCTGCAACGACGCATGCGGCCGTTCGGCGCGCATCGGCTCGTCGCCGACTTCAACGAGAGGGCGCGCGAGCTCGCCACCGCCGCGTAGTCGCGGCGAGCCCGCAGAGGCGTGGTCGCGTGTCGGGCGTTCGTGTGGACCTTGGTGAGGATCCGCCACCGGGGCTACTTGTGCTGGCTGCGGCTGTGCAGTGGCAGAGCGGCGAGCGCGAGCAGGATGGTGAGTCCGAGCAGCATGATCGCCTCGGGCACGGGCTGCTTGGCGCGCCAGAGCTGGACCGGTAGTCCGATCCAGGGCACGCGCAATCGGGCTACGCCTTTGAGTGCCGCGGGCCGTACCGGTGCGGAGTCCGGTGTGGAGTTGGCGTCACCTTTGGTGATCAGGTCGTTGTTGGGAAGTACCTGGTGGACCCGATGGGTGAGCAGACGGCCGGGTCGGGTGGGGTCCTCGGCCAGCACGATCTGGCCCACCGCCGGTGTGCGGTCGCGCGGTGGTGGCTGGTAGAGAACGACGTCGCCCGGCGCGATGGCGGGACGCATGGAGCCGGACTGCACCACGCCCGCCGTCCAGCCCAGCACCACCACGGGCACATGCGTCCACACCAGCAGCCCGGCCATCGAGCCGAGCACGGTACGTGAGATGACCGAGGTGACCACGCGGACCGGGTGCGGGGCGCCCTTGGCCGTGGGCCGGCGGAGCGCGCCGGTGGCCAGGTCGCTCGGGAGAGTCACTCGTGTTCCCGAGCTTCCCAGGTGAAGGTCACCTCGTTGGTGTCCGTGCTTTGCGCGCTGTCGGGTGCTCTCGGGCTGAACTGCCACGCGAAGCGGAAGCTCAACGAGTTGGGCGGCTTGCCGGGCAGGGTCCAGGGACCCAGGCCGGTGCGGAAGTCGGTGTATAGGGCAACGAACTGGTCCAGGGTGCCGTCGAACGCAGACGTGTGCGGAGTGAAGCCGTTGCAGTTTCCGGAGATGCCGCCGCTGCCTACGTCGATTTTGAGGTTGATGAAGGATTGAAAGTTGCTGGGCCAGTTCGGTGAGTTGCTGAACAGCTTGAGCGCGGTGGGAAAGTCGGCGTTCGACGCGATCCTGATGCAGTTGGAGCCTGTGTCGCCAGGGTGCATGTCGTCGACGTCGAACATGGGCACCTTGCTGTCGTTGGCCAGCCCCAGCGCGCTGGAGGTCCACTTGTTGCCGCTGTTGCTGCTGGTCCCACTCCAGTCGGCGTTGGTGGCACCCCAGACCAGGGCGCCGCTGAGCAGTAACCCGAGCGGAACGGGCGCCACCTGTGCCAGCACGTTCAGCCAGGGACGCGCCATTGCCCACTCCGTTCAATTTCGTCGCTTTTGCAACATATTGTCTCCTCGGTCTCTCCTGCGGTGGTGCCGCCGCTCCGTGTCGCAATCCGGGTCTGCTGGAGGCTCGATTCCCTGAGGTGCGAAACCCACCACAAGGCCGCACATCCGCTTTGAGTGCGGGTCGCACTGTCATGACATCGCGGCTGATGACCACCAGCGACCGCTGTCGGCCGAACGGCGTAACGCAGTCCACGTCGGCCAACCAGCACCGCTCAAAATGGCCGACGCCGCTGACCGCTGATCGCCGACCACTCCCCGCTCGCCTGCGGCGTTCCACGCGTGACTGGCCATATACCCCTGACACGCCACCCGAGGGGTGAATCTGAAATCGGAATTACGTTCGATGAATTGCCTCCAGGTCTGCCCGGATTCCTCACGCTCAGCGGGCCGAGCATCCGGCGCACATGGACCGGGATTACCGGGATTACGTTGCCGGATTCGACCTCGGTTGGGCCCCGGAGTGGGTCTGTGGGCCCTATGGGTTGGGCCTCGCCCGTACCTAGGCTGACGCGACGCAGGTGCCGCGGCTGGACGCCGTCGGCGGGACGTCTGGAGCTGTGTGGTGGAAGGGTTTCCTATGTCCGACCCAGGGGCCTTGACGTTCCAGGCTGTCGCGCCGCTGCCCGACGGTCGCCGGGAGTTGCCCCGGTCCCTGATTCTGGCGCGGGCCCTGCTGTATCTGATGTTCGCCCTTACGCTGCTGGGCGGCGCCGGCATGCTGACCTCGCTGCTGGACCTGGGCGAGCATGTCACGCCGACGCTCCTCCTACTGGCGCTGTACGCGGTGGCGCCGGGCATCGCGGGTGTGGTCCTGGCGCAGCGCCTGTGGACCGGTGGGAGATTGGTCTGGTTCGGGCTGGTCGGTCTCCAGGTGTGGCTGCTGGCCGGGAGCGTCATCAATCTGTACGGAGGTTCGGAGCGCGGGCTCAGCCAGATGGTGCTGCCCGGCGCTCTGCTGGTGCTGATCAGCGGTAGCCGCGCCTGGTTCGAACTCCCCGCGGAACTGCGGGCCGTGAAGCCGCGCCTTACGCGCGAGCGGTTCCGTCGGCGTGCGATCCCCTCGCTTCAGCACTTGATCAAGTGGCGCCGGCACCGTGGCCAGACGACGGTCGAGTACGTCGGTCTGATCGGCTTGGTCGCCCTCATCATCGGCGCACTCCTTCTCGGTGGCGTGGGACCCCAGATCGCCGGCGGCCTTGAGGCCGCGGTCTGCCGGATCCTCGGCGGCTCCTGCGAGACGCAGGTGGTGGGGGACGGCGGTGGCGGTGGCGGCGACACGGCCGGTGGTGGTACGGGCGGGGCTACGGGCGGTACGGGTGGTACGGGTGGTTCCGGCGGCGGTGACAACGGTGGCGGTACGACGGGCGGTTCGGGCGGCGACAACGGCGGCGACAACGGCGGTGGCGCCGATGGCGGCGGCGCTGACGGGGGCAGCACCACGGGTGGTGGCGACGACGGGGGCAGCACCGGTGGTGGCACCGACGGCGGTGGCGATTCGGGCGGTACGTCGGGCAACGGCGGCTCGGACGGCGGTGGTTCAGACGGCGGGGGCTCCAACGGCGGGACCAATGGCGGTGGTTCCGACGGCGGCGGGTCCAACGGCGGTACGGGCGGAAGCGGCGGCGACAACGGTGGTGGTGGCGACAACGGTGGTGGCAGCAACGGTGGCGGCGACTCGGGCGGCGGTTCTGACGGCGGCGGCTCCGATGGAGGTGGCTCCAACGGCGGCTCCAGCAACGGTGGTTCCAACGGCGGGTCCGATGACGATGATGACGACGGCGGCGTCGTAGGCGGAGCCGTCATTGGCGGTGGATCCAGCGGCGGTGGCTCGAACGGCGGCGGGTCCAACGGAGGCAGTTCGAACGGCGGTTCCAGCAATGGCGGCGGTTCGAATAGTGGTGGGTCCAGCGGCGGCGGTTCGGACGGCGGTGGTTCCAGCAGTGGCGGCTCCAGCAATGGCGGTTCGGACGGCGGCGGTTCGGACGGTGGCGGCTCCAGTAGCGGTGGCTCCAGCGGCAGCGGCGGTTCCAGCGGCGGTGGCTCGAACGGCGGTGGGTCCAGCGGAGGGGGATCCAGCGGCGGTGGGAGCAGCAGCGGCGGGTCCAGTGGCAGTGGCGGTTCCAGCGGTGGTAGCAGCGGTGGTGGCTCCAGCAGTGGCGGCTCCAGCGGCAGCGGCGGGTCCAGCGGCGGTAGCTCCGGTGGTGGCTCCAGCAGTGGTGGTTCGGACAGCGGTGGGTCGAGTGGCGGTACCGAGACCGTGACCGAGTGCAACCCGGTCATGGCCCCTTGGGGCTACACCCAGGTCTGCACGGAGAAGCCCGCCACGACCGGTGGCAGTAACAGCGGCGGCAAGGACGACGACAAGGACAAGGACGACGAAGACAAGGACAAGGACAAGGACAAGGACAAGGACAAGGACAAGGACAAGGACAAGGACGAAACCGTGACCGAGTGCAATCCGGTCATGGCGCCTTGGGGCTACACCCAGGTCTGCACGGAGAAGCCCACGACCGGTGGCAGCGATGGCGGCAAGGACGACGACAAAGACAAAGACGACAAGGACGAGGACGAGAGCGAGGACGAGAAGGACAAGTGCGATGACGGCGCCCTCGCTCCTCTCGGCGGTGCTGTTTCCGCCGGCTCACCGGTCTCCTTCTCCGGCAGCCTGACCACAGGCGCAACCGGCACTGCGCACTTCGCGCTCGCTTCTGCCGAGGTCGGTACGAGTACGCGTACGGCCACGGCTGCACGTACAGGCACCGGCGTCCTGCTCGCAGCCGACAACCCCGGGAGCGGCGCTTCCGCCCAAGCCGCGATGCAGGCGTTGTCCGCGGCCTCCCTCTCCGGTTTCGGTACGTACCAAGAGGCGGAGGACGCGGTCCAGCAAGCCCTTGGCAACGATCAGGACCAGTTGAACCCGAACGTGGGCGGGGACAACCCGGGCGACCCCACCGTGGACCAGGACAACCCGGGTGACCCCAGCTTGGGGGGAAGTTGCTCCGATCCCGACGCCAACCAGCCGATGGACCCGTTCCACGTGCTGGACGACATCCCGCCGTACCGCCCGGGGAAGGACGGACGCAAAGAGTGGTCGGAGGAGGTCGAGCGAATCGCTCGCGAGAACCCGCTGACCAAGGACTTCACCGCCGAGGACGCGCTCATCATCGCCGACTACACCGGCCCCTGGGCCAATGACGCGAACATGTACCTGCGCGGCCAGCCGGTCTCCGGCAGCCGTGCCGGCAAGGTCCCGGAGTTCATCGAGAAGATGGACCGTGCCCTGGAGCATCTGCCGCCGGTCAGCGCGACCGTCTACCGAGGCACGTTCATGCCGCAGGACATACTCGACAAGTACGCCGCCGGTGAAGAGATCACCATGCCCGAGTACCTCAGCACGTCCACCGACATCAACAAGGCCCAGCGCGCCGCCGCCAACGCGAAGAGCAACGGCCGGCAGGGCGAGTCGGTGCTCGTCCGCATCGAGACGGACAACGGCCGCAATATCGACCCGCTGTCCCGTTACCGGGGCAGGGAGTCGGAGGTCCTCATCCCGCGTGACGGCAAGTTCACGCAGACCGGTACGGAGACGACCATCATCGACGGCAAGGAGTACAAGGTCATCGTCCTGAAGCAGACGGGCTGACCCATGTGCCCGGCCCTGTGCGGCGACCAGCCGGTCACCGCACGGGGCCGACGCACAGGCCCACCGCACAAGGCCGACGCCCGCCGTCCCCCGCCTCGCACGGAAACCGGTCACGGACGCGCTTCGTTCATCGTGATCTCGTCTGCCATTTGTGCCATCCGTGCCATGTGTTCCCGGACACCGGCTTACCATGCGATCGTGGTCGACAGCGCGATGGGGGGCGTCGATGTCCGGCGTGGAGTTCGGGTCCGGCAGGGCGGGGCTACGGGGTATGGCGCGGCTCGCGCGTGAACTGCCGTACGGAGTGGAGCTGTTCCAGCTCGGCTCCGAGGGCAGTGTGCTCTTCGCCGACCGCGACGGAGCGCGGGAGCTGGGGCCGCGTGAGGAGTTTCTGCCGTTCATCGACGACGGGCAGTTCGCCCACTATCTCGTCGGTGACGCGCGGACCTCGCCCGAGCGGCCGTCCAACGCGACCGTCAAGCTCGGTGTCGTCGGGCCGCGCAGCGCGTTCACTCCGCACGCCCACGGCGGTGAGCACTTCGTACTCAGCCTCGGCCACGCCTCCTGCGGACTGTGGGACGCGCCGCGCGGCCGGGTCACCGAGATCCCGCTCGTACCCGGCGGGATGATCCGTATCCCCGAGATGATGCCGCACTCCTTCGCCAACCGGGGCACCAGGCCGCTGAACATCCTCGCCGCCAACACCGGCTTCGGCATCGACCACGAGGACTACGCCATCACCGCGGACGAGGCCGAGCGCCGCGCCACGGACGATGTCGTACGCAGCAGCCGCCGCAGCGTCGGCACCGTCGCCAGGATCGGCACCGACTTCGGGCTCCTCGCCGCCGCGCTGCGCGACATCGAACGCGCCCAGCGGCTCCGCGGCGTCGGCACCACCACCGCGCGGGAGCGGCTCGCCGCCGGGCTGCGCCGGTTCGCGTCCGCGCTGGAGGCCCCGCGATGATCTGTCCGCACTGCAACCAGAACCTGCTCTACAAGGAGCGGACCGACCGCACCTGCTCCAAGTGCCATCGCCGGTTCGCCCTGGATCCCAAGACCAACTCGCTCGGGCTGAGCGACATACGGATCCACCGTCTCACCTCGAAGCTCACCGACGGCGGGCAGCTGAAGATCACTCTCGACCAGCTCGGGGCCGCCGCGCTGCGCAAGAACCGGAAGAGCTCCGAGAGCGGGATCGCGGCGGCCATCGGCTGCATGGCGATCGGCGTACCGGTCGGTGTCGGTCTGCTCGCCATCGGCTCGATCGCCGACGACAACGCGAGCTTCACCACCTTCCTCGGCATCGCGATCCTCTTCTTCGTCGTCGTGACGGTGGTCTCCAATCTGAGACGCGGCAGGCGCAGGCCGACGGACACCAGGATGAAGGCTTTCCGCAGCGCCCTGCTGACCGACTGGAAGCAGCAGTACCACTCGCTCCCGCAGGGAGTCGTGGACGCCGCGCCACGCCAGGGCGCGGGCGCCAACCGCCCGGAGGGCGCGCGGATCGCGCTGCTCTGCCCGGAGCCGGCCGTGCTCACCTTCCTGGCCGCCAACGACATCCCGGAGCGGTACGGAATCGCCCTCGCCGCCGAGAGCCGTCAACTGCCCGACATGCTGCCCGTTCTCGTCCTGCACGACGCGAGCGCGGCCGGCTGCCGGCTGGTCGTACGGACACGGGAGGAACTGCCCGGCCGCAGAGTGATCGACGCCGGGCTGCCGCCGCGCGCGGTGATGAATGTGAAGGACGCGCCGACGGTACGAGTCGCCAGGCCCGCGCGGGACCTCATCGCGTGGCTGGCCGAGAGCTCCACGCTGACCAAGGACGAGCTGGACTGGCTGGCCAAGGGATGGACCGTCCCGCTGATCGGTGTACGGCCCGCCAGGCTCATCGAGGCCGTCACCAGAACCGCCCACCGGGTCGCCACCATGAACGAGGCGGATCCCGTCCGGCGCCGGGCCGAGGCCCTCGGCTTTCTGACCTGGCCCGGCGGGTCCGGCGGCGAGGCCGCCCGATGACCCCACGTGCCGCCACGGGGACCTCACGTGTCGCCACGGGCATCGGCGACCGGCTCCTCGACCGCGCGCTCGCCACGGCGGTGGCCCGCGCGGGCGCGCCGGCGCGTATCCGGTTCACCGAGCGCCAGCTCTACTACGAGATGTGCCGTGTCCTGCGCCCGCTGCACACCGTGCCGCGCCGGATCCCGCTCACTCCGGCGCCGCCCGTACGGTACGAGCGGTTCGAGGAGGCGCTGCGGCGGTACGGCGAGGTGCCCGGGCTGCTGGGGCCTGTGCCGGAGGCCCGTACCGTACGGGCAGAGCCGCAGCCACCGGTACAGCCCGAGCCATCGGCTCAGCCCGAGGAGCCCGACCTCTACGACTACGGGCTGCCCAGGCTGCTCGTCTGCCAGAGCCGCTCCGTGGCCCGGATGCTGCTCGCCAACGACATCCATCTGGAGGGCGCCTGTCCGGTGCTCGCCGCCGACGGTCTGCCGCTCGATCCACGGCTTGTCGCCGGGCTCGGCCGGGTGGACGGCGCCACCGTCCATGTCCTGCACGACGCGAGCACCGCCGGGATCGCCCTCACCGCGCGAGTGCGCGCCGATGTCGCTGCTGTGGCCGGTGCTGCCGGCGGTCCCGGTGTACGGGTCGCCTCGATGGGCCTCGTACCTCGGCACGCCGCCGCTCTGCACCTGGTCTCACCGCACGGCCCGGCGCCGGGGCCTGGGCCAGCGACCGGGCCGGACGACGCCCACGACGACGCGCAGGCACTGCCGTCCGCGCTCGAACCGCGCGAGCGCGACTGGCTCGCCGGAGGACGCTTCGCCGAGGTGGAGTCCGTCCCTCCGGCGCGGCTGCTGCGTACGGTCCTGCGCGTGGTACGCGGACCGAGAATGCCCAGCCACTCCCTGTGGACCGGTCTGCGCGAGCTGCGTACGGCCGGTTTCATGACCTGGCCGACGGACCGGTCCGCCGTATAAGAACCGGCCCGGAGATATAAGGACAAGAGGCGATGAACCGGCCACGCGAAATTCCGTACAGAGATGAGCTGCTCGCCGACCGGAGCGTCCACCGGCGGTACGAGGACGGGCGCGAGGAGTGGCGCCGGCGCGAGAGCGGTACGACCGTGCGCTGGCACGACAACCTGGGCGCCTCCGGCACCGACGAGCTGCTCGGACAGCGGATCGTCAAACGGCAGTTCGCGGACGGCCGTGTCGTGTACGGCCGGGACATCGGCTACGGCCGTACGGTCTGGGGCCAGGACGGAACGGTCCTGGTCAACAGGACCTCGTTCGGCGGGCGCATGGGTGTCCTGCTGGGCGGACTCGGTCTGGCGACGCTCGCCGTCACGGCCGCGCAGTATCCGCCGGTGAGCCTCAGCCCCGAGGAGGAGGAAGAGCTGCGGCAGCAGGCCCAGAGCAGCTCCTCCTCCGGCGGCGGCGACGGCGGTGGCGGCGACACCGGCGGTGACGGCGGCGATGGCGGAGACTGGGACTCCGGGGACAGCTGGAACTCCGACGACGGCGGAAGCTGGAGCGACGACGACTTCGGCTGAGTGGCAGCGGACAAGCCGTATCCCACGAGGCACGAGGCACGAGGCACAAGGCGCAAAGCACTAGGCACAAGGCACAAGGAGCGTGACCATGGCGCGGTTCAGCGCCTTCCTGGCGGCGGATCCCGGGCACGCCAGGGACCAACTGGCGGCGACGGGCGCCTCCGTACGTCCCGAAGGGCCCGCGCTGGCGCTGATCGAGGACGAACCGGGCCATGCCACCGGCCCGTTCACCGCGTACGGCCGTACCGCCGTCGGTGAGGTCACTCTCCACAACCGGCCCGAACTGCTCGCCGCCCTCGCCACGGCCGGCGCGCCCGCTCCGCCCGACTGCGCCGACGGAGAGCTGCTGCTGCGCTGCTGGGCGCGGCTCGGTACGGCCGGGATCCGCGCGGCGGAAGGCATGTTCGCGCTCGCCGTGCACGAGGACGGCGCACTGGTCCTGATCCGCGACCATGTCGGCGCCCGTACTCTCTTCTACGCCCGCGCCGCCGACTGCTGGGCCGCGTCCACCTCGCTGCGGGCCCTGCGCCGCTGGCCCGCGCTCGGCACCGGCCTCGAACTGGCCGCCGTACGCTCCTTCCTGACCTTCGCCTATCTCCCGGGCGAGGAAACACTCCTGCGGGGAGTACGCGAAGTGCTGCCGGGCCGGTGTCTGCGGCTGGCGGCGGACGGGAGTCTGGCGGAGGAGCACTACTGGGAGCCGCAGGAGCTGATCGAGAACGACGGGATCGAGAACGACGGTGCCTCGTCCGCGAGTTACGCGCTACGGCTGCGCGAACTGCTGGAGGAGGCCACCGCGCGCCGGCTGCCGGAGGCCGAGGCCGTGGGCGTCCTGCTCTCCGGCGGTGTCGACAGCTCGCTGGTGACCGCGCTCGCCGCCAAGCTGCACGCCCATCCCGTGCACACGTACTCCATCAGCTTCGGCGACGAACTCCCCAATGAGCTGGGCTACTCGGGCCTGGTCGCCGCACACTGCCACACCCGCCACCGGGTGCTCACGGTGTCCGGGGACGCCGTGGCCGCCCGGCTCGCGGAGGCCGCCGCGCTGCTCGACAGCCCGGTGGGCGATCCGCTGACCGTGCCCAATCTGATGCTCGCCGAGGCCGTGGCGGGTGACGGGCTACGGGTCGTGCTCAACGGCGAGGGCGGCGATCCGGTGTTCGGCGGGCCGAAGAATCTGCCCATGCTGGTGCATGAGATGCACCGTGACGATGTCGCGGAGGCGACCGGCGACCCGGGCAGGGCCGCGCGTGAGACCACGTATCTCCGCTCGTACCGCAAGTGCTACACCGATCTTCCCGAACTGCTCACACCGGACACGCTCGACGCCCTCGCCACCGCGCCACGGCCCGAGCGCTTCGTCACTCCGTATCTGCGGCCCGAGGCGCGCGAGGGCCGGATGGACCATCTCCTCAACCAGCTCCTGCACTGCAATCTGCGGACCAAGGGCGCCCATCACATCCTCACCAAGGTCGAACGGCTCACCGCCTCGCAGTCGCTCCAGGGCCGCGCGCCGCTCTTCGACCGCCGTGTGGTGGACCATGCCTTCGCCACTCCGCCTCGCTGGAAGCTGAACGGCGCGGTGGAGAAGTGGGTGCTGAAGGAGGCCGTACGGGATCTGCTGCCCGGCACGGTCGTGGACCGGCCCAAGAGCGGGATGCGCGTACCGGTCCAGCAGTGGCTCGGCGGACCGCTGCGCGAGCTGGCGGGCGATCTGCTGCTGGGCCGCGAGGCACGCGCCCGAGGGCTCTTCCGGCAGGACACCGTACGCGCGTGGATGCGCGGCGAGGGCGCGCTGCTGCCGAGACAGGGCGGCAAGCTGTGGCTCGTACTCACCTTGGAACTGTGGCTGCGCGCCTACGACATCCGCTGATCGCGCGCCTACGAAATTTGCTGATGGAGGCTCCCTTGCACACGCTCGCCCTCACCGACCCCCGTACCGGACGGATACGCGGTGACTTTCCCGTCGCCCGGGAGGAGCATGTCGCCCTTGTGGCCGGCGCGGCACGCCGGGCCTTCACCGGCTGGCGGGCGCTGACTCCGAGGGAACGGTCACGGCGGCTCGACCGTCTCGCCGGGCTGATCGAGGAGCACGCGGACGAGTACGCCGAGCTGGAGCGGGCCGGTACGGGCAAGCCCGCCGAGGAGGCGGCCGGCGAGGTGGAGCAGGCGGCGGATCTCTTCCGCTTCTACGCCTGGGCGGCGCGTACGCAGGCGACGCCGGCCGCAGGAAGCTTTGTCGCGGGCCATGAGAGCTGGGTGCGCTGGGAGCCGCTCGGTGTCGTCGGTGTGGTCGTGCCATGGAACTACCCGCTGATGATGGCCACTTGGCGGTGTGCGCCCGCGCTCGCCGCCGGGAACACGGTGGTGGTCAAGCCCGCCGAGACCACGCCCGACTCGCTGATCCTGCTCGCCGAGCACGCGCGCGAGGCGCTCGGCGAGTCGGTCGTACAGACGGTGCCGGGCGACCGGGAGACCGGCCGGCTGCTGGTGGCGTCAGAGGTGGACATGGTGGCCTTCACCGGGAGCGCGCTCGCCGGAGCCGATGTGACGGCGCGGGCGGGCACCCGGCGCGTCAGCCTGGAACTGGGCGGCAACAGCCCGGTCGTCGTGCTGCCCGACGCGCCCGAGGACACCTGGACGGAGCTGGCCGCCGCGACCACGTACAACGCCGGCCAGAGCTGCGCCGTGCCCGCGCGCGTGATCACGCTCCGCGAGAACTACGAGTCCGCCGTCGCCCTGCTCTCCGACGCGATGCGCGAGCGCCGCGCGGGCCGGGACTTCGGTCCGCTCAACAACGCGGACCAGGCGGCGCGTTACGACCGTATCGTCGGCGCCTCCGCCGCGAAGGTGACCGCGACCGGCGAACTGGCCCTGGTGGAAGGCGAGGAGGGCGGCTTCTGGCGGCCGGCGCGTGTGCTCGCCGATCTGCCCGACGACGATCCCGCAGTGGTGGAGGAGGTCTTCGGCCCGCTGCTCACCGTCCAGGCGGCGGACACGGTCGAGGACGCGCTCGCCCTGGCGAACGGTGTGCCGCAGGCGCTCGCCGCGAGTGTCTGGACACGTGATCTGCCGACGGGACTGGACCTCGCCGGACGGCTGAACGCGGGCGAGGCCTGGCTCAACTGCCATCTCGTACAGACGGCGGAGCTTCCGCACGGCGGCCGTGGCTCCTCGGGCCACGGTACGGACCTGAGCACGCTGGCGCTGCACGAGTACCAGCGCCCGAAGACGATCACGGCGCGGCTGCGGTAGGTCCTGCTTGACCGAGCGCGGCCCGTCACACCGTCGTCATGCCCGTCACAGCCGCAGACCGGCCGCCAGGCTGTCCAGGGCGCGGTGGATCAGGGCGGGCAGATCGTCCTGGTTGCCGCGCTCTCCCCAGTAGAGAGTGATCTCGCGCAGGGCGCCCAGCACGGCGGCGACGAAGATCCGCACCTCGAAGTCGTCCGCGTCCCTTCCGGTGCGTTCCACCAGCGCATCGGTGAGCAGCTTGGCCGTCGACGACATGGTCTCGGTCATCCTGGCCCGGACGGCCGGGACTTCGACCATCAGCTTGGTGCGCTGGATCACCTCGTCGTAGCCGGTGCTCATCATGGCGCGCGTCGCCTCGTCCAGGATGAACCGGATGGACTCCAGCGGAGGTTCACCGGCCGGCCGGGAGCGCAGCAGCGCCGCCATGACCGGGTCGTACTCGTCGGTGAGGACGATGTCTTCCTTCGTCGGGAAGTAGCGGAAGACGGTCGAGGGCGAGACCTCGGCCGCCTCCGCGATCTGCTCGATGGTTGTCGCCTCGTACCCGTGCTCGGCGATCAGCGCGTAGGTCGCCCGGCGGATCGCGATCCTGGTCTTGAGCTTCTTGCGCTCGCGCAGGCCCATCGGGGGCTGGTGTTCCGAGAGGGAGGCGGGAGAGGCGAGAGAGCTGTGAGAAGTGGCGGCCATGACTCCTATTGTCCGGCATCGGCGGGCGCCGGGGCCACGCCCGCGTCACCTGTTGTCTGCCCGGCCGCCTCCCGCTCCTTCTCCGCCTCCGCCTCCTCCGGCTCCTCTGCGCTTCGGCCCTTCTCCCGCCCGGCTTCCGGCAGGAGCGTCACCACCAGCAGCGCGGAGACCAGCGCCGCGACACCGCAGACCAGCAGCGCGAGGTTCATACCGTGGATGTACGCGGCGTCCGCCGAGGCCGCGAGCCCGGGAACGTCCAGCCGGTCGGCGACGGTATGCGCGGCGACCACGGAGTCACCGGCCGTATCGGCGGCGGCTGCGGGCAGTCCCGAGGTGTCCAGCCTGGACGCGTACGCGGCGGCGAGCAGCGAGCCCAGCAGGGCGATCCCGACCGCGCTGCCCATCTGCCGTACGGTCATCAGCAGCCCGGAGCCGCTGCCCGCACGGTCGGCCGGCAGGGCGGCGATCGCTCCGTCCATCGCGGGCACGACCGCGAAGCCGAAGCCCAGACCGGCCACCGACAGCCACAGCGCGGTGAATCCGTAACCGCTGTCCACGGTGGTACGGCTGCCGAGCAGCGCCGCGAAGGCGAGTACGACTAGGCCCGCGCCGATCACCGCGCGCGGTCCGAACCGCCGCAGGAGCGGCCCGCTGCCTCGGGCGGCGACCATCAGCCCGCCCATCATCGGCAGCATCCGTACGCCGGTCCCGAGCGCGCCGTAGCCCAGCACGGCCTGGAGATGGACGGGCAGCAGGAACAGCAGGCCCGACATCACGAACATCACCAGCGTCGCGGCCACGGTGTTGAGCAGAAAGCCGCGCTCGCGCAGCAGGACGAGATCGAGCATGGGCCTGGCCGGCCGGCGTTCCCGCAGGACGAGCGCGGTGAGCAGGACGGCTCCGGCGGCCAGTGCGGCGACGACCAGCGGGCTGCCCCAGCCGCGGCCCGGCGCCTCGATGATCCCGTAGATCAGCGCGCCGAGCCCGAGTGCGGTGAGCGCGGTGGAGACGGCGTCGACCTTGGGCGAGGACGGGTCGCTGGTCTCGGGCAGCAGAAGGAGACAGGCGAGGATCCCGAGGGCGGCCATCGGGATGTTGACCACGAAGATCGAGCCCCACCAGAAGTGTTCGAGCAGCCAGCCGCCGATGATCGGGCCGAGCGGGATGCCCAGCGCGGAGGCGGCGGAGATGATGCCGACGGCCTTGGTGCGGTCCTTGGGATCGCCGAAGAGCGAGGGCAGTACGGCGAGGGCGAGCGGCATCACCAGCGCGCCGCCGACACCCATCGCGGCGCGGGCGGCGATGACCAGTTCGACGCTGCTGACCAGCGCGCCCATGAGCGAGCCGGCCAAGAAGAGACCGAGACCGGTGATGAGCATCCGGCGGCGGCCGAAGCGGTCGCCGAGCAGTCCGGCGGGCAGCATCAGCGCGGCGAAGACCACGACATAGGCGTCGGCCATCCACTGCTGCTGACCGGTGGTGGCGCCGAGCTCCTCCGCCATCGTCGGCAGCGCCACATTGAGGATCGTCAGATCGAATCCGAGCACGAGCATGCTCGCGACGAGGGCGCCGAGCGCCCACCAACGGCGGCCCATGGCAGCCCTCCTTTGAGAGTTAGTGTCAAGTGACAGTAACTCTCAAAAGGAAGCGGACGTCAAGCTCTATGGGAGATGTGGGCGGCGGGAGCGGCCGAGGCTCGCGGCCTAGGCTCAGGAGTGCTGGTAGGCCACCAGTGAGATACCGACGAAGTGCACGACGAACGCGGCCAGCGTGAACGAGTGGAACACCTCGTGGAAGCCGAACCAGCGCGGTGACGGATTGGGGCGCTTGAGTCCGTAGATCACACCGCCCGCGCTGTAGAGCAGTCCGCCGACGACCACCAGGACGAGCACCGCGATCCCGCCGGTGCGCAGGAAGTCCGGCAGATAGAAGACCGCGGCCCAGCCCATCGCGATGTAGCAGGGCGTGTAGAGCCAGCGTGGCGCGCCGACCCAGAACACCCGGAAGGCGATGCCCGCCGCCGCCGCGGCCCAGACCGCCCACAGCAGCGTCCGGCCCGTCGTGTCGGGCAGCAGCAGCATGGTCAGCGGCGTATAGGTGCCCGCGATGATCAGGAAGATATTGGCGTGGTCGAGCCGGCGCAGTACGGCCTCGCCGCGCGGTCCCCAGGTGCCTCGGTGGTATATGGCGCTGACGCCGAAGAGCAGGCAGGCGGTCAGTACGTAGATCCCGCACGCGACTCTCGCGCGGAGTGACTCGGTGGTGACGATGAGTGTCACTCCCGCGACCAGTACCGCGGGAAACATTCCCGCGTGCAGCCAGCCGCGCAGCCTCGGCTTGACCATGCTCAACAGCTCGGGCACGGCTTCCGGGCCACCTCGGCTCGCGGTCCTTCCCCCTTCCTGTGACTGGGGGTTGGCGAGTGGCTCGGGCGAGGCAGGAGTCATGAGTTCATGCTACCTACGGGAGCGTAGGTAGCGTTCGAGCACAAATAACCTCTTGGTCATGTCGCATGAGTGGCGATGCTCACGTGGGCGGTCCTCTGGACAGATGGGCGGCAGCGGCGGATGATCATATGAGTGCGGTCGGCACCGGATGAGCGGCTACGAAGCGTCCGGGTCGCAGCCCCCAAGGGGCACAACCTCAAAATCCCTCATCAAGGAGCAATCGTGGCGCGCGATATCGCGGCTCCCCAAACCGCCCCCACCCACCACCAGGAGCTGATCTCCTGGGTCGACGAGATAGCAGCAATCACGCAGCCGGACAGGGTGGTCTGGTGCGACGGGTCCGAGAGCGAGTACGAGCGCCTGTGCGGGGAGCTCGTAGCCAAGGGCACCTTTGTGAAGCTCGACCCGATCAAGCGGCCCAACTCGTACTACGCGGCCTCCGACCCGTCCGATGTGGCACGCGTCGAGGACCGTACGTTCATCTGCTCCGAGAAGGAGGAGGACGCGGGGCCGACCAACCACTGGAAGGCGCCCGCCGAGATGCGGGAGATCTTCACGGGCGACCAGGGCGTCTTCCGCGGTGCGATGCGCGGCAGGACGATGTACGTGGTGCCGTTCTGCATGGGCCCGCTGGGCTCGTCGCTCTCCGCGATCGGTGTCGAGATCACCGACTCCGCGTATGTCGCGGCCTCCATGCGCACCATGACGCGGATGGGACAGGCGGTCCTGGACGAACTGGGCGTCGACGGCTTCTTCGTCAAGGCCGTCCACACGCTGGGCGCGCCGCTGGCCGAGGGCGAGGCCGATGTGCCGTGGCCCTGCAACACGACCAAGTACATCTCGCACTTCCCGGAGTCCCGCGAGATCTGGTCGTACGGCTCCGGCTACGGCGGCAACGCGCTGCTCGGCAAGAAGTGCTACGCGCTGCGTATCGCGTCCGTGATGGCGCGTGACGAGGGCTGGCTCGCCGAGCACATGCTGATCCTCAAACTCACGCCTCCGCAGGGCCAGTCGAAGTACGTGGCCGCGGCCTTCCCGTCCGCGTGCGGCAAGACGAACCTCGCCATGCTCGAACCGACCGTCTCCGGCTGGACCGTGGAGACGATCGGCGACGACATCGCGTGGATGCGGTTCGGCGAGGACGGCCGGCTCTACGCGATCAATCCCGAGGCGGGCTTCTTCGGAGTCGCGCCGGGCACGGGCGAGCACACCAACGCCAACGCGATGAAGACCTTGTGGGGCAACTCGGTCTTCACCAATGTGGCGCTCACCGACGACGGCGACGTCTGGTGGGAGGGCATGACGGAGGAGGCGCCCGCGCATCTCACCGACTGGAAGGGCGAGGACTGGACACCGGAGTCCGCCACGCCCGCCGCGCATCCCAACGCCCGCTTCACCGTGCCGGCCGGGCAGTGCCCGATCATCGCGCCCGAGTGGGAGGACCCCAAGGGCGTCCCGATCTCGGCGATACTCTTCGGCGGTCGTCGTGCCTCCGCCGTACCGCTGGTCACCGAGTCCTTCGACTGGCAGCACGGCGTCTTCCTCGGAGCCAACGTCGCCTCCGAGAAAACGGCGGCTGCCGAAGGCAAGGTCGGCGAACTGCGCCGGGATCCGTTCGCCATGCTGCCGTTCTGCGGCTACAACATGGGCGACTACATGGGGCACTGGGTCAAGGTCGGCGCCGACGCGGCGGCCCGCGGCCAGGAGGCGCAGCTGCCGAAGATCTACTACGTGAACTGGTTCCGCAAGGACGAGTCCGGCAGGTTCGTCTGGCCGGGCTTCGGCGAGAACAGCCGTGTACTGAAGTGGATCGTGGAGCGGCTGGAGGGCAGGGCCGAGGGCGTCGAGACGCCGATCGGTGTCCTGCCGACCAAGGAGGCCCTGGACACGGACGGTCTGGCGCTCTCCGGGGCCGAGCTGGACTTCCTGCTCTCGGTCGACAAGGAGGTCTGGCGCGAGGAGGCGGCGCTCGTGCCCGGACACCTCAACACCTTCGGCGACCACGCGCCGAAGGAGCTGTGGGACGAGTACCACGCGCTGGTGGAACGCCTCCGCTGACACGACGTACCACTGGGCCGGTCTCGTCTTTCGGGACCGGCCCGGTGCCGTCCGTTTCGCTCATTTTCGCGCATCGGGGCCTGAGGCGGTCTCGCGTTCGACGGCGGGAGCGGTCAGACTCAACAGTCATGGACGCAGGGTTAGCCGCGGTATGCGGTGCGTTGGCGGGTACGTTCGCCACCATAGGAGCCGCGTTCGCCGCCGGCCGCACACAGCTCGAATCGGCCCGGCTAGCGGCGCACATGGAACACCACCGGCAACGCCGTGAACCACGCCATGGGTTCTACCGGGCCTTCATCGCCGCGATGGAAGAGCTCCAGACGGCGATCGGCCAGCGGAAACCGGGGCCGCACGCCCTGAGCGACTTCACGAGCGCCTATGTACGCGAGTGCCGGGACCGGGCGTCAAGTGTCAAAGCCGTATGGGTGGATGTGGCCCTGGCGGGCCCGGAGAATGTGTCGACGCTGGCGGAGGAGCTCGCCCAGTCGGTCGATGTGATCTCCTCTCTCTGCGCGGACCTCGGGCGGATCAGAGAGGACCAGGAGAGGAATCCGGCCGGAAAGCTGCCACAGGACACGATTGCCCTGCTGATCTCGTTCGAGCAGACGGTTCAGCCCATGACGGAGAACCTGCCGAAGTTCAGAAAGGCCGCCCGGAACGCCCTGGACGACAACGGCTTGAGCAATCTCCGCACCTCCTCCCGCCGTACGCGCACGCGCATCCGCTCCACACCACTGCCACCTCTCGTCCCCGACCGCGACCGCACACCGGTGCCGGACACCCAGCCGTGACAGACTCCCGCCCGTGACAGACTCCCGCCCGTGAACCTCGACTTCGTACAGACGCACGGGCGGTACGGGCGGCACAGGCGGTACGGGCGGCCGGCGCTGCTCACGGCGACCGCGCTGACGGTCCTCGCGCTGCTCGGCGTGAGCGGCTGTACCGGGAGCGACGGCGACAGCGACGGCTCGAAGCCGTCCACGCCTCCGGTGACCATGCCCGCGACACGGCCGCCCGCCGACGCCGACGCGTCCGGCGCCGGGACGGTCTCCGAGGCTCCTCCGCCGTTCCGAGGCGGTGAGATCCTGCTCACCGCGAAGTCCCGCAAGGGCAACGCCACTCTGCCGCTCGCGAAGAAGATCGGCGACGGACGGCTGGGAGTACAGGTCAACTGCCAGGGAACGGGCACACTTTCGGTGTTGGTCGAGCCGGTCGGTCTGAGCTTCTCCCTCGACTGTGCGGCTCAGGAGGTACGCGGCACCTCCAACGAGATCGATCTGAAGCGGTCCCCGGCCGAAGGGACGGTCCGGATCACCGCGTCTTCCACGGTCACTTGGGCACTCACGGTGGAACAGTGACCAACGTCGCCGTCGGGGTTCCGTATCCCCCGGGAGAGCTACAAGAACTGTCCGCTCGTTGGTGATTCGTGGATGTCGTCGTCTTCATACGGTTCCGGTGGGTCGCTGAACCGCGCCGCTGAAGCCGACGGAGGTCACCATGGATACGAAGTCCACCGCAACGCATTCCGCACGCCCGGAGCGCGCCGGGGAGTACGGACCGGAGCAGGGCGCGGCCACGGGCCGTGTCGGGCGGGCCGTCCGGTCTCCCTTCGGCTGGATGCTGATCGGGGTGCTCGGCGTCGGCGGCGTGGCGGGGCTGACCTCGGGCGGCGAGCCCGGTACGGCGACCGCCACCGTACTGCCCGTGCTGGGCGCGGTCGTCGCGGTCGCCGTCTACTGGGCCGTCATGCGCTTCGTCGCGCGGCGGCCCACGCCGGAGCTCGCCCGAGGGCGGGCCAGGAGGGAGGCGCTGCTCGGCGGCGGGATCGGTCTGGCGTTCGTGCTTCTCTCCACGCTGCTGATCGCGGCCTTCGGCGGCTACTCCTTCAGCTGGTCCGGCGGCGGCTTCCTGTCGGTCGTGGCGCCCATGGCAGCCATATCGCTCGGCGCGGCGGTCACCGAGGAGCTGATGTTCCGCGGTCTCGCCGTGCAGGCCCTGGAGCGGCTGTACGGCAGTCGGGCGGCCCTCGCGATCACCGCGCTCCTCTTCGGCGGACTGCATCTGGCCAATCCGGGAGCCACCCTGTGGAGTTCACTCGCGATCGCCCTGGAGGCGGGCCTCCTCCTTGGTGCCGCGTTCCTCTGGCGGCGCAGCATCTGGTTCGTCGTGGGATTCCACTTCGCCTGGAACACCGCCGAGGGACTGCTGGGCATCCCGGTCTCCGGCCATGCCTCCGAGGGACTGCTGACCACCGATGTCTCCGGCCCGGCACTGCTGACGGGCGGCGGCTTCGGCCTTGAGGCGTCGATCGTGCCCGTCGTCGTGTGCGTGCTGCTCGCCGTCCCGATGCTCGTCCTCGCCCACCGGCGCGGCGGCCTCGTACCGATGCGCCGCGCCGAGCGCTGACGTACCTTGCCCAGTCGTTCCATCGCACGGTCAATCCCTCACGCCCGGTCGTTCCCTCGCACGAAGGAAGCGGAATTGAAGATCGACGAGGCGCCTTGGAGGACACGTGTCCTCCGGGCGCCGCTCGGCTGGTGGCGAGCCCGTGACGGATACGTCAAGGACGGCGCGCTCGCGGCACTTCTCACCGTGCTCGCGTTCGTACCGACACTGTCGGCCATTGGAGCGCAGCTCGGCGATCTGCCCGTGCGCCGGGCCGACGCGCTCGGTGTGGCGCTGACGCTGGCGCAGTGTCTGCCGCTGGCGATACGCAGCCGATGGCCCGCGCTCTGTCTCGCGGTCGTCGGTACCGCGTTCGCGGTTCATCAGACGCTGGCCTGTCCGCCGACGTTCGGCACCGTAGGGATCTATCTGGCGCTGTACGCGGCCGGAGCCCATCAAGTCCGGTTCCGCGGCGGGCTCGTCGCGGTGTCGACGGTCGGCTACGCCGCGCTGGCGGTCGTACTGCACAGCCTGGGCTCACCACAAAGGGCCCTGGACTACCTCGCGTTCTTCTCGGCGCTGGCGCTGATCTGGCTGGCCGGGACCGGGGTACGCAGATGGCGCGCGGAAGAGGCCGAGCGCCGGCGGCTGGCCGCCGAAGTGGCCACGGCCGCCGAACGGGCGCGTATCGCCCGCGAGTTGCATGATGTGGTGACACACCATGTGACCGCCATGGTGGTCCAGGCCGACGCGGCGCAGTTCTTGCTCCCGGCCGCGCCGGAGCGTGTCACGGAAGGACTCACCGCCATCAGCGGCACCGGCCGCCGTGCGTTGACGGAACTGCGGTATCTGCTCGGAGTGCTGGAGGCGACCGGCGAATCGGCGTCGGCGGACCGGGCCCGCGCGGACCGGGCGCCGGCCCTGGGAAAGGTCGTTGATCTGGTTGAACAGGCCCGGCTCTCGGGCCAGCCCGTGGACTGGACCGAACAGGGCGAGCGGCGACCGCAGGCCGTCGATGTGGAACTCGCCGCCTACCGCGTGGTGCAGGAGGCGCTCACGAACGCGCTGAAGTACGCGACCGGGCGGCGTACGGCGGTACTGGTCCGGTACGGCGACGAGCACATCGAGATCGAGGTGACCACGGACGGGCCTGGCGACGGACGCACCGCCACCGCGCCGGTTCCGACCGCGCCGGTCTCGCAGGAGCCGCGAATCCCGGGCCCTTCGCGAGTCCCGGGCCCCTCGGGCGGACGAGGTCTCAACGGGCTGCGTGAACGAGTCCGGATGCTTGATGGTGAACTGGTCGCCGGAGCCGGGCCCGACGGCGGGTTCAGCGTCCGCGCCCTGATCCCGTCGAGGCCCGCCCAGGAGTGATCCATGCCCGACTCGCCGCCACCGATCCGTGTGCTCATCTGTGAGGACCAGGCACTGGTGCGCGCCGGTTACGTCACCATCTTCTCCGCGCAGTCCGACATGGAGGTCGTCGGCGAGGCGGAGGACGGGCGCTCGGCGGTGGAGGCCGCGCGACGGCTGCGTCCCGACGTGATCGTGATGGACATCCGGATGCCCGTCGTGGACGGTATCGAGGCGACCAGACAGCTCGCCGGTCCCGATGCCACCGTCCCGGCGAAGATCCTGGTCGTCACCACCTTCAACGTAGACGAGTACGTCTACGAAGCGCTGCGGGCCGGAGCCAGCGGCTTCCTCCTCAAGGACGCGCCGCCGGCGGAGCTGGTGAACGGCGTCCGGACGATCGCCCGTGGCGAGGCGCTGCTGGCGCCCGCCGTCACGCGTACGCTCATCGGCCACTACGCGGAACATCTGCGCCCGGCCGACAGATCCCGGTCGGCCAGGGAGGACCTCGTACGCGCGCTGACACGCCGCGAACTCGAAGTGCTCGAACAGATCGCCGCCGGCCTGTCCAACGCGGAGATCGCCGTGAAGCTGTCCATCGCATCGGAAACGGTGAAGACCTATGTGTCACGGATCCTGATGAAGCTCCATCTGCGCGACCGCGTGCAAGCCGTCGTCCTCGCCTACCGGGTGGGCCTGGTGTCCGGCACGGACTGAGCGGACACGGACTGAGCGGACACGGGCTGGGAGGGCACGGACTGAGCGGGCAGCGAGTTTCGTGTCCGCTGTGACCGGGTTACGGTGGATAAGGCATGCCGTTCGTCCCTTCTGAACGCTCTCCTAGGAGGCCGGGCGGAGGCGGGAAGGAGGCTGCGATGAGCGAGCCGGACGCGGACCGGGCCCGGGACGGGTCCGTACCACTCTCCGCGACACACCTCTCCGCGATCACGCTGAGCGTCAACGGCCGTTCGCGGCGCCTCGAAATCGATCCGCGTACGTCACTGCTCGACGCGCTGCGTGAGCACCTGCGGCTGAGCGGCACCAAGAAGGGCTGTGACCACGGGCAGTGCGGCGCCTGCACGGTGCTGGTCAACGGCCGGCGCGTCAATTCCTGTCTGACGCTTGCCGTGATGCGTCAGGACGACGAGATCGTGACGATCGAAGGCATGGGGCGACCGGGCGATCTCAGTCCCATGCAAGCGGCCTTTGTCGAGCGCGACGGCTTCCAGTGCGGCTACTGCACTCCAGGTCAGATCTGTTCGGCGGTCGGCATGCTCGGCGAGGTGGCGGCGGGCTGGCCCAGCCATGCCACCGCCGATGTCTCCTCCGCGCGGATCGAGCTGACCGACGAGGAGCTCCGCGAGCGGATGAGCGGCAACATTTGCCGGTGCGCCGCCTATCCGAACATCGCCGCGGCCATCCGTGACGTCGCGGCTCACGGGGACCTCGCGGCTGACGGGGCAGGTCACGTCGGGGCAGGTCACGCCGCGAAAGGAGGCCCGGAGTGAGGCCCTTCACCTATGAGCGGGCAACGGACGCACGGGCCGCGGTGGCGGCCGTCTCCCGGCCCGGCGCGAAGTTCATCAGCGGTGGTACCAATCTGCTCGATCTGATGAAGCTGGAGATCGAGCGGCCGGACCATCTGGTCGACATCAGCCGGCTGCCTCTGGCGGACATCGAGGAACTGCCGGACGGAGGACTGCGGATCGGCGCGCAGGCGGCGAACTCCGATGTGGCCGCCGACGCGCGCGTACGCAGCGGCTGTCCGGTCCTGGCCCAGGCGCTCGTCGCCGGAGCCCCGGGCCAGTTGCGCAACATGGCGTCCATCGGCGGCAATCTGTTGCAGCGGACGCGCTGCCCGTACTTCTATGACACGGACTCCGGCTGCAACAAGCGTGATCCCGGCTCCGGTTGTGACGCGATCGGCGGCGTCAACCGGATGCACGCGATCCTCGGCGCGAGCGACTCCTGCATCGCGACGCATCCTTCGGACATGGCCGTCGCGATGACGGCGCTGGAGGCGCGGATCGAACTGCTCGGCGCCGACCGGTCCGTACGTACGGTCGCCATCGGCGACTTTTACCGGCTGCCGGGCGACACTCCGCATATCGAGACGGTCCTGCGGCCCGACGAGATGATCACAGGCGTCGTCCTGCCGCCGCCTCCGCCGGGCGGACAGCTCTACCGCAAGGTACGCGACCGGGCCTCCTACGAGTTCGCGCTGGTCTCCGTGGCGGCGATCGTCTCGACGGACGGGGGGACGGGAACGATCGCCGACGCCCGGGTGGCGTTCGGCGGTGTGGCGCACAAGCCCTGGCGGTCGTTCGCAGCGGAGGACTCGCTGCGGGACCGTCCCGCCACGATGGCGACCTACCGCGCCGCGGCCGAGGCGGCGATGCGGGACGCCGTGGGGCAGGGCGGCAACGACTTCAAGATCGAGCTGGCCAAGCGGACACTCTGCCGCACGCTGGACGAGGCGGCCCGAGCGGCCCGTACGGCCCAGGAGCGATCCGGCCGAGATGAGAGCGACCATGGCACGAGCTGAGGAAGCCACACTGATCGGGCAGCCGCTCAACCGCGTCGACGGCCCGCTCAAGGTCACCGGCCGAGCCACCTACGTATACGAGCAGTGGGAAGCCGGCCCGCCACTCTACGGTTTCATCCTCGGCGCGGCCATCGGCAAGGGCCGGATCACGCGGGTCGACACCACACGCGCCGAACGCCTCCCCGGCGTACGCCTGGTGATGACCCATCACAACGCGCCGCCGCAGGGCACCCGCGACGAGTCCACCTTCCTGGAGATGCCGCGCGCCTTCACGGCACTCGCCAATCCAGAGATCCACTTCCACGGTGAGCCGGTCGCGCTTGTCGTCGCGACGACCTTCGAACAGGCTCGGGCTGCGGCCGGGCTCATCGACGTCACGTACACCGTCGAGCCGGGACGGTACGACTTCGCCGCCCGTCTGGACCACGCCCATCCACCGAAGAAGATGAAGATCGGCCTCGCCGCCGACACCGCGGTGGGCGATTTCGACGCCGGGTTCGACGCCGCCGACGTCACGATCGATCAGCACTACACGACGCCGTACTGCTCCGCCCAGCCCATGGAACCGCACGCGTGTCTCGTGGTGCCGCAGGGCGAGGATCTGATCGTCCACACCAGCGTCCAGATCGTGGATATGGCCCGTACCTCGATCGCCAGCACGCTCCGGATGGACGAACAGCGGATCCATATCGTCAGCCCGTACGTCGGCGGCGGATTCGGCTCCAAGCTGCGCGTCCACTACGAGACGATCCTGGCGGCCATCGCCGCCCGTACGCTGCGCCGGCCGGTCAAGATCGCGCTGACCAGGCAGCAGACCTTCCCGCTCGTCGGTATGCGTCCCACCTCGTACCAGCGCGTCCGTCTCGGCTGCGGGCGGGACGGGAGGCTGGTCGCGATCGCCCATGACGTCATCATGTCCACCAATCCCGATGTGGAGTACGCCGAGCAGACCGCCGTCACGACGCGCAGCCTCTATGCCGCGCCCAACCGCGCGACGAGCCACCGGCTGACCGCGCTCGACCTGCCGCGCGGAGAGGACGTCCGCGCGCCGGGCCATGCGCCGGGACTGCTGGCGGTGGAGGCGGCGATGGACGAACTGGCCCATGAGCTGTCGATGGATCCGGTCGAGCTGCGGATCCGCAACGAGCCGGAGCTGGATCCGGAACGCGGTGTGCCGTTCAGCGACCGCCATCTGGTCGACTGTCTGCGCGAAGGAGAACGCCGGTTCGGCTGGAAGCGCCGCCCGATGAAGCCCGCGACTCTGCGTGAGGGACGGTGGCTGGTCGGATACGGCGTGGCCTCCGCGATCCGCCCGCACCCGCAGTGGGCGACCAGGGTACGGGTCCGGCTGGAGGCGGACGGCACGGCTGTCGTCCGGTCGGACATGACCGACGTGGGCACCGGTACGTACACGATGCTGACGCAGGTCGCCGCCGACGGGCTGGGACTGCCGCCCGATCGGGTACGCGTCGAGCTCGGCCGTTCCGAGTTCCCGGTCAGCGGCGGCTCCGGCGCCTCCTGGGGCGCGGGCAATTCGAGCACCGCGGTCCACCGCGCGTGCGCGGCCCTGCGCGAGAAGCTCCTGGCCGCGGCGTGCGGCGACGCGCGCTCGCCGCTGTACGGCCGCGATCCCGCGACGGCGGTCCTGGCGGACGGCAGCGTGCGCGTCGACGGCGCCGACGGTGGCCGCGGCGGTGTGTCCGTGCCGCTGGGTGAGATCGTCGGACGTATCCGTCCCGAGGGCGGGGGCGGGGGCGGGGGCATGGAGGCGGACGGCGAGACGTACCCGATGGCGGAGGAGCCGAACTACGCCGCCTACTCGATCAACACCTACGGAGCGCACTTCGCCGAAGTCGGCGTCGACGCCGACACCGCCGAGATCCGCCTCCGGCGGATGCTGGGCGTGTTCTCGGCGGGCCGCATCCTCAACGCCAAGACGGCCCGCTCGCAGCTCCTCGGCGGCATGATCTGGGGGCTGGGAATGGCCCTGGAGGAGGCGGTGGCCGTGGACATACGGTCCGGCGCTCTCGTCAACCGCGATCTCGCGCAGTACATGGTGCCCGTCCACGCCGACATTCCCGAGATCGACGCCGTCATCCTCGAAGGCTTCGACGGCAAGGCCAATCCTCTCGGTGCCAAAGGCGTAGGCGAACTCGGCATCTGCGGAGCCGGCGCGGCGGTCGCCAACGCGGTGTTCAACGCCACGGGCGTACGCGTACGTGACTTCCCCATCACGCTCGAAAGCCTCCTGCCGGCCCTGCCGCCGCTGGAGGAGTGACGGGAGTGACAGGGCGGTCAGCGAGGTTCGTCAATGACCGGGTTCTCCAGGGTTCCGATCTTGTCGATCTCGATGCGAATGGTGTCGCCCGCCTTGAGATACTTGCCGGGCCGGTGCCAGGCGATGCCGCTCGGGGTGCCGGTGGCCAGCACGTCTCCGACCTCCAGGGTGAACGCACTGGAGAGGTAGGCGACCTGCTCGTACAGGTTGAACAGCATGTCCGCCGTATGTCCGTCCTGGCGCAAGTCGCCACTGACGTACGTACGCAACCGCAGATCGAGCGGGTCGCCGATCTCGTCCGGGGTGACGATCCACGGACCGATCGCGCCGTGGGTGTCGAAAGACTTGCTGACCACCATGCCCGGCTCAAGCGTCTGCCAGTCGCGCACACTGACGTCGTTGACGATGGTGAACCCCGCGATCACGTCCAGCACCGCGCGCTTTTCGTTCGGGACGTTCTTGCACCGCTTGCCGATCACCAAACCGAGTTCGCCCTCGTAGTCGACCTCGTCCGGGGCGATCACCGGGATCCAGATCGGTTCGCCGGGCCCGATGATGCAGGTCTGCTGTTTGTTGAACCAAGCCTGGCGGGTCGGCCGCTCCATGTGGGTCTCTTCGAGGTGGGCGGCGTAGTTGTAGCCGATGGCGAGAAACTTGGGTGGCCTGGGCACCGGCGCGCACAGCTTCACACCCGACAGCGGCAGCCTCGCGGCTGAGCCGGAGGAGGCCCATACCTTCTTCGGGTCGCGCTCCAGCAGTTCGATCATCGTCGCCACTGACGGGTCGGCCGTCGTCAGATCCACGACCTCGTCACCATCGATGAAACCGACACGCTCACCGTTGCCAGTATCGAACGTCGCGAGTTTCATCGCTCACCTTTCGCGGCAGAGGTGGTCGACCGGCAACTGTCGGTCCGAGACAGGCCGATACCAATTACGGCACGGGCCTCAACCTCCGGCAACTCGGAAACGCATAGCAGCGATCACCGCAGCCCTCGGCTACCAGGTGCCGAAGTCCTCGTCCTCCTCGGCCGTATCACCCTCCTCGGCCGCATCTTCTCTGCCTCCGAGGAGGGATCAGCCCTGGCCGGCTTCCCGGGCCGCGCGCTCCAGTCGGTTTCGGTAGTCCTCCCACCACGACTGATCGCCCGGCGGCATGCTGTCGTTGCCCTCCGACATCCCGACGGCTCCGTCGAGGAGTTCCCGGACGATATCGGCGTGGCCGGCGTGGCGGTGGGTGTCGGCGATCACGCGTACCAGGACATGGTGCAGGGTCGTCTCTCTCCGTTCCTCCGGCCACCACGGGACATGACCGATCGCGTCGAGCGGCAGCGTGGCGATCGTGGTGTCCGAGTGCTTCCACGCCTGCCGGTACAGCCCGACGATCTGTTCGCGGGACTCGTCCGCGGTGGCCCACATATCCGCGTCCGGTTCCGCGCCCTCCCCGTACCAGGACGGCGGCTCGTCGAAGAACCGGCGCCCGAACGTATCGCCGAAGTACCCCAGCTCGACAGCGGCGATGTGCTTGACCAGCCCCAGCAGATTCGTACCGGTCGGCGTCCGCGGGCGGCGGATGTCGTACTCCGAGAGCCCGTCGAGCTTCCACAGCAGCGCTTCACGGGCGGCTTGCAGATAGTGGAGAAGGTCCGCTTTTGCTTGTGATTCGATCATGCCCGGCAGTCTCCCACCCGGCACTGACAGCCGGCACTGACAGCCGGTGCTGGGAGCGGGGTGCCGGGAGCCGGTGCTGCGAGCGGGCAGCGTGCCTGACGGCGGCCAATCATCACGGGTGCGCGGAGAACATCACCCGGGTGGCGGTTTCATTTCACTCATCTGCTTCTGAACGCGCGACCTGTGGACTCGGGGCGGTGACGCTGAGGACAGCTCTTCCGCCGTTCGAAGGAGAGACCAGATGGCTGTGCCGTCCACGCCTGGCCTGCGGATACGTCCTCGGACACGTCCCCGGATACGTACGGGGGCACGTCCGCGTCGCGGGTACACGATCGCGGTCGTCGTCACCGCCACGGCGTTCGCCGCCACCGTTCCCACCGCGAGTGCCCGTCCTGCCGTCGCCGCAGGCGGTGGCACCGAAGCCAAGCCGACGGTGGTGATGATCCACGGCGCCTGGGCCGACACATCGAGCTGGAGCGGCGAGGTGAAGATCCTCCGCGGCGAGGGATACTCCGCGCGTGCGATCGGCAACCCGTTGGAGGGCCTGGCCACCGACGCGGAGACGGTGGCCGACTTCCTCAAGAGCATTCCCGGCCCGATCGTCCTGGTCGGCCACTCGTACGGCGGCTCGGTCATCACGAACGCCGCCGCCCGGACCGACAACGTGAAGGCGCTCGTGTACGTGGACGCCGCCGCGCCGGCCGTGGGCGAGACCACGGGGTCGCTGAGCGGCTCGACATCGGCGCTCAACGCGCCGCCCGAGACGCTGTTCGACAGCGTCCCGTACGCGAACGCCCCGGAAGGCACGACGAACCTCTACTTGAAGCAGGACATCTTCGTCAAGAAGTTCGCCCAGGACCTACCGGTCCAGCAGGCCACCAACCTCTGGGCAACTCAACGTGCCGCGTCGATGGCCGCGTTCGACACACCGTCCACGTACGCGGCGTGGAAGACGATCCCGTCGTGGTACTTCATCAGCACCGGCGACCAGATCATCACGGCCGAGTCCGAGCTGATGATGGCGCGCCGGGCAGGCTCGAAGATCACCACGTTCAAGGGCGGTTCGCACCTGACGCTGATCTCGCACCCGGCCGCTGTCGTCAAGGTCATCAAGTCGGCGATCGACGCGGTGAGTTGAGGGTGAGTGGACGGTGAGTTGACGCCTCGCCCCGACGGCGGCCTCAGAGTTCGGTGCCGTCGGGGATGAGGTGGTCGTACTGGCCGGCCTTGACCGCGAGGATATGGGCCAGCATCTCCTTGTCGGTGAACCTGAGCGCCCCGTCCAGGTCCCTTGCCTTGGAGTCACCGAAGGCGACTCCGCCCGAAATCGGCATGATCAGAACGCAGTTGTCGCTCGAACCGAAGCTGAACGAGGACTTCTCCCACTCGCCGTCGAGCGGTGCGGCGTAGAGAGCGTCCTTCCGGTTGTTCATGAGAGTTCCTTTTCGATCTCTGCGATACGTTGGGCAGTTGCTTTTTCGTCCAAGGCGTGCTCAGCCAGGTTGGCGAACTTCCGGCGGAAGCGCCGGACGTTGGCGGGATCATCTTCGAAAGCATCCCCTCGTGCCATGTCCATCGCTACGACGCTACGGTCAGCGCCAGGAAAGTCCATGATGGTGAACAGGGAGCTTGAGACGCCCGCTACTCCTGCGGCGAGAGGAATCACTCGGAGAGTGATGTTTTGCTGTTCGGCGCACGACAGCAGGTGCCGGAGTTGTGCGCGCATGACCTCCGGCCCGCCGACAACGGCCTGAAGGCCAGCTTCCAGGCAGAGCGCGTCCAGGGTGACGGGGTCGCTCCGGGAGAGGACCCCTTTCCGATTCATCCGGCTCTCGACGAAGACTTCACGGTGCTCCGCGCTTTCGTTCTTCTGACCGAATTCCGCGAGTGCTTCGACGTATTCGCGGGTTTGGAGTAGGCCCGGCACGTACGTTCCCGAGTGCAGTGAGATGTGGGACGCGGCGTCTTCGAGGGCGAGGTAACGGTATGAGGAGCCCCGATAGAGCGTTTGGAATCTTGTTTGTTCGTACCACGCGCGGCCGTAGGACTTGCTCCGGTCTATCGTCGCCACAACGGCGGCGCGTTCGTCAGCGCTCGCGTCGTACAACTTCAGCATCTCTTCGAGCTGTTCCGAGGTGGGGAACGCCTTGCCGCGCTCGAACTTGCTCACCGTGTGCCGCGTGCAGCCGAGACGCACCGCGACGTCGTCCTGCCGAAGCCGGACCTTCTCGCGCAGGCGCGCAAGCTCTTCACCGACCTTCCGCATGGCGAAGATCGCGTTGGGGTTGACGCTTGCGGGCAACGGTAGTTCCTCCCGGGTGACGGACCAACGCCAGCAGCGTAACGGTCAGATGGGCGCAACCGACTCTTCGAGGGTGACTCCACACGATCGACTTGCGCGCGCTTGGTCGCGCGACCAAACTGCATTGCGCGCGCTGCGAGCGTACTCGACCGACCGCAGCGCGTAACCATCCGTCATGCCCGGCTGAAAGGTCTCCATCCATGGATCCGCGCGGTTACGTCCTGGCAGTCGAGCGTTACCCCTGCACTCCCGTCGCCGTCCGACAGGCCAGAGCCTTCGCCGGCCGCGCCTACGCGCCGTTCCCTTGGGTCGACCACGACGCCGTCAAGCTGCTGGTGAGCGAGACCGCGACCAATGCCGTGCTGCACGCGGGCGGTGGCGGGTTCGATCTGATCTGCCATTCGCCGCTGGGGAGTTCGGTGCAGATCGAACTGCACGACCGTTCCAAGACGGAACCCGCGCGCCGCCCGCACTCCGAGTGGGACAGCCACGGCAGAGGACTGGAACTCCTCGACATCCTCGCGCCGGGCTGGTCCGTCGTCACCACGCTGACCGGAAAGGGCCTGATCTTCAGGCTGGAGAACGGCCCGTGACGACAGGTGTGTGGTGGTTGCGCAGCAGTGGAGTGGGGCTTCTGGGGTTGGTTCAGCGGCAAACGGCCGGTGGGTGGTTGGGGTTCAGTCCCGCTGTGAGGGTGGGGTTGTTGGGTGCGGGTGCAGACCGAGGGGTAGTCGGGGCGGGCCGGTAGGTCCTGTGCCGCGTGGGGGCCGCCCCTTGAGGTTTGAGTTTCGCGATTGCGGGCCGGGCGTCAAGGGCGCTCCTCCGTCGCGTCGGCTGCGCCGATTCCGCTGCGCTCCACCCTTGACACCCGTCCCTCCATCGCAAGTGCAGGCATGGGAGGGGCGGCCCGGGGGAGGGGTCCCCGGGGGGCTCACTTGTGGGCCCCGTTTCCTTCCGGCCTGCGGCCCGGCGGGTGGTCTGCGCACCAGTGGAATGGGGCTTCAGGGCCCGGCTTAGCGTCAGACCGCCGTCTGTTGGTTGGGGTTCAAGACCGCTGCTGGGGTGTGTGGGTGGTGGGGTGGGTGGGGCTGTCCGGAAGGACAGTGGGCCTGTGCGGGCCGTCGATACGTCCTGAGGACGGCCTATCGCTACTCAGGACACAAGACCGGCCTCGGGGACCCTCAACGGGCCGCCAAACAGGTACATATGGGGCATCGATCGATGTCCGCCAGCCCTTCTCCGAAGATGAGGGCCGTCCGACGGTCTCTTGTGTCCTGCGGACGCAAGAGCGAGTCATTCTCCGCCCACGGCCCCAGGATGGACACCGGCCTGCCGCTCCACCGGGGCCCTGGCTAGGCGGATGGGATGGGCTGGTGCCCGGGGTGCCATGCGGTCACGGATCTCAGACACGGGACTGAACCTCAGCAAGCAGCGGACGGTCAGTCGCTGAGCCGGTGCCGGGCCGCCCCATTCCACTGCCGCGTACTCCACCCACCGGGCCGCAGGCCGGAAGGAAACAGGGACCCATATCTGAGCTCCCCGGGGACCCCTCCCCCGGGCCGCCCCTCCCACCTTCCTTCAGCGGGGGCGGGACGGGGGTCAAGGGTGGAGCGCAGCGGAATCGGCGCAGCCGACGCGACGAAGGAGCGCCCTTGACGCCCGGCACGACCCCGCCACAATCAAAAACAGAGGGGCGGCCCCCACGTGGCACAGGACCTGCCGGTCCACCACGACTACCTCTCGGTCCTGACCCGCAGACAACGGCCCTACCCCAACTGCGGTCCTGAACCCCAACCAACAAACAACAGTCCGACGCCGAGCCGACGCGCCACCACCCCACTCCACTGCCGCGTACTCCACCCACCATCCCGCAGGCCCGGGAAGGACCAGCACCAGTAACTGACCCTCCCAGGGACCCGGCGCCCGCGTGGCACGGGACCTATCGGCCCACCTCGACTACCTCTTGCGCCCCCGGTGCTGGTAGGCGCCGCCGCGCGTATCAGCAGGGCGCGCCTACCAGCGGGCGAGAGGCTGCTGAAGTGGATCAGAGGGTCACACTAAGGTCATGCTGATCTGCTCTCCCTGTACGGTCCAGTGCTGGCGGGGCCCGGAGGAGTTGCACGGCTCCACGTTGACTATGCGGGTCCTCGGGTAGTCACTGGCCAGGCACATACCGGGGTTCGCGGACGCAGAGATCGATTCGCCATTGATGGTCCAGCGCTGGCGGGACCCGGAGTCGCACGGCTCCACATTGACTATGCGGGATCTCGGGTAGTCATTGGCCAGGCACATGCCGGGGTACACGGACTCGGAGATTGATTCGCCGTTGATGGTCCAGCGCTGGCCGGGCGCGGAGGAGTTGCATGACTCCACGTTGACTATGCGGGTTCTCGGGTAGTCACTGGACAGGCACATGGTGCCTACGGCCGAGACCGCATCGGCAGGTGCGGCGGCCGCCACAGCGGCCGACGGCAACGCGGAGGACGTCAGTGCGACAAGGGCAGGTACGAGGAGCTTACGAAATACGTTAGCCACGAGGCGGAACCCTTCACGGTCGGCAGATCCGCATCAGCCGGGACGCATCTGCTGGTCCTGGCCAGCGGATCTGGGTGATTGCAGCCTCGAAAGGTTCCCCTCATTTTTGAAGCCATATGCGTCACATGCAGAACGGCCCGTGACGGCAGGTGCATGGTGGTCGCGCACTAGTGGAGTGGGGCTTCTGGGGTTGGTTTGGCGTCGGGCGGTTGGTGGGTGGTTGGGGTTCAGGACCGCTGTGAGGGTGGGGTTGTCGGTGCGGGTTACGACCGAGGGGTAGTTGCGGTGGGCCGGTTGGTTTGGTGTGGCGTGGGGGCCGCCCCTTTGTTTTTGATTGTGGCGGGGTCGTGCCGGGCGTCAAGGGCGCTCCTTCGTCGCGTCGGCTGCGCCGATTCCGCTGCGCTCCACCCTTGACCCCCGTCCCGCCCCCGCTGAAGGAAGGTGGGAGGGGCGGCCCGGGGGAGGGGTCCCCGGGGAGCTCAGATATGGGTCCCTGTTTCCTTCCGGCCTGCGGCCCGGTGGGTGGAGTACGCGGCAGTGGAATGGGGCGGCCCGGCACCGGCTCAGCGTCAGACCGTCCGCTGTTTGCTGGGGTTCAGTCCCGTGTCTGAGATCCGTGACCGAGTGGCACCCCGGGCATCAGCCCATCCCATCCGCCAGGCCGGAGGCCCGGTGGAGCGGCAGGCCGGTGTCCGTCCTGGGGTCGTGGGCGGAGAATGACTCGTTCTTGCGTCCGCAGGACACAAGAGACCGTCGGACGGCCCTCATCTTCGGAGAAGGGCTGGCGGACATCGATCGATGCCCCATATGTACCTGTTTGGCTGCCCGTTGAGGGTCCTCCGAGGCCGGTCTTGTGTCCTGGGTAGCGATAAGCCGTCCTCAGGACGTATCGACGGCCCGCACGGGCCCATTTTCCTTCCGGACAGCCCCGCCCACCCCACCACCCACACACCCCAGCAGCGGTCTTGAACCCCAACCAACAGACGGCGGTCTGACGCTAAGCCGGGCCCTGAAGCCCCATTCCACTGGTGCGCAGACCACCCGCCGGGCCGCAGGCCGGAAGGAAACGGGGCCCACAAGTGAGCCCCCCGGGGACCCCTCCCCCCGGGCCGCCCCTCCCATGCCTGTACTTGCGATGGAGGGTCGGGTGTCAAGGGTGGAGCGCAGCGGAATCGGCGCAGCCGACGCGACGGAGGAGCGCCCTTGACGCCCGGCCCGGAGTCGCGAAACTGAAACCTCAAGGGGCGGCCCCCACGTCACACAGGACCTACCGGTTCGGCCCGACTACCCCTCGGTCTGCACCCGCAGACAACAACCCCACCCCAGCAGCGGTCCTGAACCTCAGCCAACAGACGGCGGTTCGACGCTAAGCCGGGCCCAGAAGCCCCATTCCACTCCTGCGTACTCCACCACCGGCCCGCAGGCCGGGAAGGAAACAGGCATCTAGCCGTCCACCTCGTACTGCCCGACCTCCCGGAAGTACCGCAGCTCCTCCGGCGTACCGTCGATGACCTCCTCGGCAGCCGCGCGGAGGGCGTCGCTGATGGTCGGGTCGGCGAGGATGCGGAAGATGGCGACGCGGTCGTCTTCGGCCTGGGCGAGGCGGTAGCCCGTTTCCAGGAAGGTGCGCAGGGCTTCTGGGCTGCCGTCGTTGAGGGTCTTGTTGACTTCGCGGATGACTGCTTTGTCGCCGTTTTCGGTCGCCAGGAACAGGATGCGGAAGACGGCGACGCGGTCGTCCTCGGTCTGGGCGAGGCGGTAGCCGGTCTTCAGGAAGGTGCGCATCTCCTCCACGGTGCCGTCTAGGGCCTTGTTGGCCTCTCGGACGCCCGCCTTGCCGTTGTCCTCGTCGGCCAGGATGCGCAGGATCGCGATGCGGAGGTCCTCCTCCGACATCTCGTCCACCGGCGTTTCGGACGTGGCCGTCACGGATGTGGCCGCCACGGTCGTCGACGTGGCCGTCGAGTCCGTGGCGAACGCCGGCGTGGTGAAGAGGAGGGCCGGTGTCAGGGCGGTGGCCGCGACGAGCAGGGCAGCGCGGGACGGTCTCATGGGTGTGTGCCTCCCTTGTCGAGCTCTTGGTGCGAAGATCCTCGCCGCTGTGGGCCACCGACGTCATTGCCGGTGGTGGGCAGTCTTCGCCGACCGTCGTTGCCGTCCGCGTACCGGCGTATCGGCGTCTCGGAGTACCGGCCAGTCGCGCGCCGGCCGGTCACCGGCCCGCTGACGTGCCGCCGACATGCCGCTTCTTCCCCTCACCTTCCCCTCACGTCCCCGGTGGCCTGTGCCGCTCCTCCAGGTAGCGCGTGTGGGTCTCCTGGCGGCGGGACTCCGCCTCCCGCAGGGCCGTCGCCAGGGCGCGGGCCTCGTCGTAGAGGACGGTGAGCTGGCGTTCGAGGTGGCGTTCCGGAGGTTCGGTGCCCGGCTGGAGGCGGGTCCACCAGCGGGTGCGTACGAAGGTGTCCACCGATTCCGGCACGTCCTGGCGGATCGCCCGCGACAGGCTGTGCACACCCTCCGCGTCCATCGCCAACGCGTCAGCGACCCAGCCCGGTTCCAGGAGGGCGGCCAGGACCTCGGTGAGCTCGGTGAGGCGGCCGGCCGCGGTGGGCGGGAGGTCGACCTCGGCGAGATAGGCGCGGAGCTTGGTGAAGTCGGCGCGTATCTCGTCCAGTTGCTCCGCCGGATTGGCGAAGGCCGGCGCGTCCGGGCGCTCCGGCGGCGCGATCAGCGCGCCCGCGCCGTACAGTCCCGCCACCACCACCGGCCAGTACGCGCCCGCCAGGCCCGTGAAGGTGAGGGCCAGGCCGCCCACGCCCGCCGCGCTGCCCACCAGGTTTTTGCGCGACTCCAGATACGCCAGTGCCCTGCCGAGTCCTCTACTGGTAGCCACGGATCTCCTCGAAGGCGCCGTCGAGCGACTCCTCGCCGCCCGTCGCGTCGAACAGCCGGCCGCCCGTGAGCTCGGCGATGTGCTCCAGCTCCGCGCGGTCCGAGTCGCCGAAGAGGATGGGGAAGACCGGAGTGGACCGGCGGTCGGGCGGCAGCTCCGCGTAGAAGCTGTCGAAATCGGATGCCTTCGCGCCGCTCGTGTTCTCGCCGTCCGTCATCAGGACGATCGAGGTGAAGGCGTCCGAGCCCGAACCGCCCTTGCCGAGATGGGAGTACGCCTCCCGCAGACTGCTGAAGATCGCCGTGTCGCCGGACGCCGACAGCGCCCTGGCGTCCGCGCGGATGGCGTCCAGCGCGGCGGCCCGGCCGTCCGGGTCCACCGTATGGCTCAGGACCTTCTTCACCTCGGAGCCGAACGGCATCAGCGTCACCTCCTCCCGGTCACGGAACCGCTCGCCGGTCGCGGAGTCGTCCGTACCGGTCAGCCCGGCGAGCGCGTCCTTCAGCCGGGAGAGCCGTTCGCCCTCCATCGAGCCCGAGGTGTCCAGTACGTACACGGTGCGCGAGGGCCGGCGGAGCTGGTTCTCGTACGCGTCGAGCAGCCCGTCGGCGACCGAACGCGAGCCCGGGAAGGGCAGTTCGCGCCGCTTGTCGGTGGCCAGGCCCGCCGCGGGCGGTACGGACGGGACCACAGGGCGCCGGAACGTCTGCTCGGTCAGCGCCTTCTGCGCCTCCGGGCCGCGCAGATACGAGGTGAGCGCCTGGCCCGCCTCCCGCGCCTCCTGAGGCGCCGAGGTCAGCAGCGTGAAGGGATAGTCGGCGGTCACCACACCGTCCTTGGGACGGATCACGGTGAGTCCGGTGTTGCTGTCCCGGTTCATGGAGAGCAGCACCGACTCGTAGTTCACCAGCGCGGCCACGCTGCCGCGCCGGGTGTACGCCGTCGCCAGCCAGCCGGACGAACCGGACGTCAGCTTCTGCCCGGTGAAGAACTCCTTCAGCTTTCCGGTCGCCCGGCGCACATCCGCGTCGGTGAGCGCCGACTGCGCGCCCGAGAGCCCGGAGGCCACCGAGATCAGTGCGGAGAAACCGGAGTTGGAGCGCACGGGATCGGTCATCCCGTACGTCAGCTTCCCGGCCACGACCGCCTGGTGCACCTGTGACCAGGTGACCTCGTCCGGCTGCCAGCCGAGCCGCTGTACGGTCTCCGTCCGCACACCGAGCGCGACGGGCGAGGACATGATCGGCGTCTCGTTCGTGATGCGCTGCGACACTCCCGGATCCAGCCGCAGATAGTCGTTGGACGACAGCCACACCGCGTCGTACTTGCCGTCCGCCTTGCCCGAGGCGATCAGATCGGCGGCGTCCAGCGTGCCGGTCCAGGTGGCGTTCACCTTCACGCCCGTCTTCTGCTCCGCCTGGTCCAGCACGCCCTGCATATCGGCGAGTTCACTGGAGGCGAGCACACGCAGGGTGCCCGGGCGGTACGTCGTGTCCGGGCCGGAATCGGGGTTCTTGGCGGCACCGTCCCCGCCACTGGTGCACGCGGCGACGGCCAGCAAAGACGCCACCACAGCCATCCCGGTCAGCCTGCGTCTCACTGAAGGCCTCCTTCCAGCGCGCCCGCCGTGCGGGTCCGCCCCAAATATGTGCTGGCGCTCTGGAGTTCGGCCGTCAGGGACTCCACCGTGGAGGCCATCGACTCCGTCGCCTGGATCTTGTACGTGTCGATCGCGTCCAGCGTCCGGTAGATCTGCTGGAACGCCGAGCGCAGTGTCTCCGCGCCGACCGCCGGATCCGCCGCGATGCGCTGGATCTCACCGCTCTGGGTGGCGAGCATCTCCGCGTTGCCGCGGATCAGATCCTCCGTCGTGGAGCGCAGGACGTTCACCTGCTCGGTCACCTTGCGCTGGTTCTCCAGCGCCGAGGAGAGCATCACCGCGATCCGCAGCGCCGAGACCGTGGTGGTCGCGGCGCGGTCGACGCCCTTGATCAGCTCCTCGTTGTTGCGCCGTACGACATCCATCGCCAGATAGCCCTGCGCGCACACCGCGAGCTGCGTCAGCAGGTCCTGGTGCTTCTGCCGCACGGGAAAGAGGACATCGGCGCGCAGCGCGTCGGCCTGCGCCGGGTCCGTGAGACCGACCGTACCGATCCGCTCCTCGATCGCCGTGTCGAGCGCCGAGGTGAGCACCGCGTACTCCTGGAGCTTGCCCATGGTCTCCCACAGCCGCGTCCGCTCGGTGTGCAACGCGGCGTTGTCACGGCGCAGTTCGTCCTGGCCGCCGCGGAGCGAGCTCACGATCTTGTTCAAGGTGCCTTGCGAGGAGGCGTACTTGGCGGCGTGATCGCGCAGCTTGTTGCCGCCGGGCAGCTTGGAGAGAAAGCGGCGGGCTCCCTTGCCCGGAGTGTCGCGCGGGTCCAGGTCCTCCACCGTACGGCGCAGTTCGACCAGCGAGGACGACACCCGGGCCTGCGCGTCCTCGCCGCCGGAGGAGAGGGAGTGGATCGTACGGTCCAGCATCCGGTTGGACTGCTGAGCGGCGCTGCGGATCTCGCCGGAGCCGAGATTCGCGATCTCACCGATACGGGCGGTGAATTCGGGCGAGCGGGCGTCGAGCGCGGCGAGCGATCCGACATAGTCCGTGGCGCGCCGCGTCATCTCCGTGCGTACGGAGTCGTCGACCGGCACCAGTCCTGCGGCCTGTTCGGTACGGACCGGCGGGACGGGTTCGGGCGGTGTGAGGATCAGCTCCGAGCCGGCCGGGCCGGGGCTCTGCTCTGTGGACATGCGGTTCCCCCCTGGGACTTTGACGAAGAGCGAAGAGCGAAGAGCGGCGAAGGGCAGCGAAGAGCTACGACCTGGCCCGCTGCGCCATCGCGTGCAGCCACTCGGTGGTCGGCACGGGCGCCTGGCGGACACCGGTCAGCCGCTGGTTGAGGAAGGCCTGGTACGGAGCGGTCGCGGCGGTGAACTCCGCCGCGGCTCCCTGCGGGCGGAAGCCGTGCCGTACCGCCAGCTCGCGCAGCCGCTTGTCGGTGGTGAGCAGCGCGCCGAGCGCCCGGCCGTCGTCGGTGAGCGGTACGAGCGTGTGGTCGCTGATGACGGTGGTGTCCGGATAGAGCACCACCAGATCGCCGACGTCCTGCTTCTGGAGCAGCACCGAGGCCACCTGTGACTCGTAGACCAGTACGAGCGGATTTCCGACACCGCTGATGAAGTCGCGGAACGGCGCGTCGGAACTGGTCTGCTGGGCGCCCTGGACGACGGTGAGCTGCTTGAGCAGCGGCGCCGTACGGGCGACCGCCGCCTTGTCGCCCACGACCTTTCCGCCGTTGTCCACATAGGACGCGGCGGCGAGATAGAGCGCGCCCGAGTTGGAGGTCATCGGATCGGTGCTGGCGATGAAGACCGTCCCGGTCAGCTCGGCATGGGCCGAGGAGCCCTTGAGCTGCTGCCAGGTGCGCTCCTTGCGTGCCGCCTCCAGATACGGGCCCATCCGCAGGGTGCCGCGTGACTCGCCGTCCAGGGTGGCCAGCCCGTTACGGGCCAGGACCTCGGCGGCGGAGCGATGGGCGACGACCACCAGCGGCGAGTAGAAGGGCCGTGGCGGTGTGCCCGGCACCTGATACTTGTCGGCCAGTTCGTCGGCCGGTGCCGTGGACGACGGAAAGGCGAAGTCGGTACCGTCGAGAGAGAGTTCCTCCATGGCCCAGGAGCCGGAGGTCTCCGTCTTCACGGTATAACCACGTTCGTCCAGGGCCTTGACCACGTCGGGATCGGCGAAGAACTCGGCCTTCTCCGAACCGATGACCCCACGCACGGTCTTCGTTGCCGTGCTCGATACCTGGCTCTCTCGGCCTGCCACGACGGCTGCTGCCACTCCGCCGATCAGCAGCACCGCCAGGATGATTCCCACGATGCGTCTCACGTACGAAGCGTGCTCGCGGAGACCCACATTCCGGGGGGAGTTGGGTGTACGCCGGGTGAAGTACCCATCCCGGTAAGGAACCGGAACGCAGGGTTCATACCGGTCAGGTCGGCCCATGGTGGCGGTGGCGTCGCTCAGTCGCTCAGACGAAGATCGACTGGAGGCGCCGGTAGGTAGCCGGCCCGGGGTGGGCCGTCAGGGGCCGTCAGGGCGTGGCGAGCAGGTGCCGGTCCTGGGTGGCCGGTGGTCCGTCGGTGGCCGGCGCTTCGTTCAGCGCGGCGGTGTGCGCGTCCATGCGCTCGGCCGAGAGGATCGCTGCCGCGGTGTCGGCGCGCGAGGCGGCCACCACCAGCGCGCGGCCCGCGAGGGCGAGGGCGCGGCGGTGCAGAGCGGTCCGGTCGGCGCCGACGAGCCCGGCACGGCGGTCCGGCGGCGTGCCGCGCAGCCGCGCGATCTGCCCGGCGATGCACTCGGCGGGCTCTTCGAGGCCCAGCTCGTCGGTGACGGCGAGCAGCGCGGCGAGATGTCCTGCGAGCTGGATGTTCAGCTCTTCCTCGCGGCTGCGGTGCGGGAAATCGGCGCGGTCGGCCATCGAGTGGACCGACTTCGCGCGGATCGGTTCGTACATGAGGATGGCCTCCTGGCAACGTCAGGAGACCATCCTACCTTGGATTCAGTCTAAAGTTGAGTGCGGTCCGGGAGCTTTGCGGTCCGGGAGCTTCTGGTGTACGCCTGTACGCGCTCGCCCTACGGCTGCGCGTAACCGTCCAGGAAGTTCCCGATCCGGGTCACCGCGTCCGTGAGGTCCTGGACGGCGGGCAGGGTGACGATCCGGAAGTGGTCCGGCTCCGGCCAGTTGAAGCCCGTACCGTGCACCACCATGATCCTCTCCGCCCGCAGTAGATCGAGCACCATCTGCCGGTCGTCCTTGATCTTGAAGACCTTCGGATCGAGCCGCGGGAACAGATAGAGCGCGCCCTTGGGCTTCACGCAGGTCACGCCGGGGATCTGGGTGAGCAGCTCGTACGCGGTGTTCCGCTGCTCCAGGATCCGGCCGCCGGGCAGCACCAGCTCCTGGATCGACTGCCGGCCGCCGAGCGCGGTGGCGACCGCGTGCTGGGACGGCATATTGGCGCACAGCCGCATGTTCGCCAGGATCGTCAGGCCCTCGATGTACGAGGCGGCGTGCGCCTTGGGGCCGCAGACCGCCAGCCAGCCGGAGCGGAAACCGGCCACGCGGTAGTTCTTGGAGAGCCCGTTGAAGGTGAGCGTCAGCAGATCCGGCGCGATGGCGGCGGTGGGTGTGTGGGTGGCGCCGTCGTACAGGATCCGGTCGTAGATCTCGTCGGAGCAGACGACGAGATGGTGGCGGCGGGCGATCTCGGTGAGGGCGGTGAGCATCTCGTCGCTGTATACCGCGCCGGTGGGATTGTTCGGATTGATGATCACGAGCGCCTTGGTGCGGTCGGTGATCTTCCGCTCGATATCGGCGAGGTCCGGCATCCAGTCGGCCTGCTCGTCGCAGCGGTAGTGCACGGCCGTGCCGCCCGCGAGGGAGACGGAGGCGGTCCAGAGCGGATAGTCGGGCGCCGGTACGAGCACCTCGTCGCCGTCGTCCAGCAGCGCCTGCATCGACATCTGGATCAGCTCGGAGACTCCGTTGCCGAGGTAGATGTCCTCGACGTCCAGCTCGATGCCCTTGGTCTGGTAGTGCTGCATCACCGCGCGCCGGGCGGAGAGCAGCCCTTTCGCGTCGCCGTAGCCGTGTGCGTCGCCGAGGTTGCGCAGGACGTCTTCGAGGATCTCGGGCGGGCACTCGAAGCCGAAGGCGGCCGGATTGCCGGTGTTGAGCTTGAGGATGCGCTGGCCTGCCGCCTCCATCCGCGTCGCCTCGTCGAGGACGGGGCCCCGGATCTCGTAACAGACGTTTGCGAGCTTCGTCGACTGGATGACCTGCATGTCCGCGAGCTTACGGCCGCGTAACGGAGCCCGCGTGGTGTTTCGGGTCACGTCAGCCGTGCGAGGGATTTTGCGGGGCGGGCGGGGGAGTCCGGGAGGCGCGGAGAGAGGGAGTGTGCGGTGGAGTGTGCGGTACGGAGCGGGCCCGGTACGGCGGCACGGCGCGCCGCTCACCCGACGGCGCGCGACTCCGCTCAAGGGCGGCCCACACGGGTGGCTCACGGGTGGCTCAATAGCGGCTCACGGATGGTAGATCGACTGGAGCTGCTGGAAGGAGCGCAGGCCCTCGGGGCCCAGTTCCCGGCCCAGTCCGCTGTCCTTCCTCCCGCCGTAGGGGGAGGTGATGTCCGGCAGATATCCGTTGATGCCGATCGTGCCCGTCCGGACACGCTTGGCCACGCGGTCGCCCCGGTCGGGATCGGTCGTCCAGACGGTGCCGGCGAGCCCGTACGGCGAGTCGTTGGCGATGCGTACCGCGTCGTCCTCGTCGTCGTAGCCGGTGATCGTCAGGACCGGGCCGAAGATCTCTTCCTGCGCGATCGCGGACGCGTTGTCGACGTCCGCGAAAATGGTCGGCTCGACGAACCAGCCCTGTTCGAGTCCGGCAGGGCGGCCTCCTCCGGTGGTCAGACGCGCGCCCTCGGCCCGGCCCCTGCCGATGTATCCCTCCACGCGTTCGCGCTGCCGCGAACTGACCAGCGGGCCGATCTGTGTGGCGGGATCCAGCGCGTCGCCCACGGTCGCACCACCGGCCAGCGCGGTGTGGAAGTCCACGACCTCGCCGTAACGGCTGCGCGGCGCCAGGATCCTGGTGGACGCGAAGCAGGTCTGACCGTTGTTGAGGAAGCTCGCGGCGAAGTGCTGTTCCGCATGTGCCGCCAGGTCCGCGTCGTCCAGGATGACGGCCGCCGACTTTCCTCCCAGTTCGAGAGTGACCGGTCGCAGCAACTGCCCGCAGGCGGACGCGATCCGGCGTCCCACGGCCGTCGAACCGGTGAAGGCCACTCTGTCGACACCGGGGTGCGTGACGAGATGGGCCCCGGTCTCGGGCCCTCCGGGCACGATGTTGACCACGCCCTCGGGGATGCCCGCCTTGTCGACGGCCTCGGCCAGCACGACCGAATCGAGCACCGCCTGTGGCGCGGGCTTGAGCACGAGCGTGCATCCGGCCGCCAGAGCGGGCGCCACCTTGAAGAACGCGATCACCTGAGGAAAGTTCCAGACCATGATCGTCGCCACCACGCCCACCGGCTCACGCCGCACGGTGGTCGTTCCCATGGGTATCCCGTCGCGCTGTTCCTCCTCCGGAGTCTTGGAGGCGAGCTCGGCGAAGTACCGCAGCAGCATGGCCGGCACGGCGCCTTCGAAGGCGCTGGCGGACGAGATCGGCATACCGTTCTGCGCGCTGACGCTCTCCGCCGTCTCCCCGCTTCTGCCGTCCAGCTCGTCCGCGAGCCGCAGCATGGCCGCGGAGCGGCGATCCGGTGGCCAGTCAGGCCAGCCACCGGGCGTGTCGAACGCGGTCCGGGCGGCGTGGACGGCACGGTCGACATCGGCCTCCATCCCTTCCGGCACGGCGCCCAGAGGCTTTCCGTCACTGGCGGAGGTGACGGTGATCTTACGGTCGGTGGACGGCTGGACCCAATTCCCTCCGATGTAAAGGCGATTCATTTCCATGACGCATTTCCCTTCCTGCGGTGACGCGGCTACGCGGAGGGACTTTCGGTGATTTCTTCAGTGATTTTCAGGGTACGGTCGGTCGGGGCGGCCCGCAAAGATGCAGCGAGGGCGGCGGGCGCGCCCGGGGATGCCGGGGTGATGTGAATTACTGCGTGGCGGGAACGCGGTGTATCGGCAGGCCCCTCGACCAAAGTTCCTCTGCATGCTCCTTGAACCTGTCGAACATGCCTCCGTCGCCGTGCTTGCGCAAGTGCAGGAGTGGGGAGTCGTGACCGACCAGCCGTGCAAGGTGCGGTGTTACGAGGGCATCGTTGTCGAACCGGAACACCGACAAGGAGACGTGATTCGCCGCGTCCCCTGGTGTCGAAAAGCGCGTTTCGAGCCCCTCGTACGGCCCAAGCTTGCCCAGGTGCTCAAGGGTGATTCGGATGCGCGTGGAAACGGTGAGCGCCACATCTTCGATGGTTTCCCGGTTACGGGTTGCTTCGCTGTCAGGATCGCCCAGTAGAAACCGCACACGACATCCGGTGTCCAGTTTCCTGCGGAGTGTCGTCACGAATGCCGGTTGGTCCAGCCACAGAAAGTAGTTCGTGTACCCAGCGAAGAACAGATCATCTGTGGCGTTGGCGATCAGTTCACCCCACACTGTCGACGGACAGGAAGAACGGTAGGGGTAGGAGCGGATGATTTCTCGGTCATCGCCGGTCTTGATCCTGTCCTTTACCGCCTTCGGCCACAACATCTCTTCGTCAACTCCCAATGCCTTGCAGGCATCCTCGCGGTTTCTGGCGTGCGGAATCAACTCGGCGTCCGCTACCCATCGCTCTACGGTCTTCCCTGAGACGCCCACCCGGGCAGCGAGTTGCCGTGGTGACAGTCCAGCGGACTGCATAGCTGACCGTAGAGCCGTATTCAAGACTTTCCCCTCGGACGTTTGGGCGTTCTTCCACGGTAGCGGTGAAACGGCCAACTGTCCTGAGACCTGGGCGGATACGTCCCGCAAGGGTCGGCAGCATGACCAGACGGAAGCACCCCGCGACCGCGCTAACGGCCCGGGGGCATGGTCAACGCCGCGAAGGAGCGCCGACATGCGAAAGTTTATCCGGCAAACAGCTGCCCTCTTACTGCTCTCAACTTGCCTACGGAGGGCGCCTGTTGGGCACCAGATGCCTTCCACCGCCCGTTCCCGGCGGCGTGAGTTCACGCCGCCGCAGAACGACACCGTGCGGCTTCGCGTCCGGCGAAGCACATGACCGGCGACAGCCTCGAAAGCGGAGATCTCCCGTTCGTGCCGGGCATCAAGTTCCCTCCGTGCGAGTGCCCGTTGGGGGAGGAGTGTCCCGAACGAGCCAAGCCCCGGGCAGACCACCCACGGGCCGACGACAGGTCCCACAGCCCGACCATGGAGCGCCTTCGGTCCCGGCTGGAGAAGGAAAACCTCAGGGCCAACAGGAAGCGGCGGTGGTGACATGACGCAGCGCTGCTACGCGTGCCACTGGCCCGTGGAACCGGAGGAATCCCACCGCAGGATGTACTGGGACGCTCCCTCCGGTCCCGGCTGGTACGCGTACGTGCACGAAGACTGCGCCAAGGCGATCGAGCACGAACAACACGAGTAGCCACGGGGAGACGTGCCCGATCGGCGTGACTCGACCTCGGTCCGGCCCCGTCCGTGCGTCGCATCTGGCACATGGGCGGGGCTCATTCGCGGCGCTGACCTGCTGGTTTGCCCGTCCTCGGGGGCTGTGTGGGGCCGGACTCAGCCCGCGACGGCGCGGAGGGCGCCCGGGCGGCGGCCGGTGAGGGTGTCGAGGGCCGTGGACGTCGCCTCGTCGGCGGGCAGATGGATCAGCAGCCGCTGGCCCTCGGCCTCCGGCAGTTCGAGCGTCTCGTCCAACAGCCGCAGCTCGCCCGCGCCCGGGTGTACGAGCCGCCACCCGCTGGGATTCGACCTCATCCGGGGCGCGGCGGCCCAGCGCTCGGTGAACGGCGCGCCCACGATGAGCGTCAGCTCCTCCACCAGCGTCGCGAGATGCGGATCGTCCGGTACGGAGCCGGTCTTCAGCCGGCCGACCTGCTCGTCGGCGGCGCGGGACCACTCGGGGTGCGCGGTACGGGCCCGGGGATCGGTGAGTACGTAGCGGACGAGACTGGGCGAGGGCGAGTCCAACAGGCCGAGCGGGCGGACGAGCTGCTCGTAACCGCTGGTGAAGGCGAGCACCTCGGTCAGCCGGTTCAGCAGGACGGCGGGAGTGGGCTCCAGCCGGTCGAGCACCGCGCGCAGGGTGGGACGTACGGTCCTGGCGGGCGGGCGGCCCGCGCCCGGGCAGAGCTTGAGCGTGTCGCTGGTCGCCTTGACGCGGTGCAGCAGGGCGAAGCGCTCGTCGTCGGTGAACCGCAGGGCGTCCGCGAGCGCCGTGAGCACCTGCGGGGACGGATGACGGTCCCGGCCCTGTTCGAGCCGGGCGAGGTACTCGACGCTGATACCGGCGAGCGTGGCCAGCTCGGAACGGCGCAGCCCGGGCGTACGGCGCCGGCTGCCGTCCGGGAGCCCGACCTCGGCGGGGGTGACGGACTCGCGGCGGGCGCGCAGGAAGAGGCCCAGCTCGTTGTCGCTCACGCCAGGCAATGTACCGGCCGGACCGCGCGCCGGGAGCCGCCGGATGGTAGCCCTGTCACTACTAGCCTCGGCCGGGTGTTCCTCGGGGCGGCGGATTGCGGCACGTTGACCCGGGGGCCCGCGACCGGCGGAGCCCCTCTGTGGTTTTGCTGTGGTTCTTCACACACGCCGCTGCACGCACACCGTTCCGAGGGGTCATCCGTGTTCATCGCCTACGCCGTTGTCGGCATCCTGCTCGCCGCCGTCCTGACGGGCTCCGCGTTCGCCACCTTCACCAAGCAGGAGGCGGTCGTCGGCTCAATGACCAAAGTAGGCGTCCCGGACGCATGGCTCCCCCGCCTCGCCACGCTGAAGTCGGCGGGCGCGATAGGCCTCCTGATCGGCCTCTGGCTCGCCCCGCTGGGCGCGGCGGCGGCGATCGGCGTAACCCTGTACTTCATCGGTGCGGCGATCTACCACCTCCGAGCGAAGGACTACGCGATCGCCCCGGTGGTCGTCATCTTCCTCCTGGCGGTCGCAGCGCTGATCCTCCGCCTGGCCTCGGTCTGAGTTCACGCCGGGATTTCGCGCACATTCATGCCGGGCAGGTCGCCGAACCGGGCTTTGGCGTCCAGCGTCACCACAGTGCGGGCGGTCGCTGCCGCCGTGGCGGCGATGATCAGATCGTGCGCCCCGCGCGGCGGGGACGCAGACGTCGTCGTCCGGCCGGCGTGGCCCCGCCGGGAGACTGACCTCGCCGCGCTGGGCGGCGATCGGGATGACCGTGTCCCGGGTCACGCGCTCCACGAGTCCTCCGTGGTCAGCAGGGAGCGGGTGCTCCGGACGTCGTCCTCGAAGTCGTCGTCCAGCGTGCCAGCGAAGCGGTCGAGGAGGTCGGCGAGATCCGTACCGTTGGCTGCCGGAACCTGCGGGATCACCGGCGGGCGCCCGCCGCCGTGCGTTGCTTTCATGAGGCCAGGTTGCCCGATTCTCCGACTTCCGACGGTCAGGCCGACCGATCCCGGTGCACTCACCGGTCCGGCAGGCCCGGCCCTCCTGCGCTCAGCGCCGTACCGACCCGCCCCGCGGGGCTACCGCGCCGCCGACCGTCGTACGGATCGGCCCGCCAGGACGTCCGTGCGGTGGCCGTTCTTGATGGTGAAGCGGCCGTCGATCAGTACGTGGGGGATGCCCACCGGGAGGACGCGGGGGGAAGCGAAGGTGGAGCCTGACGCTACCGTTGTGGGGTCGAAGAGGACCAGGTCGGCTCGGTAGCCCTCGTGGATCAGGCCGCGGTCGGGGAGGCGGAGGCGGGTGGCGGGGCGGCCGGTGAGGTGGGCCACGCACTCCTCCAGGGAAAGGACGCCCAGATCACGGGCGTACCGGCCCAGGTAGTGCGGGAACGTGCCGTACGCGCGCGGGTGCGGCTTCGCGCCCTGGAGGATGCCGTCGCTGCCGCCCGTGTGGACGCGGTGCCGCATGATCGCGCGGACGTTCTCCTCGTGGCCCACGTGCTGGAGGATCGTCGAGCCCAGCCGGTCCTCGATCAGCAGCCGGCGGGCCGTCGTCCAGGGCGTCTCGCCGCGCGCCCGCGCCGACTCCGCGACCGTACGGCCGACATGGCCCGCGAGTTCCGGCGCCGAGACGCCGGAGATCTCGATCGTGTCCCACTCGATGGGCACACCGTGGCAGCCGTCCGAGCCGACGACCTCCAGATGGTGGCGGATCCGCTCCGCCGCCGCCTCGTCCCGCAGCCGCTCCAGGATCGTGTCCGGGCCGCCCTCGCTCGCCCAGCTCGGCAGCATCGCGACGAGCGTGGTGCAGCCGGGCGTGTACGGATAGGTGTCGAGGGAGATGTCCGTGCCCGCGTCCAGCGCCCGGTCGAGCAGCGCGAGCAGTTCGGGCGCCCTGCCCTTGTTCACGCCGAAGTTCATGGTGGCGTGGGCGAGATGGAGCGCACAGCCCGCGTGCCGGGTGAGCGTCACCATCTCCTCGTACGCCTGGAGCGCACCGGCGCCGTACGACCGGTGGTGCGGGCAGTAGTAGCCGCCGTACTCCGCCACCACCCGGCACAGCTCGGTCAGTTCGGCGTCGTCCGCGTACATCCCGGGCGTGTACGTCAGCCCGGAGGACATCCCGACCGCGCCCTGCTCCATGGACTCGGCCACCAGTCGCTTCATCCGGGCGAGTTCGGCTTCGGTCGCGGGCCGGTCGTCCCAGCCGACCGCGTACATACGGACCGTGCCCTGCGGGATCAGATACGCGGCGTTGACCGCGATGCCACGGCCGTCGAAGCCGTGGTCGAGCCGGTCCAGATACTCGCCCACCGTGCGCCAGTCGAAGTCGACGCTCGTGTCTTCCGGCGCGCCGCCGTTCCAGCCGGTGATCGCCCGCCGCACCTGCGCCAGCGTCGCGTCGTCGACGGGCGCGTACGACAGACCGTCCTGGCCGATCACTTCCAGCGTCACGCCCTGCGCGGCCTTCGCGGAGTGGTCGGGATCGCGCAGCAGCGCCAGATCGCTGTGCGCGTGCATGTCGATGAAGCCGGGCGAGAGGGCGAGCCCGTCGGCGTCGAGGACCTGGGCGCCGGTGAGGCGGCCACCGGTGAGCCGGGCGCCGCCGTCCGCTTCTTTGCGTATCGCGGCTATACGGCCGTCCGTGATGCCCACATCCGCGCGGTACGAAGGGCCGCCCGTACCGTCGATGACACGCGCGTCCCGCAGAACGAGATCCATGACCGGCCCTCTCAGAAGAACGTACGGACGAGGTCCGTGACCGTGCCGTCCGCCTCCACGAGCGGAATGAGCTGCCACTTGTCGAACGAGGTGCACGGATGCGACAGCCCCATCCCCACCCAGTCGCCGACCTCCAGCTCCGCCTCGGGCGCGGTGGTCAGCCAGCCGTGCTGGTCGGACAGGCCCGTGACCGTGACACCGGCCGCCGGGCGGATCGTGCCGGTGCGGCCGTCCCGTACGACCTGGGCCTCGGGCAGATCCAGGTCGTACGCCGCGTCCCGCTTGCCCGCGTTGACGAAGGCCTGGGCGGGCGAGGGACGGGAGACGACCTGGGCCCAGAGCCGGAAGGCGGGCTGGAGGGCGCCCTCCTCGGGGACGCGGTTGAAGGGCGTGAGATGGCGGTAGTGGCCGTCGTCGTGCGAGATGTACGCACCTGAGCGCAGCAGCTTGAGCACGGGACGGGAGAGCGGAGGGATCTCCGCGAAGACGTCCGCGACCGCGTCGAACCAGGCGCTGCCGCCCGCGCTGATGACGATCTCGTCGGGGACGGCGATCTCGTCGGGCGTGCCCGAGTGCGTGTCCGCCGTCCGGGCCTCGAAGCGGCCCGCCTTGTCGAAGTCGGCCGCCAGCGCGACGAGCCGGCGCAGCCACGCGCGGACTGTGTCACCGTCGGCCGCCGGCACCTCGCCCTCGTAACCGGCGACGCCGACGAGCCGCAGAGTCGCCACCGCCGCCACCGCGTCGGCCACCGCCGCGCACTCCGCCTCCGTACGGGCTCCGGTACGGGCGCCCTCTCCCGCGCCCAGTTCGACCACGACCTCCACCGGCCGGACGGCGCCCGCCGCCCGCAGCGCCTCGTCCATCAGCTCGACACCGCGTACGGAGTCGATGTAGCAGAGGAACCGGAAGCCGGGATCCCGGTCCAGCTCGGCGGCGAGCCAGCGCAGGGCCGCCGCGTCGACCAGCTCATTGGCGAGGAAGATCCGCCGGATGCCGAACGCGCGGTAGACGCGCACCTGGTGCGGAACGGCGGCGGTGATGCCCCAGGCGCCGTGGTCGAGCTGGCGCGCGAAGAGCTGCGGTGACATGGAGGTCTTGCCGTGCGGCGCGAAGGCCAGGCCGTGGCGCGCGGAGTAGGACTCCAGGAGGGCGAGATTGTGCTCGACCGACTCGGCGGAGAGGGCGAGTACGGGCGTGGTGAAGCCGCCGGTGAAGAGGGAGCGGCGCTGGGCGGCGAGCGCGGCGACGGTGAGGCCCTCGGCGTCCGGCGGGAGGCCCTTGAAGCGGTGGTCGACGCGCTCGTCGCCGAGCGCCCTGTCCGTACTGCCACTGCCACTGCCACTGCCTGTGCCCGCCACGCCTGTGCCTGCCGCCATGGGTGCCTCCCGTAGTTTTGACAGTGTCGTTGCAATATCTGCAACGACCATTGCGTATAACGCTTACCGCTGTTTAACATCCGAGCGACAGCGGGTCAATGACCTCATTGAACATCCCGAGCGGCGAGGAGCCTCAGCGTGACCGGAACCCTTCCGCAGGTGCACGCGGAGGCCGTCTGTCTCGGTGAGTCCATGGTCACCTTCCTGCCCTCGCGCCCGGGCCCGCTCGCGGACGTACCGTCCTTCGACCGTACGATCGGCGGCGCCGAGTCCAATGTCGCCTGCGCGCTGGCGGCGGCCGGGCACCGGGTGCGCTGGATCAGCCGGGTCGGCGCCGACGGCTTCGGCGACCATCTCGTACGCTCGGTCGCGGCCTACGGAGTCGACACCTCGGGCGTGCGCCGGGACCCGGACCGGCCCACCGGTGTCTACTTCCGTACGGCGACGGACCGCGCCACCGACGCGCACGAGGTCGTCTACTACCGGGCGGGCTCCGCCGCCTCCGCGATGTCGCCGGAGAACATGGCGCCGGAGGACCTGTGGTCCGGGACGCTGCTGCATCTGTCCGGTATCACCGCCGCGCTCTCGGACGACTGCCTGGCCCTGATGCGCGCGCTGACCGCGCGCGTACCCGGGCGTCCGCTTATCTCCTTCGACGTCAACCACCGCCCGAATCTGTGGCGCGATCCGTCCGGCGTTCGCGTGCTGCTGGACCTCGCGCGCGGCGCCGACGTGGTGTTCGTCGGCGAGGACGAGGCCGCGGCGGCCTGGGACCTGCACGGCGCGGAGGCGATCCGCGCCGCGCTGCCCGAGCCACGGACTCTGGTGATCAAACGGGGCGCGGCGGGAGCGACGGTCTACACGCGCGAGCCGGGGCCGGGGCCGGGGCCGGGGCCGGAGCTGGCGCCGGGGCCTGAGTCGTCGGCTCTCGGCGCCGTGCCCGGCGCGTCGGCGGCCGGGCGCGGTCCCGGGCGTACGGCCGAGGCGGGCCCGGACGCTGGTCCTGGCGGTCGGACGGGTCCTGGCGGCCGGACCGCGACCGCCGCGTCGGCGTACGGGCGCGACACCGTCGTCTCCGTGCCCGCCCTCCGTGTCGAGGTCGTCGCGCCCGTCGGGGCCGGGGACGCCTTCGCCGCCGGGTTTCTCTCCGCGACGCTGCGCGGGCTGCCCGCCGCCGCGCGGCTGCGGCACGGGCATCTCATGGCCGCCGCCGCGCTCACCGTGCCCGGCGATCTCGGCGCGCCGCCCGCGCGCGCGGACGCCGACCGGCTCGCGGGACTCGACGACGGCGCGTGGGGGAGACTTCGTCTCGGCCCCGGCTGGACGGAGGCCACGGAGCAGGAGGTACGTACACCATGAGCCAGACGGTCGACCGCGCGCTGAGCATCCTTCCGCTGCTCGCCCAGGGACCAGCCGATCTCGGGCAGGTCGCGGACCGGCTCGGTGTGCACAAGTCCACCGCGCTGCGGCTGCTCCGTACGCTCCACGAGCACGGGCTCGTCCATCGTCAGCAGGACCAGCGCTACCGCCTCGGCGCCCGGCTCTTCGCGCTCGCGCAGGAGGCCGTGGAGAACCTGGACGTACGCGAGATCGCGCATCCGCACCTCGCCGCGCTCAACGAGGAGATCGGGCACACCGTCCATCTCGCCGTGTACGAGGAGAACGAGGTCCTCTACATCGACAAGGTCGAGAGCCGCTATCCGGTCCGCATGTACTCACGGATCGGCAAGCCCGTCGCCATCACCGTCGCCGCCGTGGCCAAGCTCCTGCTCGCCGACCTTCCCGAGCCCGAGCGCCGCGCCGTCGCGGAGAAGCTCGAATATCCCGCCTACACGTCCCGTTCGACGCCGAACGCCGCCGCCTTCCTCAAGGAGCTGGCGACCGTGCGCGAACAGGGCTGGGCCACCGATCTCGGTGGCCACGAGGAGTCCATCAACTGCGTCGGCGCGCCGATCCGCGGTACGGACGGCCGGGCCGTCGCCGCCATGTCGGTCTCCGCGCCGAACGTCGTGGTCACCGCCGAGGAACTCCTCACTCTGCTTCCGCTGGTACGCCGTACCGCGGATGCCATCAGCCGGGAGTACTCCGGCAGTACGCCCGTCAAGGACGCCACCAAAGGATGAGTGCCGCATGACCGAGAAGACCGGTACCGAGAAGACCGCTCTCACGCCCGCCACCCACACCGCTCCGCCGGCGAAGTTCTCGCACGGCGTCCGCAAGGGAAACATCCTCCAGGTCGCGGGCCAGGTCGGCTTCCTGCCCGCCGTCGAGGGCCAGGCGCCCACGGTCGCGGGACCGACCTTGCGCGAGCAGACACTCCAGACGTTCGCCAATGTCCGGGCGATTTTGGAGGAGGGCGGCGCGAGCTGGGACGACGTGATGATGATGCGTGTCTATCTCACCGACGTGGACCACTTCGCCGAGATGAACGCGATCTACAACGCGTACTTCGAGGAGCAGGGCCTGAAGGAGGCGCCTGCCGCGCGTACGACGGTCTATGTGGGCCTGCCCAAGGGCCTGTTGATCGAGATCGACGCGCTCGCCGTCCTCGGCTGAGAGTCCCCTGAGCCTCTCCATCGCTGCTGAAACCCGAACCCCGGTACGGCGATCGCCCACGCGGCGCCGCCGTACCGCGATCCCGCCTGCCTCCGCACACCACCGCCGTATGCCCTTGTATCCCCTGAACAGAGGTCCCCCCATGCTCCTGGCCGCCGACGCGCCACCCGAGACACCGCCCCACACCGGTGGTCTGCTGCTCCTCATCGACGGCACCGCCGGTCTGCTGACCGTCGCCGCCCTCGGTATCGCCCTGCTGCTCCTCCTGATCATCAAGGTCAGGCTCCAGCCCTTCGTCGCCCTCCTCGGTGTCTCCATAGCCGTCGGCCTCGCCGCCGGTCTCTCCGTCACCGAACTCTTCGGTACGGTCCAGAAGTCCGCCGCCGTCTCCATGATCGAGACGGGTATGGGCGGCATCCTCGGCCATGTCGCGATCATCATCGGGCTGGGCACCATGCTCGGCGCGATCCTCGAAGTGTCGGGCGGCGCCGAGGTGTTGAGCGCCCGGCTGCTGAACCTCTTCGGCGAGAAGCGCGCGCCGCTCGCCATGGGTGTCACCGGTGTCGTCTTCGGTGTCCCGGTCTTCTTCGACGTCGGCATCTTCGTCCTCGCGCCCATCGTGTACGCGGCGGCCAAGCGCTCGGGCAAGTCGGTCGTGCTGTACGCGATGCCGCTGCTCGCCGGTCTCTCGATGACTCATGCCTTTCTGCCGCCGCATCCCGGACCCGTCGCCGCGGCCGGGCTCTTCGGGGTGGATCTGGGCTGGGTCATCCTGATGGGCGTTGTCGTCGGCGTCCCGGCCGTGCTCGCCGCGTGGGTCTACGCCGCGTGGATCGGGAAGCGGCTGTTCGTCGACGTTCCGCAGGACATGGTCGAGGCAGCGGCGGAGGCCAAGGCCGCGGTCGCCGCCGAGCAGCGGGCCTCCGGTGTCACTCCGCAGGAGCGGCCCGTCGCGCTCGGGACCGTACTCGCGATCATTGGTACGCCGCTGGTCCTGATCCTGCTCGCGACCTTCTCGTCCATCGCGCTGGATCCGTCGACCGGTCGCTCGGTGATCGAGTTCTTCGGCCATCCGTTCGTGGCGCTGACGATCGCGCTGCTGCTCGCGTACTACCTGCTGGGCATCCGACGGGGCTGGTCCCGTGCCTCGCTTGAGCGGGTCTCCACGTCCTCGCTCAAGCCGGTCGGCAACATCCTGCTGGTCGTCGGCGCGGGCGGAGTCTTCGGCGCGGTCCTCAAGGGCAGCGGTATCGCGGACGCGCTCGCCGACACCTTCAACGACGTCGGGCTGCCGGTCATCCTGCTGGCCTGGCTGATCTCCGTCGTACTGCGCGTGGCGCAGGGCTCCGCGACGGTCGCGATCGTCACCACCGCGGGCATCGTGGTCCCGCTGGTCGAGGGCCAGGGCTTCTCGCAGGCGCATCTCGCCCTGATCATCATGGCGATCTCGGCGGGCTCCATCTTCGCCTCGCACGTCAACGACGGCGGCTTCTGGATGGTCGCCAAGTACTTCGGCATCTCGGAGCGCGACACGCTGAAGTCCTGGACGGTGCTGGAGACGGTCCTGTCGGTGGCGGGCTTCGTCGTGGCGGCGCTGCTGAGTCTGGTGATCTAGGGCCTGTCCGGCGGCTCTGTCCGGTGGCCCTGTCCGGCGGCTCCTGTACGGGACGGGCCGACGGTCATGAAGTGACCTTCGCGCAGACGTAGTTCTCGTCGTCGTCCACCTCCCACCAGTAGTCCGGGCAGTTGGGGTCGCTGCCGTCCGACGGCATCCCGTAGTAGCCGGTGATCTGCATGATGTACGCGTAGCCCTCGGGCACCGAGTCGGCGCCGCAGCTCCATACGGTCTGGAGACGGCCGGCGCCGACGCGGTTGTCCTTCTTCTTGGCGACGAAGCACTGGCCCGGAGCGTATTTGCGGGAGACGCAGAGCGTGGTGGTCACACCGTCGTCGCCGCTGTTCGTCCAGGTCTGCTGGTCGTCGCCGCCGTCGCAGTCCGAACTGTCCGCGTCCGAGACGGCCTGGTCGACGCGGTTGTAGGCCTCCGGCGCCGAGCAGTCGACACGCTTCGGTACGGCGTCGCTCCAGCGTCCGAAGCCGTCGTCGTGCGAGCTGAGGCACTCTCCGGTCCGTACGGCACGGAAGGCGAGGTCGACGGCGCTCGGGGTGGGCGTCGCGGAGGTGTCGCTGGGATACGAACTCCCGCCGTAGGAGCTCCCGCTGCTCGATGACGACGAACCGCCGGAGGACGAGGTGCTGGAGGTCTCGGACTCCCAAGGGCGCCAGATGAAGATGACGACGAAGGCGACGATGAGGAGGAACACACCGCTGCCGGAGGACTTCTTGGCCGGAGTCGCCGGGCTCGTCGTGGCCGCCCGGGCGGTGGCGGCGGATGCAGCGGATGCGGCGGATGCCGGGCGCTGTCCGCCTGCTGGGCGGGATCCGGCGGGGGAGCTCTGTCCTGAGGAGCTCTGCCCGGTGGAGCCCTGGCTGTTGGCCGATCCCGCCGCCCGTGACCGGCCCTCGGCCTTGGCGTCCTTCTGCCCGGCCTTGTTCTGTGCGGCCCGTTCGGCCTGTTCCCGTTCGAGCCGCTCGCGGGCCGCGAGTTCCTGTTCGGCCCGTACCTCGGCCATCTCCCGTGCCACGCGCTCCCGTTGGGCCCGGCGCTCGGCCCGTTCACGTTCCGCGCGGTCGTGCTCGCGGGCGGCGCGCTCGCGTTCCCGCTCGGCCCGTTCCCGTTCCGCCTTCTCCCGCTCGGCCTTCTCCGCCGCCTCGGCGCGGGCCTCGGTGTACTCGCGCGTCGGGTCCGGTTCCCGTACGCCGTGAGTACGCTGGTCCGCGGTCGGATCGTCGGGTCCCGCGCCCGGCGCCGCTCCGGGCCCGCCGCCCTCCCGTAGCCTCCGGCCCTGCTGGTCGTACGCCTCGATCAGCGCCGTCCAGCGCGGCGGCAGCCATCGGCGGCCACTGTCCGACACCGGCAGCCCGACGAGAGCGGCCTTGAACTGCGCGAGGACATCGGCGGGCCGCGGCCGGGCGCCCGGATCCGCCGCCAGACAGGGACGTATGAGCTGGTCCAGCTCGCGCGGCAGCCCGCTCAGCTCCAGTTCGCCTCTGGCCACCCGGGCCAGCAGTCCCAGCGTGTCGCCGTCATGGGCGTACGGCGGCCGGCCGACGGCGAGATGGAAGAGCGTCGCGCCCAGCGAGTAGATGTCGGAGGCCGCTGTGGACGGCTCGCCTCTCGCCTGTTCGGGCGAGGTGAAGGCGATCGTGCCGAGCGTGAGGCTGGTCCGGGTGAGATCGCTGGCGTGGGAGATCCCGAAGTCGATGACGCGCGGGCCGTTCAGCGGGAGCAGTACGTTCGGCGGCTTGATGTCACGGTGGACGATGCCCGCGCCGTGCAGCGCGACCAGCGCGGCGGCCACTCCCGCGCCCACCCAGCGCACCGCCGAGGCCGGTGGCTGTCCGGCCGTCCGTACCAGCTCGGCGAGCGACGGCGCGGCGATGTACTCGATGGCCATCCACGGCCGGGCCGCCTCGGCGTCGGCGTCCAGGACCCGGGCCGTATAGCCGCTGTCGACGCGCTGGGCCACGGCCACTTCACGGGCGAACCGGCGCCGGTCGACATCGCTGACGATTCCCTCGGCGAGCAGTGTCTTGACCGCGACCAGCCGTTGGCCGGAGCGCGCCAGATAGATCCGGCCCATTCCGCCCGTGCCGAGCCTGCCGATGATCCGGTACGGGCCGAGAGCCGCCGGGTCGTCCGTACCCAGCCGCTCGATCTTCACCCCGGACATGCCAGACATGCCAGAACTCCCCCCGCAGATCCCCGGTCGATTCCGGTGCGCGGTGCATAACACGCCTGGCGCGTACGGCCCGTTCCCGCCACGGGCAGGGAATTCACCGGATCCGGAATCCCGACGCGTCCGCCGGGCCGGACGCGGTCTTGCGCGATCACCGTTGCTCCGCTTTGGTGACGTGGGTCACATGAGGGGGGTCGAGTGGGAGGCGACGATACGAATGGCGGACACCACGGGTGCGACGGGCGACAAGGGCGCGACTGGCGCAGGCGCAGGCGCCGGAGCCGGAGCCGGTGAGACCGACGGGACAAGCAAAGCAAGCGGCGCCGGTAACCTCGGCGAGTCCATCTCCCGTCCGCACAAGTCGAGTTGGACGTACATCGGTCCCGGGATCGTCGTCGCGGCGACCGGCGTCGGCGCGGGCGATCTGGTCGCGACGCTCATCGCGGGCAGCAAGTTCGGCTACACCCTGCTCTGGGCGGCGGTGATCGGCTGCCTTGTGAAGATCTCCCTCGCCGAGGCGGCCGGCCGCTGGCATCTCGCCACCGGCCGTACGCTCTTCGACGGCTGGCGCAGCCTCGGCAACTGGACCACCGTCTACTTCGCGGTCTATGTCCTCGTCTGGGGCTTCGTCTACGGCGCCACGGCCATGTCCTCCAGCGCCCTGCCCATCGTGGCGCTCTTCCCGGACGGGCCAGGGCTCAAGACCTGGGCGGTCATCACCGGTCTGATCGGTCTGGTCTTCGTCTGGTTCAACCGGTACGCCGTCTTCGAGAAGGCCATGACCGTCCTGATCGGCGTGATGTTCGTGGTGGTGGTGTACGTGGCGATCCGCGTCGCGCCCGACCTCGGCGCCGCGTTCGCGGGCCTCGCTCCGGTCCTGCCGGACGGCTCGCTCCTCTACACCCTGGGGCTGATCGGCGGGGTGGGCGGCACGATCACCATGGCCGCGTACGGCTACTGGGTGAATGCCAAGGGCTGGACCGACTCCGGCTGGATGAAGGTGATGCGCCTCGACAACCGCGTCGCGTACATCACCACCGGGCTGTTCGTGATCGCCATGCTGATCATCGGGGCCGAGCTGCTGCACTCGTCCCAGATCGCCCTCACCTCGGGGGACCAGGGGCTGATCGATCTCGGCACGGTCCTGGAGGACCGCTTCGGCTCCGTCACCGCGAAGCTCTTCCTGGTCGGCTTCTTCGCCACGTCCTTCTCGTCCCTGATCGGTGTCTGGCACGGAGTGAGCCTGATGTTCGCCGACTTCGTGGACCGCTTCATCCGGGAGCGGATGGGCGTCGACCGGGAGGACACGGCGCAGATGATCGCGTCGGGCACGCGGGAACGCTCGTTCTGGTTCCGGGTGTATCTGCTCTGGCTGACCTTTCCGCCGATCTCGCTGCTCTTCCTGGACGAGCCGTTCGGCCTGGTGGTGGTCTACGGCGTGCTGGGCGCGTTCTTCATGCCGTTCCTCGCGCTCACCTTGGTCTGGCTGCTCAACTCCTCCCGTACGCCGAGGGAATGGCGCAACGGTGTGCTGAGCAATGTGATGCTGGCGGCGGCCGGGCTGCTGTTCGTGGTGCTGTGCGTACAGCAGATAAGGGACCTTCCCTGGTAGCTGCCGCACAACGTGATGGGGCCGGACACACGGCAGCGCCGTCGGGTGGGGTTCGACGGCGCTGCCGGCCCTGTGGGGGGCTCGGAGGGGCTTGGGGGCTCCCTGGCAGCGCCGCCGGGGGAGCGGCGGCACTGCCGTGTACGTACAGGCAGGTGCTACTGGCGGTACGGACGGAGATGCGACGGACGTGCTACCGAGGTGGCGCTACGGCGTTGCTACGGCAGCGCGTGGACGTGCGGGCCGACCGCGTTGGACCAGGCGTTGCCCGCAGTCGCGTCCCAGTTGGTGGACCACGTCATGGCGCCACGGATACCGGGATACGTCCTGGAGGGCTTGAAGGAACCGCAGTTGGTGCCACGGGCGAGGCAGTCCAGCGCGTTCTTCACGATGGACGGGTCGACATAGCCGCTGCCCGCGCCACGCGTGGAGGCGGGCACTCCGAGGCCGACCTGCGACGGGTCGAGGCCGCCTTCGAGCTGGATGCAGGCGAGGGCGGTGAGGAAGTCCACCGAGCCCTGGGAGTAGACCTTGCCGTCGCAGCCGAGCATCGAACCGCTGTTGTAGTACTGCATATTGACGACCGTGAGGATGTCCTTCACGTTCAGCGCCGTCTTGAAGTACTCGCCCGACGTCGACTGCATGTCGATGGTCTGCGGCGCCATCGTCAGCACCAGTCCGCTGCCGGCCTTCGCGGAGAGCTGCCGCAGGGCCTTGGTCAGATAGGTGGAGTTGATGCCGTGTTCGAGGTCGATGTCGACACCGCTGAAGCCGTACTCCTGCATCAGCGCGTAGGTGCTGTCGGCGAAGGCGGTGGCGGAGGCGTCACTGTTGATCGTGACATTGCCCTTCTCGCCGCCGACCGAGATGATCACCGACTTGCCCGCGGACTTCTTCGCGGCGATGTCCGCCTTGAAGTCGGCCACCGATCCGTAGCCGACGGCCGGGTCGAGATTGAAGGTGATCTGACCGGGCGTGGCCGTCGCGTCGGCGAACGACACGGCGATGATGTCGTACTGCGACTGGACGTCACGGAGCTTCTGGACGGTCGCGCCGTTGTTGAAGTTCTGCCAGTAGCCGGTCAGCGCGTGCTTCGGCACCGCGGGATTGCCGGGCGGGTTGCCGCCGCCCTGCGCGGTCCTTCCGGTGACCGTGGCGGAACGCGCGGACTCACCGGCCGCGTTGGTCGCGGTGACCTGGAAGTCGTACGAGGTGTTCGCGGCCAGCCCGGTCACGGTCGAGGAGGTGCCGGTCGCCGACTGGACCTTCGTACCGGAGCGGTAGACGTTGTAGCCGGTCGCGCCGGAGACACCGCTCCAGTTGAGCGTCACGGACGACGAGGTCACGGAGCCGACGGCGAGACCGCCGGGCGCGGCGGGAATCTGCGGCCCGGGATCGCTGCCACCGCCGCCGTCGGGGCCGAAGACGGAGAGATCGTCGGCGTAGTAGGGCGTCTGGCCGTACCACCCGTGGGTGTAGACGGTCACGGACCGGGTGGAGGCACCGGTCCTGAAGGTGGTCGTGAGCTGCTTCCAGCCGGAGCTGTCCGGGGTCCAGGTCGACACATCGGTCGTACCGGTGCCCTCGGCGCCGAGGTACACATATCCGCCCTGCACCCACGCGCTGAGCGTGTAGGTGGAGTTGGGCTGCACGGCGACGGCCTGGGTGCACTTGGCGTTGTCCTGCCCGGCGGGCGTACCGCGCAGCGCGGCGGCGCCACCGTGCACGGGCGAGCCGACGGTGGCTCCACTGCCCGCGGAACAGGTCCAGTTGGCGAGCCCGGACTCGTAACCGGCGTTCTTGGCGACATTGATATCCGCGGCCTGCGCACTCCCGGAAAGCCCGGTCACACTCAGCGCTCCGGCGGCCAACACGGCAACCGCCCCGCCGATCCAGGTCCGTATGCGACCTCTGCCGTCTGGTGCACGTTCCACTTGCTGCCTCCGCTGGGGGTTCGGGGATGGAGGTACCGAAAGGGGGAACGGTGGCCACCGTCGGGCGTAAAGGTGGTCCAGACCAATCAACTTGTCAAGACCTCTGGCAGAAGGTCGTATACAGAAACCACCCCACCGCACGTCACAACGCCGGCCGCGCTTAGAGGGGTTGGGGGAAGCCGCCGCCGTGAGGGCCGGCGCAGATGCCGAGCGCGCGTGTCACACACCGGCCGTAGACGGCGGAGCAGCCGAACCGGTCCACGACCGCGCCGCGTCCGTGCGCTCGGCGAGTGGGACGGAGATGGAAGCGCCCCGACCGCAGGTGCGGACGCTGTTGGTTAATTCGGGGTCTGGCTACTTCGCCCCGCCGGATGCGGCGGGGCGAAGTGCTGCGAAGTGGCTTATGCGGGTGCGGGCT
>NZ_JBHWGS010000027.1:0-98127 GCF_042732975.1 Streptomyces sp. NPDC059743 | reverse complement strand
CCACCCTGGAACGCGGAATCCGCCGAGACGACGACCTCGCCCACACCTACCGCAACTGGCTCCAAACCGCTTGACGAACAATAGGAGCATCAATGGGCCTCGGACGAGGGAGCACCGGGCGCTCCCTCGTCCGAGGCACAGGCAGGCGGCGCATGCCAACCGCCCACGTCCCGGCCCTCGTTGACTACAGCCGACTACTGCCGGCCGCTGCCGATCACCGTGCCTACTGCCCGACGCGGCCCGGCTGGAGCACCTTGGTGAACAGCACCGTGCCGCCCTGGGCCCGCAGACGGACCGTCAGTTCACCGCTGCCGCCGTCGATGTCGACCTCGCCGAAGAGCTGCGGCGCCTCCATCGGTGAGACGTTCGCCCGGTCCGGAGCCTTGACGTACACCCGGTCGGGACCGAACGTGCCGTCCAGGGCGTTGGCCTGGAACTGGCCCGCGGCGAGCGGTCCCGACACGAACTCCCAGAACGGCGCGAAGTCCTTGAACGCGGCCCGCTCCGGCTCGTAGTGCTGCGCCGAGGTGTGGTGCACATCCGCCGTCAGCCACAGCGTGCCGGTGATCCGCCGGTGCTTGATGTACCGCAGCAGTTCGGCGATCTGGAGCTCCCGGCCGAGCGGTGCGCCGGGATCGCCCTGGGCGATGGCCTCGATGTTCGCCGTACCGTCCGGTACGACCAGACCGATCGGCATATCGGCGGCGATCACCTTCCACACCGCGCGCGAACGCGACAGTTCGCGCTTGAGCCATTGGAGCTGCTCGGCGCCCAGGATGCCGGTCGTGTCGTCGGCCTGTCGGCCGGGCGAGTTGGCGTTGCGGTACGTCCTCATGTCGAGAACGAACACATCCAGCAGCGGACCATGGTTGATCACCCTGTGGACACGCCGGTCCGTACCGCGCGCGCCCGTGCCGGAGATGGGGAAGTACTCGTGGAACGCCTGCGTGGAGCGTGCGGCGAGCACATCCACGTTCTTCTCGGTGTAGCGCACGTCGTCCAGGATCTGCCCGGGATACCAGTTGTTGCGTACCTCGTGGTCGTCCCACTGGACGATGGACGGCACCTGTGCGTTGAACCGGCGGACGTTCGCGTCGAGCAGGTTGTAGCGGAAGTTGCCCCGGTACTCGGCGAGTGTCTCCGCCACCTTGGACTTCTCCTCGGTGGTGATGTTGCGGTAGACACGGCCGTCGGGCAGCGTCACGCTCGGCTCGATCACACCGTCCGCGTAGATCGTGTCGCCGCTGCACAGGAAGAAGTCCGGGTTGAGCCGACGCATGTCCTCGTACACCCGGAAGCCGCCGATGTCCGGGTTGATGCCCCAGCCCTGGCCCGCGACATCGCCGGACCAGACGAACCGCACGCCCTGCCGGCGCTTCGCGGGCGCGGTACGGAACGTGCCGTACACCGGCTCGCCGGTACGGCGCGGATCGTGCGGGTCGGCGAGCGTGACGCGGTAGTGCACCTGCTCACCGTCGGGCAGCCCGCTCAGCGGGACCGTCCCGGTGAAGTCGCTGCCTGCTCCGAGCAGAGGTCCGTGCCAGGTCCGGGCGCGGCGGAACGATTCGGTGGCCGAGGTCTCCACGGTCATCCGGGCGGGCCGGTCCGACCGTACCCACACCAGCCCGGTGGAGGTGGTGATGTCGCCGGCCTGTACGCCCCAGGCGGCACTCGGCCGTCCTGACCGGGCCTGGGCCGGGGCGGCGGTGGCGAGCGCGGCGCCGGGAAGGGCCAGCGCGGCCGAGGCGGCGAGCGAACCGCGCAGCACACTGCGGCGGGCGGGAGAGTTCGCGCCGCCGGCGGAGGCGGAAGTGTCGGTGGCCTGGGACGGATCGGGGTTGTTGCTGGGGCTGTTCGACATCGATGAGTCTCCTGGGCAGGTGGATGCCGGGCTGTCGTGCCATGCCTAGTCGCCGGCGGCAGCCACCGCGCGAACCCCGTATGAACAACCGACCGTCCCGCCGAGCCCCGCCCCCGCCCCCGCAGCGTCCCGTACTGCCGCGCGCGTCACCTGGACAGCCGACAAGCACTGGGCTGGGATGGGACGGTGGCGACCGAGACGACGAGCACCGACGAAGCTGACGGAACTGACGGAACTGACGGAACTGACGAACCCGATGAAACCGCTGTATTCGAAAGGCACCGGAGCGTACTGACCGGAGTGGCCTACCGCATGCTCGGCCGGTTCGCCGACGCCGAGGACGTCGTGCAGGAGGCATGGCTGCGCTGGAGCGGGGAAGGGCGTGCGGACGTCCGCGAGCCGCGCGCCTATCTCGTACGGATCACCACCCGGCTCGCCATCGACCGGCTGCGCCAGGCCCAGTCGCGGCGCGAGGCCTATGTGGGGCCCTGGCTGCCGGAGCCGGTCGTCACCGACTACGGTCCGGCCGCGCCCGACACGGCCGAGCGTGCCGTGCTCGCCGATTCGGTCTCGCTCGCCGTACTGGTCGTCCTGGAGTCCCTCTCGCCGCTGGAGCGCGCGGTGTTCGTTCTGCGCGAGGCATTCGGCTTTCCGTTCGCCGAGATCGCCGCCGTACTGGACCGGAGCGAGGCGGCCGTCCGTCAGCTCGCGGGCCGGGCCCGCCGCCATGTCGAGGAGCGCAGGCCCCGTTACGACGTGGATCCCGCCGAACGCCGCGATCTCACCGAGCGGTTCCTCGCGGCGGCCGGCGGTGGTGACATGGAGGCCCTCATCGGTCTGCTGGCGCCGGACGTTCGGCTCGTCGGCGACAGCGGCGGCAAGGCAAAGGCACCGCTGCGGATCATCGAGGGCGCCGACAAGGTGGCGCGGTTCTTCATCGCCGTCGCGGGCGACGCGGCCCGCTACGAACGCCGGATCGTGGAGATCAACGGCGCCGTGGCCCTGTTGGTCCTCAGCGACGGAAAGCCGGATCTCGTCCTTCAACTGGAGATCGCCGACGGCACGGTGCGGTCCGTTCACATCATGCGGAATCCGGACAAGCTCGGTGGAGTGGTTTCCGGGCGGCCCGCCCTGTAAGCCCTGCTCGCCGCTCCACGCGTTACGGAGTCCCGTGTCCATTCCGGCCGCGGGACTCCGTGTCACCTGCGCCTCACCGGTGTACGAACGTACTGTGAACACCCTGAGTCCGGGAGTGACTTCTCTCGGTGACCGAAGCAGGATTGGTCTTGACCAACTGGATGGGCGGTCCTATCGTCGCTAGTTAGTGCAGGAACCTTTAATAAACATTGCACGGAAAACCCGCCGGGGACACGGCGATTGCGGAGGATCAGGGTGGGGACCACGCAGCTTGAAACAGTGCCGGAGCCTAAGTACTGGCACCTCAAGACCGTTCTCGGTGAAGCACTCGACTCCGACTTCGCGGTGGGCGAGATCCTGCCCAACGAGCGTGAACTGGCCGCTCGTTTCGGAGTCGCGCGCGCCACGCTGAGGCAGGCGCTCGAACAGCTCGAACTGGAAGGCCGGCTCCAGCGCCGCCGCGGTGTCGGCACGACCGTCGCGCCGCCGCGGGTCGGTGTGGACGTCTCGACGGCCCAGCACGAATGGCCGGGCGCCGCCCAGGACGCCTGGCAGCCGATCGACTGCGCCATGGCGCCCGTCGGCGCGGGAGTGGCCCGGCTGCTGGAGACGGAGACCGGCGAAGAGGTCCACACGGTCCGCAGGATCCGGGTCACGCACGGTCAGTCCGTCGCGACCGAACTGCTCTACGTACCGTCCTCGTCCGTGCCCGAGCTGTCGGCGATCGACGCGCCGTCCGGCCCGGCCCGCGCCCGCAGCGTGCTGCGCGAGCTTCAGCGGCTCTGCCTCGACGGCCAGGACCGCGCGGTGGAGCTGGGCTCCGCGCGCGCGGACGACGCCAAGGCGCTGGACCGGCTGCCGGGCGCTCCGGTGCTCGTGGTCACGACGCGCTATGTGGTGGACGGCCGTACGGCCGCGGTCTCGGTGGCGACGTACCGCGCGGACACCTGTCGGCTGACCTTCGGCGCGTCGGGCGATCTGGAGATCAGCGACCACCCGCAGGAGCGCAGGGCGTCCTGAAGCCGGGCGCCCTCACCGGTCCCGGCGGGACGTCACCGTACTTTCCACCGCGAAGAGCTGCTCCTCGACATGGTCCAGGGCCAGTCGCAGCGCGCCCGTCGCCACCGCCGCCTCGCCGAGCAGCGAGAGCGTCACCCGCGGCGGGCGCAGACAGTAGCGGGAGAGTTCGCCGCGCAGCGGATCCAGTACGCCATCGAGTCCGGCCGCCCAGCCGCCGATCACCACCAGCTCCGGGTCCAGCGCCAGCACCAGCGCCGCCACATCGTGCACCAGCCGCTGGATGAACCGCTCGACGGCCGCCTGGGCGCGTATGTCGCCCTCTTTGGCATGGGCGAAGACCTTCGCCACCGCCTGCTCGTCGAGCGGATGGAGCGGCTCGTCCGTCGTCGACAGCAGCTTCTCGGGCGTCACATCGCGGCCCAGCAGATGCAGCGCGCCGATCTCGCCCGCGGCTCCGCCGAATCCGCGGTGCAGCCGGCCGCCGATCATGGCGCCCGCGCCGGGACTGAGCCCAGCCAGTACGAAGACGATGTCGTCGGAGTCGGTGGCGGCGCCCTTCCACTGTTCGGCCACCGCCGCCGCGTTGGCGTCGTTCTCCACCAGGACGGGACATCGGAACGAGCGGCGCAGCCGCTCACCGAGCGCCAGCCCGGTCCACTGAGGGAGCGCCGTGCCCAGCCGTACGGTCCCGTCGGCCTCCACGATGCCGGGACTGCCGACGCCCACCGCCCGCAGGGAGCCGCGCGGTACACCGGTGCGCCGCAGGAGGTCCGCGACGACCAGCCGTACCCGGTCAAGCCGTTCATCAGCGTCGGCCTTCTCCGAGACCTCACGCGCGCCGGCGCCGATGATCCTGCCGTCCAGTCCGGAGAGCAGCGCGGCGATCCGGTGCGGTCCGATCTCGATCCCGAGCAGATGGCCCGCCTCGGCGCGGAACCGGAACCGCCGTGCGGGACGGCCCTGTTTACGCGTCTCGCCCTCCTCAGGCGCGCACTCCACGACCAGGCCCGTCTCGATCAGCCCTTCCACCACGCCCTCGACGGTCGGGCGGGACAGATCCGTGATCCGGGTCAGATCGGTGAGGGTGAGAGGGCCGGCGCCGCGCAGGGCGTGCAGCACCACGGCCGAGTTGATCCGCCGCAGGAGAGAAGGGTCTCCGCCGGTCAGCCGCCCCACGGTATGTCCTCCCAGCTCGTGCGTGTTTGGCGGATGCTACTCGGTGGTTGACGGTGCGGCGAGTCGCGAGGACTCCGGGCTTACCGGTGAGTTGCTCGGGCTGATTAGGCTGAGGCGTGTTGGCGACGCAAGAGGCGGAGGAGCCGGGATGGCGCAGGACGAAGTTGTGGTGATCAGTCCCACGGGCTGGGTGGCCGAACAGGCCAAGACATACGAGGAGTCCAACGGCGCCCTCGGCACGGAGGTGCAGGGCGCGCCGTGTCTGCTGCTGGACTACCGCGGCCGGCGAACCGGCCAGTGGCGGCGCACCGTACTGATCTACGGCCGTGACGGCGACGGCTATCTGCTCGTGGCGTCCAAGGGCGGTGCCGACGAGCATCCGCTGTGGTTCCTCAATCTGGAGGCGAACCCGGACGTACGGCTCCGGGTCGGCGCCGAGCGCTTCGCCGCGCGGGCGGAGACCTTGTCACCGGAGGAGAAGGCCCGGGTGTGGCCGGGGCTGGTGGAGTTGTTCCCGCAGTACGACGAGTACCAGAAGAAGACGGACAGGGACATTCCGGTCGTACGGCTGACGCGCGTGGCGGACTGACGTACGTGGCGGACTGAGGCGCTGAGCCATGGCCCGTCTCCGTGGCCCCCGGGTTCTCCCTCTGTGGCGGACCGGGGGCCGCTGACGGTCCGTCAGTCGCCGGTCGTCTCCCACCACGTGACCGGCGCACCGCCCGCCGAAGCGATCCTCACCAGTCCGTGATCGAGCCGTCGCGCCGCCGGGCGACGGGCAGATAGGCGGGCTCGTACGGGAAGCGCGCGGCCAGCGCCTCGTCGACCTCGATCCCGAGACCGGGCTCGTCCCCGGGATGCAGATGGCCGTCCTCGTAACTCCACGCGTGACGGAACACCTCGTGGACGACCGGCTCGTATCCCATGTACTCCTGGATGGCGAAGTTCGGTGTCGACAGACCGACATGGAGCGACGCGCCCAGCGCCACCGGTGAGATGTCCGAAGGGCCGTGCGGGCCGAGCCGTACCTGCCAGAGCTCGGCCAGGGCCGCGATCCGCCGGAGATGGCTGATCCCGCCCGCGTGCGTCACACAGGTCCGTACGAAGTCGATGAGCTGTTCGGTGATCAGCGTCTGGCACTCCCAGACGGTGTTGAACACCTCGCCGATGGCCAGCGGCACGGTGGTGTGCCGCCGTACATGGCGCAGCACCTCCTGGTTCTCGGCCGGAGTCACATCCTCCAGCCAGAAGAGGTTCACCGCCTCCAGCGCCTTGCCGAGCCGGGCCGCCTCGCCGGGAGTGAGCCGGTGGTGCACGTCGTGCAGCAGCTTCAGCTCGGGTCCCACATGCTCACGGACCGCCGCGAGCATCTCGGGCGCGTGCCGGAGATACGCGTCGGTGTCCCAGATCTCCTCCTGCGGCCCCGGGCCGTGCGGCCCCGGGCCGCGCCCGTCCGGCTGCTCATGCCCGGAGGCCGGCTTGTGGCCGGGAGTCTGCTCGTGTGCGGGAGCGTTCTCGCTCACGCCGTACACCGTGCCGAGACCGGGCACACCGCTCTGCGCCCGCACCGCGCGGAAGCCGCGCTCGCGCTGGGCGTCGACCGCGTCGAGGAGCCGTGGTACATCCCAGCCGCTGGCGTGCGTGTAGCAGAGGATCCGGTCGCGGACCGCGCCGCCGAGCAGCTGGTAGACGGGCTGTCCGGTGGCCTTGCCCTTGATGTCCCACAGGGCGAGATCCACCGCGCCGACGGAGGTCATGGTCACCGGACCGCGCCGCCAGTAGGCGCCTCGGTAGAGGTACTGCCAGGTGTCCTCGATCCTCGCCGGATCGCGGCCGATGAGCAGCGGCGCGACATGGTCACGGAGATAGGAGGCGACGGCGAGTTCGCGGCCGTTGAGCGTGGCGTCGCCCCAGCCGACCAGTCCCTCGGCCGTGGTGATCTTGAGCGTGACGAAGTTACGGCCGGGGCTGGTGATGACGACGTCCGCGGCGACGATCGTGTCGGTCCCGCTCACCGTCACAGGATCGAGCCCGGTGCGTACGCCGCCGCCTCCGGGTGCTGCTTGGCGATCTCCTCGATCCGGGACACCACCGTCGCGATCTGGTCCTCCGCCGCGCCCGTGAAGGACAGCTTGTCCGCCATCAGCGCGTCCAGCGCCGCGCGGTCGAGCGGGATCCGCTCGTCCGCCGCCAGCCGGTCGAGCAGTTCGTTGCGCTCCGCGCCCTGCTCGCGCATCGCCAGCGCCGACGCCACCGCGTGCTCCTTGATGACCTCGTGCGCGGCTTCACGGCCGACACCGGCCCGTACGGCGGCCATCAGGACCTTCGTCGTGGCGAGGAACGGCAGATAGCGGTCCAGCTCGCGCGCCACGACCGCCGGGAACGCGCCGAACTCGTCCAGCACCGTCAGAAACGTCTCCAGCAGCCCGTCGAAGGCGAAGAACGCGTCCGGCAGCGCCACCCGTCGGACCACCGAGCAGGAGACATCGCCCTCGTTCCACTGGTCGCCCGCCAGCTCGCCGGTCATCGACGCGTAGCCGCGCAGGATCACCATCAGCCCGTTGACCCGCTCGCAGGAGCGCGTGTTCATCTTGTGCGGCATCGCGGAGGAGCCGACCTGGCCGGGCTTGAAGCCCTCGGTGACCAGCTCGTGCCCGGCCATCAGCCGGATCGTCCTCGCGACCGAGGACGGCGCGGCGGCGAGCTGCACCAGCGCGGTCACCACGTCGTAGTCGAGCGAGCGCGGATACACCTGGCCGACCGAGGTGAAGGCCTGCGCGAAGCCGAGATGGCCCGCGATCCGCCGTTCCAGCTCCGCCAGCTTCGCCGTGTCGCCGCCCAGCAGATCGAGCATGTCCTGCGCCGTACCGACCGGTCCCTTGATCCCGCGCAGCGGATAGCGGCCGAGCAGATCCTCCAGCCGTCCGTACGCCACGAGCAGCTCGTCGGCGGCCGTCGCGAAACGCTTGCCGAGCGTGGTGGCCTGCGCGGCGACATTGTGCGAGCGGCCGGCCATGACCAGCTCGCCGTACTCGCCCGCCAGCTTCCCGAGCCGGGCCAGCACCGCGACCGTACGGTCCCGCATCAGCTCCAGCGACAGCCGGATCTGGAGCTGCTCGACATTCTCGGTCAGATCACGGGAGGTCATGCCCTTGTGCACCTGCTCATGACCGGCGAGGGCGTTGAACTCCTCGATCCGCGCCTTCACATCGTGCCGGGTGACCTTCTCACGCTCGGCGATCGACGCCAGGTCGACCTGGTCGAGCACCCGCTCGTAGTCGGCGAGCGCCGCGTCGGGCACCTCGATCCCGAGGTCCCGCTGCGCCCGGAGCACCGCCAGCCAGAGCTGGCGCTCCAGCCGTACCTTCTGCTCGGGGGACCACAGCACGGCCAGCTCCGCAGAGGCGTAGCGGCCGGCAAGGACATTGGGGATGCGAGGCTTCGCAGACACGGTCACGTGAGCTGATTCTACTGGCGGTCCGCGCAGGCCGACGCCGGGCGGTCCGCGCAGGCCGGCTCCGGACCGGCCGCCGTACCGTGTCCTCGATCGCCTGTGCCCTCAGTCGCCGGACGGGCTCAGCACCGGCACCTCGTACGGGAGCAGCTCCGGGCGCTTGGCCGGTCTGCCGTCGCCGGAGGAACGGCCTGTCACGCGGCGGACGATCCATGGGCCGAGATGCCGCCGTGCGAAGCGCGCGTCCTCGGCCCGCCGTGTCAGCCACCGTACGGGCTCGGCCGGCGGCAGCTCCGCGCGCCAGTCGTCCTCCGCCGGCAGTCCCAGCGTCTGCCAGACCGCCTCGGCGACCCGGCGGTGGCCTTCCGCGGTGAGATGGAGCCGGTCCGTGTCCCACAGCCGCTGATCGCCGAGCGCCCGGGCCCCGTACAGATCCACGACCAGCGCGCCGTGCCGGGCCGCGAGCTCGTCCATACAGCTGAACAGCTCCTCCATGCGCGGCCGGAAGCGCTCCATCACCGGGCCGTCGCGGCCGGGGCTGCGCATCAGTACGAGCTGTCCGCACGACGGCGCCAGCCGTTCCACGGCCTCGGTGAGCAGTCCCCGGACGCGGCCCATGTCGCACGAGGGCCGCAGGGTGTCGTTGAGTCCGCCGACCAGCGTCACCACATCCGCCGACATCGCCGCGGCGGTGTCCACCTGCTCGTCGAGTATCTGGCCGATGAGCTTGCCGCGTACGGCGAGATTCGCGTACCGGAAGCCCGGAGCGCGGGCGGCGAGACGTCCGGCGAGCAGATCCGCCCAGCCGCGGTACGAGCCGTCGGGGAGGAGGTCGGACATGCCCTCGGTGAAGGAGTCACCGACCGCGACAAGACTGGTGTACTTGGCATTCATCTCCATGGCGGAGCCGATCGTACCGTGCGGTACGTACGGCCGTACCCCGGCCCCGAGTGGCCCTGGACCAACCCTGGACCGCCCTGGACGGCTCCCGGGCGTCCCGGCCCTCACGCGTGTCTGCCCACCAGTTGGCGCAGGACGTCCTCCATCGTCACCAGGCCCTCCAGCCGGCCGTCCTCGTCCAGGACGGCGGCGAGATGGGTACGGCTGCGGCGCATCGCGGTCAGTACGTCGTCCATCGGTGTCGCCGCCCGTACCCGCGCGACCGCGCGCATCGCGGAGACCGGGAACGGCTCGTCGATCGGCGCCACGTCTAGGGCGTCCTTCACATGGAGATAGCCGAGGATCCGCCGTGTGGTGTCCACCACCGGGAAGCGCGAGAAACCGGACCGCGCCGAGAGGCTCTCCAGCTCCTCGGGCGTGACTCCGAGCCGTACGGAGACCACCTGCTCCAGCGGCATCACCACATCGCTCACCGGCCGCCGCCCGAGCTCCAGCGCGTCGTGCAGCCGCTCGGTGGCACGGTCGTCGAGCAGTCCGGCATGGCCGGCGTCCGTGACCAGACGGGACAGTTCGTCGTCGGAGAAGGTCGCCGTCACCTCGTCCCTGGTCTCCACGCGCAGCAGCTTGAGCAGACCGTTGGCGAAGGCGTTGACGGTGAAGATCACCGGCCGCAGTGCCCGTGCCAGCGCCACCAGCGGCGGACCGAGCAGCAGCGCGGCCCGCGCGGGGCCCGCGAGGGCGACGTTCTTCGGCACCATCTCGCCGAGCAGCATATGGAGATAGGTCGCCAGGACGAGCGCGATCACGAACGAGACCGGATGCACCAGACCGTGCGGCATCCCGACGGCGTTGAAGAACGGCTCCAGCAGATGCGCGATGGCGGGCTCGGCGACGATACCGAGCACCAGCGTGCAGAGCGTGATACCGAGCTGGGCCGCCGCCAGCAGCGCCGACACATGCTCCAGACCCCAGATGACACGGCGCGCCCGCCGGTTGCCCGCCTCGGCCTCCGGCTCGATCTGGCTGCGCCGTACGGAGACGAGCGCGAACTCGGACGCGACGAAGAACGCGTTGACGACCAGAGTCAGCAGACCGACGAAGAGCTGGATCGCGATGATCATGCGGATGCCCCATCCTCTCCGTACTCCCCGTGCTCGCTGTCCGCCTCGGCCACCTTCACCGGCGCGTGGAGCAGCAGCCGGGCCGCGCGCCGGCCCGTCGCGTCCACGACCTCCAGCAGCCAGCCGTTCAGGGCGAGCCGGTCGCCCTCGGCCGGGATACGGCCCAGCTCGGTGGCGACGAGCCCGGCGAGCGTCTCGTACGGTCCCTCGGGCATCCGCAGACCGACGGTCCGCAACTGGTCGGCGCGCGCCGCGCCGTCCGCCGACCAGAGCGCCCTGCCCTCCGCGTCCTCGCCCACCGGGGCCAGATCGGCGGTCTCCTGCGGATCGTGCTCGTCGCGTACCTCGCCGACGACCTCCTCCACGATGTCCTCCAATGTCACGACCCCCGCCGTCCCGCCGTACTCGTCGATGACGACGGCCATGGTGGCGCCGCCCGACAGCCGGTCCAGCAGCCGGTCGACCGTCAGTGTCTCGGGCACCAGCAGCGGTTCGCGGAGCAGCTCGGCCACCGTGCGCCGGGGCCGGCCCGCCGCCGGAACCGCCAGTACGTCCTTGATGTGCGCGATCCCGACCACCGTGTCGAGACTGTCCCGGTAGACGGGAAAGCGCGACAGACCGCTGGCGCGGGTGGCGTTGGCGACATCCTCCGCCGTGGCGCGTTCGTCCAGGGCCATCACGCGTACCCGCGGAGTCATCACATTCTCCGCGGTCAGCCCGGCCAGGCTCAGGGTCCGTACGAACAGCTCGGCGGTGTCCTGCTCCAGCGCGCCCTCCTTCGCCGAGTGCCGGGCCAGCGCGACGAGTTCCTGCGGGCTGCGCGCGGAGGCCAGCTCCTCGATGGGCTCAAGGCCGAAGCCGCGTACGATCCGGTTCGCCGTGTTGTTGAGATGGCGGATGAACGGGCGGAAGGCCGAGGAGAAGCAGCGCTGCGGAGTGCCCACCACCTTGGCGACGGCCAGCGGTGAGGAGATCGCCCAGTTCTTCGGCACCAGCTCGCCGACGACCATCAGGAAGACCGTCGACAGGGCCGTACCGATGACCAGCGCCACCGAGGAGGCCACCGAGGGCGACAGCCCCACGGCCTCCACCGGACCACGGATCAGCTTCGCGACCGACGACTGGGCGAGCATGCCGACGACGAGATTGGTCACGGTGATACCGAGCTGCGCACCGGAGAGCTGGAACGTGAGACTCCGTACGGCCCTCAGCGCCCCGGCCGCGCCCCGTTCCCCGCGCTCGGCGGCCCGTTCCAGCTCACCGCGTTCGACGGTGGTCAGAGAGAACTCCGCGGCGACGAAGGCCCCGCAGGCGAGCGACAGCACGATCGCCACCACGAGCAGCAGCACTTCGGTCATCGGTTCACCTCCGTCCCATATTCGGTCAGCGACGGAGGGACCGCGCGGCGTCGCCCGCACCCGGCGGACTGAAGGTCACCACCTCGCCGGAGCGGGTACGGGATCTCGCCAAGCTGGTCAAGGACGGCACGGCCGATGTCCGTGCCATCGCCGACGAACTGCGCGCCTGGAGCATCTGAGCGACGAACAGCGACGGACAGCGACCGCCTCTCAGCTGTCCTCGGCGGGAAACCCCGGCCCGGCCCCAGCCTCCGCTGCGAACCGCGCCGCGTCCCATCGGCCGTCCAGTCCGGGCGCCAGCCACCTCGGCGCCCGCGCCCGGAACTCCACCGGATCCAGCGAGCCCGCGCCCTCCGGCACCGCGCCCAGCAGCGGAGCCTCCGCCGCCTCCGGCAGATCCGCCAGATTGCAGCGCTCCGCGAGACCGGGCACGGTCGGCCAGCTTCCGATCACCACGCCCGCGAGCGTCAGCGATCTCGTCCGCAGCGCCTCGGCGGTGAGCGCGGTCATATTGAGCGTGCCGAGCCCGGCCGGGACCACCATCAGCACCGGAGCGCCCAGCAGCCGGGCCGCGTCCGCGAGCGTCCCGCCTCGTTCGTCGTACCGTACGAGCAGTCCGCCCGCGCCCTCGACCAGCACCAGATCATGCTCGGCGGCCAGCTTCTCGGCCGCCTCGGCCATCTCGTCGGGACGTACCGGCGCCGCTCCGGCCCGGCGCGCCGCCGTCGCCGGGGCCAGCGGCTCGGGGAACCGGGCCAGTTCGGCCGCCGTCAGCGGGCCGGCCAGCCGTACGACCTCCGCCGCGTCACCTCGCCCGTCCTGGCCGATCCCGGTCTGTGCGGGCTTGAGGACCGCGACCGTACGTCCGCGCGCCAGCGCCGCCGCCGCGACCGCCGCCGTGACGACGGTCTTGCCGATCTCCGTCCCGGTCCCCGTCACGATCATCACGGGCATGGCTCAGCCCTCCCGCGCCGCCGCGCTCACCGCGCGGCAGATCCGTGCGACATCGTCGTCACCCGTCACATACGGCGGCATCGTGTAGACGAGATCGCGGAACGGCCGCAGCCAGACGCCCTCACGCACCGCCGCCCTGGTCGCCGCCGCCATGTCCACCTCATGGTCGAGCTGGACGACACCGATCGCGCCGAGCACCCGGACATCCCGTACTCCCGGCAGCGACGCGGCCTCGGCGAGCCCGTCGCGCAGCCCTGTCCCGATCCGCTTGACCTCGCCCTCCCAGTCCTGGCCGAGCAGCAGCTCGATCGAGGCGCGGGCGACGGCCGAGGCCAGCGGATTGCCCATGAAGGTCGGTCCATGGGCCAGTACGGGCACCTCCCCGCGCGAGATGCCTTCGGCCACCCGCGCGGTGCACAGCGTCGCCGCCATGGAGAGATAGCCGCCGGTCAGCGCCTTGCCCAGGCACATCACATCGGGCGAGACACCGGCCTGTTCGGCGGCGAAGAGCGTGCCCGTACGCCCGAATCCGGTCGCGATCTCGTCGAAGATCAGCAGCACACCGTGCGTGTCGCACGCTTCCCGGAGCACGCGCAGATATTCGGGGGAGTGGAAGCGCATTCCGCCCGCGCCCTGTACCACCGGCTCGACAATGACCGCCGCCAGCTCCTCCGCGTGCCGGGCGATCAGTGTGCGCAGCGCCTCCGCGTAGGTCTCCTCGTACTCGGTCGGCGGCGCCTGCGCGAAGATCTGCCGCGGCAGAATCCCCGACCACAGCTCGTGCATACCGCCGTCCGGGTCGCACACCGACATCGGCGTCCAGGTGTCGCCGTGGTAGCCGCCGCGCCAGGTCAGCAGCCGCCGCTTCTCCGGACGTCCCAGCGAGCGCCAGTACTGGAGGCACATCTTCGCCGCGACCTCGACCGCCACCGAGCCCGAGTCGGAGAGAAAGACATGGCGCAGCGGCTCGGGTGTGATCTCGACCAGCAGAGAAGCGAGTTGGACGGCGGGCTCATGGGTGAGGCCGCCGAACATCACATGGCTCATCCGGTCGAGCTGACCGCGCGCCGCCGCGTTGAGTTCCGGGTGGTTGTAGCCATGGATCGCCGACCACCAGGACGCCATGCCGTCGACCAACTCGCGCTGTCCCTGCGCAGGTTGGGCCAGCCGCAGCCGTACCCCGGACGCGGACTCCACGACCAGCGGCGCACTGCGGCCCGGTATGGGCCCGTACGGATGCCAGACATGGGCCCGGTCCAGGGCCAGCAGTGCGTCGGGGGACAGCTCAGGCATTGGGCGCCAGATCCGTGCCGGCGCCACGGCGGCGTACGGCGACCAGATCCCGGCGGGCCGCAGGATCGTTTCCCGTTGACGGATCTGACGGATCCTCGCCGGCCGCCACAGCCGTACGGTCCGACAGTGCCGCGTCGGCCCCGGCCTGCACGGACACGGCCTGCTCGGACTCGGCGCCGCCGCATGGCCCGCAGCCGCCCGCCCGGTGCTCGGGCAGCGTCGTGGTGCCCGCGCCCTCCACCTCGAAGCCCGCGTCCGCGATCATCTCCAGATCCGCCTTGCCCTCCTGGCCCTCGCTGGTGAGATAGTCGCCGAGGAAGATCGAGTTGACGAGATGGAGCGCGAGCGGCTGCATCGAGCGCAGATGCACCTCGCGTCCGCCCGCGAGCCGCACCTCCACGTCCGGGCAGACGAACCGGGCCATCGCCAGAATCCGCAGACAGCGCTGCGGAGTCAGATTCCACTCCTTGGCGAGCGGTGTGCCCTCGAACGGGATCAGGAAGTTGACCGGCACCGAGTCCGGGTCGAGCGCACGGAGCGAGAAGACCACATCGACCAGATCCGCGTCGCTCTCGCCCATACCGGCGATCAGACCCGAGCAGGCGGAGAGACCGGCCGCCTGCGCCTGCCGCACCGTGTCCACCCGGTCGGCGTAGGTGTGGGTGGTCGTGATGTCCCCGTACGTTCCCTCGGACGTGTTGAGGTTGTGGTTGTACGCGTCGGCTCCCGCGGCACGCAGCCGCTCCGCCTGTCCGTTCGAGAGCAGCCCGAGACAGGCGCACACCTCGACGTCCTCGTTCTGCTCCTTGATCGCCTCGATCGTCCGTGAGACCCGGTCGACATCACGGTCCGTCGGACCGCGTCCGCTCGCCACCAGACAGACCCGCTTCGCTCCGCCCGCCACACCGGCCGCCGCCGCCTTCGACGCCTCTTCGGGCTTCAGCCAGGTGTACTTGAGGATCTCCGCCGTGGAGCCGAGCCGCTGCGAGCAGTACGAGCAGTCCTCCGGGCAGAGCCCGGACTTCAGATTGACCAGATAGTTGAGCTTCACCCGCCGCCCGAACCACTGGCGGCGCACCTTTCCGGCCGCGGCCACCACTTCGAGCAGATCGTCGTCGGAGGTCGCCAGTACGGCGAGCGCTTCTTCGCGGGTCGGCAGCTCGCGCCGCAGGCCCTTCTCCACCAGCGTGTTCAGCAGGTCCATGGTGCCGATCCTGGCCTAAGCGAGCACCTCGAAGCCAGGGAGGAACCCGACAACACCACCGGAACGAAGTGTGTGCATGGCCACATCCTGACCCGGTCCGGCCACGGTTAAAGTCTGTGCGCACCCTACAAAAGGACCGCACATGGCGCAGGATCCCTCCGACCGGACCGATCCCCTCGACCGGACCGATCCCTTCGACTGGACCGACGACGAGGCGCGCCGCCGTGAGACCGCGGGCCTCGTCCGTACGCTCCGCCCGCGCCCGGCCGACTCCACTCTGCTGGATCTGGCGAGCAACGACTATCTGGGCCTCGCGCGCCATCCCGCGGTGACCGGTGCGGCGGCGGACGCCGCCCGTCGCTGGGGCGCGGGCGCCACCGGCTCCCGGCTGGTCACCGGCAGCACCGCGCTCCACGCCGAACTGGAGCGTGAACTGGCCGAGTTCTGCGGCTTCGAGGCCGCGCTCGTCCTCTCCTCCGGCTACGCGGCCAATCTCGCGGCCCTCACCGCGCTGACGGCCCGTGGCTCGCTGCTCGTCTCCGACGCGGGCAACCACGCCTCGATCGTGGACGGCTGCCGTCTCTCGCGCGCCGAGACCGTGGTCGTACCGCACGCGGAGCCCGACGCCGTACGCAAGACACTCGAAGCGCATCCGGGACGGCGGTCGCTGGTGGTGAGCGACGCGGTGTTCTCGGTGGACGGTGACGCCGCGCCGCTGGCGGAACTGGCCGGTGTCTGCCGCGCCCGGGGAGCGGCGCTGCTCGTCGACGACGCGCACGGTCTGGGCGTGCTCGGCGAGGGCGGTCGGGGCACGGCGCACGCCGCGGGTATCGCGGGCGCGGCCGGAGTGGCCGTCACTCTGACGCTCTCCAAGTCCCTGGGCAGCCAGGGCGGTGCGGTGCTCGGTCCGGCCCGGGTGATCGAACATCTCGTCAACGCGGCGCGGACGTTCATCTTCGACACGGGACTCGCGCCGGCGGCCGTGGGCGGCGCGCTGGAGAGTCTGCGGCTGCTGCGCCGGGAGCCGGGCAGGGCGGACCGCGCGCGCGAGGTCGCCCGTACGCTGCACCGGCGGCTGACCGTGGCGGGCCTGACCGCCGCGCCGCCGGACGCCGCCGTCGTCTCCGTACAGGCGCCGTCACCGGAGGCGGCCGTGCGCTGGGCCGCCGACTGCCGTGCCGAAGGGCTGGCCGTCGGGTGCTTCCGGCCGCCGTCGGTGCCGGACGGCATCTCCCGGATCAGGCTTACCGCGCGCGCCGATCTGACGGACGAGCAGATCGGCGCGGCGGTACGGACGATCACGGCGGTCGCGCCGGCGGACGCGACGGCCGTCTGACCTGACTTGAGCCGGCCGGTCCAGGTCCGGACCGGCCGGTCAGTACGCGATGCTCTCCTCGCGTAGAGCGGCGACGAAGGACGTCCACGCGTCGGCCGAGAACGACAGATGCGGCCGGGCCACGTTCTTGGAGTCCCGTACGGCCAGTGCGTCCGCGCCGAGACACGCGGACTCGACGCAGTTGTTCGCCCCGGTGCTGTAGCTGCTGCGCCGCCAGACGGCGGCCCGGGCCACAGGTGCCACCGGGGAAGTCGTAGTCGGGGTGGGGGGTGTGAGGGGGGTGGAGGATGGATTCTGGACAGGGGGCTGTGCGAGGTAAGCGGCCATGATGCTCCCTACGCGCCGTCACCGATCCCGGCGATGAGATCCAATGATTCTTCGGGCGAGAGGGCATGCGCCTGCATCGTGCGGAACGCGGCGCAGTACGCCTCAAGGTCTTCTTTCCGCTCCAGATAGAGGCTATTCGTCAAATGGTCGAGAACGACCAAATCCAGATCGGTAATGTGCGGGAATGAGAAGACAACGAAAGGGCCGGTGAGCCCGACATAGCCGCCCGCGGTGAACGGAAGTACCTGAAGACAGACCTGCGGAAGCCGGGCCAGTTCGGCCAGCCGCCGTAGCTGACCGCGCATCACTCCCGGACCGCCCACCTCGCGCCGCAGCACGGCCTCGTCGAGTACGGCGTGCAGTTCGAGCGGTGTCGCGGAGTGCAGCACCTCCTGGCGGGCGAGCCGTACCTCCACCAGGGAGTCGACCGTCGTGGCGGGCAGACCGTCGAGCGCCGCGCTGGTCACCGCCCGCGCGTAGTCGGGCGTCTGGAGCAGGCCGGGCATCACCGAAGTCTCCAGCGTACGGGCCGTGGAGGCCTGGGACTCCAGGCTGATGAAGTCCCGGTAGCGGGGCGGGATCACACCGCCGTACGCCTTCCACCATCCCGGACCGCCGTCCGCGATGCCCGCCAAGGCGCCCAGCAGCGTGCGCAGTTGGGGATCGCCGACGCCCAGGGCGTCGAGCAGTGCCTCCAGATCCTTGTCCTTGACGCCGCTGACGCCCGTCTCGATACGGCTCACCTTCGACTGGTGCCAGCCCAGCAGCCGCGCCGTCTCGCCGCTCGTCAGTCCCGCCCGCTGGCGCAGTCCGCGCAATTCCTCCCCGAGCCTGCGCCGGCGTACCGCCGGAATATGCCGCATGAATAGATCCCTTCGCCGAACCGCTCCGATAAGCGTCCCGTACGCGCCAAGGGCGCCGCGGCGGAGAAGTTATCTTTTCGCCGCCCAAATACGGTCTCGCGTAGCAGAGTTCACCACTTCGAGCGACAGATATATGCAGATCTCGGTGGATCGGCCGTGTGAACGGCAGGATGAGTGGCACGCTGAGCACAGTCCGAGGCCGTCCGCGCAGTCATCCGCACTGCGGAGGAGTCAGGTCCGGCGGGAAAGGGACGGCGTCGCCATGGCAGACCATCAGGAAGCATCCATCACGCTGCCGAGCGATCCCGCGTCGGTACCGGCGGCGCGCAGATATGTCGCGGACCTGTTGACGGAGTGGGGTCTGCCGGGCCGGGCGGAGACGGCCGACACCGTGCGGCTGATCGTCTCGGAGCTGGCGACCAACGCCGTGCAGCACACCTTCGGCCAGTCGCCCACGTTCACCGTGGAGATCGTGCTCGACCGGTACGAACAGCTCCGCGTCGGAGTCACCGACAGCCATCCGCGCTGGCCGCAGCGGCTGCCGGCGGCCGTGCAGCAGGACAACGGCCGGGGCATGGTGATCGTCCGCTCGCTGGCGGCGGAGGGCGGCGGAGAGGTGTCCGTCACGCCGACTCCGGAGGGCGGCAAGACGGTCTGGATCGCACTGCCCTGGACGGTCCCGGTCCAGAGCTGACGGGCACGCGGCGCCGGACGCCCGTGCGCGTCCCGCGCCCTGCGTCCTGCCTTCCGGCGGGGACAGCGGGAGACGACGGGAGATGGCGGGAGACTGCGGGGGACGGACCGGCGCGTCCGGTAGCCGGGCGTTTCGGCCGTGTCCCGTCCTGGCCGGGGACGGGACACGGGATGTTACGAGGCGGCCTGGGACGGGCCGCCCGTATTCCTTGTATGCCAGGTTCCTTGTCCGCCGGCCCGGGCGGGCCGGCGGTGGTGCGGAGGTCCGTCCTGGACCGGCCGGGCGCGCACCGGCCGGTCCGGACGTGCCACGCTCAGTTCACCCGGCCGTACATGACGCTCCGGGACCAGATCCGTTCGAGCCTCACCAGGGCACCGGTCTTGGGCGAGTGCCAGATCTTCCCGCGGCCCGCGTAGATACCGACGTGGTAGACGTAGCCACCCGAGTGGAAGAACACCAGGTCGCCCTTGCGCCGGTGGGACGCCGAGATATGGCGGGTCCCGTTGTACTGCTGATGAGCGGTGCGCGGGAGCGTCTTGCCGGCCTTCTTGAACGAGTAGAGCGTCAGGCCCGAGCAGTCGAAGCGGTGGGGTCCGGTGGCTCCCCACTGGTACGGCGAGCCTTCTTTGGAGGCGGCCACCCGGAGCGCCTTGACGGCGCGTGCGGCGGCATGGGCCTCGGGCGTGGCGCCCGGTGCCAGTATCGTCCCCCCGACCGTAGCGAGGGTGAGGACCGATACGGCACCGGCCCGGGACAGCAGAGACGGGACATATGTCTGCGCATTCATGCGCAACCCTTCGTCAGCCGCCTGTGAAGGATGACCTGTCGGGTTCGGACAGGCGAAGATGCCCGGCCGCGTCAGCGGCTTCACCCCAAGAGACGGTTCGCGCATGAACACGCTGCCGTCCCGTACTGCTCGGGTCCTCCACTCCTGCCGATCCACTCCTGTCGACCAGACATCCGGAACGGCGGCAGGACTCGGCGTCCGCCCGGACCGCCCCGCCGTGGATGGCGGGGGCTTGTCGTCCCAGGGATCTTGACGCGTAATCAGATGATTTCCGAGGCGCAACGACGTTATGTGAAGTTCGTCACGTCTGATCCGTACGGGTGGCGAAGCGGTGTGCCGTACCGGGCTCCCGGACCACGATGAGGGCCGTACCTGCACGGCAGTTGAGGGCTGCTTCCCGCGTCCGGCCGCTTCGCGCAACTTGCGTCCCCCGGCGCGTCCAGAAGATCCGTCCCTCGAAAGGCCGAGCCGTTCCCGTACGGACGCGTCCATACGGGAACGGAAACGGGCTCAAGTCGTGTCTTCGGGGGGCATCGTGACGCGCCCGGCGCGTCGCTCGCCGTCGAGCACCCGCAGCGCACGGGCGAGCGTCGCCGCGTGCAGTTCGGTCTCACCGCGCATATGCATGGCCGTCAGGGCGTCCCGCAGCGCGACCGCTTGCGCCGGCAGCGCCTGGGCCGCGCGCAGCGCGCTGTAGGTGTCCGAGCCGCGCGCCGGGTTGATCCGGCCCAGCAGATCGAGGACATGGAGATAGCTGTCGACGAGATCTCCCTCGGCGCGGGTCAGCGCGGGCAGCGGCGGCAGTTCCGGTGGCAGCATCGGCGTGTCACCTCCTGCCTGGCGAGCCGAAGGGGTGTGTCGGGCCGAGGGACGTCTTACGGTTCTGGACCACGTGGTCGATCAGACCGTACGCCTTCGCGTCGGCCGCGGTGAAGATCCTGTCCCGTTCGATGTCCTCGGCGATTCGCGGCTCGCCCTGGCCGGTGTGCCGTACGAGCATCGACGCGAGCATGGCACGCTGCCGCAGCAGCTCTTCCGCATGGATCATCAGATCGGACGGCTGGCCCCGGACGGGCTCCTCGATGGCGGGCTGCTGGAGGACGACACGCGCGCCCGGCAGCGCCATCCGCTTTCCCCGGGTGCCGGCTGCGAGCAGTACGGCGGCGGTCGAGGCGGCCTGCCCGAGACAGGTCGTCTCCACATCGCAGGTGACGAGCTGCATCGTGTCGTAGATCGCGGACATGGCGCTGATCGAGCCGCCGGGCGAGTTGATGTACAGACAGATGTCCCGGTCGGGCGCGGCGTACTCGAGATGGAGGAACTGCGCGATCACATCGTTCGCCGCGGTGTCGTCGACAGCGGTGCCGAGGAAGATGATCCGCTCCTCCAGGAGCTTGGAGTACGGATCGAGGGTGCGGGTCCCGTTGGCCGTCCGCTCGGTGAACTCGGGCAGGACATAGCGGGCCGAAGGGCGATTCATGGCGGACCTCTCCTCATGCACGGCCCTGTAAAAAATGTACAGGACGTACAGACAGTTATGATGGAACCATGGCCTACGAGATTCCGGTGACGCAAGCCCGAGCCGAGCTAGCCGATCTGATCAACCGTGTCGTGTACGGCGGTGAGCGAGTGGTCGTGACCCGGCACGGAAAGCCGCTCGTCGCCCTGGTCTCCGCCGCTGACCTGGAACGACTCGAAAGCGGGCAGGAGGCGGCCGAGGAACGGGTGATCAGCGCGGTCTCCACGATCCGCTCCGTGCCGTCCGCTCCGGGCGAACGGCGGCGGTTCGGCATCGCGGCCGAGCACGGCTCCGAGCACCGTCCCGAACTCCGCTCCGAGACCCGCCCCGAGTCCCGGCCCGACTCCCGTCCCGGGCACCGCTCGGAGCACCACGGCCCCGCGCGCGAGTAGGCGGGTGTGGGCGAGGGCGTACGGAAAGGCCGCGCGTCCCCGTCCGCTGGAGCGGGGGCGCGCGGCCTGTTCTGGGATCTGCCGGACTCCGGCCGGGCTTAGTCGGCCGGGCTCAGCCGGCCAGGAGCTGGCCGGCCGGGGCCGGTTCCGCGGTGCGGTGGCTCTCCGTGGCGGCGGGGCCGGGTCGTCGGACGCGCGCGCCCACCAGCACCGCCGCGAGACCGAGCACCGCCCACAGCGAGAGTGTCAGGACCGAGGCCGCGGACCCGGCGCCGTCGAAGAAGGCGACCGAACGGATCAGTGAACCGCCCGCGCCCGGCGGCAGCCACTGGCCGATCAGCCCGGCGGGCTCCGGCAGCAGTTCGGGCGCGCTCGTCACTCCCGAGAACGGGTTGCCCAGCAGCACCATCAGCAGGCCTCCGAGGCCGAGCCCGGGCTGTCCGATCAGCGCGGCGAAGCCGGCGGCTCCCGCGCCGATGGCCAGGACGGTCAGCCCGATCGCCCCGGCCTCAGTCCACCAGTCACCGGTGAGCGCTCCCAGCCAGCTGTCCGCCACCGCGGTGGCGGCGATTCCGACCAGCGCCGCCGCGCCGGCCAGCGTGACCGCGGCCCGCGCGCCGCGCAGCCCCAGCAAGGTCACCACCGCGCCGCTCGCGACACCGGCCAGCGACATCGGCAGGACGCTCGCTCCCAGCACACTGCCCCGGGGATCCCCGGCGGGCGCCGGGACGACATCGGTCACCGGTACCTCCGCGCCGGCCGGCGCCTGGGCGGTCACCGCCTGGGTCAGCAGCTGGGCGACCAGCGGGCTCGCCGCCGTCGCCGTCAGCAGCCGCGTCCCTTCCGGAGTGACCACCACCGCGCCGTATACGACCCGGTCCTCGACGGCCGTACGGGCGGCGGCCTCGTCGTCGTAACGGTGGACGTCGAAGGCTCCCTCCTGTCGCGCGAATCCCTGCTCCAACTGGCCCACGGCGGCGGCCGGTCCGGCTATGCCGACCGGCAGGTCGCGCGGGGCGATACGGGCGGCGGGCCAGGCGAAGGCCCAGAGCGCCAGCGTCACGGCGACGGGAATCAGGACCATCACCGCGATCATCCGCCTTGTTGTCGCGGTACCGGACTGGGCCGGAGCGGACATACTGCGCCTCGATTCAGAGTTCATGAGGAGTCGAAGGAGCTGAAGGGCTCGAAGTAAAGAGAAGGATCGTTCGTTTTGCTTGTGTGGCCACTGTCCCTACGCGGCGTGACGCTTGTCAAGAAGGAATGTTCGTTTTACGTTGACCGCATGGCCCGCGTATCCCAGGAACACCTCGACGCCCGCCGCCGGCAGATTCTCGACGGCGCCGCGCACTGCTTCGCCCGTAACGGCTTCCACGCCACCTCGATGCAGGACGTCCTGCGCGAGGTCGATCTCTCCGCGGGCGCCGTCTACCGCTACTTCAGCGGCAAGGAGGAGCTGATCGGGGCCATCGTCACCGAGGTGCTCGACGAGATCAGGGATGCCTTCGAGGCGGCGGCGCTGCGGCAGCCGCCGGAGAGCCCCGACATACTGGTCGAGCAGGTGATGCGCCGGGTGCTGGCCACCGGCGTCGGAGTCAGGGCGGGCGGTCCGGTCGGCGTGGCGCGGCTGCTCATCCAGGTGTGGACCGAGACGCTGCGCAACGAGGAGCTGGCGGCGGTGCTGCGCGGCGGATACGAGAAGGTCAGCGGTGCCTGGACCAAGGTGGTGGAGGCCTATCAGAAGGCCGGACTGATGCGCGCGGACATTCCCGCGGGCGATGTCGCCAGAACCATGATCGCCACCTGTCAGGGCTTCGCCGCTCAGCAGGCGCTCTTCGGAGAGGTGCCCATCGAGGTGCTCCAGAACGGCGTACGGGCCCTGATGTCCATGGGCGCGCCGTCCGCCGTCGGATCTGAGATCAGTTAACGCGCCGGAAAAACTTCCGCCCTAACGTGCGGACCCTGGCCCCGTGCGTACCGTTGCGATTCAACAGAGTGTTGATGTTGGCTGGGGTTCCGCTGCGCCCGGCCGTCACCGGGCCGGAGACGATGAGGTGGAAGTGTGCAACTGACTCCGCACGAACAGGAACGCCTGCTCATCCATGTGGCCGCAGATGTGGCGGCCAGGCGCAGGGCCCGCGGGCTGCGGCTCAACCACCCGGAGGCGGTCGCCCTGATCACCTCGCACATCCTCGAAGGCGCCAGGGACGGCCGTACCGTCGCCGAACTGATGGCATCGGGACGGAAGGTGCTCGGCCGGGCCGATGTCATGGAAGGCATCCCGGAGATGATCCATGACGTCCAGGTGGAGGCCACCTTCCCGGACGGCACCAAGCTCGTCACCGTCCATGATCCGATCGTGTGAGACAGGAGCGCCGATGATTCCCGGAGAGATCCTGTACGCCGATGAGCCCGTGGCCCTCAACGAGGGCCGCGAGGTCACCCGGCTCACCGTCCTCAATGTCGCCGACCGCCCTGTTCAGGTCGGCTCCCACTACCACTTCGCCGAGGCCAATCCCGGTCTGGAGTTCGACCGCGCCGCCGCGCGCGGCAAGCGGCTGCATATCGCCGCGGGCACCGCCGTGCGCTTTGAACCTGGAATTCCCGTCGACATCGCACTCGTACCTCTCGCCGGTCTGCGTGTCGTACCGGGACTGCGCGGAGAGACCGGAGGTCCTCTCGATGACTGAGCTGTCCCGCGCCGTGTACGCGGATCTCTTCGGCCCCACCACCGGCGACCGGATCCGGCTCGCCGACACCGAACTGTTTGTCGAGATCGAGGAGGACCGCTCCGGCGGGCCCGGACGCGCCGGGGACGAGGCGGTGTTCGGCGGCGGCAAGGTCATCCGCGAGTCGATGGGCCAGTCCCGTACGACACGGGCCGAGGGCGCGCCCGACACCGTGATCACCGGTGCCCTGATCATCGACCACTGGGGCATCGTCAAGGCCGACATCGGAGTACGGGACGGCCGGATCACCGGGATCGGCAAGGCGGGCAATCCCGACACCATGGACGGTGTCCATCCCGATCTGGTCATCGGTCCCGAGACCGAAGTCATCGCGGGCAACGGGAAGATCGTCACCGCCGGAGCGATCGACGCGCATGTCCACTTCATCTCCCCGACCATTGTCGACCAGGCGCTGGCGACCGGCGTGACCACTCTGGTCGGCGGCGGTACGGGACCGGCCGAGGGCACCAAGGCCACCACCGTCACGCCCGGGGCCTGGCATCTCGCCCGGATGTTCGAGGCGTTGGAGACCTTCCCGGTCAATATCGGTCTGCTCGGCAAGGGCAACACCATGTCGCGCGAGGCGATGCGCGCCCAACTGCGCGGCGGCGCGCTCGGGTTCAAGATCCATGAGGACTGGGGCGCCACACCGGCCGTCATCGACGCCTGTCTGAGCGTCTGCGAGGAGTCCGGCGCCCAACTCGCCATCCACACGGACACCTTGAACGAGGCGGGCTTCGTGGGGGACACCCTCGCGGCCATCGCGGGACGCACGATCCACGCGTACCACACGGAGGGCGCGGGCGGCGGGCACGCGCCGGACATCATCACCGTCGTCAGCGAGCCGTACGTACTGCCCAGCTCCACCAATCCGACCCGGCCGCACACCGTCAACACCATCGAGGAACACCTCGACATGCTGATGGTCTGTCACCATCTCAACCCGGCCGTGCCCGAGGACCTCGCCTTCGCCGAGTCCCGTATCCGGCCCTCCACCATCGCCGCCGAGGACATCCTGCACGACCTCGGCGCCATCTCGATCATCTCCTCCGACGCCCAGGCCATGGGCCGCGTCGGCGAGGTGATCATGCGGACCTGGCAGACCGCGCATGTGATGAAGAAGCGCCGTGGCGCACTGCCCGGCGACGGCCGGGCCGACAACCACCGCGCACGCCGCTATGTCGCCAAATACACCATCAATCCGGCGATCGCCCAGGGCCTCGACCAGGAGATCGGCTCCGTCGAGACCGGCAAGCTCGCCGATCTGGTGCTCTGGGACCCGGCGTTCTTCGGTGTGAAGCCTCAACTTGTCATCAAGGGCGGACAGATCGCGTACGCGCAGATGGGCGATGCCAACGCCTCCATCCCGACTCCCCAGCCGGTGCTGCCGCGCCCGATGTTCGGCGCGCTGGGCCGGGCAGCGGCGGCGGGCTCGTTCAACTTCGTGGCGGAGGCGGCGATCGAGGACGGGCTGCCCGAACGGCTCGCTCTGGCCAAGGAGTTCGTACCGATCGGGAACACCCGGCGGATCACCAAGGCCGATATGCGGGAGAACGACGCACTGCCACGGGTCGAGGTCGACGCGGACACCTTCACGGTGACCATCGACGGCGAGCCGGTGGAGCCCGCGCCCGCCGCCGAACTCCCGCTCGCCCAGCGCTACTTCCTCTTCTGATGAGCGCGCCATCGGCCCCGACGGGCCGTGCCGCACTGCTGGTGCTCGCCGACGGACGGTTCCCGGCCGGCGGCCATGCCCACTCGGGCGGTGCGGAGGCGGCCGTCAGGGCGGGCAGGATCCGTGACGCCCAGGACCTGGCCGTCTTCTGCCGGGGACGGCTGCACACCACCGGACTGACCGCGGCGGCGCTGGCCGCCGCGGCGGCCCGGGGACTGGATCCGCTGGAGCTGGACGAGGCGGCCGATGCCCGTACTCCCTCGCCCGCGCTGCGCGCGACCGCGCGCAGACTCGGCCGCCAGTTGATGCGAGCCGCCCGTGCCACCTGGCCGGGACCGGAGCTGGCCGCGCTCGCCGCCGCCCGGCCGCGCGGCGCGCATCAGCCGGTGGTGCTCGGCCTCACCGCGCGCTCCGCCGGGCTCACGCCCGAGGACGCCGCACAGTGCGCGGTGTACGAGACGGTCAGCGGTCCCGCGACCGCGGCCGTACGGCTGCTCAGCCTCGATCCCTTCGAGGCCACCGCGGTCCTCGCCCGGCTCGCACCCGACCTCGACGCGGTCGCGGACCGGGCCGCCGAGTACGCCGGGCGCGCGGCGCACGAAGGGACCGGCGCGCTGCCGGCCGCCTCGGCGCCACTGCTCGACATCACGGCGGAGGCCCATGCCGCCTGGCCGGTAAGGCTGTTCGCCTCATGACCGCCGATCGGATCCCGTACCGCTCCATCCCGTATCCCGGCACCCCGCACCGTCGGACCCACCTCGGACCCACTGACCGACCCGTCTCCGTACCGTCCCGACAGGAGCCGCACCATGCATCTCGACCACGGCCACCACGGCCCCGCCGCCGTCAGCGCCGATGCCACCCGGCCCGACGGCCGGCGGCGCGCGCTCCGTATCGGGCTGGGCGGACCCGTCGGCTCGGGCAAGACCGCGACCGTCGCCGCGCTCTGCCGCACCCTGCGCGACCGGCTCTCCCTCGCCGTCGTCACCAATGACATCTACACCCGCGAGGACGCCGAATTCCTGCTCCGTGAGGCCGTACTGCCGCCCGAGCGGATCCAGGCCGTGGAGACCGGCGCCTGTCCGCACACCGCGATCCGCGACGACATCTCCGCCAATCTCGAAGCCGTCGAGGATCTGGAGGACGCGGTGGGACCGCTCGATCTGATCCTGGTCGAGTCCGGCGGTGACAATCTCACCGCGACCTTCTCCAAGGGCCTGGTCGACGCACAGATCTTTGTCATCGATGTGGCGGGCGGCGACGACATCCCGCGCAAGGGCGGGCCCGGTGTCACCACCGCCGATCTGCTCGTCATCAATAAGACGGATCTCGCGCCGTATGTCGGCTCCGACCTCGGCAGGATGGCCCGTGACGCCAAGGAGCAGCGCGGTGAACTCCCGGTGGCCTTCACCTCGTTGAAGGGCGAGGGCGGTGTGGAGCCGGTCACGGACTGGGTGCTCGCGCGGCTCGCCGACTGGACCGCATGAGCGTCCGCGCCACCGCCCGTATCGTCGCGACGCGCACCGGACTGCCGGTGCTCGCCGGCGAGGGCCCGCTCGCGCTGCGCCGTACCCGCGCCACCGGTCCCGGCGCCCGTGTCACCGTCGTCGGCGCGATGAGCGCACCGCTCGGCGGCGACCGGCTCGCCATCGAGGCCGAGGTACGGGACGGTGCCCGGCTGACCGTGGACGCCGCCGCGGCGACGGTCGCCCTGCCCGGCCGCACGGCGGGCGCCGCCCACTACGACGTACGGCTGACGGTCGGCGAGCACGCCGAGCTGAACTGGCTGCCGGAGCAGCTCGTCTCCGCGTACGGCAGCGAGCTGCGGATGCGTACGCATGTCGAACTCGCCGCCACCGGGCGTCTGACGCTGCGCGAGGAACAGATTCTCGGCCGCCACGGCGAGGAGCCCGGCACCCTGTTCACCCGGCTCACCGTGCTGCGCGCCGGGCGTCCGCTGCTCGACCAGGAACTCGCCTACGGTCCCGGAGCGCCCGCCGGCTGGGACGGCGGAGCGGTCCTCGGCGGCCATCGGGCCGTCGGCCAACTCCTCCTCGCCGGGCCGGAGTTCGAGGAGAAACCGGCCGTGCCACGGCTGCTGGGCGAGACCGCCGTACTCACTCCGCTCGCCGGACCCGCCGTACTGATCACGGCCGTCGCGCCGGACGCCCTGCGGCTGCGGCGCGTACTGGACGAGGCACTGGACACCTCCGCGTACCGCTGAGCGGGACCGCGTTCACCGGTTATTGGTTCGGTAAAGAAACGCCGATACCTCCTGTTCTCAGCCACCTCACAGACGAAAGGATCCCGGGGAGTCCTATCAACGCGCGTTGCGCAGGCAGCGCGGCACACAGGGGGAGGTTCCACTTGAGACGCACAGCAGTGCTCGGCTCGGCCGGCACTCTGCTCGCGGGCGCGCTCATAGCGAGCGCGATGGCCGCTCCGGCGAACGCCGACGGCCGTCACCACGGCGATCCGGCGGCGTACGGCGCCACGGTCGCCGCTGACCGGGCCGCGAAGAAGGGCATCGACTGGCAGGACTGTCCGGCCGACTGGGCGCTGGAGAAGCCCATCCAGTGCGGTTATGTCACCGTGCCGCTCGACTACAGCAAGCCGAACGGCCGGCAGATCAAGCTCGCCGTCGACCGTATCGGCAACACCGGCACCAAGGACCAGCGCCAGGGCGCGCTGATCTACAACCCCGGTGGTCCCGGTGGCTCCGGCATGGCGTTCCCGCGCCGTGTCATCACCAAGAACGCCATCTGGGCGGACGCGGCGAAGGCGTACGACTTCGTGGGCTTCGACCCGCGCGGAGTCGGCCGCTCGACGCCCATCTCCTGTGTCGATCCGACGGAGTTCGTCAAGGCGCCCAAGCTCGATCCCGTCCCCGACAGCGAGGCCGACAAGCGCGCCCAGCGCAAGCTGGCGGCCGAGTACGCGGACGGCTGCAAGGAGCGCAGCGGCTGGATGCTGCCGCATATGACGACGCCCAACACCGCACGGGACCTGGATGTCATCCGGGCCGCGCTCGGTGAGAAGAAGCTCAACTACCTGGGCGTTTCCTACGGCACCTATCTCGGCGCGGTCTACGGCACGCTGTTTCCGACGCATGTGCGCCGGATGGTCGTGGACAGTGTGGTGAACCCGTCGAAGGAGAAGATCTGGTACCAGGCCAACCTGGACCAGGACGTCGCCTTCGAGACACGGTTCCAGGACTGGATGAAGTGGGTCGCCCAGAACGACGCGACCTTCCACATCGGCGCCACCACCGCAGAGGTCGAGCGGCAGTGGGAGAAGCTGCGGGCCGCCGCCAAGAAGAGCCCGATCGGTGGGGTCGTCGGTCCCGCCGAGCTGATCGGCCTCTTCCAGGGCGCTCCGTACTACGACTCCAGCTGGGTGCCGGTCGCCTCCGTCTGGAGCGACTATCTTGCCGGTGACACCCAGGCGCTCGTGGACGCGGCAGCGCCGGATCTGTCCGACACCGTGGGCAACGCCAAGGCCGAGAACGGCAACGCGGTCTACACCGCCGTCGAGTGCGCCGACGCCAAGTGGCCCACGAGCTGGCGGACCTGGGACCGGGACAACACCCGGCTCCACCGCGACCACCCGTTCCTCACCTGGGCCAACGCCTGGCTGAACCTGCCGTGCGCCACCTGGGGTGCCAAGCAGCAGACGCCGGTGGAGGTCAAGACCGGCAAGGGACTGCCGCCGGTGCTGATCACGCAGTCCACGCGTGACGCCGCCACGCCGTACGAGGGCGCAGTCGAGCTGCACAAGCGGTTCAAGGGCTCGCGTCTGATCACGGAGCGGGACGCCGGTTCGCACGGCATCACCAACCTGGCCAATCCGTGCATCAACGACCGGGTGAAGGCCTATCTGCTGACTGGCGCGCTGGACAGCGCCGATGTGACGTGCGCTCCGCACGCCACGCCGAAGCCGTAAGAGCCGAAGAACTGGGGCGGCCGGTGCAGACCGGACGCCCCTTTTCTTGTTCCTTCTCCTCCGCGCGCTGTTCTTTCCCAGTGCCGGAAGGGCACTAGCTCGCGCCCTGGTCGTACCGCTCCAGCCAGGCGTCCTCCGCCGCGTAGTCGAAGAGGCCGGTCCCATAGCTCGCGGCCATCGTGGGGAACGCGTCCGTCCACTCGCGCCCGCGTAGCTGTCCGGTCAGCCAGTCGACCGTCTCCGGCAGCGACTCGACATAGCCGGTGACCGGGCGGTAGTCCAACTCCCGCTCCGCGGCGGCCATGTCGTAGACCACGGGATGTTCGACGGCCCAGGGATGGTCACCGACGGTGCCCTCCGGCGGCCCGTCCAGCAGCACCGTCTCCGTCTTGCGGTCCAGCACCGTGTCGATCGCCGCGCCGATCTCCGCGACCGTCGGCGCCTGTGGATCACCGGCGTTGAGCACCCGGGAGCCGGGCCTCAGCGCGGCGAGTCTGATCAGCTCGGCCAGATTGGACACATGGACCGGATGGAAGCGGCTCCGGCCGCCGTACGCCAGTACGCGCCGGGTACGGCCGTCCAGCAGCCGCTTGACGAAGTACAGCTCGCGCGGTGAACGGCAGTACGGCCCGTGGATCGCGCCCGCCCGCAGCAAGGTTACCGGCAACTCGTCGCCCACGGCGAGGAGTTCCCGCTCCAGCAGCACCTTTCGCGTGCTGTACGTCGTGTCGCCCGAAGCCACGGTGCGTTGGCTCTCCGGGATCGGCACCGGATAGCGCGGACCGCCGTCCGGCTCGCCCTGGGTGTCGAAACCACGGCCCTGGTCGTCCTCGTACACCGCGCCGCTGGAGATGACGACCGCGGAGCCGATCCGGTCCGCGAGTCCGGTCAACTGGCGGGCGTGGTCCCGTCCGTAGGCCACCAGGTCGACCACCACATCCGCGCCGTCGCCCAGCAGGGCGGCCAGTGCCGCGCCGTCCTGGCGGTCCAGCCGTACCGCCCGTACCTCACCGGGCCAGCGCTCGTCCCTGCCGCCGCCGAGCGAGCCGGCGGTCACCTCCCAGCCGTCCTCGGCGAGGGCCTGTACGGCGGCCCGGCCGATCTGTCCCGCCGCGCCGATCACCACTGCGTTTCCCTTGGTCATACGGCGACGCTAGAGGCGCCCGGCAGCGCCCGCCCAGAGGCTTTCGCCGGTGGCGGATCCGCTGTCAGCGTGGCCGCCGCCGGAACTTTCCCTTCGCCTCGGTCTTCGCCTGCTCGGCCTTCACCTCGGCCGCGTAGCGGTCGACGTACTCCTGTCCGGACAGTCCGAGGATCGCGTACATGATCTCGTCGGTGACCGCGCGCACCGCGGCCCTCTGGTTCTCCAGACCGGCGTAGCGCGAGAACTCCAGCGGCTCACCGAAGCGGATCGCGACCTTTCTGATCCTGGGTACGACCTGGCCGGGCGGCTGGATCTCGAACGTACCGACCATGGCACACGGCACCACCGGCACCTGTGCCCTGATCGCCATCACCGCGACTCCGACCTTGCCCTTGTAGAGCCGTCCGTCGTGCGAGCGGGTGCCCTCCGGATAGATGCCCAGCAGCTCGTCCTTGGCCAGCACTCCCAGTCCCTCCCGGATCGCCGCCTGTCCGGCCTCCTTGCCGGAGCGGTCCACCGGGATCTGCCCGGCGCTGCGGAAGAAGAACGCGGTCAGCCGTCCCTTGAGACCGGGACCGGTGAAGTACTCGGCCTTGGCGAGAAAAGTGATACGCCGTTTGAGGATCGCCGGCATCAGGAAGTGGTCGGAGAACGAGAGATGATTGCCCGCGACGATCGCCGCGCCCTCGGCCGGAATGTGTTCGAGCCCTTCGATCCGAGGCCGGAAGAGCACGCGCAGCAGTGGCCCCAGCAGCACATATTTGAGGACGTAGTAGAACACGGGATGCGCTCCTCACTGGCCCGGCCGGTTCCGGGGCTGCCATTTTCCCAGGTCAGCGGGTGCTCCGGCGGGGCAAGTGTAGGGGCAGCGAGGTCAGGCGGAAAGCAGTCCGGGGCCGGGAAGTCGAAATCCCGGTGATTCGGCAGCCCGGTGAGTCGGCACCGCAGCTCCGTGACCGGCCGGTCGCGGGGCGTGGTCGGTGCCGGGTGCTCAAGGCGCTCAAGATGTGGCCGGTTGGCCCGCAAAATACAGTGGGACGGGAATGGGCCCGTATGGCGGCGGAGAATGCGGAGAATGACCTCCTTGCCACCGACAGTCCATGTCAAGGAGGAATGGGGGTATGGAGGTATGGAGATGATGACTGTCCGTTCCGATCTCATTCTGTCGGAGTCGACCGTACGCGCGCCGATCCGCGCACCGATCGGGAAAGTCGATATCGCCACCTGGCTCTTCGGGCTTCCGGACGCCGAATATCAGCGCTGTGCGCCTCCCGATCACATCGCCGCCGGGGCCACCACGACCGACGACGGGCGTCCCATGTCGATCAATGTCGAAATGATCGGCACCGGACTGGTGATTCAGCACTATGTTGGTGAGATCACCGAGGCCGACCACTGCCGTATGGTCTCCACCTCCGATGTCTTCACGCCCTACGGGCGGACCAAGGTGCAGGTCATCTGGGATCTGAGCGCCCGGCCGGTCGACGACGGCCGCTGCGAATACACCAACTCGGTGGTCTCGCATCCCACAGAGGAATTCCTCGTCTTCCTCAAGGAGCACGATGTCTCCTTCGAACAGGCGGCGCATGAGCGGCAGTTGGCCTCCAGCGACCACAACAACCGGGAAACTCCGCTGTTCGCCGCCAGCATCGAACGCGCGGCGCTCGCGAAATAGCCGAAATAGCCAGGAGACGAACGGGGAGAAGGCCCGGAGAGAAGGCGTCGCCATGAGCGAGAAGCGCGAAGAACCGGCGGTACGCAGCGCGCAGCGCGTGATAGAAGCGGTCCAGTCTCAGGGGGTTCCGTATATCTTCGGGATTCCGGGCGCGAAGATCGACGCGGTCTATGACGTACTGGCCGACATGGGCCCGCAGTTGGTGGTCTGCCGACATGAACAGAACGCCGCGTTCATGGCGGCGGCGCTCGGCCGGCTGACCGGTATCCCCGGTGTCGTCCTCGTGACCTCCGGCCCCGGTACGGCCAATCTCGCCACCGGCCTGCTGACCGCCAATACCGAGCAGGATCCCGTCGTGGCCCTGTGCGGCGCCGTCGGCCGGGAGGACAGGCTGAAGCGGACACATCAGTCGATGGACGCCGCCGCGCTGCTCAGGACGGTGACCAAGTTCACCGGTGAGGTCAACGATCCGGACAATGTGCCGGAGACGGTCGTCAACGCGTTCCGGGCGGCCACCATGGAGCCGCGCGGATCGGCCGCGGTGATCCTGCCGTCCGATGTCCAGGCGGCTCCGACCGCCGCCCGGATCGCCCGGCCCTTGCCCGTACCGCCACTCGGCTCCGCGCCGGTGGAGACGATCTGGCAGGCGGCGGATCTCATCCGCGGAGCCGCGCGGCCGGTCCTGCTGGCCGGGGCCCGCGCGGCGGATCCGGAGAGCTGCGCCGCGCTACGGGCGCTGGTCGTGGAGACCGGGCTCCCGGTGGTCGAGACCTTCCAGGCGGCGGGAGTCATGTCCCGGGATCTGGAACGGTATTACGTCGGCCGGGTCGGTCTCTTCCGCAACCAGCCGGGCGATGCCGTCATGGCCGAGGCGGATGTCCTGGTCACCGTCGGATACGACCCGGTCGAGTACGACCCGGTCCTGTGGAACACCGATGTGAACCGTACGGTCGTCCATATCGACTCGGTCCCGGCGGCGGTCGACAACCACTACCAGCCGACGCTGGAACTGCGCGGCACGGTGGCCGCGACGCTCACCGAGCTGGTGAAGCCACTGGCCGGACTGGTCAGGAGCGAGGCGTTCACCGCCGACATCGCCCGCCGTCAGCGGGAGTTGGCGCAGGTCGACGAGCGCGCCCGCGCCGCCCTGCCCACGGCCGAGGGGCTCAATCCGGCGGCGGTGGTCCTGGATCTGCGTGACGCGCTGGACGACGAGGCCACCATCACCTGCGACATCGGCTCTGTGTACATCTACATGGCCCGCCACTTCCGTGTCTTCGAGCCGCGCCATCTGCTCTTCTCCAACGGGCAGCAGACACTCGGTGTGGCCCTGCCCTGGGCCATGGCAGCCGCCATGGTGCGCCCAGGCACTCAGGTGGTCTCCGTCTCGGGCGACGGCGGATTCCTCTTCTCCGCACAGGAGTTGGAGACCGCCACGCGGCTCGGGCTGACCTTCACGCATGTGCTGATGCGGGACAACACCTATGATATGGTCGCCTTCCAGGAGATGCTCAAGTACGGCAGGACCTCGGGCATCCGGCTCGGCGACTACGACATCGTGAAGTACGCCGAGGCCTTCGGCGCGCACGGCTACCGCGTCACCACCCAGGACGAGTTCACCTCGGCACTGCGCCGGGCGCTCGCCGAGGACGGCCCTTCCCTCATCGATGTGCCGGTGGACTACAGCCACAACACCGATCTGGCCGCCCACCTCCACGACGACGTCTTCGAGTGACTGGGCAAGGCGACCAGCTATGACCACGTCCGACCAGCACGACCAGCACACTCCCACCGACCGGTTCCGGCGCTGGGCGCGCACGATGATCGCGCACCGCCTCGGCGACCCTGCGGACCGCCACCGGGCCGGCCCGGCCCATGAGATCTATCAGTCCTCCACGATGGGCGCCCTGCTCGACGGTGTTTACGAAGGAGACGTCACCATCGCCGAGTTGCTGACCCATGGCGACTTCGGCCTCGGTACGTTCAACCGGCTCGACGGCGAGATGGTCGTCCTCGACGGCATCTGCTACCACCTGTGGTCCGACGGCAGCGCCGCGCCCGCCGAGCCCATGGACCGTACGCCCTTCGCGGTCGTGACCCGGTTCGAGCCGCAGGGCAACATCCGGGTCACCAAGCCCATGGGGCGGGCCGAGGTCATCGCGCTGATCGACAAGGTGATCCCCAGCGCCAACCTCGTCCACGCCGTCCGGATCACCGGCACCTTCGGCTCGGTCCGCACCCGTACGGTCATGAAACAGACTCCGCCCTATCCCTCTCTGGTCCAGGCCACCGAGGGCCAGGCGGAGACCACCTTCACGGATACGGCGGGAACACTCGCCGGATTCCGCTCGCCCGACTACGAGCAGGGCATCTCGGTGGCCGGATACCATCTCCACTTCCTCGATGCCCACCGCGGCAGCGGCGGCCACGCCCTGGACTTCCGGCTGGACGACGGCGACATCGACATCAGCACGGCCTCGGAGTTCCATCTGAGCCTGCCCAGGTCCGGGAAGTTCCTGAACGCCGATCTCAGCACGGATCGCATGGCGGAGCAGATCCGTCGCACGGAAGGCGGCTGACTCCTTTCCCCCGCGGTGTTGTTTTTCCCACGCGGTGCCGTTCCGGCCATACCGTAAGAGATCACCGAGCGCATAGACTCGGGCCAAGGCTTTGATCGGGGCCGGGCCTGGCCGGGCGCCGACGGGACCGGGACTGGTACACGGGTACCGCAGGGCGCGGATCCCGGTACCCGGGAGGAGTGAAGGTGGCACCGCAGGGCTCTCCGGACGACCGTTTCAACACCGGCGAGGCGCATTCGGCGCGCGTCTACGACTACATCCTGGGCGGCAAGGACAACTATCCGGTCGATCAGGAGGCCGGTGACGCGATGTGTGAAGGGTGGCCCGCGCTGCCCGTCCATATGCGCGCCAACAGGGAGTTCATGCACCGCGCGGCCCGCTATCTGGCGCGGGAGGAGGGCATCGGGCAGTTCCTGGACATCGGCACCGGACTGCCGACCTCGCCCAATGTGCACGAGGTGGTACAGGAGGAACGTCCCGACGCCCGGATCGTCTATGTCGACAACGACCCGATCGTGCTGGCCCACGCCCGCGCGCTGCTGACCAGCTCTCCCGAGGGCCGCACCGCGTATGTCGACGCCGATATGCGGGACCCGGAGGCGATCATCGGCTCTCCTCAGTTCCAGGAACTCCTGGATCTGAAGGAGCCCGTCGGCCTGATGATCATCGGCATTCTGCACTTCATACTCGACAGCGACGACGACCACGGCCTGGTCCAGCGGCTGCTCGAACCGCTGCCCGCCGGCAGCTTTCTGGCCATGACCATCGGCACCGCCGATTTCGCTCCGGTCGAGGTCGGCCGGGTCGCCGTCGAGTACGCCAGCCGCGGTATGCCCATGCAGCTGCGCACCCACGCCGAGGCCGAGACCTTCTTCGCGGGCCTCGACATGGTCGAACCGGGACTGACCCAGGTCCATCATTGGCGGCCCGATCCCGACCAGGAACCGATCGACGACCGTGACATAGCCATGTACGGCGCGGTCGCCCGCAAGAGCGGCTGACCACCGAGCCTCCGTCCGTACCGTCACGTCCCCGTCGTACCGGGCCGACCCGCCTTCTGGGCCGGCCCGGTACGACGTACGACGGATGACCGCGGGTCTCAGCTCGTCGCCGCCCACGCGTAACGGTGCTCCGGGCGGCCCGTGTCGCCGTACTTCAAGGTCAGACTGATATGCCCGGTCCGCTCCAGATACTTGAGATAGCGCTGGGCCGTGGAGCGGCTGACACCGGTGCGTTCGGCGACCTCGTGCGCGGAGAGCGGATGCTCGGCCTCGCCCAGCGTGCGCCGGATGAGCGCGACGGTCGCCACGGAGTGGCCCTTGGGGAGTTCCGAGCGAGGAGCGTCCGTGATTTTGAACGCGCTGAAGATACGGTCCACCTGCTCCTGGCCCGCCTCGCCGCGTCCGCCGACACCGTCGAGAGTGCGGCGCATGGCGGCATAGCCGTCGAGTCTCGCCCGCAGCCCGGCGAAGCTGAACGGCTTGACCAGATACTGGAGCGCTCCGTACCGCATCGCGGCCTGCACCGTGGCCACATCACGGGCCGCCGTCACCATGATCACATCGGCGTGATGGCCGAGCTGCCGCATCCGGCGCACCAGCGTCAGGCCCGTCTCGTCCGGCAGATAGTGGTCGAGCAGGACGAGATCGACATGGGTGCGCTCCAGCGTGGCCAGGGCCTGCGCGGCGGTATGGGCGCGGCCGATGACACGGAAGCCGCGCACCTGCGCCACATACGCGGAGTTGATCTCGGCGATATGGAAGTCGTCGTCCACCACGAGCACATCGATCATCGTGACTCTCCCGCGGGAGTGAGCTGGCGGGCGGAGGGAGCGTCCGCGGCGATGGGCGGAGCGTCTCCGGCGAGGTCGTCCGGAGCGAGCGCCTCGGGCAGTACGACGGTGAAGACCGCGCCGCCGCCCGCGCGCGCCGTCACCCGGGCCATACCGCCGTACCGCTCGGAGAGCCGGCGTACGAGGGCGAGTCCGATCCCTCTGCCTCGCCGGAAGGCCGGCCGCGGCGGACCGGACGGCTCCCAGGACAGCTCACCGGACAGCTCGCCGGACAGCGGGGGAGTGGCGGGCTGTTTGGTGGACCAGCCCTCCGCGAAGACGCGCTCGCGCAGTTCCGGTGGCACTCCAGGACCGGTGTCGGAGACTCGTATCACCGCGGTGGTGCGCTCGGCACGCAACTCGACCTCCACGAAGGATTCGGCTCGGGCGGCCTCGGCAGACGCTTCCCCGGTCTGCCCGGCTGTCGGCCCTGCTGCCGGCCCGGCCGCCGGTACCGGCGGCCTCGCCAGATGCCGCTCGGCGGCGGCGTCCAGCGCGTTGTCGATGAGATTGCCGAGTACGGTCACCAGATCGCGCGGATCGACCACACGGTCCGGCAGCAGCGTGGCGGAGGAGATCCGCAGGGAGACACCGCGCTCGGCGGCGATGGCCGCCTTGCCCACGAGCAGCGCCGAGAGCAGCGGATCATGGACGCGCTCGGCGATCTGCTCCGCCGAGGCCCGGTGCGCGTTGGCGACACCGGCGACAAACTCCGCCGCCCGTTCATGACGGCCGAGTTCGAGCAGCCCGAGCACGGTGTGCAGCCGGTTGGCATGCTCGTGGTCCTGTGCGCGCAGCGCGTCGAGCAGCCCTTGCGTACTGTCCAGCTCGCGCCCGAGCAGCTCCAGTTCCGTACGGTCCCGCAGCGTCACCACGGCTCCGCCGTCCCTGGTCGGCATCCGGTTGGCGACCAGGACCCGGCCACCGCTGACGGTCAGCAGATCCGTGCCGTCCACCCGTCCCGCCAGGACATCCGTCGTACGGCCCGGCGCCAGCACCTCGTCCAGCGCGCGGCCGGTGGCGTCCGTGTCGAGCCCGAGCAGCCGTACCGCCTCGTCGTTGGCCAGCCGGATCCGGCCCTGCCGGTCGAAGGCGACGACTCCTTCACGGACTCCGTGGAGCATCGCCTCCCGCTCGTCCAGCAGCGCCGAGATATCGGCGAAGGCGACACCGTGCGTGATACGGCGCAGCCGCCGCGACACCGCGATCGCGGCCAGCGCGCCCGCGCCCAGCGCCGCGCCCGCGCAGAGCAGCAGTCCGGGTATGGCACCGATCAGCCGCTGGCGCACACTGTCGTACGCGATGCCCACCGACACCGCGCCGACGATCTTTCCGTCGCCGTCGAGCAGCGGCACCTTGGCACGGGCCGAGCGGCCCAGTGTGCCGTTGTCGATCTGCCGGATCTCATGACCGGAGAGCGCGACGCTCGGATCGGTCGAGACATGCCTGCCGATCTCGGCGGTGGTGGTGTGGGACCAGCGCACACCATGGGTGTCCAGCACCACGACATAGAGCGCCTGGGTCGCCCGGCGGATCCGCTCCGCCTGGGCCTGCACCGGACCGGCCGGACTCGGCGCGGTGGTGAGCAGCCCGTGGACGATGTCCGGATCGGCGGCGGTGGTCTCCGCGATGGCCAGGGCCCGGCGGGTGGCCGCGTCGTCCAGCTCGGAGCCGAGCGGTGCCAGAAAAAGCCCGGTGACCAGCACCATCACCCCGGTGGTGATGACAAGCTGCACCACCAGGACCTGGGCGGCGACACGCCGTGGCCAGCGCAACCGCATCCCGTCTCCCTCCCTCTCCCGGCGCCCGGCTCTCCCGGATCCTCCGGATCACTTCCGGCCACTCTCGCCCACTCCCCGCGCGGAACAGGCCGGTCCGCTTAACATCGCTGTGCACGCAACGTAAGCCGCCGGAGCGCGGCTGCCCAGCCCTGTGCTGCGCTTTTGTGGTTCTGGCGTGAGCAGAACGAGCAGAACGGGGTTTGCGCGCAGAAAAACGGATTGCGCCCATAAGACTGCCGCCCTGGCCCATGGCGCTCCTAGCCTCCCGGCCCATGAGCAGCAATACGAGCCCCGCCATCGAGCTGCGGGGAACGAGCAAGGCATTCCGGACACCGTCGGGAGCGCTGCACACCGCCGTCAGGGATCTGGATCTGACGGTCGAGCGCGGCGAGTTCGTCGCGGTGGTCGGCCCCACCGGATGCGGTAAATCGACGACGCTGACGCTGGTCAGCGGGTTGGAGGAGCCCACCGAGGGCGAGGTGCTGGTGGCCGGTGAGCCGGTGAACGGCATCGGCGACAAGATCGGCTTCGTCTTCCAGCAGGACGCGGTCTTTCCCTGGCGCACCGTCCTCTCCAATGTGATGGCAGGACCGCGCTTCCGCGGCGTACCGAAGAACGAGGCGAGGGAGCGGGCCCGTGAGTGGCTCGCCCGCGTCGGGCTCTCGTCCTTCGAGGACCGCTATCCGCACCAGCTCTCCGGCGGTCAGCGCAAGCGCGTCGCGCTCGCGGCGACCTTTGTCAACGATCCCGAACTCCTGCTCATGGACGAGCCCTTCTCGGCTCTCGATGTACAGACCAGGGCCCTGATGTCGGACGAACTGCTGGAGCTGTGGGCCGGTACGGGCGCCTCGGTCGTCTTCGTCACCCATGACCTGGAGGAGTCGATCGCCCTCGCCGACAAGGTCGTGGTGATGACGGCCGGTCCCGCGACCGTCAAGGAGGTCTTCACCATCGACCTGCCGCGTCCTCGCAAGGTCGAGGCCGTACGGCTCGAACCGCGCTTCGTGGAGATCTACCGGGAGATCTGGTCCTCGCTCGGCGAAGAGGTACGGATCACCCGCGAGAGGGGTGCGGCCGATGCCGCCTGAGACCGTCGCCGTTCCGCCCGCCGGCACCACCGAGGCCGGCCGAGGCAAAGGCAAAGCAGGCAGGACCGAAGCCACCGCCAACGGCAGTGGCGGCGGAGAGCGCACCCAGGCCAGGGCACGGGCCGCGCGCAATCACCGGATCGTCGTCCAGGGCGCCCGCGTACTGCTTCTGATCGCGCTGATCGGGCTGTGGGAGTGGATGGCCCGCAGCGCCGTCATCGATCCCTTCAACTTCTCGATGCCGTCCAAGATCTGGGACCAGATGCGCCAGTGGGCCCTGCACGGCACTCCGCAGGGCTCCCTGTGGGAGCAGATCTGGTACACGCTCTACGAGGCGCTCCTCGGCTGGATCATCGGTGTCATCGGCGGAGTGGTGCTGGGCATCGCGCTCGGCCGCATCCGCTTCCTCGCCGAGGTGCTGGGCCCGTACATCAAGGTGCTCAACGCGCTGCCCCGGATCGTCCTCGCCCCGATCTTCCTCATCTGGTTCGGCCTCGGCCCGGCCTCGAAGATCGCCTCGGCCGTGGTGCTGGTCTTCTTCCCGGTCTTCTTCAACGCCTTCCAGGGAGCGCGGGAGGTCGACCGCAATCTGGTCTCCAACGCCCGGATCCTCGGCGCGAGCAACCGGCAGGTCACGCTCCAGGTCGTCATTCCGTCGGCCACCTCATGGATCTTCACCAGCCTGCATGTCAGCTTCGGCTTCGCGCTGATCGGCGCGATCGTCGGCGAGTACATCGGCGCGACCAAGGGACTCGGTCTGCTGGTCTCCGCCTCGCAGGGCACGTTCAACGCGGCCGGTGTGTACGCGGCCATGGTGATCCTCGCCGTGGTGGCACTGCTCGCCGAAGGGCTTCTCTCCTTCCTGGAGAAACGGCTCTTCCGCTGGAAGCCCGTCGAGGCCGGCGCCGAGCGCTGATCCCCGTACCGCCTCACCTTCTGTCTCTGTCTCCTCCTCGCCTCACCCTCACAGCACCTCTTCACAAGGACGTGAACCATGCGCAGACATCTCGGGATCCCGGCCGCCGCGCTCGCCGCGACTCTCGCCCTCGGCACGCTGACCGCCTGTGGCGGCGACTCCTCCGGCTCCGGCTCCGGTGACAAGGTCAAGATCATGGTGGGTGGCCTCGACAAGGTCATCTACATGCCCGCGATGCTCACCCAGAAGCTCGGCTACTTCAAGGACGAGGGCGTCGACGTGGAACTCCTCACGGAGCCCGCCGGCGTACAGGCCACCACCTCGCTCGTCTCCGGTGATGTGCAGGGCGTCGTGGGCTTCTACGACCACACGCTCGATCTCCAGGTCAAGGGCAAGATGGTGGAGTCCGTGGTGCAGTTCTCGCACGCCTCGGGCGAGGTCGAGGTCGTCTCCAACAAGGCCGCGGCCGAGATCTCCTCGCCGAAGGACTTCAAGGGCAAGAAGCTCGGTGTGACCGGCCTCGGCTCGTCCACCGACTTCCTCACCAAGTATCTGGCGGTCAACAGCGGCGTAAAGACGGAGGAGTTCACCGCGGTCGCGGTCGGAGCGGGCCAGACCTTCATCTCGGCCCTTCAGCAGGGCTCGATCGACGGAGGCATGACGACCGATCCGACGGTCGCGCAGATCCTGGACAAGAAGCTCGGCAAGGTCCTGATCGACATGCGGACGCCCGAAGGCTCGAAGGCCGCGCTCGGCGGCCCGTACCCGTCCTCCAGCCTGTACATGAACACCGACTGGGTCAACGGCCACAAGGAGACGGTGCAGAAGCTGGCCAACGCCTTTGTGAAGACGCTCCGGTGGATGTCCACGCACTCGCCGGAGGAGATCGCCGCCAAGATGCCCGCCGACTACGCGCAGGGCGGCAAGGAGCTGTACGCGCAGGCCATCAAGAGCACGCTGCCGATGTTCACCACGGACGGTGTCATGCCGGCCGACGGCCCGGAGACCGTCGAGCGCGTACTGAAGGCGTTCAACCCCAACCTCCAGAACGCCACGGTCGATCTGAGCAAGACCTTCACCACGGAGTTCGTCAAGAAGGTCGGCTGAGCGAGCCGGCCGACTGTGCGGGCCGGCCTGCTGAGCGAGCCGGCCGTACGGTCACGATGTGCTGGACCGATGGCGGGGCCGGGCGGCACTGTGGGTGCTGTGTCCCTCGTCCCCGCCATGACCTGGTTCGTACGCCGCGCCGACCCGAGCTGGACCTGCGCACCGGCCCCGGCCGAGGTGCGTGACTTCCACGCCGGGCTGCCCGGCTACGTACCCACTCCGCTGACCGAACTTCCCTCCCTGGCCGCCGAATTGGCGGTCGGGCGGGTGTTCGTCAAGGACGAGTCGGCCCGGCTGGGACTGCCCGCGTTCAAGGCGCTCGGCGCGTCCTGGGCGATCAGCCGAGTGCTCGCGCGCCGGGCGCCCGGCCCGCCGCCGGTGCTGGTCACCGCCACCGACGGCAACCACGGCCGGGCCGTGGCCCGTACGGCGCGGCTGCTCGGACAGCGCGCCCATGTCTTCGTGCCCGGGAGCGTGCACCCGGCGGCCGTGGCCGCCATCGAGGCCGAGGGCGCGCGGATCACCCGGGTCGAGGGAACGTACGACGAAGCCGTACGCCACGCCGCCGACGCGGCGGCCGGGCCGGGCACGGTGCTCGTCCAGGACACCGCCTGGCCCGGCTACGAGGAGATTCCCGGCTGGATCGTCGAGGGCTACTCCACACTCTTCACCGAGATCGACGCGCAACTGTCCGCCGCGAGCGCGGAGCCGCCCGCCCTGGTGGCCGTCCCGGTGGGAGTCGGCTCACTCGCCCAGGCGGCCGTCACCCACTACCGCGGCGGTGGCGCCGGAACACGCCCTGGACCCGCCCTGCTGTCGGTGGAGCCCGACACCGCGGCCTGTGTGCTGGCGAGCCTGCGTCAAGGGCGGCCGGTCAGTGTGGCGACCGGGACCACGAGCATGGCCGGGCTGAACTGCGGCACTCCCTCCACGCTCGCCTGGCCCTTGCTGCGCGACGGTCTGGACGCCGCTGTCGCCGTCACCGACGACGACAGCGCGGACGCGGTCCGTGACCTCGCCGCCCTCGGAGTCTCGTCGGGCCCTTGCGGGGCGGCCTCGCTGGCCGGCGTCCGTGCCGCCCTGACCGGCGACGGCGGCACCGGCCGCAGGAGCGCGCTCGGGATCGGACCGGACGCGACGGTCGTTCTGCTCAGCACCGAGGGCACGGCGGCCAATCCCGTCGGCACGGAAGGCGTGGAAGGCACGGCCAGTACGGCCGGTATGCCGTCGGCACGCCCTCCTGATGGGCCCGGAGTACTGTGAATTTATCGAGGGTATGTCGCCGTCGGCCGCTCCGCCGGGGGCGTCCTCGATGAAGGACGAGGTCGGAGGCACGGCCCTCCAGGAGGCGTGGTCCCATGGTCGCGGCTGAGGAACCGGGCGGGGTACGGACGCGGGCGACGACGTATGTGCGCCGCAGATGAATCCGCACAGAGTCCGGTCGGTGCGATCGGCAGGGTGACCGTCCCGATCCCGGCGGACGGACCCGGCGAGGTCCTGGTGTCCGTACGAGGCGGTTCCGAGGCCTACGCGGCCTGGGCGGACCATCCGATCGGCAGAAACCTCCGGGTGATCGTCGTGGAGTGCATCTCGGCGCGTTCAGTGATCGTGGAGCCTTTTCCCGCCTGAGCTCTCCGCTGACCAAGTAAGTGCGAGGTAGTACGACAGGAGTCCGTCATGCTGTTCTGGCATGTTCCCGCGCCGAACGAGGCGATGCTCATATCCGGCTCCAAACGGCAGGCGCAGGATACTCAGTTCCGTATCGTCACCGGGCACGGCAGCTTTGTGATGCCCGTCAAGCAGAAGGCCCGCATGCTGTCCCTGGCGTTGCGGGAGGCGGAGATCGTGGAGGACTGCGTCACCCAGCAGGGCATCCGGCTCCGGGTCCGCGCGGTCGCGGTGTTCAAGGTCGGTGACGACGCCGTGTCCATCGCCAACGCGGCCCGCCGCTTCCTGGCGGAACAGGACCGGATGGAGGAGCTGGTGGGCCGGATCTTCGCCGGTCACCTCCGCTCCATCGTCGGCGGACTGACCGTCGAGCAGATCATCCGCGAGCGTGACCGGGTCGCCCAGGAAGTGAAGCAGGGCAGCCACAGCGAGATGGAGAAGCTCGGGATCGTCGTGGACGCCCTCCAGATCCAGGAGATCGACGACGCCACCGGCTATATCGACAATCTGGCCGCTCCGCACGCGGCGGCCGTCGCGAGCCAGGCGCGGATCGCACAGGCCAAGTCGGATCAGGAGGCGGCCGAGCGCGAACAGCAGGCCGCCGCGCTCAAGGCCGAGTACGAACGGGACACCGCGATCAAGCGGGCCGGCTTCCTCGCCGAGACGGAGCAGGTCAACGCCCGCGCCGCGCAGGCGGGACCGCTGGCCGAGGCCAGGTCCTCGCAGGAGACCATCGAGGAGCAGACGGCCCTGGCGGAGCGTCAGGCCCAACTGGCCGCACAGCGGCTGGAGGCCGAGGTCAGGCGCCCGGCCGACGCCGAGGCGTACCGGCAGCGCACTCTCGCCGAAGCCGCGCGCGACCGGGCGAAGTTCGAGGCGGACGGCAGCGCGTACACCGAGCGCGCCCTCGCCCAGGCGCAGGCCGACGCGAACACCGCCCGCGCCGCGTCGCTGAAGGACGGCAACCAGGAACTCATCGCCGCCAACCGGCTGGTGGAGAATCTGCCGGCGCTGGCCGACGCGGCCTCCCGGGGCATGTCCGGCGCCAACCTGACCGTGCTGAACGGCACCGACGGTGTCAACGACATGGCGGCGGGTCTGGTCGGTCAGGGCATGGCCATCCTCAACTCGCTCAAGAACGGCGCGGTCGGAGCGGCCAAGGCGTCGAGCGTGGACGGCAAGCCCTCGCTCCGCGTCACCGAGTCCAACTGATCCAGGTACGGCGCCGGGGCCCGGCCTCCGTCCCCACATCCTCGGGTACGGTGCCGGGCCCCGGTACGGTCAGCGTCCGCGTGAGGCGATCATGGCGATCGTGATCAGCCCCAGCACCACCCAGCCGAACCAGAGCCACCCGTTGCTGCCGAGTACCGCGGTGTAGCCCGTCACCAGGACCAGCGCACCGACGGTCACCACACCCATCGTCTTCGTGGATCCGGACATCTGGTCCTCCTCCGGGCCGGGGCCGTGACGCCCATCCTCGCCCCCGACGAGCGTTTCGCGCTACTGGCTCCGGGCCGCTACTGGCTCCGGGCCCGGAGCGAGGCGAGATACGCGTTGTACTCCGCCAGCTCCTTGTCACCGTCGCGGTCGGCGGCCCGGTCGGAGCGCTTCGCCTCGCGCTGTTCCGAGCGGTACCACTGGTAGACCAGCGCGACAAGCACCAGCACCGAAGGGATCTCGCTGAACGCCCAGGCGATCCCGCCCGCCGCGTTCTGGTCGGTCAGGGCGTCGATCCCGAGCGAGCCCGGAGGATTGCGGTACGCGGCGACCATCGGCTCGCTCGCCATCATCAGCGCGATCCCGAAGAAGGCGTGGAACGGCATCCCGGCGAAGAGCTCCAGCATCCGCATCAGATGGCCGGGCCGGTGCGGGCCCGGGTCGATGCCCATGATCGGCCAGAAGAAGATCAGCCCGACCGCGAGGAAGTGCACCATCATCGCGACATGCCCGGCCTTGGAGCCCATCAGGAAGTCGAAGAGCGGCGTGAAGTACAGCCCGTACAGGCTCGCGATGAAGAGCGGGATGGTGAACGCCGGATGTGTGATGATCCGCACATAGCGGCTGTGCAGCACGACGAGCAGCAGCTCACGCGGGCCCTTGCGACCGCGGCCCGCGACCGGCAGCGCGCGCAGCGCCAGCGTCACCGGAGCGCCGAGCAGCAGCAGGATCGGCGAGACCATGCTGATCACCATGTGCTGGACCATGTGCACGCTGAACATGACCATGCCGTAGTCGTTCAGCTTGGTGCACATCACCAGCGCCACGGTCAGCACACCGAGGACGAACGCGACGGTACGCCCGACGGGCCAGGCATCACCGCGCCGGCGCAGCCGCAGCACGCTCCCGCCGTACAGCGCCAGCGCCAGCAGACAGCCGACCAGGAAGAAGAGATCCGGCGAGTACTCCAGCGCCCGTCCCAGCGTGAACGGCGGCAGATCCATGGTCATGCCGTGCCCGCTGTGATCCATCCGTGTGCTCCCGTGGGACGTGACCGCTCACTCCGGCCGGATTCGCGCCGGTTGTCCGCACCAGCCTAGAACCGCCCTCGGCCGCGGCAGCGACCGGGGGCGGTTCTTCCGGCGACAGGCGCCTGGGACGACTGGAGGGCCTGGACGGCCGCAGGGCGGCGGGCCAGGGGACCGGTCAGAGCACGCACTCCGCCTCGGCGTACCGCTCCGCGGGCACCGTCTTGAGCGTCTCCACGGCCTCGCCCAGCGGCACCATGACGATGTCCGTCCCGCGCAGCGCCGTCAGCATCCCGAACTCTCCGCGGTGCGCGGCTTCGACGGCGTGCCAGCCGAAGCGCGTCGCCAGGACCCGGTCGTACGCCGTGGGAGTGCCACCGCGCTGGACATGGCCGAGTATTACCGGCCTGGCCTCCTTGCCGAGCCGCTCCTCCAGCTCGATGGAGAGCTGCCGGGCCACGCCCGCGAACCGCTCGTGGCCGTAGACGTCCTTGCCGCCCTCGTCGAACTCCATGGAGCCCTCGCGCGGCTTCGCGCCCTCCGCGACCACCACGATCGCGAACCGCTTGCCCGCCGAGAAGCGCTTGCCGACCAGCGCGGTCAGCTCACCGATGTCGAAGGGCCGCTCGGGCACGACGATGGCATGGGCACCGGCGGCCATCCCGGAGTGCAGTGCGATCCAGCCGGTGTGCCGGCCCATGACCTCGACGATCAGCACCCGCTGATGGGACTCGGCGGTGGTCTTCAGCCGGTCGAGCGCCTCCGTGGCCACACCGACGGCCGTGTCGAAACCGAAGGTCACATCGGTCGCGGAGATGTCGTTGTCGATCGTCTTCGGTACGCCGACGATCGGCAGCCCGGCCTCCGAGAGCAGATGGGCCGCCTTGAGCGTGCCCTCGCCGCCGATCGGGATGATCGCGTCGAGACCCAGCTCCGCCACATGGCCCCGGGCCCGCTCCACACCGTCCCGCAGATGCGCGGGCTGGACCCGGGACGAGCCCAGGATTGTGCCGCCGCGCGCCAGGATGCCGGCGACCGCGTCCAGGTCGAGCTTGCGGTAGTCGCACTCCAGAAGGCCCTTCCAGCCGTCGTGGAATCCGATCACCTCGTCGCCGTGGTCGACGACGGCGCGGTGCACGACGGACCTGATCACGGCGTTGAGGCCGGGGCAGTCGCCACCTGAGGTGAGCACACCAATTCGCATTGCCCGGGATACCTTTGCAACGTGGGCCGACGGCCGGACCCCATCGTCCGGACAGATCCCAATCACCCTACCGGCGGGCAGCGGCGTGACCGAAACTCACGTCCGACTGCTGGACACGCGTCCGTACGGTCTCCAGGCCCGGCCCCGGAGGAGAACCGGGGCCGGGACCGGAGACGGTCAGGAAGGCTGGACCGCCGCCGCCACGCGCTCGGCGCGCAGCGCGTCGTACCAGCGGTCGTCCGTCGGCGGCAGCGCGTTCACATCGAGGGCCAGCTTCAGCAGCAGATCCGCGATCTGCGGATTGCGGGCCATCACCGGACCGTGCATATACGTACCGAACACGGTGTCGTTGTACGCGCCCTCCGTGCCGTCTCCCGTGCCGTTGCCGCGGCCGAGCCTGGTCCGCGCGAAGGGCCGGGCCGTCGGGCCCAGATGGGTGATGCCCTGGTGGTTCTCGAAGCCCGTGAGCTGCGGCAGATTCAGCCGCGGATCGATGTCGGCCAGCACATCGCCGACACACCGCTCGCCCTCGCCACGGGTGGAGACCACATCGAGCAGTCCGAGCCCGGCCTCGCGCTCGCCCAGGTCGTTGATGAACTCATGGCCCAGGATCTGATAGCCGGCACAGACCGAGAACACGATGGCGCCGTTGGAGACGGCCCGGCTGAGCCCGCCGTCACGGCGCAGCCGCTCCGCCGCCAGCCGCTGCGGTCTGTCCTCGCCGCCGCCGATCAGATAGATGTCGCCGGAGGTCGGCACCGGCTGGTCGCTGCGTACATCCACCCGGGTGACGTTCAGACCGCGCTGGCGTGCCCGGCGCTCCACCACCAGAGCGTTTCCCTGGTCCCCGTAGGTACTCAGCAGATCGGGGTAGATCCACACCAGCCGGAGGCTGTTGTCGCTCATTCTCCCTCGTCCTTCGGAAGTCCGTGAGGTCATGTATCCCGACATGGAGTCAGTTCCCCACCCGTCTGCGCAGATCCTGGAACGATGTGTAGTTGGCGATGGCTTCGATACGGCCGGGCGGCGCCATCCGCACGGCCTCGTCGGGCGTCTCACAGACCCGGAAGTCCAGCCCGGCGACCTCAAGGCGTACGGCGAGGTCCAGCTTGCGGTCGCCGATGACGAAGATCGGATGGCCGGCGAGCCGGGTGTAGTCGACGTCCCACAGCCAGGAGGTGTCCGTACCGTCGGCGCCACGGGCGTTGACGGCGAGGATGACCGGCGTCGGCGGCGGGTCGATCAGCGAGAACGTCTCCAGCCAGCCCGCGGGATTCTTGGCGAGCAGCAGCCGAAGATCACGGCCGAGGAAGGACACCACGTCATACCGGCCGGCCACGGCCTGCACCTGGTACATACGCTCCAGCGCCACCTGCGGCGGCACGCCGAAGGTCGCCGCGACGGCGGCGGACGTGGCCGCGTTCGCCTTGTTGGCGCGGCCCGGGAGCTGGAGATGGATCGGCCAGGCGGAGCCGTGCGGATCGAGGACATGGTCGCCGTGGAGCGCCCAGCTCGGGGACGGCCGACGGAAGCCGCACTCACCGCAGAACCAGTCGTCGCCCGGGCGCTGCATCACACCGCCGCAGGCGGGGCAGGACCAGGCGTCGTCCTTCCACTCCTGTCCCGCGGCCACCCAGACCACATTGGGAGAGGAGGAGGCGGCCCAGACGATCAGCGGATCGTCGGCGTTGGCGATGACGACGGCCTTCGTACCGGCGAGGCCCTCACGCCAGGTCTCGGCGAGCATCCGGGTCTCGGCGGCACGGTCGAGCTGGTCGCGGGAGAGATTGAGCAGCGCGATCGCCTTCGGCGTGGTGTCCCGCGCCACACCGGCGAGATACTTCTCGTCGACCTCGATCACGCCGTACTTGGCGTCGGAACCGCCCGCGAGGGCCGAGGTGATACCGGCCGGCATATTGGCGCCGAGCGCGTTGGAGACCACGGGCCCGGCCGCCCGCAGGGCCTCGGCGATCAGCCTGGTCGTGGTGGTCTTGCCGTTCGTCGCCGACACGAGGATGACGTCGAGGTGCTGCGCGAGCCGACCGAGGAGATCGGGGTCGAGTCTGAGCGCCACCTTCCCGCCGATCACCGATCCGCTGCCGCGGCCGGCGGCGCGCGACACCGCCGCAGCGGCCTTGCCCGCCGTCACGGCCAGCTTGGCCCGTGGCGTCAGCGGGTCCGTGTTGCCTGCCATCGTCCTTGATCCTCCTTGCGTCGGTCCGGGGTCAGCCTATCGAGATCCGGCCAAGGGCCCGAACCGCGGCACCGGGCGGGGAAGGCGGAGGTCACCGTGACCGTACCCTGACCGCCATGCGAAACCGTTCGATCCCGGGCAGCGCCGGTCGGGTACGCGCCTTGAGAATGCTGGGCGATCCGGTGCTGCACGCCTCTTGCGAGCCTGTCACGGACTTCGGTCCCGCGCTGTCGGAGCTGATCGAGGACCTGTTCGCGACGATGTACGCCGCTCGGGGGGTAGGGCTCGCGGCGAACCAGATCGGCGTACCGCTCCAGGTGTTCGTGTACGACTGCCCGGACGACGAGGACGCCCGCCATCTCGGACACCTCGTCAATCCGCGGCTGACCCGGGCGGACGACATCGTTCTGCGAGGTCCCGAGGGCTGTCTCTCGCTGCCGGGCATCGAGGCGGGGACGGAGCGGTACGACCACGCCGTGGCGGAGGGCGTCGACCGGCACGGTGAACCGCTGCGGATCGAGGGCACGGGCTTCTTCGCGCGCTGTCTCCAGCACGAGTGCGACCATCTGGACGGCATGGTCTATCCGGACCGGCTCACCGGCCGGCGCCGCTCCAGAGTGCTGCGCGCCGCACGCCGCGCGCCCTGGTCCACCGCCGCGGCGGTGGACTCGTACGTCTGAGGGAGCGTTCAGAACCCGGGTCCGCCTTCGCGGTCGTCCACCGAGGCCAGCCGGCCCCACAGCAGATCCGCCAGACTCCGTACCAACTGCTCGCGCGAGCAGGGCCGTTCACCGAGCCACCAGTCACCGGCCGCGTGCATCATCCCGACGATGCCATGGCCCCAGACCCGGGAGAGCTGCTCGCTGTCCGGGCCGAGGTCGACGCGCTCCTCGATGACCTTGGCGAGCTCCTCGCCGAGACGGCGCAGCAGCGGAGCCGAGTGGCGGCCCACGTCGAAGCCCTGCTCGGGCAGTTGGGTGTCCTCGGCGGGATGCATCAGAAACCGGTAGACCTGCGGGCGCGCCTCGATCGCGGCGAGATAGGTGTCGAGCGTGGCCTCCACGCGTCGGCGGCGCTCGGCGGGCGCGTCGAGCGCGGTCCGCAGGGCGTCGAGCAGCGCGTCGGTGTGGCGCTTGGCGAGCGCGCGGTACAGCCCGCCCTTGTCGCCGAAGTGACGGTAGAGAATGGGCTTGGTGATGCCCGCCTCGGCGGCGATGGCGTTCATGGAGGCGTGCGGGCCGTCCCTCAGCACGACACGGTCGGCGGCCTCCAGCAACTGGCGTCTGCGCTGTCGCGCCGAACGCTGCTGTTCGGCCTGCTGTGTGGTCTCCATAGCTGATGTCTCCCCGCCCATGCGATTGCCTGACGCACCGGCAACGTAACACCCTGGCCGGGATCAATGCTGATCAGACCATGGCCGGTTGACATTTTCTACCTACCGGTAACAGACTGATGTTACCGTCGGTAACGTGTGTGAGTGACACACGTGTGTGAACGACACAGCGGTGACGCAGTGCTGGAGGGGAACCATGGCCGAGTTCACGTTTGAACTCAATGACGACCAGAAGCAGGTCCGTGACTGGCTGCACGGTTTTGCCGCAGATGTCATCCGTCCCGCCGCCGCGGAGTGGGACGAGCGTGAGGAGACTCCCTGGCCGGTCATCCAGGAGGCCGCCAAGATCGGTGTCTACTCCCTCGACTTCTACGCCCAGCAGTTCTTCGATCCCACGGGCCTCGGTATCCCGATGACCATGGAGGAGCTGTTCTGGGGTGACGCGGGCATCGCCCTGTCGATCGTCGGTACGGGCCTGGCGGCCGTCGGTGTCCTCGCCAACGGTACCGACGAGCAGATCGGCACCTGGATTCCGCAGATGTACGGCGACACGGACGAGGTGAAGGTCGCCGCCTTCTGCTCGTCCGAGCCCGACGCCGGCTCCGACGTCGGCGCCATGCGCACCCGCGCGGTGTACGACGAGGCGAAGGACGAGTGGGTGCTGAACGGCACCAAGACCTGGGCGACCAACGGCGGTATCGCCAATGTCCATGTCGTGGTCGCCGTCGTCGATCCGGAGCTGGGCACGAAGGGCCATGCCTCCTTCATCGTCCCGCCGGCCACGCCCGGTCTCTCCCAGGGCCAGAAGTTCAAGAAGCACGGCATCCGCGCCTCCCACACCGCCGAGGTCGTCCTGGAGGACGTCCGGATCCCCGGGCACTGTCTGCTCGGCGGCAAGGAGAAGCTGGACGAGCGGCTCGCGCGGGCCCGTGAACGGGCGAGGACGGCGGCGGGCGGCGAGCGGGTGAAGAACGCGGCCATGGCCACCTTCGAGGCCTCCCGCCCGGCCGTCGGAGCGATGGCGGTGGGCACGGCCCGCGCGGCGTACGAGGTCGCCCTCGACTACGCGAAGACACGCAGCCAGTTCGGCCGCCCGATCATCGACAACCAGGGCATCGCCTTCCAACTGGCCGACATGCGCACCAGGATCGACGCGTCCCGGCTGCTGGTGTGGCGGGCCTCCTGGATGGCGGCCACCGGCAAGCCGTTCACCTCCGCCGAGGGCTCGATGTCCAAGCTGTACGCGAGTGAGACGGCGAAGCAGGTCACCGCCCAGGCCGTGCAGATACTCGGCGGCAACGGCTTCACCCGTGAGTATCCGGTGGAGCGTATGCACCGGGACGCCGCGATCTACACGATCTTCGAGGGCACGAGCGAGATCCAGCGCCTGGTGATCGCCCGCACTCTGTCGGGCATGCCGATCCGCTGAATCCCGGCGGGACCGGGGCCGGGGCCGGGACCTGGGCCGGGGCTGCCGCGGCAGCCCCGGCAGGTCGTCGGCAGGTCGCGCGTCAGCCGGGAAGCTGGGCCTCGATCGCCGCGACGACCTCGGGGGCCTCCGGCTCCGTACGCGGCCGGATCCGGGCGACCACCTCACCCTTGGGAGAGAGCAGGAACTTCTCGAAGTTCCACTGGACGTCGCCCGCCTCGCCCTCGGCGTCGGCCGCCTTCGTCAGCTCCGCGTACAGCGGATGCCTGGACTCACCGTTCACATCCGTCTTCTCCAGCAGCGGGAAGGTGACACCGTACGTCGCCGAGCAGAAGGTCTGGATCTCCTCCGCGGTGCCGGGCTCCTGTCCCGCGAACTGGTTGCTGGGTACGCCGAGGACGGTGAAGCCCCGCTCGCCGTACTGCTGCTGGAGCCGCTCCAGACCGGCGTACTGCGGAGTGAGGCCGCACTTGGACGCGACATTCACCAGAAGGACGGCCTTGCCCTCGTAGGCGGCCAGGGAAGTGGATTCACCCGTGAGGGTGCGCAGCGGGATGTCGTACAGAGTCATCAAGATCTCCTCGGTCTCCGACGTTCTCACCTCATTGTGGACCTGCCGTGTCGAGCCGGCGGAACAGGCCCTCCTGCACCACCGAGACCAGCAGCCGGCCTTCACGGTCGTAGATCCGCCCGCGCGCCAGCCCACGGCCGCCCGTCGCGATCGGCGACTCCTGGTCGTACAGGAACCACTCGTCCGCGCGGAACGGACGGTGGAACCACATGGCGTGATCGGAAGAGTACAATTCACACATCTTAGGGGGGATACTCATGGAAGACATGCGCGCCGTAGAACCGCGACGCCGCAATGTCCGGCACTCTCGTCGGCCCACGCTATCCAGCGACGTGGCTGGCCACCGCTGGATCGTGTATGTGCGATTGAGCCGCGACACTGACGAGAGCACATCGGTGGAGCGACAGACCGAAGAAGGGCGACGATGGGTTGAGGACGTCGCCAACGGCGTGGTCGTCGATGTTGTCGTAGACACGGATGTGTCCGGAGAGGTGTCTCCGTGGAAGCGCAAGAACCTGTCCACGTGGCTGAGTGCAGTCCCGCCACAGCCGTTTGATGGCATGGTCGCATTGCGCGTCGACCGATGGGCCCGCCGGGTGGTCTGGTTCTCCAGTCTCATGGACTGGTGCAGAGACACCGGTAAGCGCATCAACACAGTGCGGATGAACATCGATCCCAGCACTCGTGAAGGAAGGATGTTCGCTGGTATTGCAGCGATGTTCGCGGAGAATGAACTAGAGGTCATCAAGGAGCGCGCGCAGGAAACTCGAGACACGCTGCGTCAGAGGGGCCGGTGGCCCGGTGGACGAGTGCCCTACGGACGCATCAAAATCCACCTGGGGAAGGATCCCGAAACAGGTAAGTCCCTCGGATGGAAGTTGGACGATCACCGCCACAGGTGCAACATCATCCGACGAGCCGCGGACAACATCTTTGGACTCTACGGTTTGCCGTCCACTCCCTATGCTGAAGTCCGGAGACTTAACGCGGAGGGGGAACCAACTGAATCGGACTGTCGGCTCATTGACGCTGGCAAGGAGCCGAAGGGAACCAAATGGCTACGCGAAACGCTGGTACGCATTCTTCTGAACCCAACGACGGCCGGCGTCGTAACCGACCATGAGGGCCGCATCGTACGCGGAGACGACGGCCTTCCCGTGCTTGTCGCTCGTCCCATCCTCACCCTGGAGGAGCAAGACGAGTTGCGAGCGCTGATTGAGTCGACTCCACAAAGTAAGAAGCAGAGATCCCGAGCGAACGAGCCTCGACGGAAGAATTCAGGCCCCTTGACGTACGTCCTTCACTGCCACGAGTGCGGGGGGCGCAAATACCGGGACGGCTCTACCGAGCCGAAAAGCGACGGCTACCGTCGCGGACTGCGGTACCGGTGCCCGTCGAAGTCGAGGGGCCTTGACTGCCCGGGAGTAAACATCATTGCCGATCCCGTGGAGAAGTGGGTAGGTGAGGAGTTCATCAGACGGCACGGCTTCATGGGCTATGTGCTGGAGGAGTACGTCCCGGGAGTCAGCTACGAAGGTGACATCAAAGCCGCAGAGTCCGCTCTGGACGAGTTGGAGGCGGACCGCAGGGCCGGTGTGTACAAGGGAGCCGCTGTTGAGCGGTTTCGTGCGCAGCATCAAAGTCTGACGGAGCGCCTGGAGCGGCTGCGAGCACTGCCGACACGAGAGGCGACGACGGTGCTTCGGGACACCGGGCGCACGGTGGCCGACGAGTGGAACATCCACAACGCACGCATCCTGCGGGCGTCAGCGGTCGACGATACCGGCAAGTTCGTCATCGAAGACGAAGAGGAGCGGAAAGCGCTGCGGGAGCAAGGTGAGCGAGGGCACAACGAGCTGTATCGCTTGTTCCGCATCCGCGTCGAGGTCAAGCGAGCACCGGTCAAGGGCGCCAGATCGTTCAACCCGGATCGTCTGGTTTTCACGTATCAGCCGTCGGAGGATCCGGAAGCGGAGGCTCTGGAGGCCGTCAGGCACGAGGAGATGACGGATTAGATAACGGCTAGGTAACGCCACCGGGGGCGTCGGGCAACCCATCCGACGCTCTCGTCGTCCGCCGCGTTCTCGTCGACGGCCCCCTCCGCGGTGATAGTTATCCACAGACACCTGTGGATAACTGCATATGGTGACGGAACTTGCTCGGATTCATCACTCAGGGTTTACGGTCGGGTCGAATCGGCGCCAAACTGACGAACTAACCCCTACTTTCATTTTCTTCTAACGCGCGTTAGAGAGAAAGGAAAATAGGGGTTAGTTTGCCAGTTTGTGCACAGGGCCGCGAAGGAGGGCGCCGACCAAGATCACTCCCGCGTCACGTGCCCCACATAACTAAGGTAGAGGGAAATAGACGGACGCCGGCGCGTGGCGCGGCTCCTCGTCCCTCCCACTGACGGACGGCGCGCTCCCCTGCTCCCCGTACTCTCCTCCGGGTTGAGCGGGGTCGTAGCGCGCCGTCCGATTGACTTCCTTCGCACGGTCTTAGGGCGCGGAGATGAGCACATAACCTCATAGGCAGACGCAGGTAGCTCCTGTGTCCAGAGCAGCCCCACGGACCCTAAGCCGTGGGGCTGCTCGCTGTTTCTTAGGGGCTGACATGCTGGAAACCGTATGCGCGGTGTGTGATGGAGAGATCGTCTCCGCTGTGGACTGCGCGATATTGTCGGACGATTCCAGATCGCTGGCGCACCGAGATTGCGTCCACCTCGTGTCCGCAGCATCGCCGCAGTGCTCATTTGGCGAGTGCGGCAGGGAGCTGCACAGCCACGGACTGTGTCGTACGCACGCGATGCAACGGCGCAGAGGTCGCGAGCTGGCGCCCATCAGAGCGTACGGGACGTTTGATAAGGGCGACCCGGAAGCGGTAGGGGCAGCCCGCCGCGTCACACGTGACTGGGAGCTATACAGACTTAGCCCTGAACAGTCAGCGCTCCTGCGGGACACCGCCCAGTGCCACATTTGCCGAACTGAGCAGCCGTCTGGCCGTGGATGGCATATAGACCACTGCCACATCACAGGGGTGGTGCGCGGGCTGCTGTGCGCCCGCTGCAACTTGGGGCTGGGGCACTTTCGGGACGACCCCGACGTACTGAGCGCCGCGATTGAATATCTGCGCCGGGACCATCAGGCGGAGCCATGGAATGGCGATCCGCAGATAGAGGCTGAGTACGCGACGGCCGCTTAGAACTTGCGTCGACGTCCAGGGGCCGCCGGTTCGAGTCCGGTCGGGAGCGCGTAGGGCACACCAGAGATGTCTACCGCTGCGGGGACGTGTGTAGAACCGCAGGGCTGACGCTGTCGGGGGCAGCGTCAGCGGACGTGGGCTGACCCGCGACGTCCAACACCCGGGCCTCACGGTCCGGACGAGCCGTACTAGCCCAATTTGGTAGAGGCGCCTGATTCAGGATCAGGAGGTTGGGGGTTCGAATCCCTCGTGCGGTACTTCGGCAGTTAGATCAATGGCGGACCCGGTGACGGGGACGCACGGCTACGCATCTCGCCGCAGGGTTGACCATGGCACTCGCCTGCGGGATTGACTGCTAGCGGTGAGATCACCGGACGGAGGGTCCGGAGACGGAGGTTCGATTCCTTCGCTGCCGACTGTCTTTGTGAACAAGGGCCTGTGACCGTTGGGGTCAGGTAGCTGCTCCGGTTCGATCCCGGGCAGGCTCACAGGGGGCGTCCCGTGCGTGACTGCGCAGCGCGCGCCCGAAGTAGCAACGTGCGGGTAGCTCAGTGGCCCAAAGCGCCCGACGCAATCGGGAGACGCGGGTTCGAATCCCGCCCCACCGGCACGTTGCGCTGTCCGACGACGGGACCCGGACAGCGTTGCTCCCCGCGCTCCTCCGGGATTCGTGGGACCTTGGAAGGTCGGACATTGGCGTGTCACGCGCTCTCGAAAAGCGTCGCGGGGCAACCCGTTGGGGGTTCGACTCCCTCACCTTCCGCCAAGCGTTGAGCCCTGGGAGGCAAGCGGGCCTGTAAAGCCTGCGTCGGAAACGGCTTGCGTGGTTCGATTCCACGGCAGCGCACAACACCACGAAGTGCAAAACCGGGTGCTTCCCGTGAGCGCCAACCCTTTGGACTGGCAATCCCGACGGCTGGCCGTGGTGTCATCGGAGTATGGCGCAGCTTGGTAGCGCATCCGCTTTGGGAGCGGAGGGCCGCAGGTTCGAATCCTGCTACTCCGACAAACAGAAGTGGTCCAGCCGAGTACGACTGGACCACTTGAGCCCTAATGGGCTGATAAACGTCCTTAGTCAGAGCAAGTCCAAGCAAAGGCACGTACGTTGCGAACCCTGAAGGGCCGATGACGCGAAATCAGCGTAGCACTTCAGCCCCGCCGCGGAGGCGCGTTCCCGTGAGCGGGGCTGAGCCACGTCAGGAGGACGGAAGTTCCACAGTGAATGTTCCGCCCTGGTAGTCCAGCGTCCCGCCCTTGGCGCCGACGTCCAGCACCAGAGAGCCCGTGACGGACTGACCGGGCTTGTACGTGGTGTCCAGCTCCGGGCCGTCGACGGTTTCCAGCGTGGTCGCGTCCTGCGCGGCTGTGTTGGCGTCTTCCCAAGTGATCAGCCCGTAGCCGGCGAAGTCGCCAGGCTTCGACCCGACGTTTTTGATCGTCAGGGTCAGGACGACGAACTGGCCGAGCGTTGGCTCGTTGGTCGTGCCGATGTCGGTCGGATCCACGTACTTCACGTCTTTCACCGTGACCTGCATCTTGGTCACCACCGTGGGGTTCTCGCCGTACTCGTTCGTCTCTACGACGTCGTACGTGCCTGTTTCCCCGACTTTCAGGGCCGGCCCTGAGGACGCGGACGGAGACGGCTCTTCCGGAGCCTCAGTGCTCGCCCCCGTTGCCGGCTTGACGGGTTCCGACGCCGCTGGAGACGGCGTCTCTTCTGACGAAGAGCACCCCGTGAGCAGCATTGATGCTGCAACCCCTGCGGCCACACACACGGCGACACGACGCACTACAACTCGCATGAATCCCCCTGGGAACTAGTGGCCTCCCCTGACCACATGAGTGACTCAGCGTACGGCATTGACCACAGTGGAGGTGGCGGAATGGCGTGGGAAGGAAGCACGCGCAGAGCCCGCCTCCCGAAGGACTGGACCCGCATCCGACGTCGCATCATCCGACGTGACGGAGGCGTCTGTGCAGCCCGTTACAGCGATGGCAGGCGGTGTGAGCTGCCAGGTACTGACGTGGACCACATCGTGCCCGGAGACGACCACACAGCCACGAACCTGCGGCTGTTGTGTCCGTGGCATCACCAGCACAAGAGCAGCTCTGAGGGCGGCACAGCAGCGGCCCTGACACGTGTGAGTGTGCACCGCCCGAAGCCTGTTCATCCTGCGGTGGAGGATTGATGACTGAGCTACTCCAGAGCACGCAGGAGCGACCATGAGTGGCGCCCATGTGGTGCTAGAGGAGGCCGACGACACGGGCGAGGACGGTGTCATGGCGACTCGGGTGATCGTGAACGGCACTGATGTCGGGAAGGTTCGTGGTGTTCCGAAGGTGAAGGTTGGAACGCGTGGCAGCGACACGGTGACTACGGTCACACTGACGCTCGTCCCGAGTCGGCTGGAAATCAGAGGCGAGTTGGCCGACGGTGATCGTCGCGAACCTCGCGCCGGCTTCACGGCCAAGATCAACTGACCATGATCACCCAGGGGGGTGATCCCAAGATCATCCAGTCAGGAGACCGAAGAGGTGCTGGTAGGCGCGGCGCGTACGGGTCTGGGAGAAGTGGCCGAGGCGTCTACAGGCGCCCACTGGAGGCCCGAACGTCGGCGTTCTGGACTGCCGGAGACCCCGAACCGGGAGACGGCCGTACAGCGATCCGGCCCGGCTGCTGATTGAATCATCGCAGGTCAGTGGACTGAAAGCGTTCGCGGCCGGTAGGATGGACCTCATGAAGACGACGAGCCGGACATGCGAGCAGTGTGGAGAGGACCTCCCGCTGATGGCCCGTCAGCACGCCCGGTACTGCGACACGCGGTGCCGTTCGAAGGCGTTCCGGGCGAAGAAGAACGCACTCCCCACTGAACTGACGACCCGCGCCAGGTGGGTCCGTCGGAGCGCTACGAAGGTCCCGCTGACGTCGGCCGGCAAGGCCGCATCATCGACCGACGAGCGCACGTGGAGCACGTACAAGGATGCCGCTGCCTCAACGATCGGCGTCGGTCTGGGCTTCGTCCTCTCCGACGAGGACGACATCGTCTGCCTGGACCTGGATCACTGCTTGAACCCGCTCACCGGGCGTCTCGCCCCGTGGGCAGCGGCCATTCTCCGCGACGCGGGCGCCACCTACGTAGAGGTGTCCCCGTCCGGCGACGGACTGCACATCTGGGGTCGCGCGGACGTCCGACAGGGACGCCGCATCCGGAGGAGCGACGGGTACTCCGTGGAGGTCTATGGGACCGGGCGGTATATGACCGTGACCGGTGACCGACTCCACGGCGCTCCGTCGACACTGAGAGACCTGTCCGCGCTCGTCAGTGAACTGACCTGACGGCCGTCTGACGTCCGGCCCACGCGCCGGACCAGGCAACTCCCCAACTGACTTCCGAGAGCCCCGTAGCTGACGAGCTGCGGGGCTCTCCGGCGTGCCCGGAGGCACCTATGACAACCTTGATAGACCCGGCGCGTTGCCTGCGTCCGACGTGTGCGTTTCACGTCCTACCGCACCTGACGGAGGACGACGCACTGTCGCTCTTCGCATACTGCTCAGCCGCCTGCAAGGAGTGGACGGAAGAGGCCGTATCCGTTGCTCAGGCTCCGTATTCGCCAGCCATTGAGCGCCAGGCAGAGCGGCTTGATGCGCTTGCCAGGCTGCTGGACCTGCGCGACCACTCGTCGGACGTGGCGGTGAGCATCTATGCCCGACCTTGATGTCGTTGGCAGTGCTGCCGTCGACGTAGTACCGATCGTCCCGAATTTTCATCGGAGGATGAGCGCGCTTGTCCTGCCGATTGCCGACCGGATTGGCAGGGATGCAGGCGAGCGGATGGGCGACGCCATCAGTCGTCACCTCGTTGTCACCATCCCAGATGCAGTGAACCGTGGTGGGCAAGCAGCGCAGAGAGCTGCCGCACGCCAAGGAAACGACACCGGCGGGGCTTTCGCGCGATCCATCCGAACGACGCTGACAGCGGCATTCCGCGCCATGCCCCGTCTTGACGTGAGGCTGAGCGACACAGGAGTGGACGCGCAGCTTGCGCGTATCCGCGCGCAGATGGAGCAGCTCGCCAACAAGACCATCGGCGTGGACATCGACGCCGTGGCCGCAGAGGCGCAGATCCGGCGGTTCGAGATTGAACTCGAACGTCTTGGGGCGTCACACCCCAACGTGGACGTCAGGGCCGACACAGCGACGGCACGTGCGGCATTGGCGGACATCCGAGCGATGATCGCCGCCGTCGATGCCTCTGACCCTCGCGTCAAGGTGGACATCGACACGTCGGGCGCGTCCTCAGCCCTTATGTCGCTGGGTGTCCAGGCTGCTGCGGTTGCTGCGATTCCCGTGGGTCCGGCGCTGGCCGCTGGTCTCGGATCTGTCGTGGCTATGGCTTCGGCAGCCGTCGCGGGTATCGGTGCTCTTGGTCTGGCCGCTGTGCCCGCTATCAAGGGAGTCACAGAGGCTGTACAGCTCAAGTCGGCCGCGGAGAAGGAATCGGCCTCCGCGACGCAGGCGGGCGCGAACGCGGGCGCCCAGGCAGCGCAGCGGGCCTTGTCTCAGGCGAGCGCTCAGCAGTCGTTGGCCTCCGCCCACCGGAACGCAGCTTCGTCCATCGCCGCCGCTGAACGCGCCGTGGCCAACGCCGCCGAACGGGCCGCGGAGCAGCGCAGGACTGCTGCGGAGGCTGTGCGGCGCGCTGAGCAGTCCCTCACCGACGCCAAACGGACGGCCCGTGACGCTGAGCGTGATCTCACGCGGGCACGTGCCGATGCTGCTTCCCAACTCCGCGCGCTGAACGGTGAGCTGGAGGACGGGGCACTTGCTCAGCGGGAGGCCGTTCTCCGCGTGAAGGAGGCGGAGGAGGAGCTTCGCAAGGTCATGTCCGGTCCGTCGACGGACCTTGACAAGGAGGCCGCGCAACTGGCCTACGACCGGGCCGTGGCCGGCGCCAAGCGCCAGGCGGAGTCCTACGCCGATCTCCAGAAGTCCGCTGAGCAACAGCGCAGGGCTGGCGTGGAGGGCTCCGATGCTGTTCGCGCCGCGCAGGAACGCGTGGGTCAGGCTAACCGCAACGTAGCCGAGCAGACACGCGTACTGGCTGACGCACAAGCGGGCGTGACCAAGGCTCAGCGTGATGGTGCTCGGTCGGTGGCTGACGCACAAGAGCGCGCCGCGGAAGCACAGGTGTCCGCCGCTGAGTCCATCGCCAATGCGCAACGTGGTGTCGAGTCTGCTCGGCTGTCCGCGACGAAGACGACGGCTGCGGCCATCACCAAGGAGGACGAGCTACGTGAGGCACTCGCGAAGTTGTCTCCGGAGGCACGAGATCTGTACGAGTCCTTCGCAGGGCCCAAGGGACTGAGCGTTGCGTTCAAGGCGTGGTCGAAGGAACTGGAGCCCGAGACCCTGCCGATCTTCACGCGGGCCGTCGACGCTGCGAAGAACTCCCTTCCGGGCTTGACGCCGCTTGTTGAAGCCGCCTCTCGTGGCATTGACACGCTGATGGACTCCGCGTCGAAAGAGGTGAAGTCCCCATTCTGGGATTCATTCCGGGAGGATCTGGGCAAAAGCGTAGAGCCTGCCGTGGTCGGGCTCGGCAAGGCCATCGGGAACACCTTCAAGGGGGCTGCTGGAGTCGTTGACGCCTTTCTCCCGCACATGGAGGGCATTTCCCGGAGAGCGAGTCTCTATACGTCACGGTTCGCACGCTGGGCGACGGGGCTTAAGGGCTCACCGGAGTTCGAACGGTTCTTGGCTTACGTCAAGGAGACTGTTCCGACGGTCAGCAAGTTCCTTGGCAGCGCGTTTGATGCGCTCCTGTCGTTTACGCAGGCGATCTCGCCACTATCGACGGCAATCCTCGCCACTGTGACGCCGCTTTTCGACGCAGTCTCGTGGCTGGCCGTCAACATGCCAGAACTGGTGGTCGCATTGTGGGCGTTGTACGCCGCCCAGAAGGCAATCACTATCGGAATGGCAGCGTTCGCCGGCGCAATGTTCCTGTACGAATCCGTGATGATCGTCGCAACGATCGTAACGGGTGGATTCGCGGTGGCTCTCGGCGCAACGGGGCTTGTTCCGATTATCCGTGCCGTCGTTCTGGTCGTTGGACTGCTCGTTGTGGGAGTCATCGCCGCCTACAACCACATCGGTTGGTTCAAAACATCCGTTGACGCACTCGGAGCGGCTGCATTGTGGCTGTGGAACTCCGTTCTCAAGCCTGTTTTTGCGGCGATCTGGACCGGTATCCAGGCTATCGGAACTGCTGCTGTATGGCTCTGGGAGAACGCGCTAGGACCCGCTTTCCGGTTCATCGGAGAAGCCGCCCAACTCCTGATCACGGGTCTGATCACACTCCTTCTCCTTCCCGCATACCTGGCCATTAAGGCTCTCGGTGCCATCGGCGTATGGCTGTGGGACGTGGCTCTGGGGCCAGCGTTCGGGTGGATCGGCGATAAGGCAACTTGGTTGTGGGAAAAAATCCGCCCTGCCTTCGGCGAGTCGAAGAAGACTTTTCAGGCCTTGGGCGACGTGGCCAAGTGGCTCTGGGAGAAGGCTATCTCTCCCGCCTTCGACTGGATTGCCGACAAGGCGGGATGGCTGTACGAGAAGGCCATTAAGCCGTCGTTCGACAACATCAAAACCGCCATGAAACTGGTTTCCGACTCCTTCGAATTCGGCCGAAAGGCCATTAAGCGAAGCTGGGACCAGGTAGAGGGCATCGCGAAGGAGCCCGTTCGGTTCATTCTCGACGTCGTCTACAACGGGGGGGTAGTCCCTCTCTGGAACGCCGTCGCGGGAATCACGGGTGCCAAGGAACTGAAGCCGTTCAACCTGGAGAAGTTCGCAACCGGCGGCGTTCACGGTGTACGCCCTGGCTACACGCCAGGCCGTGACAACCAGGTAATTGCCGTTGGTGGCGGGGAAGCGATCATGCGTCCTGAGTGGACGCGGGTAATCGGCGAAGAGCAGATCAACTCGTGGAATGCTGCCGCACGTTCCGGTGGCGTTGCGGGCGTTCAACGAGCCGTTGCCAACGGAATTCCCGCGTTTGCGAGCGGTGGCATCGTCGGCTGGCTGAAGAGCGCGGGCAACGACGTCGGTGATTTCCTGTCGGGCGCCGCGGACTTCCTCAACCCCGTGAAGGTGTTCAGTAAGGCAACCGACTTCGCAAAGGAGCAACTGGCCCCGTACCTGACCAATCCATGGGCGAGGGAGGTCGGCAAGATCCCGACGAAGATCCTGTCCGGACTGAAGGACGCGGCCCTGCGCTTCCTCGGCTTCGGTGACGACGGGCCGACGTCAGGGGGTGGGAAGTGGCTGCGTCCCGTGAACGCACCGTTCGGTACGCCATTCGGCAAGGCAGGCTCTATGTGGTCGAGCGGCTATCACACCGGGCTCGATTTCCCCGCGGCCGTCGGCACGGCTATTCACGCGGTAGCGGCCGGACGGGTGACGCAGGCGACGAGCGGCGGGCCCTACGGCAAGCACGTGTCGATCGCACACGGCGGAGGGCTCTCGTCCCTCTACGCCCACATGTCGCAGATCGCGGCCCGCGCCGGCCAGATCGCTGACGCCGGGGAGCTGATCGGACGCGTCGGGGCGACGGGAAACGTCACCGGTCCGCACCTCCACCTTGAAGCGCGCCGGAACGGCGTCGCCGTGAACCCTTTGCCGTACCTGTACGACGACGGCGGATACCTCCCGCCGGGCCTGAACCTGGTGGCCAACGGGACGGGTCGTCCCGAGCCTGTGCTGACGACATCCCAGTGGGATGCGATCCGGGCGGGTGGGGGCCGCGGAGACACGATCGTGAACGTCGAAGTCAGCACGACGTTGGACGGCCGCGAACTGACAGGGCACGTGGACAAGCGCATCGAAGTGCACGACGCGGAAATGGCACGCTCACTCAACGTCGGACGCAGTCTCTGACGTACGCACACGGGCCGCTCTCCACGACGGGGAGCGGCCCCTTCTACTTCCGAGAGGATCCACCATGAGCAAGGCACAGCCCGTTGTCTGCCCGCACTGCACCGTAGAGGTGCGCCAGACCTCGGGAGCGGGGCGGGTGAGGCTGTACTGCACCCCGGACCACGGTCGTCAGTGGAGGCGGAGGATGAAGGCATTGGGGTTTCCGATGTGATGGCTAGGCGCCCTTGACGTCGGCACCCGTGAGCGTGATCGTCGTAGAACATTGCGCAATCCACGTGACGATGGAGGACATGATGGCTCTACGCTCATTCGGGAAGGATCCCGAGACGAACGGCGACCACTGCCCTACGGTGTGGCTCGACGACGAGAAGCAGGAGTTCGTGTTCCAGGGATGGAAGGCGGACGAGGCTCTTCACGCCCAATGTCTCGTAACGGGGCCCATCCCCGACACAGAGGCAGTCGTCCGGCTGCCTGTCCGCATGGCACAGCAGATCAGGGAGGCGCTCGATGTCGCAGACGGTGCCGCCGTTCGCTGAGCTGGTGGCGGGGTGCCGGTCGTCCGCCGTCCACCTGGAAACGCGGGACGTCTACGGCGTCACCGAGGAAGACGACGACTTCGCCGCCTGGCGTGCGGGGCGCCACTACGACATTGCGGACCGATCCTCGTGGTGGAACAGCTTCCATGACGTTGTATCCGATGCCGTAGGTCGCGGAGTGGTCATGCGTCGCGCCCGCGTAGTGTCGGAGCCGGTCAGTGAGTACATCCGGTACGAGTACGCGTGTACACCTCAGAACCTGGCAGCCGGCGAGGACGTCAGGTGGTTGCCACGCAGCTTGGCGTCAGATCTTCTACTCCCGGGCAATGATCTGTGGATCTTCGACGACCGGTTGATTCGCTTCAGTCTGTTCGCAGGTGGCGGCCGGTTTGTCCAGGACGTCATGGAGGACTCTCCCGACGTCGTCAAGCGTCATGCTGAGGCGTTCGAAGCGGTATGGTCCCGCGCTGTTCCCCACGACGACTTCAGGATCTGAGCGCCGTACACCGATGCAACAGCCTCCCTACCCGTCTGCTGCGCTGGACGAGGCGCGCCGCTCAATAGCGGAGCAGCTTCGCGATATCCGACGTGACGCTGGCCTGACGGGTAGGGAGGTCGCAGAGCGTGCCGGGTGGCAGCCCTCTAAGGTGTCCCGCCTTCAGAGCGCTACGACACCGCCGTCCGATGACGACATCCGGGTGTGGTGCACGGCGTGCGGGGCTGAGGACAAAATCCCGGATCTTCTCGCCGCTAACCGCTCCGCGGACTCCATGTACATGGAGTGGCGTCGCGTGCAACGGACCGGCCTCCGGCATCTCCAAGAGTCCCGGATCCCGTTGTACGAGCAGACACGGACGTTTCGTGTCTACAGCTCTACTGTCGTCCCTGGCTTCGTCCAGACCTACGAGTATGCCGCCGCGCTGCTGGGGAACATCGCGCGCGTACACGGGACCCCGGAGGACGTCGACGAGGCCGCAGCCGCCCGTGTCGACCGGTCGCGCATCATTCGTGACGGGAGACATCGGTTCGTGTTCCTCGTGGAGGAGTCTGTCCTCCGGCACGTGGTCGGGGACCCTGCCGTCATGGCGGGTCAACTGGGCTATCTGCTCTCCGTCATGGCATTGCCAACCGTGTCCATGGGCGTCATCCCGTCGGGGCGGAAGCGCGGTATGTGGACGCTGGAGACGTTCACGATGTTCGACGAGGGCAGGGCGTCTATCGAGTTGCTCACAGCCGCAGTCACCGTGACAGCTCCTAGCGAGATCGCGATGTATGCCCGCGCCTTTGAGGAGATGACGGCACTGGCTGTCTTCGGAGCCAGGGCCCGAAGCCTCATCTCAGCGGCGATTGAATCGCTCGGGGAACCCGCATAGAACTTCGTAGAAGTTCGTGGAATCTCGTCCCCCTGCGCGCCTACGGTCTACTCACAGACCCTGCGGCGGAGGAGCCAGGATGGAATGGACGCGCAGACCCACGCAGCAGCCGGCCTCAGTGCACCTTCTGGAGCCCGCCGTTACCAAGCCGCCCAAGCCTCAGCCCGGGTGTGACGTCTGCGCGGCGCTGGTGAGTCAGTGGCGTCAGGCAACGGAGCAAGGAAGCCCCGCGTACGACCCGTCGCACGCCATCGACCTGGCCGTGGAGATCAAGCGTCATCCGCACAGCAAGGTCCAGCGATGACGCGTGCCATCATCCGGTCCGTCAACTGGACCGTACGGCCTGACCCTGAGCGTGGCAGCGAGGACCAGATCGTCTACGACGTCGAATGCCTGACGTGCGGTGAGACGGCTGACGTCGCCACGGGCTCCCGCGTCGGCCCGGAGATCTGGACGCTGACGCACACAGGGCAGAACCCGTCGCACCGGACCTACGCAGCTTCCCAGCACAGCGTCTGGCGCGTCTTCCCGGCGGATGGTGACGTCGCGGATCCGCCGGCCGAGAACGGATGACCCCATGACAGCTCCGTCCACGTCCCCGTCCCTATGCACGTGGACGGAGCACTGAGCCCCCGCGCGCAAGACGTCACGAACGGCGCGCGGGAAGGGGACGGAGGGGGCACGAGGTCGGCATACCTTCGCTCCCTCCGTCTACGGCCCCGGTTGCTTCTGCCCCCAGCGGAGGTGGCCGGGGCTTTTTCTGTGAGATGCTGAGTGTGAAAGCTGCTCCATCGCGTGGTCCAGCGACGCCATGTCGAAGCCGCGCGGCCCCCAGAGCGGCTCGATCGGGATCCGCACCGCGTCCAGCAGCGTCATGTCGCTCGCATACGTCAACGCGCAGGTGTGGACCAGCGGATCGTCGCCCAGCGGTCCCACCGCGCGCATCCACACCGCGCTGCGCGGATCCGCCTCCTTGATCTCCTCCTGGGTCCAGCGCAGCCGCTCCACATATCTGATGTCGAAGGGCTGGCGCCGGGCCATCCGCTCCAGCGGCTGCGGCAGCCGGCCCAGATGCGCCCGTACCTCCTCGCTGACCGTCGGCAGCGTCTCTGGATCGGGGAACTCCAGCCTCGGCGGGAGCTGATGCTCGAAGCCGGCCTCCTCCGGGCGGTGGAAGGAGGCCGTCAGATGGAAGATCGTCCGGCCCTGCTGGACGGCGGTGACCCGGCGCGTGGTGAACGACCGTCCGTCCCTTGTCCGTTCGACCTGATAGACGATCGGCACACCCGGGCGGCCCGGCCGCAGGAAGTACGCGTGCAGCGAGTGGACCGGCCGGTCGCCGTCGGTGGTACGGCCCGCCGCCACCAGGGCCTGACCCGCCACCTGGCCGCCGAAGACCCGTTGCAGGGACTCCTCCGGGCTGCGCCCGCGGAAGATGTCGACCTCGATCCGCTCCAGATCGAGCAGATCGACCAGCCGCTCGGCGGGATTCGTCATGGTGCGCTGTACTCCCGTTCTCGCATGACCGTTCTCACGCCCATTCTCGGTGCTCGGCCCGGTTCAGAGCTGTCCCACGGACGTGACACGCACCACGGCCAGGCCCTCCTCGTCGGAGGCCGCCAGATCGACCTCCGCGCTGATGCCCCAGTCATGGTCGCCGTTGGGATCGGCGAAGGTCTGGCGGACGCGCCACAGACCGTGCGCCGGATCCTCCTCGATGGCGAGCAGCTTGGGCCCGCGGGCATCGGGCCCGGTGCCCAGATCCTCGTACTCGTCCCAGTACGCGTCCATCGCCTCGCCCCAGGCGTCCGCGTCCCATCCCGACCCGCCGTCCAGCTCGCCCAGTTCGCCGATCCTGTCCAGAGCGGCCAGCTCGACACGGCGGAACATCGCGTTGCGTACGAGGACCCGGAAGGCGCGGGCGTTGGCCGTGACCGGTCTGACCTGATCGGCCTTCTCCTGCGCCTGCTCGGCCGTCTCGATCTCCGGATTGGCGAGCTGCTCCCACTCGTCGAGCAGACTGGAGTCGACCTGGCGCACCATCTCACCGAGCCACGCGGTGAGATCCTCCAGATCCTCCGACTTCAGATCGTCCGGAATGGTGTGTTCCAGCGCCTTGTACGCGCCCGCCAGATAGCGCAGCACAATGCCCTCGGTCCTGGCCAGCTCGTAGAACGAGGTGAACTCGGTGAAGGATAGCGCCCGTTCGTACATGTCCCGGATCACCGACTTGGGCGAGACGGGATGGTCGCCCACCCAAGGATGGCTCTTGCGGTAGGTGTTGTACGCGTGGACGAGCAGCTCTTCGAGCGGCTTGGGGTACGAGACGTCCTGGAGCCGCTCCATCCGCTCCTCGTACTCGACACCGTCCGCCTTCATCGCGGCCACCGCCTCGCCGCGGGCCTTGTTCTGCTGGGCCGCGAGGATCTGCCGCGGATCGTCCAGCGTGGACTCGACGACCGACACCATGTCCAGCGCGTACGAGGGCGATTCGGGGTCCAGCAGCTCGAACGAGGCCAGTGCGAAGGTCGACAGCGGCTGGTTGAGCGCGAAGTCCTGCTGGAGATCGACGGTGAGCCGGACGATACGGCCCTCCGCGTCCGGAGTCGCCAGGCGCTCCACGACTCCGCCGTCCAGCAGCGAACGGTAGATGGCAATGGCCCGCCGGATGTGCCGGAGCTGCTGTCTGCGCGGCTCGTGGTTGTCCTCCAGCAGCCGACGCATCGCCTCGAAGGCATTGCCCGGCCGTGCGATCACCGACAGCAGCATGGTGTGCGTGACGCGGAAGCGCGAGGTCAGCGGCTCGGGATCGGAGCCGATGAGCTTCTCGAACGTGGTCTCCGACCAGGCGACAAAGCCCTCGGGAGCCTTCTTGCGCACCACCTTGCGGCGCTTCTTCGGATCGTCGCCCGCCTTGGCGAGCGCCTTCTCGTTCTCCACGACATGCTCCGGCGCCTGGGCCACGACCAGGCCGGCCGTATCGAATCCGGCGCGGCCCGCGCGGCCCGCGATCTGATGGAACTCCCGGGCGCGCAGCGTACGGACACGGCTGCCGTCGTACTTGGTGAGCGCGGTGAACAGCACCGTACGGATCGGGACGTTGACGCCGACACCGAGCGTGTCCGTACCGCAGATGACCTTCAGCAGACCGGCCTGCGCGAGCTTCTCCACCAGCCGTCGGTACTTGGGCAGCATGCCCGCGTGGTGCACACCGATGCCATGGCGCACATAGCGGGAGAGATTGCGGCCGAACTTGGTGGTGAAGCGGAAGCTGCCGATCAGATCGGCGATCCTGTCCTTCTCCTCGCGCGTGCACATATTGATGCTCATCAGCGACTGCGCCCGCTCGACGGCGGCGGCCTGCGTGAAGTGCACGATATAGACCGGCGCCTGTTTGGTCTCCAGCAGCTCGGTCAGCGTCTCGGTGATCGGTGTGAGCCGGTACTCGTACGACAGCGGGACCGGGCGGGTCGCGGACCGTACGACGGAGGTGGGCCGGCCCGTGCGGCGGGTCAGATCCTCCTCGAAGCGTGAGACATCACCGAGAGTCGCCGACATCAGGATGAACTGGGCCTGCGGCAGCTCCAGGATGGGGATCTGCCAGGCCCAGCCGCGGTCCGGCTCGGCGTAGAAATGGAACTCGTCCATCACGACCTGGCCGATGTCCGCGTACTTGCCGTCGCGCAGCGCGATCGAGGCCAGCACCTCGGCGGTACAGCAGATCACCGGCGCGTCGGCGTTGACGGAGGCGTCGCCGGTCAGCATGCCGACGTTCTCCGTGCCGAAGAGTTTGCACAGGTCGAAGAACTTCTCGGAGACCAGCGCCTTGATCGGCGCGGTGTAGAAGGTGACCTTGTCCTGGGCCAGCGCCGTGAAGTGCGCACCCGCCGCGACCAGGCTCTTTCCGGAGCCGGTGGGCGTGGACAGGATGACGTTCGCACCGGAGACCACCTCGATCAGCGCCTCCTCCTGAGCCGGATAGAGCGTGATGCCCTGGCCTTCGGCCCAGGAGGAGAAAGCCTCGAAGAGGGCATCGGGGTCGGCGTCAGGCGGGAGCTGATCGATAAGGGTCACGCACCCATCTTGCCTGTCTTCCCGCCGGATACGGGAACCGGCCGGGGAAGCGAAGATCACGGACGGTACTCTGGCCTGTCAACTGGGGCCCGGCACACGGGGCTTCACCACAACTGCACTGGGGCGGGTACGAGCATGATGGGACCGGCACACTCTCTGTCGGGAGCGGCGGCCTGGCTGGGGGTGGGCGCGGCTGCGGCTGCCGCGGGCCACGGTATGCCCTGGCCGGTCCTCGCGGTCGGCGCGCTGATCTGCGCGGGTGCCGCGCTCGCTCCGGATCTGGACCACAAGGCGGCGACGATCTCCCGGGCGTTCGGCCCGGTGTCACGGACGCTCTGCGAGATCGTGGACAAGCTCTCGTACGCCGTCTACAAGGCCACGAGGAAGCCCGGTGATTCGCGCAGGACCGGTGGCCATCGCACACTGACGCACACCTGGCTCTGGGCGGTGCTGATCGGGGCCGGCGCGTCGGCGGTGGCCTACGCGGGTGGCCGCTGGGCGGTGCTCGCGATCCTGTTCGTGCATCTCGTGCTCGCCGTAGAGGGCCTGCTGTGGCGGGCCGCACGGGTCTCCAGCGATGTGCTCGTCTGGCTGCTCGGCGCCACCAGCGCCTGGATCCTGGCGGATGTCCTGGACAAGCCGGGCAACGGCGCCGACTGGCTGTTCACCGCACCGGGACAGGAATACCTCTGGCTGGGCCTGCCGATCGTGCTGGGCGCGCTGGTGCACGACATCGGGGACGCGCTGACGGTGTCGGGCTGCCCGATCCTGTGGCCCATACCGCTGGGCCGTAAGCGCTGGTACCCGATAGGCCCGCCGAAGGGAATGCGGTTCCGCGCCGGGAGCTGGGTGGAGCTGAAGGTGCTGATGCCGGCGTTCATGGTGCTGGGCGGAGTGGGCGGAGCGGCGGCACTGGGCTTCATATAGGCGGTGGTACGGGGAGGGCCGGGGCGTCCGAACGCCCCGGCCCTCTTTCTGTCTTTCTGTTGCGTCAGCCGTGTACTGCGGTCAGCCGTGTACTGCGCGGTCAGCCGTGCCAGGAGCGCCACAGCGCCGCGTACGCGCCGTTCGCCGCCACCAGGTCGTCATGGCTGCCCAGTTCGCTGATCCGGCCCTCCTCGACCACCGCGATCACATCCGCGTCATGCGCGGTGTGCAGCCGGTGGGCGATCGCCACGACCGTACGGCCGTCCAGGACCTTGGCCAGTGAGCGCTCCAGATGCCGGGCCGCCCTCGGGTCCAGCAGCGATGTCGCCTCGTCGAGCACCAGCGTGTGCGGATCCGCGAGCACCAGTCTGGCCAGCGCGATCTGCTGGGCCTGCGCCGGCGTCAGGGCCGTACCGCCGGAGCCGACCGCGGTGTCCAGACCGTCGTCCAGCGCCCGCGCCCAGCCGTCCGCGTCGACTGCTCCGAGGGCCGCCCACAGCTCGGCGTCCGCCGCGCCCGTACGAGCCAGCAGTAGATTGTCGCGCAGCGAGCCGACGAACACATGGTGCTCCTGGTTGACCAGGGCGACCTGCTCCCGTACCCGCTCGGCCGGCATCCGGGACAGCTCTGCTCCGCCGAGCGTGATGTGCCCTCGCCGCGGCCCGTAGATGCCCGCGAGCAGCCGGCCCAGTGTCGACTTCCCGGCTCCCGAAGGGCCGACCAGGGCGAGCCTGGTGCCGGGACTGACGTCCAGCGTCACCCGGTGCAGTACGTCGACGCCCTCGCGGTAGCCGAAGTGGACCTCGTCGGCGCTGACGTCCCGGCCGTCCGGCACGACCGACGCGTCGCCCGCGTCCGGCTCGATCTCCCGTACTCCGACGAGCCGGGCGATGGACACCTGGGCGACCTGGAGCTCGTCGTACCAGCGCAGGATCAGACCCACCGGATCCACCAGCATCTGGGCGAAGAGCGCGCCCGTCGTGAGCTGCCCGACCGAGATCCAGCCCTGGAGGACGAAGGCGCCGCCCATCACCAGCACGGCCAGGAAGATCGTCGTATGGGTGAGATTGATGACCGGGAAGAGCACCGACCGCAGCCACAGCGTGTACCGCTCCCAGGCCGTCCATTCCTCGATCCGCTGCTCCGACAGCGCCACCCGGCGCTTGCCGAGGCGGTGCGCCTCCACCGTCCGGCCGGCGTCGACGGTCTCGGCGAGCATGGCCGCGACGGCCGCGTATCCGGCGGCCTCCGAGCGGTACGCCGAGGGCGCCCGCCGGAAGTACCAGCGGCAGCCGGCCACCAGCAGCGGCAGCGCCACCAGCACCGCGAGCGCCAGCGGCGGCGCGGTGACGGCCAGCGCGCCGATCAGCAGCCCGGCCCACACCACACCGATCGCGAGCTGCGGCACGGCCTCGCGCATGGCGTTCGCCAGCCGGTCGATGTCGGTGGTGATACGGGAGAGCAGATCGCCGGTGCCCGCGCGCTCCAGCACGCCGGGCGGCAGCCCGACGGCCCTGACGAGAAAGTCCTCGCGCAGATCCGCGAGCATCTCCTCGCCGAGCATCGCGCTGCGCAGCCGTACCAGCCGGGTGAACACGGTCTGGATCACCAGCGCGACGGCGAACACCGCGACCGTGCGCTCCAGATGCAGTTCACGCGCTCCGTCGGCCAGCTCCTCGACGATGCCGCCCAGCAGATAAGGGCCGACCATCGAGGCGATCACCGATACGGCGTTGACGGCGACCAGCAGGATGAACGCCTTGCGGTGCCGGCTCAGCAGCTCGCTCACATAGGACCGTACGGTCGCCGGAGTCCCGACCGGCAGGGTCGTCGCCGACTCCGGGGCCGCCGGGTCGTACGCCGGTGGCGCCACGCCGATCATGCTGATTCCTCGATCTCTTCCCGGGCCCGCAGTGATGCCGGCTCCATGATGTGGTCCCGCTCCGCGTGCTGTTCCCGCGCGGTGTGTTCTTGTTCGTGTTCGGTCTCGCGGGTGACGACCGCCCGGTAAGCGGCGTCGCTCCGTACCAGCTCGCGGTGGACGCCCACCGCCGCGACCTCGCCCTCGGGGATGAAGACCACACGGTCCGCGTGGTCCAGCAGCAGCGGCGAGGAGGCGAACACCACGGTCGTACGGCCGGCCCGCAGCTCCTTGACGCCCTGGGCGATCCGGGCCTCCGTGTGCGAGTCCACGGCGGACGTCGGCTCGTCGAGCACCAGCACCTCCGGATCGGTCACCAGCGAACGGGCCAGTGCCAGCCGCTGGCGCTGGCCGCCGGAGAGCGAACGGCCGCGCTCGGTGATCCTGGACCGCATCGGGTCACCGCTGCCGTCCACCGACGCCTGCGCGAGCGCGTCGAGCACATCCGCGCACTGGGCGGCGGTGAGCGCCTTCTCCGGATCGACCGCGCCGGAGGCCGGGATGTCCAGCAGCTCCGTGAGCGTGCCGGACAGCAGCACCGGATCCTTGTCCTGGACGAGCACGCTCGCGCGCGCCGCGTCCAGCGGGAGATCGTCCAGCGCCACTCCGCCGAGCAGCACGGAAGGGCTCTTCTCCTCCTCGGCCGCATGGCCGCCGAGCCGCTCGGCGAGCCGTCCGGCCGCGTCCGGATCGCCGCAGACCACGACGGTCAGCAGTCCGGCCGGCGCGAGCAGCCCGGTGGCCGGGTCGTACAGATCGCCGGTCGGCCTGGCGTCGTCGAGACCGCCGCGCTCGTCCTCGTACGTCGTCCGCTCCAGCGAGAGCACGCGCGCCGCGCGCTTCGCGGAGGGCCGGGAGAAGGAGTACGCCATGGCGATCTCCTCGAAGTGCCGCAGTGGGAAGAGCAGCAGGGTCACCGCGCTGTAGACGGTCACCAGACCGCCCACCTCGATCCGTCCGTCCAGCGCGAGCCGGGCTCCGTACCAGATGACGGACATCAGCATGACGCCCGGCAGCAGCACCTGGATCGCCGAGATCAGCGACCACATACGGGCGCTGCGGACGGCGGCCTTGCGCACCTCCTGGGACGCGGCGCGGTAGCGGCCGAGGAACAGCTCCTCACCGCCGATGCCGCGCAGTACGCGCAGCCCGGCGACGGTGTCCGAGGCCAGTTCGGTGGCCTTTCCGGCCTTCTCGCGCTGGATGTCGGCGCGCTGGGTGGCGCGGGGGAGCAGCGGCAGTACGGCAAGGGCGAGCACCGGCACGCCGACGGCGACCAGCGTGCCCAGCTCCGGCAGATACAGCACCAGGCCGAGACAGATCATCACGATCGCGATGGCGGCGGCGAAGAAGCGCGAGAGCGCCTCCACGAACCAGCCGATCTTCTCCACATCGCCGGTGGAGACGGCGACGACCTCGCCCGCGGCCACCCGACGGGTCAGCGCGGAGCCCAGCTCCGCGGTCTTGCGGGCCAGCAGCTGCTGGAGACGCGCGGCGGCGGTGATCCAGTTGGTGACGGCGGAGCGGTGCAGCATGGTGTCGCCGATGGCGATGGCGGCGCCGAACAGCGCGATGAGGCCACCGGCGAGCGCGAGCCGGCCGCCGGAGCGGTCGACGACTGCCTGGACGGCGAGCCCGGCGCCCACCGAGAGGCCGCCGATACCGGTGAAGTGCACCAGTCCCCAGGCGAGGGCCTTGAGCTGGCCGCCGAGCTGTTTGCGTCCGAGCCACAGCAGGAACCGAGGGCCTGACCGAGCGTCGGGGATCCCGGGATCGGGATAGGGAAGGTCGCGAATCTGCATGATGCCCCATGACTCGTGGAGTGGCCCAAACCGTGCAAGGTTCGCCTTGGTGAAGGGCCGAGGGCAACGGGTTTTCCGCGTGGAGCGCCAGATCGAGCCAGTTGGAGCCATGCCGGGGGGACATTCCGGAGATAACCCGGAGGGATGCCGTGACGGCGGACGGGTGTGGCTCAGCAGCGGTGGTGACGGCCTCCGTCGACCAGCGTCGACAGCAGTCCGCCGAGCACCTCGCGCTGGTCGGCGGTGAGAGGCGCGAGGATGTCCTCCGCCGCGGCCCGCCGCGCCACGCGCAGCGACCTCAGCGTGGCCCGGCCGCTGTCGGTCAGCTCGATACGGACCACCCTGCGGTTGGTCGGATCGGGCGCGCGTCGGACCCAGCCGCTCGCCTCAAGGCCGTCGACCAGGCTGGTCACGGCCCGGGGCACCACTTCGAGACGCTCGGCCAGATCGGCCATCCGCGGCGGCTGCTCGTAATACGCGACCGTACGCAGCAGCCGCGCCTGCGCGGGAGTGATGCCGATCGGCTCCATCTGCCGCTTCTGGACGCGCTGGAGCCGGCGGGTCAGCCGCAGCAACTGCTCGGCCAGCATGCCGTCGGCGTCAGGGGTGCTCATACGGGAACAATATCAGGACCTCGTTCATTGTGTACATAGGTAACAGTGAGCTAAGCTCTGAAGCCGAGCTCGGAGTCCGAGGCCGAGCTTGAGTCTGAAGCCGAGCTCAAAAACGTATCCGTACCGCGCTTCCACGGAAGCCCTCCCGTCCTTCGAAGGAGCCCATGAAACCCGAGGAATCCACCTGGACACCGCCGCCCCGTCCTGACCGTTCGGACCGGACGGACCGTTCGGGGCAGCCGGAGCAGCCCGCGCAGCTCCGGCGCATCTTCGGTCTCTTCCGTCCCTACCGCGGCCGGCTCGCGATCGTGGGGCTGCTGGTCGGCGCCTCGTCGCTGGTCTCGGTCGCCTCGCCGTTCCTGCTCCGCGAGATCCTGGACACCGCGATCCCGCAGGGCCGCACCGGACTGCTCAGCCTGCTCGCCCTCGGCATGATCGCCACCGCGGTCGTCAACAGCGTTTTCGGCGTGCTCCAGACGCTGATCTCCACGACGGTCGGCCAGCGGGTCATGCACGATCTGCGCACCGGTGTCTACAGCCAGCTCCAGCGCATGCCGCTCGCCTTCTTCACCAGGACGAGGACCGGCGAGGTCCAGTCCCGTATCGCCAACGACATCGGCGGTATGCAGGCGACCGTCACCTCCACCGCGACCTCCCTGGTCTCCAATCTCACGGCCGTCGTCGCCTCGGTCGTCGCGATGCTCGCCCTGGACTGGCGGCTGACCGCCGTCTCGCTGCTCCTGCTGCCGCTGTTCGTCTGGATAAGCCGTATCGTCGGCCGCGAGCGCAAGAAGATCACCACGGACCGCCAGCGTCAGATGGCCACGATGGCGGCCACCGTCACCGAGTCACTCTCGGTGAGCGGCATTCTGCTCGGCCGCACGATGGGGCGTGCCGATTCGCTGACCAAGTCCTTCGCCGACGAGTCCGAGCGGCTGGTCGATCTGGAGGTCCGCTCGAACATGGCCGGGCGCTGGCGCATGTCCACCATCGGCATCGTCATGGCCGCCATGCCCGCCGTCATCTACTGGGCCGCGGGTTTCGCGATGGGCGCCGGAGGCACCGCCGTCTCCATCGGTACGCTCGTCGCCTTCGTCTCGCTCCAGCAGGGCCTGTTCCGGCCGGCCGTGAGCCTGCTCTCCACCGGAGTGCAGATGCAGACCTCGCTCGCCCTGTTCCAGCGCATCTTCGAGTATCTCGACCTGCCGGTCGACATCACCGAGCCCGAGCGGCCGGTCAGGATCGACACGGTCCGTGGTGAGGTGCGGTTCGACGGAGTCGACTTCAGCTACGACGACACGGGCGGCAAGGGCGGCAAGGGCGGGCACGCGACGCTCCGGGAAATCGATCTGACCGTTCCCTCCGGCGGCAGCCTCGCCGTGGTCGGGCCCACGGGCTCGGGCAAGTCGACGCTCAGCTATCTCGTGCCCCGGCTGTACGACGTGACCGGCGGCCGGGTCCTGCTCGACGGTGTCGATGTGCGCGATCTGGACTTCGACACACTCGCCCGCGCTGTCGGTGTGGTCTCCCAGGAGACCTATCTCTTCCATGCCTCCGTCGCCGAGAATCTGCGCTTCGCCAAGCCGACGGCCACGGACGAGGAGATAGAGACGGCAGCCAGGGCCGCCCAGATCCATGACCACATCGTCTCGCTCCCCGACGGCTACGACACCCTGGTGGGCGAGCGCGGATACCGCTTCTCCGGAGGCGAGAAGCAGCGGCTCGCGATCGCCCGTACGATCCTGCGCGACCCGCCGGTGCTGATCCTGGACGAGGCGACCAGCGCGCTGGACACCCGTACCGAACACGCGGTGCAGCAGGCCATCGACGCGCTCTCCCAGGGCCGTACGACCATCACCATCGCGCACCGGCTCTCCACCGTCCGGGACGCCGACCAGATCGTCGTACTCGACAAGGGCCGAGTCGCCGAGCGGGGCAGCCATGACGAGCTGCTCCGGCAGGACGGGCGCTATGCCGCCCTGGTCCGCAGGGACAGCCTGCCGGGACACGCCGACGAGCTGGCTCCGGTCACCACCTGAGCGCGGTCGTCACCCTGCCGCGTTCCCGGCACGGACGCGGCGGCGCCTCGGCTCGGGCGTCGGCTGCGCGTATGCGGATCACTCCCGTATCACCCCCGTACGTATGCCATCCGTGTTGCCGCACCTCAGGTACCGGGATCGGTGATCACTCCGGGTTACCGTGCCCATATGATGAACGAGCCTCCGGGGGCGAGACCCGGTCGCAGACTCCGTCTGACCCGCCGTGGCCGGCTGGTCCTGCTGGTGGCCACCACCCTCGCCGTCGGGGCGGCGGTGCTGGTGCCCGTACTCCTGATGGGCGGGGAGAGCGGCGACAAGAAGACCTCCACCCTGGTCATTACGGAAGGGCGGCGCGCCTCCGAGGTGTACGCGTCCGTCGACAAGGCCCTCGAACTGCCGATGGGCACCACCAAGGACGCGGCGACCGCCGCGCGGCTCAAGCTGCCGGAGGCGGCCAAGGGCAATCCCGAGGGCTATCTCTTCCCGGCCACCTATCCCGTCAATTCCTCGACCACTCCGGCCGGTCTGCTCAGCTATATGGTCAGAACCGCCAACCAGAAGTTCACGGGCGACCAGATCACCGCCGGTTCCGAGCGCAACGGTATGACGATCTATCAGTCGGTCACCATCGCCAGCATTGTGCAGGCCGAGGCGGATACGCCGACCGATATGGCGAAGGTCTCCAGGGTCGTGCACAACCGGCTCGCCCTGGGCATGCCGCTCCAGATGGACTCGACGCTCAACTACGCGCTCAACCGCAACACGCTCGACACCACACACGCCGACACGAAGATCGACAGCCCGTACAACACCTATCAGCGCAAGGGACTGCCGCCGACACCGATCGGGAACCCGGGCGAGGAGGCGATGAACGCGGCGCTCAACCCGTCACGCGGCGAGTGGCTGTACTTCGTCACCGTGGCGGAGGGAGACACCCGCTTCACCAACAACTACTCCGAGCACCAGAAGAACGTGGAGGAGTTCAACCAGAACCGTGCCAACGCGAACGGCAGCGGTAACGGAGACGGGGACGGGGACGGCTGAGACCGGCTCTGTTCAGACCGCCGGCGCCGGCTCACGCTCCAGGAGCCGCTTGATGTCCCGTACCGCCGCCCGGCCGGCACGGTTGGCGCCGATGGTGGAGGCGGAAGGGCCGTATCCGACGAGATGGACGCGTTCGTCCCGTACCGCACGCGTCTCCTCGACCCGGATGCCGCCGCCCGGCTCCCGCAGCCGCAGCGGTGCGAGATGGTCGACGGCGGCGCGGAAGCCGGTCGCCCAGAGGATCACATCGGCCTCCACCGTCCGCCCGTCGTCCCAGGCCACACCGGTCGGGATGATGCGGTCGAACATCGGCAGCCGGTCGAGTACGCCCTCCTCGCGCGCCCGGATGATCGCCTCGTTCAGCGGCAGTCCGGTCACCGAGACCACGCTCTGCGGCGGCAGCCCTTGGCGTACCCGCTCCTCGACGAGCGCGACGGCGGCCCGTCCCTGCTCCTCGCCGAACGGACCTTCGCGGAAGACCGGCGGACGCCGGGTCACCCAGGTGGTGTCCGCCGCCACCTTCGCGATCTCCATCAGATGCTGGGTGCCCGAGGCGCCGCCGCCCACCACGATCACCCGCAGTCCGGTGAACTCCTCGGGGCCCGGATAGTTCGCCGTGTGCAACTGGCGTCCCAGAAAGGTCTCCTGGCCCGGATAGCGCGGCCAGAACGGTCGGTCCCAGGTCCCGGTGGCGTTGATCAGCGCACGGGCCGACCAGTTCCCTTCGGAGGTCTCCACCAGCAGCCGGCCGCCGACGCCCTCGCGTACGGCCGTGACATCGACGGGCCGGTGGACCCGGAGGCCGAAGCGCCGCTCGTACGCGGTGAAGTAGCCGCCGATCACTTCGGAGGAGGGCCGGCCGTCATCGGCCGGCCCGGTGATCAGCTCCATACCCGGGAGCGCGTGCATCCCGTGGACCTTGCCGTACGTCAACGAGGGCCAGCGGAACTGCCAGGCGCCGCCCGGCCGCGGAGCATGGTCGAGGACGACGAAGTCGCGGTCCGGTTCAAGCCCGGACCGCCGCAGATGGTAGGCGCCGGACAGCCCTGCCTGCCCGGCGCCCACGACCACCACATCGATGTCCCGTACCCGTACCCGGTCCCGTACCCCGAAGTCGTTCACGATTCTACGAACAGCCTCGGAACCGGGAATCTTCCCGCTCATCTCACGATGTCGGTCTGCTCAGCTCGGTCCGCTCAGCGGCCTCCGGCGAGCAGCAGCGGCGCGCCGCCGGGCGCGGACGCCGGACGGCCGTTCGCCGCGGGCACGCCCAGCAGCGGCGAGGCCGGCACTTGCGCCAGCAGCCCGCGCGCCGCCAGCTCCGGAGTCACGCCCTCACCGAACCAGTACGCCTCCTCCAGATGCGGATAGCCGGAGAGCACGAAGTGCTCGATCCCCAGCTCGTGGTACTCCTCGATCCGGTCGGCGACATCGGCGTGGCTGCCCACCAGCGCGGTGCCCGCGCCGCCCCGGACCAGACCGACGCCCGCCCAGAGATTGGGCGAGATCTCCAGCCGGTCACGGGAACCGCCGTGCAGGGCGAGCATCCGCTGCTGGCCCACCGACTCGCTCTTGCCCAGCGCCTGCTGGGCCGCAGCGACCGTCTCGGGATCGAGATCGGCCAGCAGCCGGTCCGCCGTCGCCCAGGCCTCCTTCGCGGAGTCCCGCGAGATGGTGTGCAGCCGGATGCCGAAACGGACCGTACGGCCACGCTCCTCGGCCAGCCCCCGGATCCAGTCGATCTTCTCCTTCACCTGGGCAGGCGGCTCGCCCCAGGTCAGATAGACATCCACATGCTCGGCGGCGACAGGTCCCGCCGCGGCGGACGAACCGCCGAAGAAGATCTCGGGCAGCGGGTCGGGCGGCAGCGCGGTGAGCCCGCCCTCCACCTGGTAGTGCTCACCGTCGAAGTCGTACGGACGCCCGCCCCAGACGCCCCGGATCACCGACAGGAACTCCGCCGTCCTGGCGTAGCGGCGGTCGTGGTCGAGATGGTCGCCGAAGCGCCGCTGCTCGGTCGAGTCACCGCCGGTCACCACATTGAGCAGCAGCCTGCCACGGGTGACACGCTGATAGGTGGCCGCCATCTGCGCCGCCAGCACCGGCGAGATCAGTCCGGGCCGGAAGGCCACCAGGAACTTCAGCCGCTCCGTCTGCTGCGCGAGCGCCACCGTCGTCAGCCAGGCGTCCTCGCACCAGGTGCCCGTCGGTGTGAGCACCGCTTCGAATCCCAGCTGTTCGGCCGCCTTGGCGATCTGCGCGAGATACTCGATGTCGGGCGCCCTGACTCCGCTCACCGGAGTGATCCTGGAGCGCTTGATACCGCCGTCGGTGTAGGCGTGGCGGTCCACGAGCGTACGTCCGTCGCCGCCGGTCGGCAGGAACCAGTGCAGATGGATGCTCATCGGGAAGAGGCCTTTCCGTAGCTGCGCGCCGGCGAGGTCGACGGCGGCAGGTCCTTGTTGAAGCGGTCGTCCACGTAGTCGGCGATGTCGAACCGGCGCGGGATGAGTTTCAGATCGGCGAAGGTGTCGGCGATGGCCTGCTCGGAGTCGACGGCGGCCTGGTCGAGGGCGACGGGCACCCGGGTGCCGTGCGTCAGCTTCGCCGCGGCCAGGGCCACTTCGTACGGCAGGCCTGTGTCCTTCGCCCAGACCTTCGCCCACTCCTCGGGATGGTCGAAGACCCAGTCCTGGGCCCGGCGCAGCCGCTCGACATAGTCACCGATGGCCTCGGCCTTCGCCTTGTCCGCGAGGGCGGAGGGCGCGGCCACCTGGAAGTTCAGACCGTTGACGACGCCCTCGCCGTCGGTCAGCACCCGTCCCTGTCCGGCCTGTAGCACCTGTGAGGTATATGGGTCCCACACGGCCCATGCGTCCACCTTGCCGCTGGTGAACGCGGCGAGCGCGTCGGCCGGCTGCAACAGTGTGACCTTGATGTCGTCCAGTGTGAGACCGGCCTCCTTGAGCGAGGCGATGAGCTGGTAGTGCGCCGAACTGCCCTGGGCGACGGCGACGGACTTCCCTCGGAGATCGGTGGTTTTGCTGAGCGGCGAGTCCTTGCGTACGAGAATGGCCTCGCCCCGGGAGGAGCCGTGGGTCGCGGCCACGATCGTGATCTTCGAACCGGCTCCGGCGGCGAAGACGGGCGGAGTATTGCCGACGGAACCGACGTCCACGGCCTTGGCGTTGACGGCTTCGAGCATGGGTGGACCGGAGGTGAAGGTCGACCACTTGATCTTGTAGGGGAGATCGTCGAGTTCACCGGCCGCGCGCAGGACGGCCTCGGCACCGCCCTTCTGGTCACCGACGTTGAGCGTCAGGGAACCTTTGCCGTCGACGGAGCCGCCCGCGCCGCCGCCGGGGTCGTCGGCGGACGAGGTGCCGGAGCAGGCGGCGAGCAGGAGGGTGAGGGGGAGGAGGAGAGGGAGGAGGACGGCGGGCAGGAAGCGTTTCATGGGGGGAGTGGCTTTCTGAAGAGGGGGACGGAGGAGAGGCCGGGGAGAGGGCTGAGGTGAGGGCCGGGGCGCGGTGAGGGCTGGGGCGCGGTGAGGGCTGGGGGCGCGCGAGAAGGCTGAACGAAGCGGCGCTGTGAGGTACCACGCGGTACTTGCCAGTACCGCGCGGGTCTTGTCGGCACCACACGGACACTTGCCAGCACTACGCGGCGGCGCCGGGAGCGGCAGGTTCGTCGACGCCGAGTTCGGTGAGCAGCCGCGAGCGGAGTGCCGCGAAGCCGGGATCGCCCACGGAGCGCGGACGGTCCAGCGCGACATCCGTCTCGTACGCGATGACACCGTCGCGCATCACCAGCGCCCGGTCCGCGAGGAGCAGCGCCTCCTCCACATCATGTGTGACCAGCAGGACCGCGCAGCCGCGCCGCTGCCACAACTCGGCGACCAGCCGCTGGGCGTTGAGCCGCGTCAGCGCGTCCAGCGCGCCGAACGGCTCGTCGAGCAGTAGCAGATCGGGTTCCCGTACGAGCGCCCTGGCCAGCGAGGCACGCTGGGCCTCGCCGCCCGACAGCGTCTTGGGCCAGGCGCTGGAGCGATGGCTGAGTCCCACTTCCTCCAACGCGCTCTCGGCGACGGCCCGCCCGGGCTTTCCGTCGAGACCGAGCAGTACGTTGCGCCAGACCCGTTTCCAAGGCATCAGCCGTGGCGCCTGGAACGCGACGGCGCGCCGTTTCGGTACGAGCACCGTGCCCTCGATATCGCGGTCGAGCCCGGCGAGCACTCGTAGCAGCGTCGACTTGCCGCAGCCGCTGCGGCCCAGCAGCACGGTGAACTCCCCGGGCCGCAGCGTCAGATCGAGCTTGTCGATCACCGGACGTCCATCGAAGGCCCGGGTCAGTCCCTCGACCCGTACCGCGGTGCCGTCGGAGGCGACGGCACGGGGACTCGGACGCGGACTCGAGCTTGGACGTGGACGCGAACCCGAACCCGAACTCGGACTCACTGGCCCTGGAAGGTCGGTCGCCATTGCAGCAGCAGCCTTTCGAGAGTGCGGACGACGGCATCGGCGAGCAGTCCGAGGAAGGCGTAGACGACCAGGCAGACGACGATGACATCGGTACGGAAGAACTCCCGGGCCTGGTTCATCAGAAAGCCGATACCGGCGTCGGCGTTGATGGACTCGCCGAAGACCAGCGCGAGCCAGGCGGTGGCGAGCGAGTACCGCAGACCGGTCATCGCGCCGGGCAGCGCGCCCGGCAGTACGACATGCCGGACCAGTCCCCACCGGCGGAGCCCCAACGACTGTCCCGCCTCGATGAGTTGCTGGTCGACTCCGCGAATCCCGGCGTACACGTTGAGATAGAGATGGAAGGCGACACCGAGCGCGATGAGCGCGATCTTGGGTGCCTCGCCGATACCGAGCCAGATGATGAAGAGCGGGATCAGCCCGACCCAGGGCACGGTGCGGAGCATCTGTACGGTCGCGTCGACCAGATCCTCACCCAGCCGGGAGAGCCCGGAGACCAGGGCGAGGGAGATACCGATGACTCCGCCGAGCAGCAGCCCGACGGCGACGCGCCGGAGTGAGACGCCCATGGCGGTGGGCAGGGTGCCGTCCGCGATCAGATCGCCCGCGGCCCTGGCGATGGTGCCGGGCGAGGCGAGGATGTCCTCGTGGAGCACGCCCGTCGCGCTGAGCACCTGCCAGACGAGCAGAAGCAGCAGCGGCCCGACGGTACGGCGCAGCCACCGCGGTACGGAGCGCCGCCGGGAGCCTGGTGTGGAGGCGGGAGTGATCGGCTCCAGATCGGGCGGCCGGTTCTTGGACAGGACGGAAATATCCGGCGGGGCGTGGCCGAGAGTCATAACAGCTCCACGGGGACGAAAGCGCGCGGAAGAGGGAGGACGCGGAGGGGGGAGGACGCGGCTCGATGTCCGTGTGCGGTGGTACGACGACGGCACACGGTCAGGGGGTTACGGCACTCATCCGGGAAGGAAGCCGGGACACGGCCGGCAAGGAGAACGGCGCGGACGCCTGAAAAGGATCAGCAGCCGCGACAACACGCGGCGGACGCCACCCGCAGCAGGTCGATATGACCGCGCGTGGTGAGCAGAACTGATCGCAACATGGCGCCGAACGTAGCGAGAGTTTCCGGATCCGGTCAATGGTGTCTCGGCACGCGGACGAGCGATCCCGCAGGCCGGGCGGCAGGATGGGAGCATGTCCGACGCGTTCACCACCAGAATCCTGAACGTCACCACCGGCACCCATGAGGCCGTGACCGATCTGACTCATGCATGCGAGGAGTTCCTCCAGCAGACCGCGGCGGGCCGCGACGGCCTGCTCAATGTCTTCGTACCGCACGCCACCGCCGGGGTGGCCCTCATCGAGACCGGCGCCGGCAGCGACGACGACCTGCTCACCGCGCTCCGGTCCCTGCTCCCCGCCGACAACCGCTGGCACCACCGCCACGGCACCCCGGGCCACGGCCGGGACCACGTACTCCCGGCCCTGATCCCCCCACACGCCACGCTCCCGGTCATCGCCGGCCGACTGGCCCTGGGCACCTGGCAATCGGTCTGCCTGGTCGACACCAATAAAGACAATGTCAACCGTCAGGTTCGACTGAGCTTCCTGAGCTGAGCAAGATCGTCCTGGGTGTGGCCGTGATACTCCGTAACCGGACAGCCGCTGGGAAGCCGCCCTGGAACATGCCGTCCGCGAAGAGGGGATCCGGCGCGACGTCGCCCCTGACGTCCGCACCGGCACCCCACGACCCCGCCGCTTCGAACCCCTCACCGCCGACGTAGCCCGCCAGCTCCTCACCGCCGCGCAGGGTCACCGGCTGCACGCCCTGTACGAACTCGCTCTCCATTCCGGACTCCGCGAGGGCGAACTTCTCGCCCTGCACTGAGTAGACCTCGACGCTGGTACTGCTGCCATCCGCCGCACCCTTCAGCGCGTCACCGGGCTCACTGCGCTGCCCACGAAGACCCGGGCTTTCGAGCGCCGCATCGCCCTCCCCGCCCGCTGCGTCCAGTTGCTGAAGCTCCACCACGAACAGCAGCAGGGTGAGTGCAAGGCAGCAGGCACCACATGGCAGCACGGCGGGCATATGTTCACCACTACGCAGGGCGGACCGATCGACCCGACCAACCTCACCCGCGCCTTCACAACGCTCCTTCGCAAGGCCGGCCTCCGCCGCATCCGCTTCCACGACGTCCGCCACTCGACGGCCACCCTCCTCCTGGAACAGGGCGTCGAACTCGTCGTGATCAAGGAACTCCTCGGCCACGCCCTTGACCATCCTTGACACACGCACGGCAACGGCGGCGGACACCACTTGGTGTCCGCCGCCGTTGCCGTCATCTACTGCCGTCAAGCCGCAGAACGGCCCCTGTGGGCGACTCAGCCAGGGCGCGGGTGATCCGCGTCGGGTTCTTTGCCTCTTGGACTGGAGGAGATATAATCCGCCTCCCGCAGTGAATCCTTTATTACCGTCGGCGCCAAGGCGACAATTTCCACCGCGCGCGCATGATCTCTCGAGTGCGCGGGGCGGCGCAGCGCCCACCGCAAGACAGCTGCGACGTCAGGCAACCGCCAAAACTCCGCTAGTCCACCCGCACCTTCTTCATCGTCTCGCGCCAGTCGCCACGCGGTCAGCGCGATCGCCACATCAACGACAGAATTTGCCAGTTCAATGTCACGGGGACGGGAACTCAGACGGAGCCTGCCACCGCCGGCTTGCCCAAGGACCACACAAGTCAGCCGCTCACCTTTAGGCGGCCAGTAGACTCGCGGGGTGAAATCCTCGTCCGATATGGCGGACTCATCCACGTAGCCAGGAATGTTGCCCTCAATCGTATGAACCGTCAGGCCGTAGTGCTGGTGACTCGCGATTCGACATTCAATGAGCGAATAGTCTCGCACACTCGAAATATCCATCATTGCCCTCCAGGATTCCATGGAGCGCGCGGAAATGAATTGAACTTGTCGAACAAGTGCCTCGGGACGGCATATTCAACCGCCCCTTCGTTGAGAAAATCTTCCATCGGCTCGATGTCGTTCTCCCTCAACCATCGGGACGGAACAGTCACCCGGAATCCCTGACCGTGCGTGTCACGATGCTGAGATGCATAGTCTTCGACTCGCTGCCTGTTTCCAAAGTATGCAGACCCATCGAGCCCCTCGTCCAAATCAAGCGGATGATTCTCGGGAAGGACTCCGTTGTCGAGTTCGCTCGTGCCTCGATCTCTGGGCGATACACGATAGAGATCGACGGTATCGCAGTTGTGAACCAGGACCGGTGTGGCACCTGCCACCACATAGTACGTGTGGATGTCTGCGACGGTCAGGTTGTGGACCGTGGATTGCTGGGTCCAGCGGGTGATGGCGGTGATCTGGACGTATGTGCCGGCGCTGGTGCGGAGCCATTGGCCGGGGTGGGGTGGCCGTCGGTGGCTGTGACCGAGGCCGTTCGGTCGCCCTGCTTGCCGTCGGTGTCCAGCGTGACCTGGACCAGGTTCTTGGTGCCCTTGCCCTTGATCTCGGCGGTGACGGTCTCGGTCGTGGTTTTGCCCGATTCGGGGTCGGTCGCCACGACCTTGTCCCCGATGTCGACATCCTTGATGGCTTTGGTGGTGCCGTCGGCCATCAGGACTTTCGTTTCGGGGGTGAAGCTGTTGCAGCCGTCGTCGACCGCACCCGCCAGCCTCTCGGCCTTTTTGTCGAACTTCAGCCAGGACGAGAAGTTCTTGATGAGCTTGTCGACCAGGCCCGCTATGCGTTTGCCGAGTGCTACGGCTTTCTTCCACTTCCACGGCATGCCGTACTTCGCGGCGAGTTTCCCGAGGATGCCGCCGACGAAGCTGCTGGCGACATTGAGGAAGGTTGCCCCGCAGGCGCCGAGGCTGCCGGTGGTGAAGCAGTCCAGCGCGTCGGTGAGGCCCAGTTCGTCGGCGATGATGCCGGCGAGTTCCTTGGCCGCGGCCTGTGCCCGGATCTTCGCGGCGTCGGCCTTGGCCCGTGCCTGGTCGTACTTCTTCTTGGCCGGGGGCCGGTAGTCCCAGTCCCGGCCCTGGGTCGGGGCGACGGTGACGAAACGGAGCGGGTCCCCGGCGACCTGGCCCGTGCCGCCGATGGGGTAGCCGATGCCGCACAGGTCCGCGGGGCAGAGACCGGTCGGATCGGCGTACGTGACCGGGTTGTTGTTGCCGTACGCATAGCCGTTCATCTGCTGTGGGTCGGTCACGTCGATGACCGGGTCGGCCGAGATGAACCGGCCGTTCTCGGGCTCGTACTCGCGCGCGCCGAGGTGGGTGAACCCTGTCGACGTGTCAGCCGGCTTGCCGAGGAACCCCTTGTCGTCCACCCAGGGATCGGACGTACCCCGCTCGTTGCCGAACGGATCCATCCTGCGGCGCACCGTCGCGCCGGTCACGGCGTCGACGGCGACCGACATTGTTCCGTGCCGGTCACCGGCGAGGAACTTCACGCCCCCGGCGGTGCGCATCGCGACCGTCTGGCCCGCGAAGGAGTAGTAGCGGGTGGCCTCGACCTTCTTCGTGGCGGTGTCGAGACTCAGCTCCATACCTGGCAGATAGAGGGTTGTCCTTCCGGCCTCTTTGCGCAGCAGTCGTTCGCCGGCGGCGTCGTAGGCGAAGGAAGCCGTGACACCGCCGGTGGTCGAGGTGTTCAGACGCCCCTCGGCATTCCAGGTCATGTCCTGGGTCGTACCGTTCCGGACGCTCTGCAGCGCGTTTCCGGAAGGGTCGTAGGTGTAGGTGTCCTGCGCATGGACTGCCGGACTGCCGCCGCCCGCCGCGACGTCCCGCACCACTCTGCTCAGGGTGTGCGGACCGCCGTCATCGGCTTCACCCGGTGTGCCGTTCAGGTTGGCGTCACCGTAGGTGTAGGTGCGGACGGTCTCGGGACTGCCGGCGACGGCGTGCAGGGTCTGCTGCTTGCGGTTGCCGGCGGCGTCGTAGGCGAAGGAGTGCCAGTACGGGGCGGGTCCCCCGATGGCGGCCGGCGTCGGGTCGGCGGCGCAGGCGGTGTTCGTCCTGCCCGTGCCGACCGCTCCGTCGGAGGAGTTGGACGTCGCCCAGGCCGTGTCCAGTCTGCGCTGCCAGTCATAGGCGAAGCACTGGACATCCGCCTGGCCACCGGTCGGTACATCCGCGATGGTGGTGACGTTGCCGGACTCGTCATAGGTGTAGCGGGCTTCGGACGTGACCTCGGCGACACTCTCGACTTCGACCCGCGACTGGGTGAGCCGCTCCGTACCGCGCTCGTACTCGTACGACAGCGTCGTCTCTCTGGAGCCGGGCGCCCCCGTGGACAGTTCGAGCTGCTGGAGTTGCGATGTCGGTGAGTAGGCCGCCTTGCTGACGTAGCTGCCCAGAGTCCCGCCGAGCGTGGTCCTGAGAGCCGTCGGTCGCTGCAGTTCGTCGTAGGTGTAGACGAGTGTCTCGGCCGGCAGTCCTCCCGCCGCCGGCATGCTCATGGACTGGACGGTTCCGTCCTGGTTGTACTCGGTGCCGAAGTCGTAGGACCCCTTGAGCGCTGCGTCCTCGGTTCCCACGACGTTGACCCGGGTGAGGGTCGGCTGGTACATCTCGTCAAGCTGAACGTTGAGGGTCGACGACTGTACGACCCCGTTGGCATACCGGTAGGTCCCGTACGGCTCGCCCTTGGCGATGGTGTCGTACGTGGAGACCGTCAGTCTCGTCCCCGTGTCCGGTTCGCCCTCCCAAGTGGAGACGGGGCGGCCGATCGCGTCGTACTTGGTCGATATCTTCTTGCGCCGCGCATCGGTGACGGAGGTCGGCCGGTCCAGCTCGTCATAGCCGTAGTCGGTTCTGCCGGTGTCGGGGTCCTCGCTCCATATTTTGCGTCCACGCTGGTCGTAGCCGGTGGTCCAGACGTTGCCCGCCGCGTCCTCGACGGTCTTGAGCTGGTCCGCCGGTGTGTAGGTGTAGTGCGTGTTCTCGTAGTCGGCGGGGGTGCCGGCCGGCAGGGGCTTGTCGCCCTTGTAGCGGCGGACGTCCGTGGTCAGGCCCCGGCCGTTGGTGATGGTGGTGGTCGGAGGAGTACCGACGGGCGGGTCGATGTGAACCCGGTCGCCCCCGTAGGTATACGTCGTGCGCCATTTCTCCTCACCGGCACTGCGGAAGATCTCCGCGGTCGTACGGCCCGCCCCGTAGTACTCGGTGAGGGTCTGACCGTTCACCCCCTTGTCGACCGCGCCGAAGACCTGGTCCTTCGGGGCCTCGGTGGTGAAGTAGTCGGCGTTGGCCTTGACGATATTGCCCAGTCTGTCGTAGAAGGTGTCAGCGATGATGCGGCCACCGTCGGGGCCTTCGGTCTGCTGCTGGCGAGGGCGGAGCATTCCGTCGTACAGGGCGTATTCGACGCCGTACCGTTCGGTCCCGTCCTTCTGCCTCTCGAGCTTCTCCGTCTTGACGGCTACCGGCCCGCCCGTCTTCCGCACCACATACGTGTATTTGACAGAAGGCGGGAAGTCGTCGGCCTTGGGCCGGTCGGGCAGCCATACAGAGGTGAGACGGCCCAGGGCGTCATAACCGAGGTCGGTACGTTTGTCGTTCATGTCGACCTGTGCGGCCGGGGAGCCCCATGAGCGGTCGTACTCGGTGGATGTCTTCCAGCCGAGCGGGTTGGTCTCGGTCTTCTTGGTGGTGAGGCCGTCCGTCTCGGCATAGGCGATCGTTGTGGACTTGCCGGCCGCGTCGGTCACCTTCAAGGGCCTGCCGAAGGCGTCGAAGTCGGCCACCGCCGACGAGGTGAGGGTTTCGTAGGTGGCCTGGGTGCCGTCGTGGGACGCGAGGCGCTGGACCTTGGTGGTGTCGCCCTTCACGGGGGCCGCGCCCACTCCGAGACCGTCGTAGTACGTCAGATCGTCGGAGATGACCTGGGTCCTGCGGTCGGGTGCCGTGCCACAGGCGACGGCCACCTGCTCCACCCGGGAGACGAAGGAGAGCATGTGCTTCGCCGTGTTGTCCGCGTACTGGGTCCGGACACAACGGTTGTCCGAGGGATCACCGGTGGCGTCGAAGTCGTCGACCTCGGTCGCCCGACCGGTCGCCGCGTCGTAGCGCGTGGTGGACTTGGTCTCCTGCCAGCCGCCGCTTTCCAGCGCGGTGTACGACGTGGTCGTCTCGGGGCGCACGAAGTACGCGCGGTCGGTGCCCCAACTGTTGACCCGCGTCGCCGTCGTGCGGGACCAGGTGGTGTTGATGCTCTTGGAGACGATCTTGTCAGCGGTGAATGCGCCGTTGTAGGTCGCCGTCTCCAGCTCCTGGCCGGAGAGCTCGTTGCTGTCGGCGTGCTCGGTGCCCGTGGAGTCGGTCACCTGGCCGCCGAGCCCGCGCAGGAAGGTGTGCTCGGTGCGGGTGTTGGCGGGGCTGACCGTATCGCCGGAGTTGGTGACGCGCACCTTGCCGTAGCCGCGCCAGTCGCTGCGCGTACGGTACTTGTCGTCCGTGATGCCGTCGGGCTCGGTCATCTTCCAGCCGGCGTCGCCCAGATACTCGTACTCGCTGACCATGTCCGGTGCGCCACCGGTCAGGTCAGTCTGTACCACGCGCTCGACCAGGTATTTGTGGAACCAGTCGGTCACCGGCTCCGGCTCGCCTGGCGGATTCCACTTGACGGGATAGCAGGCCTTGGCTGAAGCGTCGGCAGGCGGCAGAGCACCAGGGCGGCATTCGGTGTCGCGGTAGATGATGTCCAACTGGCCGCCGGTGTCGTTGTCGACGCCGGAGAGCCGGAAGCGGTTCATCGGTTGGATGTTGTCGCCGGCGGTGTCGATACGGTTGGGCAGTTGCTCGCCGAGCAGTTCGACGGACGGCATGTCGACGGGGCTGGTGCCCGCATGGCCGGTGTGCTTGATCTCGTTGAGCCAGAGCGACTTCGAGCTGTCGCCGTTGTCCGTGAAGAAGTGCTTGAGAGTCCAGGAGTCGACGTCCGAGTAGCCGGTACCGCTGCGGATCTGCGTCGTGACCTCGCTGAGCTTTTTCCTGGTCCAGAACGTCGGTGAGTTCTGTCCCACGCACTTGGTGTCCGCTTTGCAATCACGGTCCCAGGGGACGTCTGGCCACCGGTTCGCCGTGGCGTCCGTCAGATCGCCGGGCTCGCAGTCCGCCGCCGCGTCGAGGCACCGCTCATCGGTCGTGAAGACCATACGTGCGGGGGCGGGGGAGTCGTACAGCTTTCCGTCGCGCTGGCCGTAGTCGATCCGCTTCAGATAGCCGCCGCGGGTGTACGGCTTGCCGTTCTCCCCGGTCTTGAGGCCCTGCGTGTAGTGATTGGTCTCCTTGCCGTAGTAGTACGACATGGCGTTGCCGTGCGGGTCGACCACATAGTCCAGGTTCCAGCGCCACGCCTGGAGGCAGTGCGCGTCAAGGTCGTCGACGTCCACGGCAACGCGATGGTGGTGAACTGGAAGCAGGGCACCAACTACTACTCGGTCAATGAGAAGCGCAAGTCGCCGGAGCGCTACGACCGTGCCGCCTACCCCGTCTCCATCGAGTACGGGATGCGTACCTCTGATCTGACGAAGCCTTCGGCCACGGTCGAGTTCGGTGTCAAGCAGCGCTGCCTGAAGGAAGGCACCGCCTGCGACGCGGCGAACTTCGACAAGACCGACGACCCCGGCGCCTACCGCCCGTGGTGGGACACTCCTGGCAACCTCAACTGCAAGTCCACGTCCAAGCTGTGCCCCGCCTTTCCGTCCTTCTGGACCCGGTTGCGCCTTGACACGGTGACGACGAAGGCTGCCCGTCCCGGCTACACCGGCTTGGGCAAGGTCGACACATACACGCTTTACCAGTCCTTCCCCGCCGACTGGTACGACACCTCTCCGGGGCTGTGGCTGAACTCCCTGACCCGTACCGGGTTCGCACCCGGCGACACCACCGGAACCGTGCAGTCAAAGGACGGCGTCAGTTTTGCTCAGTACACGGTTGGCTCGTCCTCGCCGCTGAAGGCACGGCTGATGGACCGTCAGCTTCCCAACTTGGTGCCCACCGGACCAGGTGACAGGAATCCCGGCTTCACCCGCCCGCGTATCGGTACGGTCGCCACCGAGAACGGCGGCGACATCGAAGTCGAGTACACCGGTGGTTGCTCCGCCGAACCCGCCACCGACAAGGGCAAGGGAAACGGCACCTGCTATCCGGTGCGCTGGTCGCCGGACGGTGAGGAGAAGGTCCCGGCCAAGGCGTGGTTCAACAAGTACGTCGCCGCCTCGGTCACCGAGACCGACAAGGTCACCACGCACGGCAAGCCCATCGTGACCGCGTACACGTACACTTCCCCGGCCTGGGACAAGGCCGACGACGAGTTCGCCCGGCCGTCCCTGCGTACCTACAGCGTGTGGCGCGGCTACCGCCAGGTGGCGACCACCAAGGGCAGCAAGTCCACCTCCCAGCAGGGCGACCCCGAGTCGCAGTCGTACTCGGTCTCCCGCTATTTCCAGGGCACGGGCGGCGCGGTCAAGGACTCCAAGGACGCGGTGGAGCTGGTCGCCGACGACGCTCCACAGTTCGCCGGGATGGCCGCCGAGACCCTTAGCTATGAACACTCCGAGGGCAAGCTCCTCCAGCGCGCTCTCGTCTTCCCCAAGTCCAAGGAGACCGCCTCCCGCACCCGTGAGGCCGAGGACGGCACCGATCTCGACCCGTTGGTCGCCCATCGCACCTGGGTGGCGCGCACCGACGCCATCAAGACCCTCGATACCGGCTGGCAGGCGATACGGACCGAGACCACTGTCGACGACACTTACGGGCTGCCCACACAGGTCCAGATGTCGGTCGTCAAACCCGAGGGCACCGGTGAGGCCCTGAGCAACCAGGTCTGCATGCGGACCAGTTACGTCCACAACACCGCCGACTGGATCATCGGCAAGGCGAAGGACACCCGCTCCACCGCGACTCCCTGTTCCGGCTTCACCACCGCGGACCCCGCGACCCAACTGCTCAGCTCGGTCCAGACCTCGTACGACTACCAGGCCTGGGGAGCCGCTCCGACGAAGGGCCTGCCGACCTCGGTGGCGGAGATCAACGGTGAGGGCACGTCCCACTCCGTGGTCACCACGACGACGTACGACTCACTGGGCCGGGTCCGGAAGGTCACCGCGCCTCTCACCGGCACCAGTGAGACGGTGTACACCCCTGACACCGGTGGTCCGGTGACGTCCGTCGAGACGATCAACGCCCTGGGGCACTCGTCCACCACGGCTTACGACCCGGGCCGTGCGCTGCCACTGACCGTCTCCGACCCCAACGGCCGGGTCACCCGCAGCGAGTACGACGCGCTCGGCCGTCTCGTCAAGGGCTGGTCCGCATCGCGTTCCTCCGGTGGCAAGGCCCCGGACGTCGAGATCTCCTATCAGACGGCCGTCGCGACGGCCAAGGAGACCAAGCCGGCCGCCGTCACCGTCAAAACCCTCAAGGACGACGGCGGTTACAGCAGCCAGGTCACGATCTACGACGGCCTGGCGCGTGAGGTGCAGACCCAGACGGAGGCCCATGGAGCGGGCCGGATCATCACCGACACCAAGTACGACGACCACGGTCTGGTGTGGGAGAAGACCGGTGGCTATCTCGCCAAGGGGGACCCGGCCGCCAAGCCGTTCGCCCGTATCTCCGAGACGTTGGTGCCGAGCAAGATCAAGACACGCTACGACGGGCTGGAACGCGTCGTGCGCACGTCCGAGTATCACGGCGGCGAGTATCAGTACGCCTCGTACACCACCTACGGCGACACCTACGTCTACAACGATCCCGCCGGCGCGACCGCTCCCTCCACACTCACAGAGACCGACGCCATGGGCCGCGTCAGCTCGATCAAGCACTACACCACCAGCGTCGGCGCAAGCTCGGGTCGGACGACGAGCTACCAGTACGACGCGCGCGGCAACCGCACCAAGGTCACCGATCCGGCAGGCAACGCCTGGAGCTACACCTACGACGTCCGTGGCCGGCTGACGAAGTCCATCGACCCGGACACCGGCACATCCCACTTCGACTACGACGACGCCGACCGCCGGATCAGGTCCGAGGACGCGCTCGGCAAGTCGGTCCACACCAAGTACGACGAGCTGGACCGCGTCACAGCCATCCGCGAGGGCTCGGCCACGGCCAGTCCGGTCAAGGAGTTCACCTACGACACCCTGCCCGGCGCGGTCGGCCTGCCGGTCTCCTCGATCCGCCATGACTCCGGCGGCGACTACATCAACCGGATCACCGGTTACGACACCGACTACCAGGTCACCGGGCGCGAGACGGTCGTCCCCGCCAACGGAATGACCGCCGGCCTGTCGGGCACGTACGCCTACTCGTACGCGTATACGCCCACCGGAAACCCGCTGTCGGTCACTCTCCCGGCCAAGGGCGGTCTGGCGGCCGAGAAGGTCGTCACCCGCTACGACTCCGACGGTCTGGCGGAGTCCACCTCGGGCCTCGACTGGTACACCTCCGACGTCACCTTCTCGCCCTACGGCGAACCCCTGCGCATCGTCAGCGGACCGCAGCCCTCACGGGTGTGGACGACCAACTTCGTCGACCAGCACACCGGGCGCCTCCAGCGTACGGTCGCGGACGGGGAGAGTGTCAGCGGCGCCCGGATATCCGACAGTTACTACTCCTACGACGCCTCGGGCACCATTACCTCCAACGCCCGCAAGCTCACCGACGCCACCGGTTCCACCTGGGACAACCAGTGCTACACCTACGACGCACTCGGTGAACTGGTCCACGCCTGGACCTCCAACATCACCCCCAACGGCTCCGGAACCGGCTGCCGCTCCTCGGGCGGCACCAACTGGGGCTACCAGGAGGACGGCTCGGTCTCCGGCGGGCCGGTCACCGACGCCCCGGACACGGCCGACGACACCACCAGCCCGGACGCGGGACTGACGGCCTCCCTGGCCGCCGCGGCTCCCGCCACCGGCACGGTGTCCACCGGGACCACCGCCTACCGCCAGTCGTTCACCTTCGACTGGCTCGGCAACCGCGCCACCCTCACCGAGCACGACACCGCCGACGCCGCCAAGAACGTCACCTACAGGTACGGCTACGGCCGCACCGCGCCGCCCGCCGGCCAGCCACACACCCTGTCCTGGATCAGCTCGACCCCCTCGGGCAAAGGCAGCAGCTACACCAACAACGCGGTCGGCAACACAGAAGTCCGCGACCTCGCCGCCACCACCCAGCAGTTGGACTGGACGGCCGAGAACAAGCTCTCCACGATCACCGACGACGGTGTCAAGACGAGCTACGTCTACGACGCCGACGGCAACCGAATCCTGGAGAACTCGCCCACCGGCTCCACCCTGTATCTCGGCGAGACCGAGCTGACCACCGACAGCACCGGCAAGATCACTCACGCCTCCCGCGCATACGCCCACCCGGGCGCTCCCACGGTCGTCCGTACCACCACCAACGGCGCGACCACCGGACACAAACTCAACGTCCTGATTACCGACCACCTCGGCACCGCCAACACCACCGTCGAACTGAGCACCACCCAGACGGTCACCCGACGGTCCTTCAAACCGTACGGAGAGGCCCGCGGCCCCAAGCCCTCCACCTGGCCCAACAAACGCAGCTACCTCGGCGTCGGCATCGACGATGCCGCCACGGGCCTGACCCATATCGGCGCCCGTGAGTACGACCAGGCCGCAGGCCGCTTCCTCACCGCGGACCCGGTCATCGACATCGCCGACCCGCTCCAGATGAACGGGTACGCGTACAGCAACAACAGCCCCGTCAGCAACAGCGACCCGACCGGCCTGTGCCCGAAGGACATCTGCGACGGCTACGGCCAGTTCAACAGCAGCCCGCCCTCGTCCGCGCCCGCGCCGGCCTCCTCGGGCAGCTCGACCACGGTCACCTACACCACCACCAAGACCGTCACGGTGACCAAGCCCGCCCCCTGCGACTGGATGTGCAGGGTCAAGGGCTTCGCACGGGAACACGTCACCGTCATCACCATCGTCACCGAGGTCGTCGTCGGTGTCGGGTGCGGAATCGGGGCAGCCGCCGCAGGCGCGGCCACCGCGGGAGTCGGCGCCGTAGCCGTCGGAACAGCATGCGGGGCCGTCTCCAGCGCGGCGGCCGGCATTGTCGGCAACGCCATCGACCCCAAAGCCGACCACAGCCTCGGCGGCTACATGTCCGCCGCAGGCAAGGGAGCCGCAGTCGGAGCTGTCAGCGGGCTCGTCGGCGCGGGCGTGGGCAAACTCGCCAGCAAGGCCGTCGGCAAGCTCGCCAAAACCGCCGGCGGCCAGGCGATTACCAAGGGCCTCAAAGCCGCAGGTTCGAAACTCCTCGGCAAGGGCGGTCCGGCGTGCTTCCTTGCCGGCACGCCGGTTCTCCTCGCCGACGGCACCTCGAAGAACATCGAGGACATCGAGGTCGGCGACAAGGTCCTCGCCACCAACCCGGCGACCGGCGAGACAAGTGCCCAGCCCGTCACCGAACTCCTCCCCTCCGAGGGCGAGAAGAAGCTCAACGAGCTCACGATCACGACGGCCAACGGCAACAAGAAGATCACAGCCACGGCCGAGCACCCCTTCTGGGTCCCCAAGCAAAACGCCTGGGTCAACGCCGCCGGCCTCAAGCCCGGCACGACCCTCAGCACCCCCGACGGCACCACCGCCAAGATCGCCGCCAACCGCGCCTACACGGACCACGTCCGCACCTACAACTTCAGCGTCGCCAAACTCCACACGTACTATGTGCTGGCAGGCAATACGCCGGTCCTGGTCCATAACACATGCACGAATCCGGTAGGGCTCCTTGGGGTTTCAGGTCGGGCAAGCTATTCTCGCCTGCAGGCTGCAGTGGGTCGTGCAGCTAGTCGGAGTGCTGCGGACGTTCGGGCTTCGCTCAGTCCGGAACAGATTGCTGCTGGCCAGCAGAAGCCTTTTCTGCAGCGAATGTTCTACGGTACGTCAATCGAAAATGCTGTTGCAGAAGATCCGGCGATCCTTGCCGATGGCAATATCGCCCATCTTGGGTCATCGCTGCCAGGCCAAGCAGTTCCTGACTTTAATATAACGGCCAATGGGCGTACTTTTGGTGTCGATATCACTGGGCCAAGCGCAACGGCCTGGGCGGAGCATATGGCTCGCTCATACATAACTAGCCCGTATCAGATAATGACGTATGAAAGCCCGTCGGCCGAGCTTCTGGCGGAGATCTTCGGGTAAGCTGGCTTAATCTGCAAGGAGGCGACCGGTGGTGGCGGTACACATTGAAGGCCAGACAGTCCGAGGTGCCAAGGTCATCGGGTCGGACAGGAGGTACGAAGGTGTTCGACTGGTCAAGTGCACCCTGAGCGCTTGCAGTTTGGCGCAGTTTGATGATCCCGAGTTCAGCCTTGTTGTCAGGGACTCATCCATGCAAGGGTGTCGAGTCGACCGTTGTTCGGTCCAAGGGGTCTTCTTTGATGGTGTGACGATTGATGGGCTTGCGGCAAAGCAGCTGCATCGTCTCTACGGATGTGTCTTCCGTCGGGTGGTTCTTCGAGGAAAAATCGGACCGATTATGGCGATGGGGCCGCACACTGGCCTTGCGGGGCGCGAGCATTATATCGCAGGGATGATTGAAAAGTATCGGGACATAGAATGGGCCCTCGATATCTCGGAGGCTGTATTTTCTGATGCTGACTTCTATTACGTGCCGGGTCATTTGATTCGCCGTGACCCTGAGACGCAAGTTCTCCTGAGTCGCGAAAAGGTCAAGAATGTGCCACGTGAAGATTTCCCTCTCTATGCTGGAATTTGGGCAAGTAGGTTTGATGAGACTCCATTTGACACCCTGGTTGGTGTTGCCCCGAAGGCCTCCAGTAATTTCTCGAATTATATGAGCGATATTGAATGGCTGCGTAGTCGAAACTTGGTTGAATAGCTTACATGTGGAGGAATCGTGATAATTCTTCCGCGGCACCTGCTGCGTCTGGCGGATAGTGCTGCTTAAAGTGCCGGATTGTCACCGCCGTCGGAATCGGCGGTGTCGTCCCGTCGAGCGACGGAGGATGTTGCCAAGGCGTCAATTCTCTGATGCCGTTGCACTTGTCTGTGCCGACTTTCATTAGAAGGTCTCTGGAGTGCGCAACCGGAGCTTCGAACAAGGACGTTGCCGCCCGGCTGGGCGTCGAGGCACACACGGTGAGCAGGTGGCGGGCCCGCTTCGTGCGGGACCGGCTGGAGGGCCTGACCGACCGTCCTCGTCCGGGCGGTCCCCGGAAGATCACCGGCGCGCAGGTGGAAGAAGTGGTCGTCAGGACATGGGAGACCACGCCGAATGACGCCACGCACTGGTTGACGCGGTCGATGGCCAAGGAGGCGAGCCTCTCCTAGGGCGGGTATTGAGTCGTGATCAACCTGCGGTTCGCGTGAGGTCCTTGATCCAGATCGTGGAGGCGCGGAGGTGCAGGCCTGCGAGGTAGCT